>NZ_JASDCS010000001.1 GCF_030407815.1 Psychrobacter sp. APC 3281
CTTGTATATTTATGACAAATTATCCAAAAACGTCTTTACATGTTATAAAGTTTGTTGATAATATAATCTAAGAATTGATGTCAAGGTATTGATAAATAATTTTATAAATTATCAAGTTACTTATCTTTTAATTTACCTATCTTCCAATAGATATCATTACTTTAGATCACGCTTACTTATACCGCCTAAGGAAAGTACAACAACAAACAATGGAGCACGTTATGTCAGATTACGAAAACCGCTGGACAACTGTCAAAGTAGAAGTAACAGACAGTATCGCTTGGGTGACTTTCAATCGTCCAGAGCAACGCAATTGCATGAGTCCAACACTCAATCGAGAAATGATAGAAGTGTTAGAGACATTAGAACAAGATGCAGATGCAGGTGTCGTTGTGCTTACTGGTGAGGGAAGTGCATGGACAGCAGGAATGGATCTAAAAGAGTATTTCCGTGAGACGGACGGTCAACCTGAAATTGCCCAAGAAAAGACCCGCCGCGATGCTTGTAGATGGCAATGGCAGCTCCTACGTATGTACAATAAGCCGACCATTGCGATGGTCAACGGCTGGTGTTTCGGTGGTGGCTTTTCACCACTAGTGGCTTGTGATCTTGCCTATTGTGCTGATGAAGCGACTTTTGGATTATCAGAGATTAATTGGGGTATACCGCCTGGCAATCTGGTAAGTAAAGCCATGGCTGATACCGTCGGGCATCGTGAGTCTTTGTATTACATTATGACTGGTGAGCCATTCAAAGGTAAAAAAGCGGAACAGATGGGCTTGGTCAATAAGAGCGTGCCACTTGATGAGTTAAAAGCTGAGGTGGAAAAGGTCGCAAAAGTACTCTTGGAGAAAAACCCAGTGGTACTACGTTATGCAAAAAATGGTTTCAAACGTTGCCGAGAGTTGACTTGGGATCAAAATGAAGATTACCTCTATGCCAAACTTGATCAGTGTCTCATGAGAGATCCAGAAAATGGACGTGCCGAGGGTATGCGTCAATTTCTTGATGAGAAAAGCATTAAACCAGGCTTGCAAACCTATAAGCGGTAAACGATTTACAGCGATAGCTTTATAAAACAAACTATAAAAACGATGATAATGCTCTGTTGTAAAGCCCTTCTAGGAAAGGGCTTTCAATATTTTACTAAATCAAAAACGCATGAAAATTTTAAACAGCCTCTACTCTTATCTGGAAAAGGAACTCCAATATGCATCAAGTCCAAATGATTATTAACGGCAAATCGTGTCCCGCAACCGATAACAGCACCTTTGACCATATTGGTCCCACCACTGGTGAAGTGGTCACCAAAGCCGCTGCTGGAACGGCGAATGATGCAAATAAAGCGATTGAAGCTGCTGCCGCCGCTTTTCCAATTTGGTCAGCACTGCCACCGAGTGAAAAAAGAATACGTCTATTAAAAGCTGCCGACTTACTTGCTTCAAGAGCAGACAAGTTTGTCGATATTGGTATGACTGAAATGGGCTCAAGTGGTGCATGGTATGGCTTTAATGTGCAGGTAGCGGCCAATATGCTACGCGACGCGGCAGGGATGGTCACTCAGATTCAAGGCGATATTATCCCAAGCGATGCAGAAGGCCGTATGGCAATGGCTTGGCGCGTGCCTTGCGGCGTAGTGGTAGGCATGGCACCGTGGAATGCTCCTATCATATTGGCGACGCGAGCGCTTGCCATGCCGTTGGCTTGTGGCAACACAGTGGTACTCAAAGCGTCTGAAAACTGTCCTGCCACTCATGAGCTATTGATCCAAACCCTGAACGATGCAGGATTGGGCGAAGGTGTCGTCAATCTGGTGACGCATAGTAGCGAAGATGCACCCAGTGTAGTAACGGCGCTAATCGCACATCCAGCTGTCAAACGTATCAACTTTACAGGCTCTACGCACGTCGGGAAAATCATTGCCAAACAATGTGCCGAATACTTGAAGCCTGTCATTTTAGAGTTGGGAGGAAAGGCACCCGTTATTGTCTGTGAAGACGCGGATCTCGAAGAAGCGGCCAATGCAATCGCTTTTGGTGCTTTTTTCAATCAAGGTCAAATCTGTATGAGTACAGAGCGAGTTCTGGTCAATGAAAAAGTTTCGGACAAACTGATTGAGTATCTTAAATCAAAGATTGATGGTTTTGTCACTGGTTTGCCAACGGATCAAGTACACATCGCTCATGTGATAAGTCAGCAAGCCGCTGATCGTATAAAAGCTTTGGTGAAAGATGCAGAAAATAAAGGAGCTAAGGCCGTTACTGATTATGCTTTTAATGGTACAGCTGTTAGCCCGATTCTGTTAGAGCATATCTCTCCTGAGATGCAGATTTATACAGAAGAGTCCTTTGGTCCTGTCTGTACTTTAGAACGAGTAGCAGATGATGATGAAGCCATTCTAAAAGCCAATGCCTCAGAGTTTGGGCTATCTGCTGCTATCTTTAGCCAAGATATTGGACGAGCGATGAATCTTGCTAAACGTATCGAAAGCGGCATATGCCACATCAATTCTGCCACTGTAGACGATGAAGCACCTATGCCATTTGGCGGTGTCAAATCTAGTGGTTATGGTCGTTTTGGTAGCAAAGCCTCTATCAGTGAGTTCACTGAACTTCGCTGGGTCACTATGCGTAGTACTCCAAAACACTATCCAATCTGATGTAAGGAACATCGAGGAAGAAAAAGGAAGGAAGCAATTAGAAATAAAGGAATATTTTATGACCCAATTTACCTACCATGATTATCCAGAACGAGCGGTTGCTATTGGTGGACACGATGTCTTAGTCCGTCACAGCAGTGACCAAAAAAATGATGCCATTTATATCACTGCAGTTGAAAAAATACAGGATTATCCAGAGCGCTTGTTTGATAAATTATATGAGTATGCAGAAAAATATCCAAACAGGCTGCTTATTGCACAACGCGAGTTAGATGAAATAACGGGTAAGCGTGGTGATTGGATAGAATTGACCTATGGTGAGGTGTTGCACAAGGCTCGCAATATTGCCCAAGCATTATTGAAATACGATCTGTCGGCCGATCGCCCATTGATGATATTGTCTGAAAACTCATTGGAAGTGTTTCTACTGATGTTCGGTGCCATGCTTGCAAATGCACCGTTTACATTAGTAGCACCTGCTTATTCATTGGTTGCAAACACGCCTGATAAGCTAAAATATGTTATTGAAAAGCTCACACCAGCGCTCTTTTACGCAGGCGATGGCAACGGGTTTTTGCGCCAGCTTGAGGCGTGCGGTCAGTTGGACAAACCTATCATCACGTCGACAGGAAATATCGATGGTCAGTCATGTCTGCACTTTGATGATTTTCTGATGACGGCGGCTACTGACGAGGTCGAGCAAGGACATTATAAAATCACTGCCGATAGTATTGTGAAGTTTCTATTTACTTCAGGATCCACAGGCGATCCTAAAGTGGTGCCTACGACTCATCGTATGCTCTGTAGTAATCAGCAAATGCTCAAGCAAACGCTATGCTTGGATGAAAATAATCCGCCTGTATTAGTCGACTGGCTCAGTTGGCATCATACTTTTGGCGGCAGTCATAATCTAGGCGTAGCTCTATATAACGGCGGTACTTTTTACATTGATGATGGGCGTCCTGTGGCAGGCAAGTTTGACGAAACCATCCGAAACCTGAAAGAGATCTCTCCCAGTCAATATTTTAACGTGCCGATAGGGTGGGCGATGCTGGCAACTGCTTTGAAAAAAGACGATGTATTACGTGATAATTTCTTTAAACATACCAACTTGTTTTTTTTCGGCGGAGCAAGTCTATCGCAAGAGTTATGGCAAGAGCTTGGTGATATCAGCTACCAACACTGCGGTGAAAAGATTCGCATTATGGCAGGATTGGGCATGACTGAAACGTCACCGTCTTGCACCTTTACCACAGGACCATCAAATGCAATGGCCAACTTTGTCGGTTTTCCTGCGCCTGGCGTAGAGGTCAAACTGGTTCGTCTACAGGACAAGTTGGAGTTACGTATTAGAGGGCCGCATGTTATGTCGGGTTACTGGCGACATAATGCTATCGACTCACAAGTTTCTGACAGTTTTGATGAAGAAGGTTTTTACTGTACAGGAGATGGCGTTAAACCATACGAGCCTGATAGCTACGATAAAGGCTTAGTATATGATGGACGCATCTCCGAAGATTTTAAACTGATGACAGGTACTTTTGTCAATGTCGGCGAGCTGCGTAACCGTATCGTATTACAAGGTGAGCTGATTGATGACGTGGTTTTGACCGGTGAAGGCAAGAGTGAAATAGGGGCTTTGATTTTCGTTAAAGAAAAAATAGCGCGTGAGATGACAGGTCTGAGTGATACTGAACTGACCAGAGTGTTAGAACATGATGCTGTACAAACCTATTTTAACGACTTTATAAACAAGATTAACGAGGGCTATGACGCGAGCTCAAAACGTATCGCTCGTATCTATTTGATGGAAAATCCAGCGAGCATCATTGAAGGTGAAAAAACGGATAAAGGAACACTCAATCAACGCAAGTTGCGTAATAATCGAGTACAAGAAGCTACAGCACTATACGGTCATGAAGCAGACAAATTGAGGTTTATAGCGAAATAGATTAAGATAATATCTTATAGCGCTATAATTATTAGTGCTGTCGAGTAAGGAAAACGCATTGAAAGACCTCCAATTAAATAAGCTCATCGACAATGCCACAACCGTCAGTTATAGCATAGGAAAGATAGATAAGCTTATCAGTCAACAGCTCAGCGAAGCACTGCTGGAGGTAGGCGTCAGCTTGCCTCAGTTCACCATGCTATCAAACCTACATTTACATGGAGAAATGGCGAACGCCAAGCTGGCTTCAAGATCTTTTATTAGTCCTCAGGCATCCAATCAAATTGTCAAAACTATGGAAGAGCGAGGGTGGATAAGTAAATCTGACGATCCCAATCATGGGCGTATCCTGCTGATTGCATTGACACCGGAAGGGCAAGAGGTTTACGAAAGATGCAAGATAAAATCCATGGGTTTTGAAAGCAAAATGTTAGCAGGGCTACCTGCCGAAAATGTTCTTATGCTAAAGGCTACCGTTCAACGGTTGATATCGAATTTGAAGTAACGTCCGAGAGAGGTGGGATATTATCCGTTTGAACGAGGGATTACTAATTTTATAAAGCCGTTACTGCCATGCCAAGTAATGAAGCAAAAATACTAAGCAGTAAGGGAAGTGTACTAAGGAAAGTAGCAAAGAAAAAATACGTCGTTATCTATATATTGACTGTGTGTCTTGTTGAGTTTGATGATTGTTATAGCGAATGAGTGATTTGATATGCGAGCATAAAGGTCGTTTATTGGCGTTACTCATTCGCTATTATTTAGTCGTTGTCTCGTGTAGTCATTTAGAATCTATATTGGGCCATGACCTCGACTTCTTGTCCTTGTACTCTCCATGGAAGGGTTGTCTCACTTCTATCTCGCCATTCAATACCGACATCGAGATCTGGTAGATACTTATAAATGAGGTTAGCGCTTTTTATATCGATAGAAGTATCTGCATCGTTATCGACCGTGACTTCACCATAGCGCATGTTACCGCGTAGCTTCGGCGTAAAGTTATGTCGATACCCCACACTAAAGCCAGTCTGGGAAACAAGCTCGCCGTCTTCGGCATCACAATTGACACTGAACCCTGTTAGCGCGCCTGTCGTACATACGCCTGAGTAGACACCCATGCCTTCACCAGTATAAACGCTTCCATGCAAGGATCCATTGCCTAGGGTCAACTTGCCAGCCAACGAAGCACCTATGCCTATGTCTGAGTCCGAACTGTTTTCTATGCCAGTGCCAGCTTCACGGCCAGTCACCGCAAATGTGTAACCCAAATTAGCAATATCATCACTATAGCTTACAACCATATCGGGTACATTGGCGTCATCATATACTGGGTCTTGAGCGGTGACCCGTAGCCCATTATTGGCATAGTGTACGGTTAAATCTGGACGAACATATAGTCCACTCCCAGCAATTGTGCCAAAACCTGTACCCCAAAAGTCAAGCTGCTCAGTCAAACGCGGAGCCACAGCAAAAAACTGGCCGTTCCAAGTCTTACCAACCGTAAATTTGTCATACTGCAAAAAAGCATGGCGCAATCTTAGGTTGGATCCACCAGTGGCATAGTCTCCATAGAAATCTCCTTCAATAAACCCAGTTAATTTCTTGTCATCTATGGTTTTGGTGGTTTTAACGTTGATGCGAGTTTCACGCATGTTTCCTTCAAACTCAGAATCTCCATTGTCTGGAGAAATGAATCTACCTTCTGCTTTGACATAACCACCAATACTTACAGTAGTGTCTCCCTCTGTGATCAGATCTATTGCTTGTACATTCGTACATACGACTAAAGTGGCTACAGCAAAAGACACTTTTTGTAGATTATGCATACCTTGTATACTCCGTGTTTTTTGAGACTAAAAACAACAGTGCTACCTCTAGGGCGCTGCTATGAATTTAGTCTATATAAAATAGTGTAGATAATCCTATCTAGCACTAACCAACTCCCTTTGGTGTTTAAAAGCACAACCTTCCTAGATAAAAAATTCAACATAGAGTGATAATGAGTCACTCTGATGATAGTTATTTGGAAGAAAATACAAGATAGCAATGTAAGCGAATTATTGTCAAGCTTATTGATTAAATTATTTGACATAACGGCAGTTAAGATTCTATTATATGTCTAGTTAATAGGTTTTTTATGATATTTTTCTATATACTGTAATAATTTAAAATAGATTTTTATATAAAGTAACTTTATATTTTATATTTATGATTGGGAAGATGCTTTCTCATTGAAAACAAGTATATGAGTCAGTAACTGTACGTTTTGGTTAACGTTGTCACCTTCAACTCTCAATATTCAATCAAAAGGATTTGATTATGTTTAGCAACTATTCTAGGGTCAAAGCTAGTCTCACTTTACGCAAGCTCCTGCCTACCATTGCCTTATCGTTTGCGCTTCCAATGACGCTAACAGCCTGTGATAGTGGTGCAAAAACGGAAAGTGCTAGCTCAGATGAAGTGGTTGTATTACGTATGTCGCATTTTTTGCCTGCGCCATCAGCGATGAACACCCAAGCACTGGAACCTTGGATCAAAAAAATAGAAGAAGAGTCAGATGGCCGTATTAAGATTGAAAACTTTCCTGGATCAACGCTAAGCGAAGCATCTGAGACTTACGATGCGGCAGTGAATGGAAAAATTGATATTGGTTTGCAGTTGCAGGGGTATAGCAGTGGTCGTTTCCCGCTATCTCAAATTGCAGAATTACCTGGAATGTCAAACTCAGCCTCGCAGATGAGCTGTATTATGCAGAGCTTATATGATGATGGCACTATTTCAAACGAGTATGAGGACTCCCACGTTTTGGCCTTGTACGGCTTAGGCCCTGGTGTCTTACATAGCTCTACAGTTATTGAAAAACCTGAAGATCTGAGAGGGATGCGTATTCGTCGACCATCTGCAGTGGCTGGTGATATCTTAGAGAGTATGGGAGCGGCACCGATAGGAATACCTGCCAACGATATCTACACCTCTTTACAACGCGGTGTTATCGATGGTTTGAGTTTGCAGTGGGACGCGGTTCCGGTGTTTCGTGTGAATGAATTGGTCAACAATCACACCAATATTCCATTGTACTCATCAGGCTTCGTGATGAATATGAACAAAGCCAAATATGACTCGCTTCCTGATGACCTAAAAAAAGTATTGGATGATAACTCTGGTATGGTGTTTGCCAAAATGGTTGGTGAAGTTATTAGTAAAATGGATGTGGAAGCACTGCAAGACGCCAAAGATGCGGGCAGTAATATTATTGATATTCCTGATCCATTGAATGACCCTGCATGGTCAGGCCCGATGGAAAAAGGCACACAAAAATATCTTGCTTCTGTAAGTCAGAGTGGTGTGGATGCCGAATCAATATATCAAAAGGTACGAGAGACCAGTGAAACTTGTAAGGTCTAACATTCAATTCATTATATGTTATATGCCTTGCAACTGAGTTGTTTGAACACTGATTGTTTTTAGATAATCGATTACCAAATAAGCCCAAAAAATGATGGTTTTTTGGACTTATTTTTATTCAGTACAGCTGCTTTTAAAATTCACCGAGAACGATTTCAACCATGCTGCTAGACATAACAGTAAGTAGCTCATCTTCTTTTACCGTTGTAGCTGCTTTAGATGATTATGAAATGAGATATCTTCATCGCCATTCTGTTGCATTCATCAGTCTCAAAGCGGTTAAAATTTTTTTGAGCAACAGACCATGCTAGCTAATATATAGATTACTCTCGATCATATTTTTCATATGTAGTAGGCGAGGGGCAATGTCTTCTTCTAATTTGGTGCGACTAAGGATAAAACTTGGCGCGCCGCAGTTAAAAGTGAGCAATCCTTCTGTCGGGTGCATCAGTGCAATGGCTACCGCATTGACATCCTTTTGCCATTCACTAATTGAAAAACAATAACCGTAGTCTTCATAGTCTTGAAAGGCTTTATCTAATCCTCGTCTAATCTTTAGCCAATCATCTTTATACTTACTACGAATGGCATTAAGGATAAACTCTTGCTCAGCAGGTGGCATACTTGCCAAGCAAGCTCTCCCCATCGAACTTAAATGAATAGGTAGATAAGAGCCGACATTGCGTTGCATAGTCGTCGTCCCTTGGCCTTGCACAACGTTGAGATACACCATCATTAGTCGATCACGAGTAGCCATGGCAACGGCACTATTGGCATAGTCTGCCAGCTCTTCCATATAAGGAGTCGCAAGGTTATTGATAGAGATATTAGTCATCATCGTATAACCAAAACTTAGTACCCCTGTCGAAAGCTGGTACTTACTACTATTGGTCGATTGTTTTAAATATCCCAATTTGACCAACGTATAGGTCAGACGAGTAATGGTGCCTTTAGGAAGTCCTGTCAGCTGACTTAGATCTTGGTTGCCTAGATAAGGCCGCTGCGGGGTAAAACAACGCAGCAGCTCTAACCCTCGAGCCAATGCTGTGACAAACTGTCTGTCGTTTTTATCTCTCATCTCTGCAATGGGTTCTAACAATTCAATATGCATCTCGTTGTTAGCGTCTTCATCGGCAAGGGTATCATTAGTCATATGTCGTCTATTATCCCCAATCAAATTCATACAAGCGTTATAAAATCACAAAACTTTATTATTCATAGCATTCTGTGAGCTAATATCAGCCCACAGTTACCCACTGTTTCTTTAACCGTATTATATCAATTTACTTTCACATTCTCAGCATAGCATAACGAGAAACTATTGTTTCGCTATGCGGTATGAACGGTAGCGTTATACGTTATAAGAGGTATGGTTAGGCTTGTTGTGGATCATATTGCTTTTCTTTAATGAACAAAGTAGGGATAAGACCACATAAGAAGTATGCACCTGCCATAAGTAATAAACCTGCGCCGATAGAGTTATGCATGGCCATATAACCAATGGCAACAGGAGCAATCACAGAGCCAAGCCGTCCGATATTAAATGCACCACCGATCGCAGTACCTCGGATAGCAGTAGGGAAACTTTCGGTTAGATAGGTGGCATTAATGGCATAGGGGATACCATATAAGAAACCAAAGGTGATCATTAACCAACCAATATTTTCTGGAGTGTGCATATATACTAGAATAGGAATAAACAATGCGGTGCCCATCGTACCAAAGGCAAATACTATCTTACGTCCGATTTTATCAGCCATAAATCCAGCCACAACTTTGGCAAACATCATAGTCAGGTACGTTCCCGCCATATACAGTGCCATTTCTTTGAACTTAATACCCAATTCAGTTTCTAGATAAGAAGGTAGCCAGTTACTGACACCAAAATAGCCGAATAACAAAAGTCCTGAGCTCATTGACCATAGGATAAACATGATACGGTGTTTCGGATTTTCCATTATCGCTTTGTATGGGTTCTCTGCTTTTTTGAGTGTGTCTAGTGCTCCGCTCAGTTTTAGTGCTCGAGCGTCTTTCCAAGACTGGGGTTCAGGGACTAAAAAGTACATTGATACTGCCAAAAGTATCGGCAAAAACGTCAGTAGATATAGTGTACGCCAACCATAGCTAGGGATGATCCAAGCGGATACACTGGTGATAACCAATGAGCCTAAAGTAAAACCAGTCATTAATGCAGCAAGTACAGTGGTTCGATGCTTGGTAGGTACCATCTCTGACATAAGCGTATTGGTAGCGATATAAAGACTACCAAGCCCCAAGCAGGCAATAACCCGTAGCGTGACAAACTGCTCATAGCTCTGCACCAATCCACTAAAACCAGACAATATAGAGAACATGCCAGTCGCAAGAACGATGACACGTACTCGGCCAAAGCGATCGCAAGCCCAGCCACCAAAAAACCCACCGATTGCCATCCCAAATAACGACCAACTGCCTAGAGCGCCAGCTTGTACATTGGTCAGTGCAAACTCTAGTTTTAGGCTGGATAAGGTAAAGGCAAGAATACCGATATCAGCCCCATCACATAATAAAACTAAAAAACAAAAAACAAAGGCCAGTTTCCAAGGTTGTTTTTGGGTGGAGCTCATACTTGGATCTGCAGTTATAGCGACACTTTTCACAATTTATATCCTTAACGTTGTGAGAATGAAAAACTAATTTGATGCGTAGTGGTAAAAATAGGGGGGGAACGGTATCAGCATCCTAGCAAATACCGCCGTGCATTTTGGTGGATGAAAAAGTGGTAGGGATTACTCGCTGGCTTCTTTAATCATATTGCGGGCAATGATGACTTGCTGAATTTGTGTGGTACCTTCGTACAAACGATATAGACGTACATCACGATAAAAACGTTCAATACCGTAATCTGCGATATAGCCGGCACCGCCATGGATTTGTACCGCTCTATCAGCAACACGGCCACACATCTCAGTGGCGAACATTTTGGCGCATGAGGATTCGGTAACGACGTCTTTGCCTTCGTCACGCAGACGTGCAGCGTCTAACACCATGGATTTGGCGGCATAGATTTCTGCTTTTGAGTCAGCGAGCATACCTTGGATAAGCTGAAAACTAGCAATCGGTTGACCAAATTGCTTACGCTCGACGGCATAGTTGAGTGCATCATTCAGCATGCGAGTAGCAGCTCCAGTACTGGCTGCTGCGATATGCAAGCGCCCTTTATCAAGAACTTTCATGGCCGTTTTAAAGCCAACCCCCTCAACACCGCCAATAAGCGCATCCGCTGGTACGACGCAATTATCAAAGATCACATCACAGGTATGCGCGCCTTTTTGGCCCATTTTTTTATCAATTTTGCCCAAAGTAATACCAGGCGTGTCGCTTTCAACAATAAATGCTGAAATACCGCCAGAGCGTTTGTTTTGTGGATCGGTGCGTGCCATGACAGTGAATACACCAGCCTGCGGGGCGTTGGTGATATAACGTTTGGTGCCATTGATGATATAAGTATCACCATCCTTAATAGCCGTTGTTTTCAATGAGGCGGCATCTGATCCTGACTCCGGCTCGGTCAAACAGAACGAACCGATGATTTCACCACTGGCCAACCGAGGTAGATATTTCTGTTTTTGTGCTTCAGTGCCATCAATCACTAGGCCAGATGAGCCAATACCATTATTTGTCCCTATTAATGAGCGAAACGCAGGGGAGGTACGTCCTAACTCAAATGCCAGCGTGACTTCTTCTTCCATAGTGACACCAAGTCCGCCGTACTCTTCGGGTATGGTCAGTCCAAAAAGCCCTAATTCTCGCATTTGCTCAATGATTTCTTCTGGAAGGCGGTCATTTTCGGCAACCCAATGTTCCATAGGGATAAGTTGATCGTTAACGAAGTTACGAATAGTTTGAGTGATGTGGTCGAGGGTCTCTTTATCTCTAATCATATGAATCTTCCTTGTTTGATTGATGCCTGATATCAATATCGGCTCTGTGACTGTAGTAAATAATCTGACGTCTTTGGATAAACAGCATAATCGATGAATTATTAAATTACAATAGTTTTGGTTTAAAAAACCGCATAGCGGTATTTATATAATTGAATATGGCTTTTTATTTTAAATTTATTCTAATTTATCAAATTTTTATGCTTCACAAACCAAAATAAACAGTATATATTGATATTAAATACCGCATAGCGATATTTAATATTCAAAATAAATGCTTTGTTAGGGTGTTTATACTTTATGCAGAAATGATGTTTAAGGAGTCGATCATGGAAGAGCCGCTCATTATTTGTGAGAAAAAAGGAGAAGGCGTGAGTGTCGTTAGACTTAATCGCCCCAAAGTGCGCAATGCACTAAACAGCGAGCTACGTCAACAAATGGCAGATCTGTTCATTCAACTAAATGATGACCCACAAACCAAAGCTATCGTTCTTACTGGTGGTGACAAGGTGTTTGCCGCTGGTGCGGATATCAATGATTTTTTGACTACTAGCACAGTGGATATGTACCTGCGTCATAGTGAACGCTATTGGAATGCCATTACTAACTGCCAAAAACCCATTATTGCTGCCGTCAATGGTTACGCTCTGGGCGGTGGCTGCGAGTTGGCCATGCATGCTGACATTATCATCGCAGGCAAGTCTGCCAAATTTGGTCAACCCGAAATCAAGATAGGACTCATGCCAGGTGCTGGCGGGACGCAGCGTTTGTTTCGCGCGATTGGCAAACATAAGGCCATGAAGATGGTACTAACGGGCGATATGATCAGCGCTGATGAGGCGGACACAATGGGGCTGGTATCTGAAGTCGTTGAAGACGAGGTTACTATCACACGTGCCATCGAGATTGCTGAGCAGCTATCACATTACTCTCCCATTGCCTTAGCGCAAATCAAGGAAGTCGCAAATCTAGGCATTGATATGCCTTTAGAAGGTGCGTTGGCTCTCGAGCGTAAGGCTTTCCAGATTTTGTTCAATACTCACGACCAAAAGGAAGGCGCTAAAGCCTTCTTGGAAAAGCGTCCTGCAGAATATAAAGGGCACTAATCCCTAGCCGCGTTAATTCATCAGCACGTGAATTCATAAGCACGTTAATTCAAAGCCACATTGTGATCGCTTTTGAAGCGAGTTATCACCTTTGAACCGAAATTTCATAGCAAACTATGTAGAGAGTTATTATGACTGTGAACACAATTGCCATTATAGGCACTGGTATTATGGGCATGGGTATTGCTCAAATTGCTGCTCAAGCTGGTATCCAAGTACTGTTATATGACGCCAAGTCAGGCGCTGCTGAACAAGGACGACAATCCTTGCAAGGTACCCTCGAAAAACTCACTGCTAAAGGTAAGTTTACCGATGAGCAGTTACAGGACACTTTAAGTAATTTGACCGTACTACAGGAGCTTAGCCAAATTGCGACTGCTGACATAGTAGTTGAAGCCATTATCGAAAATCTAGACATCAAAAAACAGCTTTTTGCCCAGTTAGAAGGTGTGGTCACTGCCGATACTATTTTGGCGACCAATACCTCTTCCTTATCAGTGACCGCAATTGCTGCTGACTGCGATCATCCGGAGCGCGTGGCAGGATTTCACTTCTTTAATCCAGTTCCTTTAATGAAAATTGTAGAGGTCATTCCAGGCCTGTCTACGCAGCAATCAGTGGTTGACGTTCTCTCCGACTTGGCCAAACGTATGGGTCATCTAGGTGTGGTAGCAAAAGACACACCGGGTTTTATCGTCAATCATGGCGGTAGAGCGTACGGTACAGAAGCGTTAAAAATATTGGGTGAAGGGGTAACAACGTTTGAGAATATTGATCAAATTTTGCGTGAAGGCGCAGGATTTCGCATGGGGCCGTTTGAGCTGTTAGACCTCACTGGTATCGATGTGTCGCACCCTGTAATGGAATCTATTTACAATCAGTTCTATCACGAGGCGCGTTACCGCCCGCATCCACTGACCCGTCAAATGCTAGTAGGTAAAAAGCTCGGCCGTAAGGTTGGTGAAGGGTTTTATCACTATGAAAACGGTCAAAAGTTGCCAACGGCCACTACTCAAGATCAGTCGTCCGAAGCACGATTATCTGATGTCACAATTACTTCAGTTTGGATTGGCGCTGATCTGGCAGAAGACAAAACTCAGCTGGTCGATTACCTAAAGTCTCAGGACATCACTATCGACGACAACGACAAGCCAAACCCTGATAGTTTGGTGCTGCTCGCACCCTATGGCGAAGATACGACCAATGCTGCCATTCGTTATCAAGTTAATCCTAAGCAAGCCGTTGCCATTGATATGCTCACTGGACTAGCAAAGCATCGTACTTTGATGCCAAGTCTCGTCACGCAGGAGACATTTATCGCACAAGCTTATGCGTTATTTGGTAAAGGCTTGGAGAGCAGTGAGGCAACCACACAGCCTATGGTCGGTGCCACGCTGATTTCCGAAAGTATCGGCTTTGTGGCGCAGCGTGTGGTCGCTATGGTGGTTAACCTTGGTTGTGACATTGCTATGCAAGGGATTGCTTCACCTGAGGACATCGATAATGCCGTCAAGCTTGGGCTAGGTTATCCATATGGTCCTATCTCTTGGGGCGACCATCTTGGAGCCTCGCGTGTATTGCTCATTTTAGAGCGTATCTACGGGCTGACAGGTGACCCACGTTATCGTCCAAGCCCTTGGTTGCAACGCCGTGCCAAGCTTGACATCTCACTGTTTACCCAGCAAAACACTTACTAATTTGAACGACAAGATATGGTTATTAAACCATAAAACCATTATTTAGAATCAAAAAATACGACAAGGAAACGTTATGTTAGATGCCTATATTTATGATGGATTAAGAAGTCCTTTCGGACGGTATGTTGGCGCATTAGCAACCGTACGTGCTGATGATTTGGTCGCCACCGTAATGAAAGCATTGGTCGAAAAGCACCAATTATCTGCTGATATCTTTGATGAAGTGTTGCTAGGCAGCGCTAACCAAGCAGGCGAGGACTCTCGCAATATCGCTCGCAACGCGGCTCTGTTAGCAGGGTTGGATGTAACTACCCCAGGTCAGACAGTAAACCGTCTATGTGCATCAGGTCTGTCTACTGTTGTCGATGCTGCTCGCAGTATTACGTGCAACGAAGGGGATATTATTTTAGCAGGTGGGGTCGAGTCGATGACGCGTGCGCCGTTTGTATTTGCCAAGACAGAACAGCCTTTTAGCCGTGACTTTAAAGTATTTGATACAACCATTGGTAGCCGTTTCCCCAACCCAAAAATTATTGAGCAGTTCGGCAGTGATACCATGCCACAGACGGGCGATAATGTCGCGCAGAAGTATGGTATTACGCGCGAGGAAGCCGACAAGTTTGCAGCCGCATCGCAAGCCAAGTACCAAGCTGCCAAGCAAGCAGGGTTTTTTGACGATGAAATAACACCTATCACTGTATCCCAAGGTAAGAAATTGCCTGCAAAAGCAGTAGTGGATGATGAGCATCCGCGTGCCAGCTCTAATATTGAAGCACTACAAAAGCTGAAGCCTTTAAACAAAGATGGAATCGTCACCGCAGGTAATGCGTCTGGCATCAATGATGGTGCTGCCGCGCTCATCATTGGCTCAAAGCAAGCAGAGGAAAAGCTAGGCTTTAAACCGATTGCCAAGATCCTATCATCAGGTGCAATGGGTGTTGAACCCAATATCATGGGCGTAGGTCCTGTTGAAGCGATTAAGATTGCACTAAAGCGTGCGGATCTGACCCTTGATGATATGTCTGTCATTGAGATCAATGAAGCTTTTGCCTCACAGGTACTGGGTTGTCTAAAAGGGTTGGACATTGATTTTGATGATAAGCGTGTCAATCCCAATGGTGGTGCCATCGCTGTCGGCCATCCGCTTGGCGCATCAGGTGCAAGAATCGCCTTGAGTACCGCTCGAGAGCTACAGCGTACGGGCGGAAAATATGCCGTGGTTAGCTTGTGTATTGGTATTGGGCAAGGGCTTGCCATGGTGATAGAACGCGTCTAAGACTCAAAAGCATGCTCGCCCCATTATTGATTATAGTTGATTCAGTTTAAAAGAGACACAAGGCAACCGAGCGCAGATGTACATGTGATACTTCAAGTGAAGGTAACGCTGTCACTCTTTTATAGAGGATTGACTATATCAAGGAAAATTTATTATCAAGGAAGATACCATGACAACCATACTCAACGAACACGATAACTACCATCAAGCCAAAGACGCGTATGGGTTCCCGTTAATTATTAAGCAGCTACTCAACCGTGCCAAAATTGCCTCTACCAACCAAACCATTAGCTACGCCGACAAAGTCACTTATACCTATGCTGAGTTTTTTAAGCGTATTAATCGCTTGGCCAATGTATTAAAAAATATGGGCTTGCAGGCAGGTGATGTGGTCGCGGTCATGGATTGGGACAGTCATCGTTACCTTGAGGCATACTTTGCAGTACCAATGTCGGGCATGATTTTGCAAACCGTTAATGTGCGTCTGTCTGAAGAAAAAGTGCTATATACCGTCAATCATGCTGCGCCAAAAGCCTTATTATTGAATGCTGAATTTGCGCCGATGATCAAAGACTATCGTGACGATGCGCCTTCTATTGAGCATGTAATGTGGGCTGATGATGCAGAGGATGACAAAGTAGGTGGTGAGAAAGCTGAGCTGCCAGACTATGTCGATGGCGAATATGAGGCACTATTAGCAGCTGCTAGTGACGAGTTTGACTTCCCAGATTTTGATGAAAACACTATTGCTACTACGTTCTACACCAGTGGTACGACAGGTGATCCAAAAGGGGTTTTCTTTACTCATCGACAGATTGTACTACAGACGATGGCAAGTACCTTGGCGTCAGCCCTCAATGCCGAAGGTCAAGGCGCGCGCTACAACGATGTCTATATGCCAATGACGCCTTTGTTTCATGTACATGCGTGGTGCTGGCCATATGGTGCAACCATGATAGGGCTGAAGCAAGTATATCCAGGAAGATATCTGGCACCAAAATTGGTCGACTTGATCGAGCAGCACAAAGTCACGCTATCACATGGTGTCCCAGCAATATTGCAGATGCTTCTCAAAGAAATGGCAGAACGCGGTCGCAAATTTGAAGATCTTAAACTGTTACTAGGTGGCTCAAAGCTCAATGAGGGCTTAGCCAAAGCAGCTATCGAGTGCGGTATCGAATTTATGTCAGGATTTGGTATGTCAGAGTCTTGCCCTGTATTATCTCGAGCAGTATTCGATGACAAAACAGAGTCGATGACGCTAGAGGATAACCTTAACTATCGTTGCCTATCAGGTTCGCCAATTATGTTAGTGTCGATGGAAATTTGGGATGAAAATGGTAAACCACAACCCATGGATGGCAAATCGACAGGCGAGCTTGTGATACGCGCGCCGTGGTTGACCCAAAGTTATTTCAAAAATCCTGACGCAGGTAATGAGTTATGGAAAGGCGGCTGGATGCATACTCAAGACATCGCCTGCATGACCGCTAATGGCACGCTAAGCATCACAGACAGGCTCAAAGATGTCATTAAATCTGGCGGCGAATGGGTGTCCTCGCTTGAGGTCGAAACCATTTTGTCCTTTCATCCTAGCGTGGCTGATATCGCGGTAATTGGTGTGCCAGATGAGCGATGGGGTGAGCGTCCCTTGGCATTGATCGTGCTAAAACCAGACCATGTCGACACAAAAATGGAAGATATTTTGGCATTGGGTCATCAAGCAGTAGAGAAAGGTCATCTGCCAAAATACGGTGTGCCAAGCGAAGTGAGGTTTTTGCCAGACATGCCAAAAACCAGCGTCGGTAAACTCGATAAAAAACGCATGCGTTCGATGTACTCAGAAAACCTCATCTAATCAAACAATCCGGTCACCATCAAATCGACTTTGACAACAGTGAAAACTTGCATAAACCCTAGTGTTTGACTAAATGCTAGGGATGGGGAAGGTGTGTGAGTCACAAGCACCCTAAGTCACACTCATCCTCTATATAACAAAACCTGTCTAATAAAAAGAGAGAAACTATGGAAGCTGCGCCTACGTTCCCAGAAATACAAGAGATTGTCGCAAGCGATGATAATCACCCATTGCATGACTTTACCGTTATTTATCCTCAGCAAGTGGAGTGGGGTGATATGGACTCCTTTGATCATGTCAATAATGTGGTTTATTACGAATATGCTCAAAACGCTCGTATCTACTACAACAGGCGGCTTGGTCTATTTAACGAACAGACGTCTTCTGTGATGGCAGCCTCATCATGTCGATATCTCAAATCGGTTGCTTATCCTGATGAGTTATGGATTGGCGTCAAGGTCAAAAAAATCGGTAATTCAAGTCTGATTCATGAATATACCTATTACAGTACGGTGCAGAAAACAGTCGTTGCGATAGGTGAGTCAGTATTGGTCTATCTTGATAAGTTGAGCGGACAAAAAAAACCGATCGATGAGACGCGAAAAGACGCGATTGCTGCGTTAGAGAATATTAATCAAGAAGCGTAACACCCAATATATCGGTCAAATTATGATTGGGGTTTTTAATTGAACAGTAGTTATTAAGTAGACGTTAATTTTCATCTAAAAGGATTATTTATTCTTATGGATTAAAGAAAACGTAGTAGCAATTGGATTGATAAGGATATCAACATAAAACAGGGAAGAAATGAATGATGCTTTATATAAAAAGGTTATCTGTAGGTTTCGCTACGGTTGTAACATGCGTATCTGCACAAGCAATCGATCTTGTGACGACAGATGACGCGACTTTGAGTATCGGTGGTTACATCAAAGCAGAAGGTGCTTTTAACTCTCCTGATGAAGGCGAGTCGGAATTTAAGAGTAATTTACGCCAGTCTCGTATCAATGTTAAAACGACCAAATCGGTAGATGATAAAAAAATCACGGGGTTCATTGAAGGTGATTTTTATGGTGACTACGCCAAGGGCGGCTCAAATCTGCGCTTGCGTCATGCTTATGTGCAGGTTGATGATTTAACAGTGGGTAAGACTTGGAACGGTCAGTTTTTGGCAGTGGCGCCTCTTTCTACGGAGCAGCTTGATTTCTGGGGTACTGGTTTGGGCACGGCCTCTGGTGGTGGCTCTTATATTCGTCCAGATTTGACGCTGCACTATACTTATAAGGGGCTGCGTTTTACGGCGCAAGACCCTGTTTATGATAATGCGAGCTTACCTGATATGGTGGTAAGCTATAAAGATAAGATATCTAACTTTGATTATAACGTGGCTGTCACAGCTCGTGATGCTGAGAACGGAGATGGTTCAGATGTGGGTATCGGTGTTTCTTTAGCTGGCAAGCTAACATTGGGTAAAGATTCGCTCCATGCCAGTATATACAATGGTAAAGGCATGGGCGCCTATTCTGCCATCTGTGTTGGAGGACCGCTAATTATGAATGGCGGCGTAGACTGTGATGCCGAGGATGGGAAGCTTATCTCGCAAACTGGCTATAGCGTAGGATATAAGCATCAATTTACCCAAAAGCTGCGCGGCAACTTGCGCTATGGTGAGGTGAATGTAGACGATGCGGCAGATACTTCTGCTAATGTAAAAAGCGCAAATCTTATCTATGAGTATCTACCAGATCTAGATTTGGGTATTGAGTGGAGAAATCAGGACGTAACGACATTCCCATGGATGCCAGCAGGTCAGCAAATTGAAATAATGGCAAAATATGATTTTTAAATTAGATAAGTATGAAGTAGTAGACTTTTATTAAGATAAGGCTTTATCCATGCATAATAGGGGTAAAGCTTTGTCTATAAAAATCGCTAATAATGCTAAAGTAGCAATCAAAAATTTAAATTAACTAAGGTTGCTATGTCTAATACAGAGTCCAATACAGAAAAACCAATATTCAAACAGAGTATCTCGCTATCAGAGAATAGTGAATATATATCTAATGATATAAGCACAGCGCGGTCTGCTTTCTTAACGCTACCAGTCGTTATACAGACTGCCTTGGATCAAGCCAAACGAGTCGTTCTGATTGCAAATAATCCTGCTGTGACCACGACGCAGCTTGAGATGCTATTACAGCCTGATGATGTCTTGGTGTTATTTAATCACTTTATTCACGCTGATTTTCTTGCCAACCATCAGTTAGCTAGTTCGTTACCTAAGCTGCTGTTTTTTAGGCAGATTGGTAACAGTAAGCTGCATTTTGGCCTACCACCTAGAAGCAATCATATATCAGTGATGGAGCAAATGTTAGAGACCGCCCCGCTAGGGATATTAACGAGCAACCAGCCTTATCAGTTTCCAACATTAGCTGATGATCCAAGCCCTAGTGATGATCCTATCACTATCACTGCTCATCGCATCTTAGATATTCCTTCGAGGATGAAAAAACTATTATCAAGCACCATTTATCACAGTGTGTTATCAGAGCATCACAAAGTCGTTGCTGACTATCCATGCTTTACCGATATTCATTCGTCAGCGCCTTCATCCGGTTTTTTATTGTATCGGCTGATGCTGGCAGCTCGAGCATACTTACACCATATTCAAAATACGAAACTACCGTTAGAGATAGTAATGATTGGTTTCAATGACAATGATAAAACTGCTCACTTTTGGCATGGTCATAATTGGGATTTTGAACGTCAGGAAATGAGTCGACCACCTACAGGAGTGACTATTCATCGGTACTAGAATATTGATTAGCTAAGTTTTCGTTAGCTAGAAATTGCTAGAAATAGTTAAACATAAGGAGCTTCGGGACAATGAGCGCGCTTTATCTCATTGTCGTCAGGCTCTCGTCGGACGGCTATCAATGATGACTGTTCTTCTTTCCAATCAATCAGATCCATATCGGAAAATTGGGACAGCCATCCTGTCATGGGCCAACAGTACCATTTTTGATAGAAGCGATTGGCATTGATAATGATACTGTCCAGATGATTAAGAGGTGGCCGGTAGACACTGTGCTGCTGATGATAAGCGATATCAGCAGTAAGGTAAAAATTAATACCTAATCGACGTGCTGTAAAGGCAAAATCGGTATCTTCTGCACCATAACCTGTATATTGGGTGTCAAAACCGCCAATTTTATCAAAAGTCTGTCGCTTGATAGCGAAGCATAGGCTCCAAAATGCACCGTAATCATCAGTTTGTTTGATAGCTGTTTGCTCTGTTTCAGTAGGATATGAGTCAGCTGCATCAAAATTATAACGATAAGGGTTATAGACAGACAGCTCATCTAAAACAGAGAAAGGTAGATGGTTAATTTTTAATAGTGCATTTTCTTGTACTGATAATGGTCGCGTTAGATAGCGCGGTTGACCCATCAAAAGCGCATTAGGATATTGCAGAAGCTTATTATACATTTGCTCAATAAACGTAGGCGCTACGATACAATCAACGTCCAAAAAAATCAGCATATCGTGAGTTGCCTGCAGTGCTCCAAGATTGCGATTATGTCCGATATCAAACTCTGTAGTTTTAATATCGCTACCATCATTCACAGCTGATTTAACCGTAGTCGGTAACTTCACGATATTCAATGAAAATTCAGCTAACCGATTGGGATCAGCGTCGTCGTTGACGATAATGACTTCGGCTGGCTTTACACTACTATTTTCTAAACTGCTCAGTAGGTTGTAGAGATGACGATTACGACCATAGCAAGTCGTAATGACTGTCATCGATACAGTATCAGAAGTCGTGCTCGCGTTACTCGTTGGCTGAAGGGTCATCGCTTGTCTTTACCTCGCTATCAGGTTGCCTGTTACTTTTAATAAGTCAGTATTTAATTGTTAATTCGGGTGTTAAGTCGAGTCGAGGAAGCAACCAGTTTTCAAACCAACGCTTAGTAGTAGGATAATCAGTGGTGCTATGCATAAAAGCTTGAGCAGCTGTTGGCGTAACTATGTTGGTTTCCTTGCTGTCATTTTCCTCACTGTTATTTTCTTCAATGCTATTTTTTTCAATACTATCAACCGAGGTAGTAGGGTGTTGTTTGCTTTGGCCATGAATTGTTTGAGCAATAAATTCAGGTTGACCATCATCGACGCTCATTAAGGTTTTAAACTGCTGCCAATTTAGCGCTTTGTTTTGAGCGACTAACGCTTCAGCCATGACGGCCTGTTCATTATGTGGCCTGTCATCAGGCACCACTATGAGCGGCGTATCGTAATGATACGCTTGCGCGACAGCATTTAGGCCACAGGCCATCATCAGATAATCGCTATGACAAATAAATGGTGTGACGTCATCTACCTCAGCTGAGATATCGACATAACATCGTTTGTCATCGTCTATAGGCCCGAGAGAGACAATCAATGCATTGGGTAGCAGTGAGCGCAACTCCGGTAGTTTTTCGTCAATCGCCTTGTGTCCACCGTAGCCTTTGATAATGGTAACAATAGGTATTGTAGCTTCGGACTTGTCTATTAATTGAGCCTTGATAGATGGTAGGTTTGTAGATTTAAGATCAGAAGTTTCGCCACCTACGCTTAATTTTTCCAAAATATCTATAAAGCTCTCATAAGTGTATGACTCGGTTTTTTGAGAGTAGATAAAGTCAAGATAGAGCGTTTTATCACAGACCCACTCAGATGTCTGGGTAGACTCTAATGCTTTAGGATAAGGTGCTAGTAAGGCAAGCGCGCCAGCAAAAGCACCTATATGTGGCGCATCGTCGCGAATGCCCGGAAGCCTAACGTAAAGGTAAGGAATACTTGCCGCACGGCAGAGCATGGCCACCTCAACGCTGACATCAATAATCATTAGATCAATATTACCTCGAAAGATAGTGTCTAGTATTTGGTGACTGCGTTTTTGAATGTCACCATTGCCTACGGGCGAGTAGTGTAAGCTGGCTGGTTGCCAATATTCTCCTGCACGACCTGCTAAGATATCATCGGGGCGTTCATCTTCTGCATTTAAACGCACGATTTGTTGTTCATCAATAGCGGTAAAACGATAGCTATCTATATCTAAGCTCGTAAATACCGTTAATTGCGCTCTTGCATCATTAGGTAGCAATGCAGCCAGTTTGTCTGCCTGTCGGCAATGTCCTGAGCCGTGATGATGCGCATAATATCCGATACGCATCATTACGACCCCTCGGAAAAGCTAACAAGATTATTATCAGTTTCAACTGGCGCTTGAATGGCTTGATTAAAAAATTGCAGGGAGTCTTTTGTTAACTCAGACAGCTCATAGCTGTTGATACTATTGATATAATTTTCTGAATTGTCTTCTATCAACACCGTTCTATTTTTTAACGCTGCTTTATACAATGCCATATAGCCGTCTACCATGGCTGATACTGAACAAAACTGTAAGGCGCGGTCACGGCAAGCTTGGCGTGATATATTTTTAATCGTAGCAAAGCCATTGATAAAGGCGGCTTTGTCTTTCTTAGGTACGATGACTCCTGTCTCTGGAGTAATAATTTCGGCACTGGCTCCTGCATCGAAACCAATGACTGGCGTGCCACATGCCAAACTCTCAGCCAAGGTCAATCCGTATGGCTCATCCCAAGTACTGGTAAATAGCATGGCAGTTGCTTGGCACAAATAACTATTAATCTCGTCCTTGGTGACATGACCTACGTAACTGAATAGTTTGTCATCGCCATTCTTACTGTCTTTAAATAATAAAGGGGCTACTTTTTGATTGAAGTAATCTTCGTTGCTTTTAGGTCCTGCAATGATAAGTTTCTTCCCAGCTTCCATACAGTACCGCATGGCTAAATGAGTGCCTTTCTCAGGGCAGATACGCCCATACCAAAAATATACCTCGTCATCGCTACCATCAGTATTGCCAAGCGATTCTGTATTGGCAATAAAGGATTCGACATCGATGCCGTTATACACCACTTGTGAAGGGACAAACTCAGCGAATAACTGCTGTTGGTGCTTACTAATTGCTGTAAATTGAGTGGTTGTACCAGCGCGCAGTGTTAAAAGCGCTAAACGTAACTGCGGAAAAATAGGCGTATGAAAAGTGGTAAAAAACCTTTCGCCAAACGCTTGGCCTGTCATCATCGGAATGTGATGCAAACTGTGGTTATGTACGATATCAATTTCACCACGATCATCACGTTCGATAATATCTCGTAAGGCTATCTGATAGGTGAGATATTGATACATCTCTTCACGGCCCATGGCGACCGTTTCATGCTCATTATCATAGACCATCTTGTTAAACTCATGACGAGTCAATAATGGCACCAACGTTGCTTTCGTCTCGCTATCTTTATGAGCGTAAAGCAATACCTCATGACCTTGCGCCACTAGTTCATCACAAATCAATTGGGTAATCATTTCTAGACCACCCGCGTAAGGTTGGGCGATGGGATACAGTGAATGCGCGATAATGGCAATACGTAGTGGTGAATTCGAAGACCTAATCATGTTTTTAAGACCTTTATAGTTATAAGCATCATGGCTATGAGCGTTATGGTTAGTAGAGTGGTGTATAGGGAGCCTAGTATAGAAACGATTAAAGACAATAGAATGACCTTGGTTCAAAACTGGCTTATATAAATCGCAAGTTTTTATGAATCGCTATCTTTATAAGTATTCTTTTTATAAGTACTGACTTTTACGAATCGATGGTTTTTTTATCTTTAAATAAAGACGTCGCATAAGATGTCGTGATAGTCGTCTTCTTTTCATGGGCTACTTTTAAAGTCTGCTTAAGAACCTTACTCATACTTGGCATATCTGCCCGAGCATCAGAGAAATTATCCATTGCGACCTTGGCTGCGCTTAGTTTTAGAATACAGACTGCCACTGCACAGATAAATAGTACTGGTGAGTAGAGCGGTGAAAATGGCGCTACAACTAGGACTGTAATGATATTTAGCACCAATAGCAGTTTTGGTAACGCTGCTATATTCTTAAGGAGTAATGACTGACGACTTTGGATATAGTTCTGTTTCGGCGTACAGACAAAAGGTTTCTCTCGTCCCCACAGCACCGGAAGCCATGACAAGGCACCAATTTCCCAAAAGTTCAAATGCATCAACCATGCACGTATTTTTCTGCTAAAACGTGGCTGATGGCTGTCATCTACTTGTTGATTGAGAGGCGATTGATCACGGCAATATGCCCACAAACGTCTAAAGATAAAAAACGCATAAACCGCATAAACCACATATAAAGGTGCAAGCATCGACATGTCAGCGTTATTTACCAAAAGCATGTCAACCATCACCAGTAATGAGCAGATATGCAAAAGGATAAAGAACCCTGTAAAATTGACCCAAGCACTCAATTGAGACAGATGAGCGCGTATATATGCTAGACGTTCACTCATACTTTTGGATTGCGATACATACTGAACTGGAGAGTGGTACGGGACTGACAGGTAATCCGTGAGTACTTGCATATTGCCGTAGATCCAGCGTCGGCGTTGACATATTAGGTCATCTAGCGTGTTAGGCAGTAAACCCGTGGCAATAACTTCTGGTACAAACTGACTGCGAAAACCTTGTCGATGCATAAGCACGCCCATCTGAGCATCTTCAGTGATAGAAGCGCCTGACCAGCCTCCTATGCTCAAAAGATCCGAGCGTCGAATGACTGCATAAGTACCCGTTGATAAGGCGCGATTGCGATTAAAAGAGCGGTACAGATGATGGTTAAAATAGTGATTCAACTCGCTACGCGCATCGAGCTGTCCTTCATTACGATAAAACTGCGGAAACTGCAGTAGGGTATGCTCAGGATACTGGGCAATAGCCTGTGTAATAGAGGCTCTAGCATGTGGTAATGCTTGGTAATCACTATCGACAACCACAATGTGACTACAGTCTGGACTCATTAACCCAAGTGCCAAGTTTAAAGCGCCCGCTTTGAATCCTTCGACACGATCAATGTGATAAAAATGGACGTTCAATTTAGCGTCTAAGCTTTGGCAAAATGCTGCCAACGGCTCATATAACGATGTCTCTTTATTATTATTATCGATAATCAATATCTCATCGTGTGCTTCTTTTACTGCTAATAACGACTTTATCGTAGCAATCACCAACTCTGGAGGCTCAGCTCGCGTCATTAATTGAAAACTGAGTGCTGCGCTAGTCAAAGCTTCTTGTGTGTTAGCAGTCATGTCTGGTCCTTAAGCAGGTACAACAAGTGAAATTTATATAAAAAGAATGGCTTATAGACAATGTAAGTACTTGTATCTTCAATCTTTTATTGAATACCAATGCATACTAATACAAAATTAAGTAATGATTTAGCCGATAATTGTTTATGATAAATTAACTGTGTAAGTTGTACGTAATGTGACATAAAAACTTAGTATTTTAATCGCGTAAAAATAGGGCGTTTTTTGATTGAGAAGGGGATAGGTAGCTGTACTTTACTTCTGAGTTAGGGTAGTTAGTAAAAAGATAAAACGAGGAAAAAAGATGAGGATAAGAAAGTAGGAAGGTCTGCATCATTATGTTGAAGCACGACTGTAGTAGGATAGAAAAGCACGACTGAAATCTTAGTTAGCTTTACAGGTTAAAAACGTTAATAAGTTTGAGATTAGATTATTTATATTGACGTTTAACTTAATGCTTAGCTAGCCCTGACTAAATCAAGCCAGTGCTAAATGAGTGACACACCAGTTCCAGACAGCGTCGACAGTTGGTGTTGATGACGAACTCTTTTTGCGAACAAGATAATAATCTGGATCGACTGTTAGCGTTGACTCGCTTATCTGTACCAATCTTCCTGCATTCAAATCCGCTTGTACAAACGCCTGACAAGCAATCGCAACGCCTTGACCCGCTAGCGCTGCATCTAAAGCCAATGCGGTCTGGTTAAATACAGCACCGGCTAGCTTACCTGTAGTACCAAAAAATCGTGGCCAATGATGATGTGAGTCATGGAGCAATGGCATCTCTTGTAGCGCTTCAAGTGATATAGGCAGTTCTCTATTGGCCATTAAGTGAGGGCTAGCCACGGCTACGAGCGTTTGTTTGAACAGCAGCTGAGTAACAAATACCGCAGGGAATGGTGGGCGCGTCAGGCGTACCGCGATATCTACCTGATCACGGTCAAAGTCTGCAACGGACTCGGTCGCTACAGTACGCAACTCGACATCAGGGACCGCAGCAGTCAATGCCGATAAGCGCGGCAGTAATAGCTTAGTGGCAAAAGTCGGCGTCACGCTAATAGTGACAGTTTTAGGTTCTCTGAGTAGCTGAGCTGTTGCTTTATCCAAAATCTTAAAAGCGCGAGTAACTTCTGCAAAGTAAACAGAACCTTGGCTGGTGAGCGCCACGCCTCTTGGTAGTCTTTGAAACAAAGCAAAGCCGATATGCTCCTCTAGCATTCTTACCTGCTGAGCGACCGCGCCCTGTGTCACAAACAGCTCATCCGCCGCTGCCCGAAAATTAAGATGACGCCCTGCAGCCTCAAATGCACGTAAGGCATTGAGCGGTGGCAATGTACGATGACTGTTTGTCACTTTATTTTCCTAGACTGTAGATTTTCTACAGTCTAGCATCTTTTATTATGATGTTAGGAATCTGATTTTATTGGTTATGATAAATGAAACGATAACTAATGGAGAAAGACATATGGATAATATTACAACGACAAAAAAAGTGGCGCTTATCACAGCAGGCGGGTCAGGCATGGGTGCTGCCGCTGCTCGTAAACTTGCAGCTGATGGTTATCATGTCGCTATTTTATCTTCCTCTGGTAAAGGTGAGGCTTTAGCAAAAGAGCTTGGCGGCATTGGTGTTACTGGATCCAACCTTATTAATGAAGATGTACAACGTTTGGTTGATTCGGCGATGCAACAGTGGGGACGTATTGATGCGCTTGTAAACTCTGCTGGTCACGGCCCGCGCGCAACTATTTTAGACATCACTGATGAGGATTGGCATAAAGGGCTAGAGGTTTACTTTCTTAGTGCGGTACGTGCAATTCGTTTGGTCACGCCAATCATGGTGGCACAGGGTAGCGGTGCTATCGTCAATATATCTACTTCTTGGGTAACGCAGCCGACTGCGCTTTTTCCTACGTCAACGGCTTTTCGTGCCAGCCTTGGCGCTTTTACCAAGATTTTCTCAGATGATTATGCAGCAAAAGGTGTGCGTATTAATAATGTCTTACCTGGCTGGATTGATAGCTTGCCTGAAGTCGATGAGCGACGCGAGAGTGTACCGATGGGGCGTTATGGCACTTCTGAAGAAATCGCCTCAACGATTGCCTTTTTATTATCCGAAGCTGCTGGATACATCACTGGGCAGAATATACGGGTTGATGGTGGCGTCATTCGCTCTGTGTAACGAGTTAGTCAGTACAAGCCTATTGATACAAGATAGTTAATACCAGACTGTTAATACAAGCAATAAAACACTGTCGACGCTAGCTGTTTGAAAAAAGCAGCTCATCTATTTGTTAAGGCCAATGTTATGTTTCGAGCATATGCTGCACTGGTGCTTCTCGGGGTCATCTGGGGGTCGAATTTTATTTTTATGAAATGGGCGACGGCTCTAATCAGCCCCTCACAAACCGTATTTTTACGCCTGCTATTTGGGTTCTTGCCATTGGTTGCAGTTGCTTGGCACAGCAAAGTAATTACTCGGGCGCAGTTACAGCATTTGCCACACTTTATAGTGATGTCGGTGCTTGCAACTTCATTTTATTATTATGGATTTGTCGCAGGTACGGCGCTATTGCCCAGTAGCATTGCAGGTCTATTAAGTGGCTCAATCCCTATATTTACCTTTTTAGGCGCGGCGCTGTTCTTACCTGAAGAGCGTCCGACCAAGCAAATGGCGATTGGACTTGCGCTAGGATTTGCTGGTATCGCATTAAGTGCGCGACCATGGCAAGGCGCTACTGGTGTCTCTCTCGTTGGCGTTTTGTGGATGTTGGCAGGGTCTTTGAGTGTGGGTGCGTCTTTTGTGTATGCGCGGCGTTATCTGTCTCCTCTGAGATTGCCACCACTGGCGTTAGCCACTTGGCAAGTGGGTTTAGCTGTCATAACGCTTTCGATACTCATCGATTTCGATGGTATAACCCAGCTGTCGACAGATACTAGGGCAATGTGGGGAACAATACTTGGTCTGGGTGCTTTGGGTACTGGCGCTGCTTTTTTGATTTATTATTTTATTATTGAGACGTTAGGTTCAGTGCGGGCTGCTGGTGCTACTTATATTGCTCCAGTCGTTGCTGTCATCATTGGCGCGATAATTGGCGAGGATATCACCAGCTTAGAAATTATAGCGTTGGTACTGATTCTAAGTGGGGTCCTACTGATACAAACGGGTAGACAGACTTCAGGGTAGCGGTAGGAAGGGTAGGCTGTTAAGAATACAATACGCATATTTATGACAAGCTAGTCGATGATTTCATTCAAGCCTGCAACTGCTACTGAATTTTTCGATACGCTTACAGCACTAGCTCCATGACCAGCAATATGCCGACCATCAAATAACATTCGATGGTCGGCATGATTAACTCAACGATCTAATTATCTTACATTTTTCTATGTTCGGATCAGCCTATGTCTAGGCAGTAGCAGTAAAATGTTGGCTTAATTCCTGAATATGCTCAGGGCCAATACCGCAGCAGCCACCGATTAATGAAGCGCCCTGTGCTTGCCACTTTTGTGCCCAGAGCAGATAGGCAGGCGGGGTCAAATCATCACGTACTTCATTAAGCGTATCATTTGCCGCGGCATTTTTTGGTTGCGGCGGAAAGGCATTGGCATAAGCGCCAAGTTCGATATGCTGCGCTTGTTTTGCTTGCAGGACAGTCTGTGCGACATCTAGTGCTTGTTCGATGACATCAGGTTGGCAGCAGTTAAAGAGTATTGCCTCGACATCGAGAGCAGCCATCGTTGCCACGGCTTCCTCGACGGTTTCTCCTGAACGCAGACGTGGTACATCGATATCCATACTGTCTTCTAAGGTAAAAGCGACCCATAGCGGTTTATTGTCCGTATCTAGCGTATTAAGTAGCTCACGAACAGCGATAGACTCGGCGATTAGACTCTGAGTCTCAGCGAGCCAAAAATCGACATACGGATTTAGACCTTTGATCAGTGGGGTGGCGATATCTTCTACGTGGTCAGCATCAAACAAGTCTGCACGGTAGGAGCCAAACAGTGGCGGGATAGAGCCAGCTACTTTGGTTGCTGCGCCTTCCAGCGTCACTGCTGCACGTGCCATTTCACCTGACGCTGCTGCCAAATCTTGTGCTTGCGCCACAAAACGCTCCTCGCCGATATGAAAGGGTACTAGCGCGTAACTGTTTGTCGTAATGACAGCCGCGCCGCTCTTGATATAGGCACGGTGTACATCACGAACGATCTCTGGCGCTTCTATCATTGCCAGTGCTGACCATTCAGGTTGACGAAACGGTGCACCACGCTTCGCCAGTTCTCGTCTCATGCCACCATCAATAATTGTGGTTGTATTTATTGGCATAACGAATCCTTCTTTATTGTGAGTAGACGAACCTGTAGAGGTGCTATTGTTAAAAATAGAATTATTTTAAGGAGCGAAATACTAGGCGTAATAAGCGTCAGATGCAACCACAGGTTGAATAATGTTAACAATTAATCGTGTGGCTGCTTGTCTGTTTAGAGGAGGTATACCTTAGATACTAAGGCTGGGTTCTTTTCTTTTCAATGACTTGAATCAGTTTGCTCTGCACTGACGATGCATCAGCAGGTGGTCTAGCAACGGCTGTGTTTTTTATAAGCAAGGTATATTCATAATCAGGCTCATAATCAAAACCCTCTATACCACTATATCGATACTGCCAATCTACTTGACTATCGACTTGGTCAGCTGGCTTTGTTAAAAGGCAGGATTGTGGCGCAACGCCTACGCAGTCTACTTGATGGTCAGCGACAATGATTTTGCGTAATACATATGGCATGGCATGTACAGTTAGCTGATGCTCACCATCTGGCTTTGATTGCTCGTCTGTTACTTCTATGTCACCTTCGACTTCTATATAGTCACCCATCGCCAATTTTTGCATTTGATAAGCATTCTGCTGACCAAAATTAGCTTTGCTAATAGACGCGGTATAGGACTTTCCATCTTGGGCTACGATAGTGACTTTTTGCTGATTTCTATCTTGCGAAGTAATACCTGTTACTTGACCGATTATCGCTTCAGCGCTGCTTGGTTTTAGGGTGCTTAGGAATGAGTTACTGTCTTCAATCTGGCTAATACTCGTTTTAGCATTCGAGTTGGCTTGGTTGTGACTGCTACACGCAGTTAGAGAGGATGTGGCAATGAGTGCCAAAGTGCAAAATTTAATAAACGACATGACATATCCTTATTATGGTTGATTTATATATTTATTTTTAATGCTCGATGAAACTGCCTAGAGCGATTTTTGTTACTGTTACTGTTACTGTTACTGTTACTGTTATTGTTTTGATGCTGAGGCTAGCAGTTTGTTGATACAAATAATGCCTCGCTGATTCATAGTGAGGCATTATTCATAAATTTAAGATAGAGCTACGTAACAGTCCTTAAGGTGTTTTTGTTTTAGGAACGGCTTTGAAGTGAGCCGTTTGATTGTCATTCTTAATGACTAGCACAGGGTTGTTATCGCTATTTTTACCAAAGCTGTATTTGCCTTGTACTGTTGTGGCAGCAGCACTATCAAACTGTGCTAAGTGTTCAGGGCAGGCCATTCTAGTGCTTCTGATTGCGCTCAGTTCTACCTCGCCATTCGTCACACTGTATCCTGCGCTCATATTGTTGCAGGTATTCATAAGGCTTACCATATTGCGGCCTTCAACAGTCATAAAGTCCAGCGTTAATGGTCTTGATGGATCAAAAAATAACGCTTCAACCAAGTCTCCATTATTAAGCTTGGCATCTATAAGGCGCCAATTGTTCGCCTCTAACGTCTCTACTGTGATTGGCTGTACGGTTGGTTTGGTAACACTAGTCGTTGTTTGGCAGCCAGTAGCAAGTGCACTCATAACAAGCGTGGAGGCCATCATTATTTTCATTGTATTTTTCATAGTCATCTCTCAAAAAGTAGATAGTTTAAAATGTCTAATATTTTTATTTAAAAGTTAGCGTGTCTGGATTTTAATTATCACAAAGAAGTCATATAACTACAAGGACGCTTTGATTTTCAGATAAGGAGTCTACAGAAAGGCGATACTCGAAAAGACAATGTTCACAGAGTCAGTATTTAAAAAGGCTAAGTTACCGCCTTTTACTTACATCATTCAATAACAATTAAGTACAAAAAAAGCAGATACCGTTATTAGTATCTGCTTTTTTTATCAAAAATCAGTCTATGAGGAAGTTGCTATATCTTAAGTTATAACAGCTTTCTAGACATTATTAAGCTTGAGGCTTGATCAAGTACTTCTCTCCAGTCGCCTGTTTGCCATAAGCGGCGATTGATTTTAATTGTAGCGCTTCTTCTAGGGTCACTTCATGCGTATAGCTGCTCGCAAAGGTAGTGGTGATTTCTTCTGCCACGCGTTTGCGCATGGACTGAACCGTTTCACTACCAAGCTTACCAAGTGCATTGAACAATAAGAAACCATTCACACCCCACGCAAAACCAAAGTTACGGTTTAAGGTGATCGGACCACGGTCTAAGGCACCATAAATATAAGCTTGTTTAAAGGTATTTGAGCCATAGACGCTGTATTCTTCTACGTCACGAGTAATAGCTGCCTCTATACAGTTTAGAATATCGCTGGTGAGCTTACCGCCACCGATAGGGTCAAACGAAATCGTAGCGCCTGTTTCAGTAATCGCGGCGGTCAAATCGGCAAGGAACGTCTCGCTGCTTGAGTTCACCACATATTTTGCGCCCATATCGCGCAATAGCTTTTCTTGCGAGTCTTTACGGACGATATTCACCAAATCAACACCGTCTGCCATACAGATACGGTTTAGCATTTGACCAAGGCTAGAAGCAGCTGCTGCATGTACGATGGCTTTGTGACCTTCAGCGCGCATGGTTTCGACCATTGCCAGTGAGGTGAGCGGGTTTACAAAAGACGATGCGGCCTCGGTAGCAGTCGTGCCATCTTGCATCTCTATGCAGCTTTTCACATTCACACAGTGATACTGACGATATGTACCGCCACCAATCACCGCAACCATTTTGCCCATGAGTGCTTGTGCGGCTTCTGATGAGCCTGCTGCGACGACTGTACCAGCGCCTTCGTTACCGACTGGCGTATCTTTATTTACCCGCGTTTTGAGTGATGGCATGAATTTCGCAGGCACATCAGCGGTAATGATCGGGCTGTCATCAGTGCCTGATTGTACAGCGGTTGACATATCAGCGGCGCTGAACATCACACCAAAATCAGAGGGGTTCAATGGCATGGCTTCCATGCGAACGACAACTTCGTCAGCACCGGGCTGTGGCATCTCGATGTCTTTTAAAGACAGGGTTAATTTGTTGTCATCACTGATGGTTGAAACCAGTTGTTTATTTTTATCGGTCATAAGATTTGCTCCTGCAAATAGTTGGATTTTTAGACCAATCCCTTTACGGCATTGGTCGTTCTTTAGATTATCGAGTTTTAGTAATTTTCTTAATGTGGCTCATTTTTAGTGGCCACACTGTCATATGTTATTTAGCGTTTGCGGCTTGGATTTGAGCTTTAACGTGTCGCATAAATTCAGGCATGTTTGCTTGACTGTCTGCCTGAACGCTTTTTGCAATGTCGGTTTCACTCATGGCTTTGTTCCATTCTTTCATGCCGTCCACCTCTGCCAGTACATCCCACTCAAGCTGAGTCGCTCCAAAAGCGTTGACAATAGTGTTGACGTAATGCACATAGATGTCAGCCATGGTGAATTGCTCACCTGCAATCCAAGGCGAAAACTTGCATAAGCGATTCATAGCAATAATACCGCGGCCCAATACTTGACGTACTTCCTCTTTGATTGCGTTAGGTGCTTGCACGCCAGAAAATACATAAGGAATCAGACGACGACTTGGTAGCTCAAAATACAGCTCTGCTATTTTCATAATCTGACGTACAGTCGCGCGTTCTGCTGCATCGGCAGGATATAGCGGCTTTTCTGGATAGGTTTCTTCCAAAAAGTCACAAATCACGTTGGATTCCGACAGATTAAAACCGTCAGGCATGGTGATCGCAGGTACTTTACCCACTGGACTGACGGTTAGTAGATCATCACTACCAGCGTACAAAAGGTCCTCTTGGAACGGAATGCCCTTATATAAAAGAGCGTGTTTTACTATGTTGTAATAGTTGCTTGCAGCAAAGCCGTGCAAAGTAATCATAAGTCATTCTTCCATTGTTGACGTAAAAGTTATTTTTAATCGTGTTTTCATTGCAACGTTTAGGGCGTGTTTGATATTCACAAATAGGCACTGCTGATTGCTAAAACGGTTCCAGACAAGGCGTAAAACGACGGTAATGCTCGTGCCTTAACTAGATTTACAACACAGTATGGGGCAGTTTTAGCATCAGCTCCAATATAAACAGAAGGAGACAGGACTATTTTTTGCCACTTCATTGTTAAAACATAGACGCTTAGAATGACTAAACTTACTATTTTTAACGTCGAACTGTCTAAAAAATAGTCTCTGTCAGTGCCATGGTCGAATATCAAGCACGCCCTAAGTTAAACACATTATTACTGGTTTTAATGTGGTTATATATAAGGAATAACGTGAATCACTATTGCTTTTAAGACAATAATAAAGCGAAAATACTTAAACATTCATCTAAATGGAGAGGTCAGTTGGATCAATTACGTGCCATTAAGTATTTCAGCAAAGTCGTAGAAACGGGCAGTTTTACTAAGGCGGCAAGTGCATTCAATGTACCGCCATCCTCACTATCGAGACGAGTATCTGATTTAGAAAAGAGCTTGGGCGCGACACTGTTAAAGCGCTCGACCCGAATCGTTAAATTGACCGAAGTAGGGCAGGTCTATTACGACGATATGCAGCAAGTATTGGATCAGATCGAGCAAAGTAAAGAAACGGTGCGCAGTTATCAAACCACGCCAATGGGGCGCTTACGCATCAGCTCGATGGTGGGCTTTGGTGAAAGGATACTACTGCCGTTGTTAGATGATCTTGGTAAGTTATACCCAGAGATTGTATTGGATGTCAGTCTCAGCGATGAGCTATCAGCACTAGGACGTGACGATGTCGATATTGCGATTCGCGATGGTTATGCACCAAATGAGCGAGTGCTTGCCATTAGGCTCATGGACAATGGGTTTATTCCGGTTGCGTCGCCCAATTATTTAGAGATGCATGGCGAACCTAGTCATGTGATGGAATTAAAAGAACATAAAGGCCTGTATTTCAAAGCGCCAAACGGGCCAACGCCTTGGCTCTGCTATGTCAACGATCAGTGGCATGATGTCTCAGGACCTGCAGTGGCAATTTCAAACAATGGACCATGGCTAGCCAAAAAAGCTTGTGATGGTGAAGGGATTTTGATGTCCACTCGATGGGCACTATCCTCATATCTTGAGTCAGGCGCATTGCAAGAGATTAAATTTGAGCATCCATTAGCAATCACGCAGCACGCTGATATGGCCGTATATCTGCTGTATCAAAAGCAGCGCTATCTAGTGCCTAAGGTAAAAGCTGCTGTCGATTTTTTGGTTGAGAAAATAAAAGTAGGGAGTGAGCGTTGATGTAAGGGAAGTGTGCTATCTACAACCTCATTACATTCATATTCGTATCAACACCTAAGAGGCTTAAGATACAATCGTTATAGGATATTATGACAGGCTACTCATTATATTCCTGATGGAAAATAACAGATAGCTCGTTGGCTGCCTCTTGCATGACAGGCACATAGCTCAGTAGCTCATCCAAAGATTTTCTGACAGTAGGACTATGAGTAAATACCGTAGCAAATGCAGGCTGGTCACCATTCGGAATCGGGACAGCACAGGCGACCATACCAGGAATAAACTCTTCATTATCTGTCCCTATCTGTGTCTTACGCACTTCAGCAATGGACGTCATGAGTTGTTTTTTGTCAGTCTGAGTATGGGTCGTGAGCGCCTGTAACGATAGTTTTTCTACAATACGCTCGCACTTATTATCTGCCAACTGCGTCAACAATAATTTGCCACTGGCACAGGCCCAGATAGGTATATTGGTTCCGGTAGGTAACTGTATTTGGACAGGCCAGTCAGATATCACACGATCGATATATACCACTTCTAAGTCTTGCAGCACCGCAATCCCTACCGACTCACCAATTTTGGCTGAAAGCTGTTGTAATATCGCCAACCTTTCTGCTTTAAAAGGACTGTTTTTCCACAGGTCTAAAGCTAAGTCATGCGTTCTTTTTCCGCAGGTTACTTTTCCATGCAAATCCAATTGGACAAATTGAAGCGGTTGTAGCTGATTTAACAATCGGTACATACTGGGTACAGGGATGTCCAATGTTTCTGCTAAATCAATAACGCCCATAGGCTTAGAAGATCTAGCCAATACTTCTACGATTTGCAAAACTCGCTCGACGCTTGAGCCCTTTTTTTTGACATTATTCATAGTTCAATTTGCATCCTTAACTGTGCGTTCAAGAAGATTACTCATCATATTCATCACATATTTCTGTATTCATATCTTGTCATATCGAAGGTGTTCTGATAAGTTACATAACGATAATCATAGTTCTCGGTATATGAAATAAAGTTATAAATAGCCATACCAATATAAAACAAATAATAAACTTTTATCTGCTAAAAATAATAAAGCGTAAGAGGTTGTAATCATGTTAGATTTAGCAAATATGACGCCGACAGAGGTCAGAGCGTTAATCAGTAAAAATGAACTTAACAAGCCGACTTCCGGCATGTGTAAAGGTCATATACAAGCAAACTTAGTCATAGTGCCCAAAAATTTGGCCTATGATTTTTTATTGTTTGCACAAAGAAACCCAAAGTCTTGTCCTATTTTAGATGTAACAGATGTCGGTAGCGCAGAGCCACGTCTCATGGCAAAAGGCGCAGACTTGAGATCTGATGTCCCAAAGTATCGGATATACAAATTTGGCGAATTAGTGGCTGAGGTGTCAGATCTAAAAGACTATTGGAGAGAGGATTTGGTCTGCTTTCTTTTAGGATGCAGTTTTTCCTTTGAGTCTGCCATGCTAAATGCGTCTATTCCTATCAGACATATCGAAGACAATCACAATGTGCCAATGTATATCACAAACATAGAGACTGAGCCTGCAGGACAGTTTCATGGGAAAATGGTGGTTAGCATGCGGCCAATACCTTATCCATTAATCACCAAAGCCGTCCAAGCCACCTCTCGATTTCCGCAAGTCCACGGCGCGCCTATTCATATCGGAGACCCTAGTGTCATCGGTATAACCGACATTCATGCGCCTAATTTTGGTGATGCATCCATCATAAAAGAAGGCGAAGTCCCTGTATTCTGGGCTTGCGGTGTGACGCCGCAAAGTATCGCTATGACTAGTAAGCCAGAGCTGATGATAACGCATTCACCAGGACATATGTTTATCTGCGACCCAAGAGATGAAGACTTGGCAGTTCTATAATTTTTGATGACAACAGCACTTTTAATACGCATAGAGATAATTAATTTCAAACTATTATTTTAATAAGCCAATCAATAAATTGTCACATATCGTTCAACAATCACACACTACATACATCACTAGGTACGAATTTTTTATAAAAAATAATTGTTCACTTTCACTCTAACGGAATAGCCAATCATATGAATATCAATTTCACGGATCTGGAAAAACTGATCAAACTTGCAGAATGCGCCGATATAAAATCTTTAGAAGTCACTGATGGTGATGCACGTATTTCTATCGTTTGCCAATCTGACGGCAACCAAAGTAGCGGCAATCATATCGCTAATACTCCCAACCCAACGGCGTCTCATTCAGAGTCTCAAACCGAAACCACTCAAAACAGTACGGATAATAATACCAATGTAGACAGTAATCATAGTGATGAAACTGTGACTACAGAGGTGGAGAAATCCCAAGTAATAGCGCCTATGCTAGGTACGTTTTATCTTCGCTCTGAGCCGACAGCAGAAGTGTTTTTTCAGGTAGGAGATAAGGTAGAAGTAGGGCAGACACTATGCATCATTGAAGCCATGAAAATGATGTACGAGGTCAAAGCAGAAACTGCGTGTACGCTTAAAGAGATTTTGGTCGATGAAGGTGATGTCGTAGAGTATGCCCAGCCCTTATTTATTATAGAGCCAAACAGTTAAAGCCACTCAATAGCCGCTCAATATTGTATAGACGCTGCACAAACACTGTATTTGACACTATATTTTTAAGGGAATAAACATGTTCACAAAAATCTTAATTGCCAATCGAGGCGAGATTGCTCTACGTATTATCCGAGCTTGCAAACAGCTAGGCATCCAATCAGTCATTGTCCATTCTGAATCAGACAAAGACTCGTTACCCGTGCGCCTAGCCGATGAAGCAGTATGCATCGGGCCTGCCAATGCCACACACAGTTATCTTAACCAACGAGCGATTGTGTCTGCTGCAAAGCTTACCAACGCACAAGCTATCCATCCAGGTTATGGCTTTTTGTCTGAAAACTCAGAATTTGCGGCCTTAGTTGAAGATTCGGGTCTCACGTTTATTGGTCCAACGGCTGACAATATCAGAAACATGGGCGACAAAGTTGAAGCCAAAAAGCAAATGACGATGGCTGGCGTGCCTTGTGTACCTGGATCGAATGGCGCATTGCCTGCTGATTCAGAGCAAGTTATCAAGATTGCCAGTGACGTTGGTTATCCAGTCATTATCAAAGCAGCAAGCGGTGGCGGCGGTCGTGGGATGCGCGTGGTCGAAAAAGAAGCCGACTTACTCTCTGCGATTTCTATGACGCAAACAGAAGCCAAAGCCAATTTTGGTAGCGCCATTGTCTATCTTGAAAAATACCTACAAGCACCGCGTCATATCGAAGTGCAAGTCATGTCCGATACCCACGGTAATGCTATTTATTTAGGCGAGCGTGATTGCTCTATGCAGCGTCGTCATCAAAAAGTTATTGAAGAAGCGCCAGCACCTGGTATTACTGAAGAGCAGCGCCAGAAAATCGGACAAGCATGTGTCACAGCTTGCGAGCAAATGCAGTATAGAGGCGCAGGCACGTTTGAGTTTCTATATGAAAATGGCGAATTCTTCTTTATCGAGATGAATACTCGTGTGCAAGTTGAGCACACCATCACTGAGATGGTGACGGGTGTTGATATTGTGCAAGAACAAATCAGAGTGGCTGCCGGACTCACGTTAGCATACAAGCAAAGTGATATCGCCATTACCGGACACGCTTTTGAGTGCCGTATTAATGCTGAAAACGCGCAGACATTTTTGCCAAATGCTGGACGCATAGACTACTGCCACATGCCAGCAGGGTTTGGTATCAGAGTGGATAGCCATGCTGAGTCGAACTACACCGTGCCGCCATCTTATGACAGTTTGATTGCCAAGATATGTGTACAAGATCGTTCAAGAGAAAAAGCGATAGAAAAAATGCGTGCGGCATTATCAGAAGCGCAAATCACCGGTATTGATACCAATATTGGTCTGCATCAGCGACTCTTTGAGGATAAGGTGTTTTGTGAAGGTCAAATGAGCATCCATTATCTAGAACAGTGGATACAAGACAATATATAAATCAGTTCTTGTCTGCAAAAATGAAAACCAAATCTGACATTAGCGTCAGAAGCGTCAGAATCAGAATATAGTCGGTTCAATATAATTTGGATACAAGGAAGGCGAGTGAAAGTACTACAAGTCGTAGACTAAGCGAGCCTGACACCGTATCCAATTTATAGATGATTTGACTGTAGTAGATAAAAATAATGGAGCACGTGCTAATGGAACTACAATGGCAACTATGCAGTGAAACCAATCTCGCGTTGTTTTTCCCTAAACCGATCACCTTAGAAAAACAACAAAAGTGCTGGGCTTTATCAGACAGCATCCAGAAAATGCCAGAAGTCATCGAAGTGGTGATTGGTATGAATACGCTCAGTGTATTCATCGTGCCATTAACTTGGGCTGAGCTTACTACCTTTAAAGATAAGCTGTCAGATTTGCTCAATGACATCCCTTCAAAAACCATCCATGGCAAGCACGTCGAGATACCAGTACATTACGGTGGAAAATATGGCCCTGATCTAGCGGCCATGGCGAATGAGCTAAATCTCTCGGTCGAAGCCGTTGTTGAGCTACATACTAAAGCCACTTATACCGTTTACTTTATCGGTTTTCAGCCAGGATTTCCTTATCTTGGCGGCTTGTCTGAGTCGCTGTATTTCCCAAGACACGCCATCCCTAGAACTCAAGTACCCGCAGGCTCAGTGGGTATAGGCGGCGAGCAGACAGGGGTATACCCTTTTGAGTCTCCAGGCGGTTGGCAGTTACTCGGCCAGACGGATACTGCTTTATTTGATTTAACCAAGTCTTCTCCGACGTTGCTTAACGCAGGCGATACTTTGACATTTAAAGCGATTGATATTCATCAATAAGCGATAAATAAAAAATGCATGAATCAAAAAGACAAAAAAACAGGTGGTATCAATGAAAATTTTAACCGCAAGTGCCCTTGCCAGTATTCAAGATTCGGGACGACTGGGTTACCGAAGCATGGGCGTGGGTAGAAATGGCGTGATGGACAACTGGGCGCTACAAGCTGGCAATGCTTTGATGAAAAACGAAGCCAACGAACCTGCTATTGAAATAGCGCTCGGTGAGCTAACCATAAAGTTTGAAGAAAACGTCAGCTTTTGCTTAACAGGCGCTTTATACGAGGCCTATCTAGACGACAAGCGTGTTCCTTGCTATTGGCGTATCAATGCAACAGTTGGGCAAACGCTCAAACTTTTGCGTCCGCTACAAGGTATGTATACCTATTTATGTGTGCACGGCGGCTTTGATATCGAGCCAGTATTGCAGTCAGCCAGCACCAATCTCAAAGCAGGGTTTGGCGGATTTAAAGGCAGATATTTAAAAGCCGATGACAGCTTAACGGTGAAAACTGAATCCAGCCTACCTGTGATTGGGGTGGCTCGACTTGCACCAACCGAGGTTATTCGAGTGATAAAAAGCAGTGAATATGATTGCTTCACTGAGTCGTCTAAGCAAGCGTTTGAGACCCAGCCATGGAAACTACAAAGCAGTAGCAACCGTATGGGTTACCGTTTGGAGGGAGCTACAGCGCTTGAATTTAGTAAGCCAGTAGAAATGAGCTCACATGGCGTTGATATTGGCATGATTCAGGTGCCACCACAAGGACAACCGATTGTGTTAATGGCAGATGGGCAGACGACGGGTGGCTATCCTAAAATCGCAACCGTGATTCAAGCAGACATAGGGCTGATGGCACAGATTAGATTTGGCAAAGCCTGTCAGTTCGTCATTGTGTCGTTAGAGCAGGCGCTGCGTGAACAACAGAAAAGACAACATTACATCGATCAAATAAAGGAGTATGCCAATGAAAATTGATTTAAATGCTGATGTGGCTGAAGGCTGCGGGCAAGACGATAAGTTATTGACGATAGTCAGCTCAGCGAATGTCTGCTGCGGCTTGCACGCTGGGTCTTATAGCGAAATGCTAGCAACTTTGCAATTGGCAAAAGCAAACAACGTGAGCGTAGGTGCACATCCTGGTCTAAACGATAGAGAAAACTTTGGCCGTATCCATCAGCCATTAAGCGAATCTGAGTATCGTGCTTTATTGGCATATCAGTTGGGCGCAACCAAAGCGCTTTGTGACTTGGTTGGTGTGTCATTAGACTATGTAAAACCGCATGGTGCGTTGTACAACCAAGCCGCTATTGATGAAGATTTATCAGACATTTTGGCCAGTGAAATCAAACGATTTGATCCAAATCTAAAAGTCATGGGTCTGTCTGGTGGTTATTTGGTTAAATCAGCTAAGAAACAGGGTCTAGAAGCAATATCAGAAGTGTTTGCCGATAGAAACTATGAAAAAGACGGCTCATTGGTCTCTCGTAGCAAAGACAATGCGCTAATAACCGATACGGATGATGCGATTAAGCATGTATTGCAGATGATAACTGAAGGGACTGTCACCAGTGTCTGCGGTCAAACCGTACCCGTAGAGGCACAAAGTATCTGCCTACATGGGGATGGTGAACACGCTATTTTGTTTGCGCAAGAAATAAAGAAACAACTAGAGCTCAAAGGTATCACTATCTCTGCCCACTAAATATCCGTTTCCTAATCATTTGATTAAATAATCCCATATAGAACAAGGATGTTTATGAGCACCATAAAAAAAGACAATACCGCCATTTTAGGCGCGGCCTTCCTGATGGCCACATCAGCAGTAGGGCCAGGGTTTTTGACCCAAACGGCCACATTTACCGAAAGCCTAATGGCAAGTTTCGGCTTTGTTATCTTAATCTCTATTGTTATGGACATCGGCGTCCAGCTTAACGTTTGGCGCGTAGTCGCAGTCTCCAAAAAACGCGCGCAGGAAATCGCCAATTTGGTATTTCCTGGTGTCGGTTACTTGCTCGCGTTCTTAATCATTGCGGGTGGCCTAGCTTTCAACATTGGTAATATTGGCGGTGCTGGACTTGGCATGCAGTCCATGTTCAACATGTCGCCTATCACAGGCGCCCTGATCAGTGGTGTGATTGCCGTCGCGATATTTTTAGGCCGAGAAACGGGTCCTATGATGGATAAATTCGCTCAGTTAATGGGCTTTATCCTGATTGTATTGGTCATTTATGTGGTCTTTAAATCTGATCCGCCATTAGCAGAAGCCGTCAGCAAAACCATCATGCCTGACAAAATTGATGCAGTGGCTATCGTGACGCTAGTTGGCGGTACGGTTGGCGGTTATATTACTTTCTCAGGTGCGCATCGCTTATTGGAAGCAGGCGTCAGCGGAGAAGAGAATTTAAAATCAGTAACCAGAAGCTCTGTCTCTGGTATTTTAATTGCCTCTGTGATTCGCGTATTTTTATTCCTTGCCGTATTAGGCGTGGTATCTCAAGGCTTCGCATTGGATCCTGCCAACCCAGCTATGTCGCCGTTTCAGTACATTCTAGGAAACGCAGGTAAAGTTATTTTTGGTATGGTGATTTGGGCGGCGTCTGTGACCTCGGTGATTGGTGCTGCTTATACCTCTGTGTCTTTTATGACCAACTTTCATCCGTTCATTGAGACTTATAAACGCTACTTCATTATTGGTTTCATCGTTATCTCAACGTTGGTGTTTGCCACTATCGGTAAACCGGCTCAAGTATTGGTATTGGTTGGTACGTTAAATGGCTTAGTGCTACCTATCGCCATGGTCATCGTTCTGATTGCCGCCTACAGAAAAAATATCGTTGGCAATTATAAGCATCCGATTTGGATTGCGGCATTTGGTTGGTTAATCGCCATCGTGATGAGTATCCTAAGTGTCATGACCATTGCTAAATATCTGGGCATGAGTTAAAAAATTAAGATAAGGAATGTATTATGGATATAGAGCAAATAACACGTGTGGTCAAACTGGTTGAAAGCAGTCAGCTGCACGAAGTCACGATTGCCGACAATGGGCAATCTATTAGGGTGGTTAATAATCTAGGTGCGCAGAATAATGTTAGCGCTAACCCTATAGAGGCCACGACTACTCATGAGCCTGAACAGCAGGGTAGTGATGTCTTGCAAGTAGGTGCCACCTATGTAGGGCAGGTATACTTAAGTGAAGACGATGCAACAGACAACTTGGTCAAAGAAGGCGACCATATTCAAAAAGGTCAGACCATTTGCTTCATTGATGAGTTAACCCGTTTGCAGCCAGTGATTAGTAATAAAGAAGGTGTGGTCACGGCAGTTTTGGTTGAAAGTGGCCAGAACGTTGAATACGGACAGCCTATTTTTGAGTTAGCTCGTAGTTAAAGACAGTTAACGTAGTTTTGGTTAAATCAAAATATAAACCCTTTAAGCATCATCTGTCGCTTAAAGGGTTTTTTATGTGCTGAGTATTATCATCGCTTAAGCAATTTTTTATCGCTAACTCTGTGAAAACTGAAGTTTTTATGGAAATCGTGGTTTAATAAGGTGTGAAACAAGGGCAAATAACAATTGGTTCTTTTACAAGGAAATGGCGCTTATTTTGGTAAAAAACAAAGAAAATATTTGGAACTTTGACGAAATTTAGCAGTAAGCGAAATAGGTATTGGAGTTGCGATTGCTATAGGTCTTTATTTCCAATGTTAAGTCTCAAGAAGGATGTTATTCTGAGTTAAAAGCTGTCTAGTAAAATCTGGGAAGCTCACAAATTTCAGCTAATTATGAGGTTAGTAACAAATGAGAGATGTCATTAGTGATGATAAGATAAGAGACTTCCGGAATTTAGTAAATTCTAACTCAAGCTTTGTATATCAAATCTATAAAAATAAAGGTGACAAGAACCTTTTTAACCTAGTCTGTTCTTGTTTAGACTGGATTACAGTGTCAGTTCGACATTTGGAGAACGTCACTAATTTTGATAAAAACATAGATACAAAATCTATGCAGGTCTATTCTTTAATATCTTCGATTGACCTTATATTCGAATCAATTAAGCAACTGCACAGAGTATTTATAAATGAAAAAAATATACCATTTTCAGGTGAAAAAAAGTGTTTTAATGAACGCTTGTTTCCTAGTGAAGATGATAACAACTATTTCAAGACTATAAGAGCTTGCTTTGGTGCTCACCCTGTGGATTTAAAGCAATCGAAATCAAAACGCTTTGCTAGTTGGCCTTTTGAGAGTCATGTCAATAGTGGCGATTTAAGTGTCCATTTATACAGTAGAGATGTAGATGCAGAAGATCTACTGTTAAACCTCAACATAAATGAGTTATTGGAATTTCTCATTACTCGATATGACTATCTAGATGTTATTGCAGACAGGATAGAAAGTTTATTCAGCGAGTATCAGAAAAACCTTTCAAACCAAGCGATTGAAACGAAACCTGATCCGCTTGAACAGCTCTATATTCTTAGGAATGAGTCTAAAAAACGCTTAGACAACGATTATTATGATAGTGAAATTAATGATCTAATTATGATTTTCGAAGCAGAAGTTACTGAACCCAAACTTGTGCAAATGGCCGATAATTACAAAGACTCTCTCTTACCTCTAATTGGAGAAATTAAGACTAATCTTCAAGTGATGAACCTCGTTGATTTAGAAAATGACTCTATGGTTAGAGTTCGCTCAGGCCTTGGCGTGCAGTTAAGTTATGAACTGTCAAAGTTCTATAGTTGGGTGTACGGTGATAGATACGATCCACTATTGAACTACTACTTTGAACGATTCAATGAAGTTACAAAAGGTAAGTTTAACTTCACTAGTTGTGATGAAATTAACCTGACATTTCTTAAAGTAAAGTTGATGTTAGCCGAATAAAATACAAATTCAGAAGGGTTTCTTCTTATAACCACAAACAGATCAAATTCATTAGTGAATCTATTGATTCTCTAAACCATAGATTGACTTGTTCTAGAGGTGTATTGGCATAGTAAGTTTGGTCAAACATTGATACTCAAGATTATTACGAGTAATGACTCCAAATAATAACGCGCTATAAATGAGCTAATGCTAGCGTCCGCTTCATTTAGCTTGCCCAAGATCATCCAGAATAGCGCACTCTGCATTATCATCGCCTGCACAATGATCAAAAGAGTTCTGTAGCGAGTCGACCATCTCCTGCAATTGCGCAATTTTTTGATTCAACGTTTCGATATGCTCTTGTGTCAGTTGCTTAACATCTGCACTCTGACGGTTAGCATTTTTGCGCAAATACAGTAACTCTTTCATTTGCTTAGATGAAAACCCCAAGTCACGAGAGTGTTTTAAAAAGCATAAGTCGTCTATATCGTCTTTAGAATACAAGCGATAACCTGAGTTCGACCGATTGACTGTTTCTAGCAAGCCAATCTGTTCATAGTAGCGAATCATTTTGGTAGAGATACCTGATTGCTTTGATGCTTGACCAATATTCATATTTCTCCTCCTAACTTAAAAAGGGACTTAAATGACAAAAGGGTTTAAATAATCTGTGTATTTAAACCCTATATGGATATTCTTTACGATTCTACATTCACTCTGTAGCGGTTTAGTAGTTCGCTGACTATACTTTAAAGTACTTGAGGCGTAACGCATTACCTAATACGAAAACAGAAGATAGCGCCATTGCGCCTGCCGCAAAAATGGGTGAGAGCAGGATACCAAAGGCGGGATACAAGACACCTGCGGCAATCGGAATCAAGGCGACATTATAAATAAATGCCCAAGCCAGATTTTGTCTGATATTACTGATGGTGGCTTTACTCAAGGCAATCGCAGTAGGCACGCCTTGCAGACTACCTGACATTAGCACCACTTCAGCCGCCTCAATCGCCACGTCTGTGCCTGTACCAATGGCCAATCCAACATCTGATTGAGCCAATGCAGGGGCATCATTGATACCGTCACCAACAAATGCCACTCGGCCATATTGTTCTTGCAATTGGCGTACTGCATCTACCTTGCCTTCGGGCAACACTTCTGCCACTACCTGATCAATACTTAATGTTGCAGCAATGGCTTGAGCTGTATGGCGATTATCACCTGTAATCATGGCCACTTTTAAGCCCAACTGATGTAGTGCAGCGATGGCGGCATGAGTCGTCTCTTTAATAGGATCTGCAACGGCGATGATAGCGGCTAACTGCTGGTCAATAGAGACATAGAGTGGGGTTTTACCTTCTTGCCCCAAACGTAGCGCATCTTGTGCAAAAGGCGCGACATCAAGCCCCAATTGTTGCATGTAACGATCAGCGCCAATGTGAATCACTTGTCCTGCCACGTTTGCTTGAATACCCAAACCCGTCATCGCCTCAAAGTCAGTGATAGGCAGCAGTTGAATATTCTGTTGCTCTGCGGCTTGTACAATGGCTAAGGCAATGGGATGCTCAGATTTTGCTTCAACCGATGCCACCACACGTAAGACCTGTTCTTTCTCAAACCCTTGTTGGACTTGGAAATCTGTCAACGTAGGTTTGCCTTCAGTCAATGTGCCTGTTTTATCAACGGCAACCACGCTCACATCCTGAAGCATTTGTAGCGCTTTACCTTTACGGAATAGCACACCCAATTCTGCACCGCGACCTGTACCGACCATAATAGAGGTGGGAGTGGCCAATCCCATTGCACAAGGGCAGGCTACAATGAGGACGGCAACCGCATTGATTAAACCAAAGGTTAAGGCAGGGTCAGGGCCAAAAATCAACCAAACTATAAAGGTCAATGCTGATAAAAACATCACCGCTGGTACAAACCACATGGTGACTTTATCCACCAATGCTTGAAGCGGTAATTTAGAACCTTGGGCTTGTTCTACCATACGAATGATTTGTGCTAATACAGAATCTTCACCGATGGCTGTTGCCCGAATATTCACGGTGCCGTTTTGATTGATAGTACCGCCGACTACTTGATCACCTGCTTGTTTTTTCACAGGAACAGGTTCACCAGTAATCATAGATTCATCAATATAACTGTGACCGTCAACCACCTCGCCATCGATAGGCACACGCTCACCTGGACGGATTTCAACTATCATTTTTGCGGTGACGTCTTCTACAGGGACTTCAATGACTTTGCCATCTTGCTTTACACGGGCGGTCTTTGCCTGCATGCCTACTAAATGCTGAATGGCTTGAGAAGTACGTCCTTTGGCCTTTGCTTCAAAATAACGACCTAATAATATCAAGCTCACAATCATGGCAGCGGCTTCGTAATAGACGTGCACCGTGCCTTCAGGTAGCGCTTGCGGGATAAAGGTCGCTATTAGAGAAAAGCCATATGCTGCGACGGTACCAATCGCCACTAGCGAATTCATATCTGGCGCAAAACGCAATAAGGCTGGCACGCCTTTTTGATAAAAGCGTCGGCCTGGAAAGAGTAGTACCAGTGTGGTCAAAACAAACTGTATCAGCCAACTTTGCTGAGTGCCGAGGTTATTCACTACCCACATATGAAAGGCTGGAATCATATGCGAGCCCATTGCTAGAATGAATACGGGCAGTGACAACAGCGCAGAAAATCCCAAATCTCGTTTAAGCTGATTTTGCTCCGTGGCTTTCTTATCTTGTCGATCACTTTGGTCTTGTTCTACCAGTTTGGCCTCGTAGCCCGCTTTTTTAACGGCCTCAATTAAATCACTCGTTTGTATTTGAGCGTCGCCTTTAATCCAAGCACGCTCAGTCGCAAGGTTTACTGTGGCTTGTTGCACGCCAGCGACTTTGGCCAAGGATTTTTCTACTCGTCCAACGCAAGAGGCACAGCTCATGCCTTCTATAGATAGCTCGATAGGCTTGGTTTCAGTCACCTTATAGCCTGCACGTTCTACCGCTTTGTTTAACTGGGCGACATCTACAGGCTGAGATGAGTAAACAGTCGCCTGTTCAGTGGCAAGATTTACCTCGGCATTTTCAACATGTTCAATATTTTTTAATTGTTTTTCGATACGCCCGACGCAAGAGGCGCAACTCATGCCTTCAATGCTCAGCACTTCATGATAAGTAGGGGCTTTAGTATTTTTTGTTTTCATAACAACCTCTGTCGTTTTTAATCTATAGTGACAGCATATAGGTTGACATCATGGTAAGGTCAAGCGTATTTCTATAATACTTTCAGGCGCATTTATAGTAGCGTCTTATATTCGTTGCTAAGTTCAAAATAGCTCGATTATGGTTTATTGTTGAAGGTATGGCGGCATTAATTCTAAAATAGGGCAGGATAAATGACTGATAATAAGATAAACTGCCCAGCGAGCGCTGATAGGGTTCGATAACTCTCGATAGCTTTCGATCAATTCACTGTATTTGGCTGCTAGCGAATAAAACAACAATAATAAGAAATGCTGCTAGCAATGACAGAGTACACCGTCAACAGCAGGTGACATCAGCACCGTTAACACAAAATATTTATACAAGACCATTGATATTAAGGCACATCACTATGGAAGAAGTACCAAATACGATAGAACAAAGACCCGTATTCATGCCCAAAGTCAACAGTGACAATTTGGTAAAAACGGATATGGTTATGTTTGAGCGGCATGTGGGATTTGCGACCAGACAAAAGAAAAAATCCATCAATGACTTACAGCAAGTCATTCGCAAAAAGTATGGATTTAAGCAAGTATTAGAGCTGTCCAGCAAATCTGGAAATAAGCTGAGTTTTCCATTAAGTCCGTTTAGCTTAAAAATTACCGATGAGCATGATGGTAATCCATATAGTGTCGAAAATGCTTTTCAAGCCAGTATGGTCTTTGAAGATGGTGGTCCTTATACAGATTTGCTAACAGTAGCGCCAAGACAAGCCAGAAAAGATGAGCGATTGATGACCTCGGGCGAGCTCATTGGTTACAACTACTTTGGTATGGAATGGGGCGTAGAGCCGTTAACGACATTTTATGACTGGCTGTACGTGAATGCGCTCAAGCAAAACCCTCAGCTGCATGAAGAAGTGATTCAATATCAAGGATTTACTGATATTACCTTTAATCCTAAAAAGTCTATCCATAGTGCAGCGTATGCGTTGGCGCTGTTTGTGGCACTGCATAAACGAGAGTTGCTCGATAATGTTGAAGACCCAATGGCGTTCTATGACTTATGCAATAATTTTAAAATCAGCAATACTGAGCACCTACTAGAAGAAGGTTGGATCTGATCGTCAAATCAGCTTGCTTAAGTTTGCTTGAGCCGAAAGCCACGATACATTATGTATCGTGGCTTTTTTATGTCTCTATATTTAGAGCTATTAGGGCGTGTCTTCGTTTCAAAAATGGTGATAAAAATGAGATAAATTGCCGTCAAACAAGAAAAATAGCGCAGATAATATCGGGATATTAGCTAGCTATTTGACGATGTTTGGCAAGATTTAGCCATTTTTAGCCCATTGAGATGACTATCGAGTGAATTGAAGACACGCCCTAGTAACTATACTTAAGCTTTACAGCCAGTAGTTCTCTTGGACATAGGCGATACAGAGATCATAAAATGCTTGAGCTGGGGGAGAGATAGATTTATCAGCAAGTTTGAAGATACCGATTTGCCGGTTTAAAGAAGGGTCAACTAAATCTATCCAAACGAGTTCCGGCTCATTCGCAGGGAAGGCAAGTTTGGGTAAAGTAGTGATACCTAGATCATTACGCAATAAAGAAAACAGCGATGTGATGTTTTCTACCGTGTACCTTGCCCTGCGATTGGTCGATTCGGCTGGCGTGTTCTCGAGCAATCTACAAGTACCATTATAAATAAACGGCTGCGCCATGAGTTGCTGCCATGTCACCCCTTGCGCCTGATTTAACTGGTTGTTTAGCTCATTACTTTTCAGACAGACCACGCCAATTGGGTCTGATATGAGTAAAGTGAAATCTATATTCGTTTGATCAATACTGGTGCAATTGCCCAGTGCCAAATCAATTTCTCCGGCTAACAATCGATTGGCCACACCGACAGAATTATCATCTATCAGTACAATATCAATATCAGGATATTTTTTTGAGTATTCGACCAATACGCTAGGTAACAATTTAGTCACTAGCGACGGTACGCTTGCAATCCTAATTTTACCTTTTTCGCCGGATGCAGAGGCTTTTAAGTCATCTTCTAGCGCTTGATAAACGCTAAGAAACTGCTCAATCTTTGGTAAGCAGGTTTCACCGAAAGGCGTGAGTAGAGCTTTGTTTCCTACTTCAAATAATCGCTGTCCTAAGGTTTTTTCTAATTCCTTTATCGAGGCTGACAAAGCAGCTTGCGAGCGATTGGCACGATCAGCCGCCGCACGAAATCCTCCTTCTTCCACGACAAATAAGAAATGACGCAATTGCTGTAGCTTCATATTCAGGCCATCCAAAACTATTCTCTAATAATCTATCTTAAATGATAGGTTAAATCTATCAAAATTCAAATTTAATTAGTTAGATTTATCGTTACTAATTGAGTAGGATAAGTCATGTAGCAATTGGCAGCGATTAAATAAATTTCAAATCACTTACTGCTGAAACCACTTATCAAAGGACATGACAATATGATGACTCACTTAAACAAACAGGCCGTTAAAACCTCGCTTTATGCGTCTAAAGCACCTTTGGAGTGGGCCATCACTAATAACGGAACCTTATACACTGCCCAAATTCCTATCGATGAAAATGGTGATGTGGTTGCAGGCGGTATAGAAGCGCAAACTCGCCAAACGCTAGACAATCTTAAGCACACGCTAGAATGTGCCAATGTTGGCATGGATGCAGTTCTACAAGTAATGATCTACGTAACCGACCGCGACTATCTAAAAACTGTCAATCAAGTTTATGCTGAATATTTTGAAGCACCTTATCCAAATCGGGCAGCACTGGTAATAGCTGGACTGGCTCGTAAAGAGATGCTGGTTGAGCTGGTCGTATATGCCGCTGTGCCTTAAATCTAATCTTAATATTCCATCTTTTAATACTTTATCAAGGAAGCTCTTATGTCAGCCCAAACGACCCAAAAGATATTGCAACAAGACCCAACCAAATCACTTTATATCAATGGTGAATGGCAGGCAGGCGTAAATACCGTTGCCAATATTAACCCATCTGATATCACTGACACTATCGGTGAGTTCGCACAAGCCAGTAGCGATCAAGTCAAAGATGCCATCGCGGCGGCACGCCATGCCCAGCCAAAGTGGGAAGCGACTCCTTTAGAAAAGAAGCAGTCTATCCTACAAGCCATTGGCGATGAAATGATTGCTCGCTGTGATGAGCTAGGTACGCTGTTGTCTCTTGAAGAAGGCAAGCCGTTCGCCGAAGGTCGCGGCGAGATTTATCGCGCAGGTCAATTCTTTCATTACTATGCCGCTGAGGTACTGCGTCAAATTGGTGATAATGCTGATTCAGTGCGTCCTGGTGTCAAGGTCGAAGTTACCCGCGAAGCAGTCGGTGTGGTCGCCATTATCTCACCTTGGAACTTTCCAACTGCCACTGCTGTATGGAAAATCGCGCCAGCTTTGGCCTTTGGTAACACGATCATTTGGAAGCCTGCAAATTTAACGCCAGCTAGCGCGGTCGCATTGGCTGAAATCATTCATCGTCAAGGTCTACCTGAAGGTACGTTTAACCTGCTATTGGGCGGCGGCTCGTCAGTCGGTGATGCGCTTATTAATTCTACAGATATTGATGCGGTGAGCTTTACCGGCTCTGTACCAACAGGTCGCAAAGTCGCTGCTGCTACTGCTCCAAACTTTATCCGTTGTCAGCTTGAGATGGGCAGCAAAAACGCCTTGGTTATCGCTGACGATGCTGATTTGCAAGTTGCTATCGATGCGGCAGTGGCTGGTGCGTTTGGCGGTTCGGGTCAGAAATGTACGGCTTCTTCACGTCTTATTGTGATGGACGGTATTCATGATGCGTTTGTAGACGGTGTGATTGCCAAAATGAAAACCCTAAAAGTTGGCCATGCACTTGAAGACGGCATATTTATGGGGCCTGTCGTCGATGATAAGCAGCTGGCATCAAATATGGACTGGATCGAAAAAGCCAAGCAATCTGGTGCCAATTTAGCCTTTGGCGGTGAGCGTTTAGAGATGCCGCATGACGGCTACTATATGTCGCCGACGTTGTTTACTGAGACGGACAACAGCTGGGATATCAATCAAGAAGAGGTGTTTGCACCGCTAGCGTGTGTCTTACGTGTCAAAAATCTAGAAGAAGCGATTGCGATGACCAATGATACGCGCTTTGGTCTGACGGGCGGCATCATCACTCAGAGCTTGCGTAGCAGTGCGATGTTCAAAGAGCAAGTACAAGCAGGCTGTGTCATGGTCAATCTAGCAACTGCGGGTACGGACTATCATGTACCGTTTGGTGGCCGTAAACAGTCAAGCTTTGGCCCGCGTGAGCAAGGTCAATATGCCAAAGAGTTCTATACCATCGTCAAGACCGCTTATCAAAAAGCGTATCAGAAACCTTATTGATAAGCATGTTAGCCGCTATCGAAGCGACAGGGTGTAAACACGCACTCAATAGCAAATGATAGCGGTCACTTATAAAAGTATTAAAGGGAATTGATATGTACCAAGACCATATCGTCATTGACGGATTACAGTATAGCCATTGGGATCGCGATTATTTTAAGATGCTGCAAGCCAGTGGTATCAATGCGGTACATGCCACCTTGGTCTATCACGAAGACGCTCGCCAAACCATGACTCGCTTTGCTGAATGGCATGCACGCTTTGAGCAAAACTCAGATCTTATCTTGCCCGTGTACTCAGTTGCTGATATCAAGATGGCAAAAGATCAGGGTAAAGTTGGCATCTTCTTTGGTGCGCAGAATTGCTCACCAATCGACGATGAAATTGGTCTGATTAGCGTGATGCGGCGTTTAGGTCTATTGATTATGCAGCTGACTTACAACAACCAGAGCTTACTGGCGACAGGGTGTTATGAGCAGAATGACAGCGGCATTACCCGATTTGGTCAACAGGCCATCGCTGAGATGAACCGTGTCGGTATGATTATTGACATGTCACACAGCGCAGAGCGTTCAACGCTTGAGGCGATAGAGGTATCATCGCGCCCAATATGTATCAGCCATGCCAATCCGACCACGGCTCATGATGCGCTGCGTAATAAGTCGGACACGGTCATCAGTGCCTTGACCCAAGCAGGCGGGTTGTTAGGGTTTAGTTTATATCCATTCCATTTGCCAAACGGTAGTGACTGTACGCTTGATGATTTCTGTACCATGATTGCTAATTGCGCTGATAAGTATGGCGTGGAGCATTTAGCGATTGGCAGTGATTTATGTCTTAATCAACCACAAGCTGTACTTGAGTGGATGCGTAATGGTCGCTGGTCAAAAGCGATGGACTATGGCGAAGGCAATGCCAGTAATTCAGGTTGGCCAGATACTTTGCCATGGTTTGCAGGTAAAGACGGTATGGAAAACATCTATAACGGTCTGCTCAAGCATGGTTTTAACGAAAGCGATGCTGGAAAAGTCATCGGTCAAAACTGGTTTGATTTTTTAGAGCAAGGATTAAAGCCTTTGGCTTAACTAGCTATTTAAAGAGTCATTTTAATCAATGGTTGCTCGAAATCGCTATAAGACGACAGTCGTGTTATAGCGCATATCCATTTGAAGTAGGTAATTTAAATTAGATAGGTATGTATAGTGAGGTCGTTTTATCACACCCTCATTGCTACCACTCTGATCTAAAACGCAACGTTAGCATAGTATATGGAGCCACATCATGGCCGACTTAAAGGGATTTAATCAAAATGAGCAAGGACGCTCAACTCCTGTTAATCAAGGAACAAGTGAGTCCGAAGCCGCCGCTATTTCTACCGACACATTAGGCCTTAAAAATCCTGCGTTTTGGTACAGTGGCGGATTCATTGTAGCCTTTGTTTTGATGGCAATTTTTGCAGAAGCGCGTTTGGCAAAAATAGTCGAAGTGGGCTTCTCGTGGTCCGTCAAAATATTTGGACCTTTTTGGCAAATATTGCTACTAGCGACCTTTGTCATTGCTTTGGCAGTCGGTGCTGGCCGTACAGGTCGCGTGATTTTAGGCAATCTACCCGTACCTGAGATAGACAGTTTCAAATGGATGGCTATTCTTTTCTGCACACTATTGGCTGGGGGCGGGGTTTTTTGGGCTGCCGCCGAGCCAATCGCGCATTTCGTTTCAGCACCTCCTTTATACGGTGAGTCAGCCGATCTACAGCAACGCGCTTTTAACGCATTGTCTCAATCATTTATGCATTGGGGGTTTTTGGCGTGGGCGATTGTAGGTAGTTTAACCGCGATTGTGATTATGCATCTGCATTATGACAAAGGCTTACCGTTGAAGCCTCGTACGCTTCTTTATCCTATGTTTGGTGAGCGTGTACTCACTGGCCAAACGGGCGCAATCATCGATGCTTGCTGTATCGTTGCCGTTGCCGCCGGTACTATCGGCCCCATTGGTTTTTTAGGCTTGCAGACCAGTTATGCGTTGAACACCCTGTTTGGTATCCCTGATACCTTCACTACCCAGCTTATTATCATTGTCTTTGCTATCGCGCTCTATACGTTGTCTGCGATCAGTGGCCTGACGCGCGGTATGCAGCTACTTAGCCGCTTTAACGTTATGTTGGCGTTTGCATTGATGGTCTTTATTTTACTCTTCGGACCGACCAATTTTATTGTCAATGGTTATATCCAAGGTGTGGGTACGATGATTGACAACTTCGTTCCAATGGCGACCTTTCGCGGTGATGAAGGATGGTTGAGCTGGTGGACGGTATTCTTTTGGGGTTGGTTCTTGGGTTATGGCCCTATGATGGCGATATTTATTGCTCGTATTTCACGTGGCCGCACTATTCGTCAATTGATTACCACCGTCTGTATTATTGCGCCGCTCGTGACTTGCTTTTGGTTCACCGTCGTTGGTGGCTCTGGTCTGGCTTTTGAGATTGCCAATCCAGGTAGTGTGAGTAGTGCCTTTGAGGGTTTTAATTTGCCAGGTGCGCTATTAGCCGTCACGCAGCAACTGCCGTTTCCTTTGATTACCTCGATATTGTTCTTAATTTTAACAACAGTATTTATCGTGACCACGGGTGATTCGATGACTTATACCATCAGCGTGGTCATCAGTGGAGAGCGTGAACCAAACGCCATGATTCGTACCTTTTGGGGCATCATGATGGGTGTAACGGCGATTGTTTTAATCTCGCTTGGTTCAGGTGGCGTGACAGCATTGCAGTCCTTTATCGTCATTACGGCAGTGCCAGTTTCTTTTGTCCTGCTGCCTTCGTTATGGAATGGACCACAAATCGCACAAAAAATGGCACGAGAGCAAGACTTGTATCGTCCTAACAAAGTAGAGGTAAGACACAAAATTAGTGAAGAGAAGCTCGCTAAAGTTGCTACAGAAAACAAAATCTCTGCAGAAAAAAGCTTATAAAAAAAGCATGACATAAAAAACTGTGTGCTGTTCTAGGGCGTGTCCTCATTTTAAAAATGGTGATAAAAATGAGATAAATTGCCGTCAAACAAGGAAAATAGTGCAGATAATATCGAGATATTGACCAACTATTTGACGATGTTTGGCAAAATTTAGCTGTTTTTAGCCCATTTAGAGGACACTCGTTTGAATTGAGGACACGCCCTAGATTATTAAACGGTAAATACTAAACTAGCCTCTATCTATACCGCTGATTTCTTATTTACCGATAGATATTGTTATTGACATTGTTAACGAAGCTGCTGGCTCGATATATTAGGTAAGGTAGTGAAATTATGAATATGGTTTATACAAATAATGCGAATAATAAAAGTATCGATGTCAAACCGCCTTCATTGGGTACAGGTTTTCGTACTCGTGATGTGATTATGGATGCCCAAAGATTGGGTGCGATGCATCAAACCCGTATTAGCTTTGTGCGTACATTACTACGCAAGATTGATAAAGAAAAATGGACGCTCAGTACTCATTTGTGGGATTTAGATGAGCACGGTTATGGCAAAGTTATCTATCGTCTACATACGCCAGAGCATCTATATCATCTGGTGGTGTTCTGCAACGAGCTGGCTGATGAAGAGCGTAACGATAGAGTCATTGCCCAAAAATGGGATGTAACATTTGGTCTAGTGTTTGGCGAGATAAGCGAAGAACTGCTGGATAACTTACAAGCCAATGTGCCGTTGCAAGAAGCAGGTCGTAACTCTAATATGTTGATGGTGCTGGCACGCGCAAACAAGAGCGTACGAGTCTTTGATCATATTGTGAGCTCGCTCGCTGCCGGTCAGCAACCAGATTTAGATGTGTTAGCGCAAGTGGGTTATATCTTGCGTACCACGGCGGTCTACGGCAATGGTAAATTTGGTATTTATGATTTTAAGCCGTTAGAACATAGTGAAGACTTTGACCAATCGTTTCGCGCGCAGATGTGTGCTGTGTATCTACTACGTGAGTTTAGCCTAGACTGGGTCGATTATTTGGCGCAGAAAAAGGGCGGTAGTAAAGCGGTTGCGCTGCATCCAGAGATTAAGCGTTATTTGGGGATTGGTAATGCCACTGGTTTGGGTATGGCGCCGTATTTGATTAACCACCCTTGTGTGGTTGATCAATGGCTGACCACCCGTGAGGAAGCACTGCAAGCGACATTAACCTGTCAGATTGAACCCAAAGAAACGGCGCATTTTGCCAGTTTAATCAAACGTGCTATTCAGCATTTTGGCGAGATTGTCACCATCAATGAGCAGCAAATAGAACGCAATGAAACGGTTGTCACAGAATTAATGGTACTACAAAACAATTTGATGACTACTATCAATCACTATGTGACATGGGCGGAGTTCTTGCAAGCGCACCATGATCTGAGTCTTGAGAGCCAAGAGGTCATCATTTCTTGCTTGATGGAGCTGTATCCTGAGCGTGTTGATGCGTTTCAAGAGAAAATAAATGCCGATGAAAGCTTGTCGTTACCGAAGGGCAAGGTGATTCAAGATTTGATTGATATACTGGAGCGACACTATCAGTGGGCGATTAATATTGATTTTAGCCAGCCTGATAATAGTCATTGGTTTTGGTATCGTTCGGTGGATAAAGAAGAGCCACGCCTAGGTGTGCGTGGGCAAGAGGTAGGCGCAGATCGTGAGCTTGCACTAGACATCGCAAGGCAAGCAAACAGACTGTATCTCGCGCTTAAACAAGCCAACGCTCAGCAACTGATATCTGAGTTTATTTTAAACCAACCAAAGTATCGCTCAATCGCGCGCCGTGTTTGGACAATGGGGCATAAACAGTTGGGTGATATTCAGATGAATGTCTTACACAAAGACGCGTTACCTATGCATCTGTTACGGTGTAAATTGTCTATGTTTGGTGCAACCAAGTTTGATCCGAGATCAGATCGCTGGGTCAGAATCACCTTGTTCCAAGGCGCACCTTTATTTGCAGAAGTGCATAATGATGAATGGCTGTTTCCTTTATTACCAGATTTGTCGACAGAGCAGGGAGGTTTGACTCATGATCGTATCGCATAATGAAATCGTAGCAATGGTGTATAAAGCCTTTACTGGGATGCATCGAGAAGTTGGGGAAGCTGATGTAATCGCTACGATGGTTGCTGAATTGCAGATGGCAGGCTTGGATGGCGTCAGACACTTTAACAATGCTAGCCCGTATATTTTAACCGAGAGCGATACGCCAATTGATATCGTCCATCAAGATGCTAAGGCGATGCGTTTAGATTTGCACGGTAGTAGCTTGGCGTGTCATTTGCCGACGATCATCGATTACGCTCTTGAAAAAATGGCTGATTCAGCACACTTTCATATTTACTTGCAGAATTGTCATAACCGCTGGCTGGCTTATAGCGAGCTGGTAGGGCTGGCGGCCAAAGGCTATGCCTGTTTGGCCAAATGGGACAATGGCTCGGTGCCTAAGCATACGTTATTTACATTGAATCAAGGGTTTGTCTATCCTGACCTTTACTTTTTTGACAAGGCACAGTCAAATTACAATACCAATGATATGGTCATCGAGATTGCGACTCAAAACTTCGATATCGAACATGATATCCAGCATTTCGATCGTAAAATATCGACAGACGAGCTCTTTGAAACTCATCAGCGCGCATGGAAAGAGGGTATCTATGTCGATGACGAACAGTGGGCGATACTCAAAAAAACGGCAGCGGCTATACTGGTTGAAAATAGCGAAGCATCTAGTCGCGGCGCGGGTGGAGTATAAAACCAAACCTGTTAATTACGTTAATTATGTCAGTTATGCTACGAAACAGATTTTTGTATGATGAGTAATTAGTCGTTTGGCGCGTGCGCTATATTCTCATCCCAGTACGGCGGCGTACCATAGTAGTTGTTCATAAAGTCGATAAAGCACCTAACTTTGTGAGGTAGTAGTTTTCTATGGGCATAGACAGCATACAACCCTAAAGAGTTAGGTTCATATTCTGGCAATACTACGACCAACTTGCCAGTACTTAACGCTTCGCTAGCAATGAAAGTCGGCTGTAATATCAATCCTCCGCCTGCAATAGCTGCTTCAACGAGTACATCGCCATTATTACTATGGAAAACGCTACGTTCTTTGAATTGTTTGGTCTTTAGGTATTTGTAGATTTGACCCTTAGTATCTACATTCATATAGCTATAATGCAAATAGCGATGCGACTCTAAATCCTCAAGTTGCTTAGGTGTGCCATGAGCTTTGAGGTACTCGGGCGAGGCGCATAATACCACGCGAATCGGAGCAATCTGCTTGGCGATAAGCGATGAACTTTGGAGCTGTCCGATACGCAGGGCAATATCAAACCCTTCTTCAACGATATCTACTTTTCGATCACTCAGCTGCAAATCAACGGTAACTGACGGATAGCGCTCCTGAAAATCAGTGATGAGTTTTGCCATATGCTTTAGGGCAAAGGAGACGGGTGCACTGATTCGCAGGACGCCTTTGGGATGCTGCTGTAAGCCGCCTAACTGCGATGCCATTTCATCAATACTCAATAAAACCTGCTGCGCATGCGTAAAGTATTGACTGCCAGCTTCTGTCAGACTGACTTTGCGCGTAGTGCGGTTGAGCAGGCGAGTATGTAGTTCCTCCTCTAGCTTTGCTACATACTTGCTTACTAGCTGCGGCGAGAGCTGCATCGTAATAGCCGCTTTGCTAAAGCTACCTTCTGTCACTACCGCGACGAAAGCGCGCATGGCATCGATTCTATCCATATCTGTCCCTATAATTCTCTCGATATCAAATCCATTATAAACAGTATGTTGATAATTATTCAATATAAATGAGCTTACTCTTTTATAGCGTTGATAGTAAAGTGTGCCTATATCATTTTCGACACTATTTATTCTAATCATACCTTATGGAGTAAGCATCAATGAAATCATCACTATTAGATACTATTTTGACATCAAAAGCTGGAGTGGCGGCTTTAGTGCTTCGGGTACCCGTTGGCTTAATTTTAGCAGCACATGGCGCTCAGAAGCTATTTGGTTGGTTCGGTGGTAATGGGCTAGCAGGTACGGCTCAATGGTTAAGCAGTATGGGTATGGAGCCTGGCTACTTAATGGCAATACTAGCAGGCGGTGCTGAATTCTTCGGTGGTCTAGCTCTGGTATTAGGTCTGCTAACCAGACCAGCCGCTTTAGCCGCAGCCTTTACCATGTTGGTGGCTATTTTCTCTGTTCATATCAGTAATGGGCTATTTGCTGATAATGGTGGTTATGAATACGCATTAACCTTGATGGTGGCTACACTTGCCCTAGCCATCCAAGGTGGCGGCTCCCTCAGTATGGATAAGGTATTATCAGAAAAATTAGGATAGGTTTTATAGTTGTAAATGGTTTTATTCAATTTTCGTGAATAAAGCTGTTTAATTAGAGCCATTTAATAAAAGCAACAAGGGGAAAGCCATGACCACACTTTTATCTAATGAGCCAGTCAGCCAGCCTGTACTGTTTATACCGCATGGTGCAGGGCCTTGTTTTTTTATGGATTGGCAACCAGCGGATACGTGGCATGAGATGGCAACTTTTTTAAAGGGCATTTCTGCTCGTTTGCCTGAGCGACCAAAGGCTATCTTAATCATTAGTGCCCATTGGCAGAAGACTGAGTTTAGTATCACCGCTGGCAAGCAACCTGATCTCATTTATGATTATTATGGCTTTCCTGAGCATACTTATAATTTGACTTATCCAGCCTCAGGCGCGCCAGCATTGGCGGAGCAAGTCAGTAGTCTACTGATAGAGGCCGGGGTAGGTAATAAACAAGATGCGGAGCGCGGTTTTGATCATGGGGTATTTATACCGCTTAAGCTAATGTTCCCTGAGGCAGATATTCCAGTGGTGCAGCTATCTTTACGTCATGATTTAGACCCACAAGCGCATTTGGCTGCTGGTCAGGCATTGGCGTCATTACGTACAGAGGGTGTGCTAATCGTCGGTAGCGGCATGAGCTTTCATAATATGCGCGGTTATGGCGATACCAGTTTTACTGAACCATCAGAGCGTTTTGATGAATGGCTAACGAATACTGTGGAATTAGCAGATTCGGATAAACGACTTGCGGCATTGGTCAACTGGAAAAATGCTCCTCACGCGCTTGACTCACATCCATTAGGGGCAGAGGAGCATTTGTTACCGCTTATGATAGCGGTGGGTGCAGCAGGATGTGACAAAGGGCACAAGATTTACTCCCAGCAAGTGCTAAAAACGCAAATATCAGCCTTTCAGTTTGGTTGAATATTACTTTTTAACTTCATCTCAAATCGTTAGTCTGATTTTTCTAGTCGTATATGAGCTCACCATAACGTTATAAAACCCTTACGTTTATCTTATAAAAATTTTGATCAGAGGACGGTATTATTCTAAGGAACAGTAAGCTTCAGGTTGGGTATCCAATTTTACCACTCTAATAAGAAAGACAAGTAAACAAAAAAAGGAATCATAATGATGGCTTTGAACCATATGATGAAAAGGTTTTGCAAAGCGACAGTCATAATTTTGAGCTTTAATATGGCGTCTTCATTTGCAGCGAATAACGATATAGAAGGACAACAGATGACGGTTTCTGTTCATCAAGGCGAAGTCCAAGGTAAAGTGAATGCCGACGTTACGTCATTTTATGGTATTCCTTATGCTTATGATCCTTTTACAAAAGCGCTTAGGTTTAAAGCTCCTCAGGCGTATGAAAAGTGGGAAGGAGTCTTGGACGCCACAAAAAAAACAGCGCCAGTTCCGCAGCCAGGCAGAGAGCAGACGGTTGAGCTTGTCGGTGCTGCAGGAGACCTTACCTTAAACATATGGGCGCCAACGGCTGCTCTACAATCAAATAAGCAGCTACCTGTGATGGTTTGGATACCTGGCGGCGCTTTTATTCGGGCAGATGCAGGAGAAGAGGCGTACAACGGTACTAGCTTTGCAAGAAATGACGCGATTGTTGTCACTGTGAATTATCGCGTTGGTGTGGATGGGTTTATGAATTTAGATGGTGCGCCAGATAATAGAGGTATTCTCGATCAAATTGCGGCATTACAATGGGTACAGAAAAACATTGCCAATTTTGGCGGTAATCCAGAGAATGTTACTTTATTCGGTCAATCAGCAGGTGCTGAAAGCGTTGCCATACTTTTGGGCACAGACAAAGCAAAAGGTCTGTTTCAACAAGCAATCATGCAAAGCCCACCAATGCAATTCATGACCATGGAGCAAGCAGATCGAGTTAGCCAAACTTTTGCCAAAGAGCTGGGTGTATCAGCAACGATAAGCGATATCTCTCAAATTCCTCTTGAAACGTTAGTCACTGAAGTTATTGATATTGGTAACACTATAAAGAATCGAGACCAGTGGGGCATGATGTCTTGGGGCGGCACAGCGTTTTTGCCTGTCGCTGATGGAGATGTCATCAAAGAGTCACCTATGAGAGATCTGGCGAACAATACAGATCCAGCCATTCCCGTTATCGTGGGTAGTACGGATCAAGAAGCCAGACTGTATTATGTTCCAGGCGGTGCTATCGACCAAATTCCTGCAACACAAAGATCGCAGTTGTTGAGTGATTTATCTTTGAGTGGTGCATCGCGTGATGTTTACGCGCCAATTAAGAATGAAAAATCTATTGGCGATAGCTTTGCTGACATTCAGTCTGATTATACCTTTCGGATGCCTGCAGTCCATATTGCTGAGCACTTGGTTAACAACGTCAATAAAGTCTGGCATTATAACTTTTCGTGGTTTTCACCAGCCTTTGATGGAAAATTAGGCGCCGCGCATTTTGTGGATGTGCCTTTTACCTTTAACGCTCTTGATAGTGAGCAAGCTAAAAGCTTTATTGGCGATCAACCATCGCAAAAGCTTGCCAATACTATGCATCAGAACTGGATCGAGTTTGCTCGTTCTGGACAAGCACCATGGGATAACTATCGACTAGCAGATCGAGCAACGATGGTATTTGATACTGACTCTAAAATTGTTAACGACCCTGAGCGAGATGTTAGAGTATTGTGGAAAGATTATTCGTTCTAGAACGATGATGCCAAGTATATAGCCTGAAGCATAACTCACGTGCATAAAGATCTATACGCGGCATGGGCTATCATAACAGCCACTTATGATAGCCGTGGGTGCATGAGGATTGACATAAGGCGTAAAGTTTACTTTTAACCAAACTAAAAACGAAGTTGGTCGCTTTTCAGTTTGGCTAAATGTTTTGAAAAGTACAATCCATAGTATTTCAGTGTAGTTGTCAAAAACAAAACATCCTTTGAATCTCAGAATCAAAGGATGTTTTAGGTTAATAGAGCAGTTATTAACAACTTATCAAAATAAGAGATAATGTCTCTTATGATTCATATTTTGCCACTACATTATTTCCGTCAAGTTCAAATTTATAGGTGTTGAGCACAATACACTCATCATCTAAACACTGACCAGTAGCTAGGTTAAAGCGTTGCTTATAGATGGGCGAGGCCACATAAAGCACTTCTTTTGCTGTCCCTGTATCATCTGTAATCGTGGTGCCACCAATCAAACCCCGAGACAATACATTGGCTTGACTGAATGGATCGTAGTTATCAAGAGCAAATAAATCGTTCTGTTTGGTACGAAAGATAGCAATTTGTTTGCCATCTATCAGGGCGCAGACACCGGTTTCAGGAATGATATCGTCAAGTGTACAAATAGTCTGTTGGTTCATGAGGCGGTATCCTTAGTGATGATAATATTGCTCTGTATGAGTGGTAAATCATGAGTGACAAGCTGCAAGTCACGAAAACATGAGTCCAGAAATATAATTCGAAAATCATGAGTCAAAAAACAGCACCTTGCTTGTTGTGATAACAAACAAGGCACTCATCATTGGCTAAGCCAGTTCAACCAGGTTGATGGTTGCTTTTTCCGCATCAGTCGCTGGGCGAATCTGTTCACGATCGGTCACGAAAACGACATTGTCATCGCCTTTCTCACTGTTTACAAAATGACGGAAACGCTTGAGTTTTTCGGTGTCGTTAATCGTTGCTGCCCACTCACACACGTAATTGTCGACCAACAATTGCATTTGTGCTTCGAGCTCATCTGCTATGCCCAAACTGTCTTCAATAATGACGGCTTTTAGATAATCCAGCCCGCCATCTAAACTTTCACGCCACTTTGAGGTACGCTGTAGCTTGTCCGCTGTTTTTATATAGAACATAATGATGCGGTCGATATATTTGACCATGGTTTCGGTATCGAGATCGGTGGCGAACAGCTCGCCATGACGTGGGGTAATACCACCATTACCGCAGACAAATAAATTCCAGCCGTTTTCAGTCGCAATCATGCCAAAGTCTTTACTTTGTGCCTCAGCACATTCGCGCATACAGCCTGACACACCCATCTTGATTTTGTGCGGTGAGCGCACGCCTTTATAACGATCTTCTAACCTCAAGGCGAGGCCAATGCTGTCGTCGACACCGTAGCGGCACCAGTTATTGCCAATACAAGATTTCACGGTACGTAATGATTTACCATAGGCATGGCCAGTCTCAAAGCCTGCTTGCACCAGTTGCGTCCAAATATCAGGCAATTGCTCCATGCGTGCGCCAAACAGATCGACCCGCATCCCACCAGTGATTTTGGTGTACAAATTAAACTGCTTCGCTACTTGACCCAGTACGATGAGCTTGTCTGCAGTAATTTCACCGCCCGGCACACGCGGTACGACGGAATAAGTGCCGTCTTTTTGGATATTACCTAAGTAGTAATCGTTACTGTCTTGTAGTGGTGCCAGTTCGGTTTTGAGTACGTAGTCATTCCAGCACGATGCCAAAATAGAGGCGACCGTTGGTTTACATATCTCACAACCATGACCGCTGCCATGTTCAGTCAATAATTCATCAAAGGTTTTGATACCGTGCACACGAATCAGGCTATATAAATCTTGACGAGAGTACGCAAAGTGCTCACACAAGTCATTGTTTACTTCAAAGCCCATGGCAGTGAGTTGATAGCTGACCGTATCTTTGACCATAGGGGCACAGCCACCACAGCCACTACCGGCACTGGTCATGGTTTTTACATCGCTGACGGAGTATGCGCCGTTTTCGACGGCTGAGCAGATAGCGCCTTTGGTCACGTTATAACAAGAGCAGATCGTGGCGGTGTCTGGTAGATTGTCGATGCCCATCACGGGTTTTTCGACATTGGGTAGTATCAGACTTTCGGGATGTGCAGGTAGGTCAATATCATTTAAATACAATTGCAATAGGTTGTTATAGTCTTCGGTGTCGCCGACCAATACAGCACCAAGCAAGCGCTTGTTATCCGGTGTAGTAACCAGTTTTTTATAGATGCCCTCAGCAGGGTTTTGATACAGATAGCTTAAGCTGCCTTCGCTTGTGCCATGTGCATCGCCAATACTGCCCACATCAACACCCATCAGTTTTAACTTGGTGCTCATGTCAGCACCCGTAAATATCTGCTTGCTATCACCAGCAATTTGCGCGGCACAGATACTGGCCATGTTATAACCGGGAGCCACCAGGCCAAATACTTTGTTGTCCCATACTGCGCATTCGCCTACGGCATAAACATGATCGGCATTGGTGCGACATTCCTCATTGATCAAGATACCACCACGCCCGCCCATTTCAATACCGCATTCGGGGTTGTTTTTAATGAGACCGTCTTGTGGTCTAATACCAGCGCTAAACACAATCATATCGGTCGTTAGAGAGGTGCCATCTGTAAACTGCATGGTTAAATGTTGAGCATCACTGCTGGTGTCATCAGAGTTGGGTGCAGTATTAGACAGAATCTCTTTGGTGTTTTTGCCTGTCAGTACTTTGACACCCAGTGCTTCTATTTTACGCTTTAAGATCTCACCACCAGCGGCATCAAGCTGAACGCCCATCAATTGCGGTGCGAACTCGACCACATAGGTATCCAGCCCTAGCGTCACGAGCGCTTTTGCGGCCTCAAGCCCCAGTAGACCGCCACCAACCACCACGCCTTTTTTGACAGTGGGCAGATCGGCAATGGCTAAAATCTCATCTAAATCTGCAATGGTACGGTATACGTGGCAATGCGGATGCTCGCGGCCTGGGATGGGCGGTACAAAAGGATATGAGCCTGTCGCCAGTACCAACTCAGAGTACTCAATAATATCGCCTGCCTCAGTAGTAATACGCTGACTGGCCGAATCGATATCTACAATGCACTGATTCAAATGCAAATTAACTTTTGATAATTCATAAGCCGTTAAATCTACTAGGTTCAGCTTACTGGCATCTTTATGTTCAAAGTAGCTCGACAAATAAACACGGTCATAAGCAGGGCGGTCTTCTTCAGCAAATACATGAATATCAAATTGCTGGTGCAGTCCTTGCTCAATTGCTCGTTCAATAAAGTGATGACCGACCATACCGTTGCCAATCACCACCAAATTGCCTTTGTTTTCTGTGTTCAATGCAGTGCTAATCATGCGTCTGTCCTTAGTAATGGGGCTGGTTGAATACGGACATCGTTTATTTTTTTATCACGCTATAAACGGCTCCGTCTCTCAACAACAGCTGATAAACAGCATTTAATACCTACTATTACAGAATATTCAATAATCATGCCAGAGCACTTCGATTAGCTAGGTTTTTGCGCGTTGCTATTAGGCATAAAGGTATGCCGTATCGAGACCAGTCGCTTATGTACTAAGGTTTTTATGTCAGCATGATCAGCGTTATGACTTACCAAAAACAGGATGGTCGCCGTTGTCACCGACTGAGATATCAGAAGTTAATGCACCAAAATAGTTACTGCTGTGCCCCAAGTTGGATGTTATTGCTGCTTATAAGGGAGGCTGATGGAGTATTTTAAATCTGCTGTATTAATGCTTTATTAGCATAAGCGTCAGGTGTGGTGATGGTTATAGACCCACCAGTAAAGGCGCTTAGAGCCTCAATAAGCGTTGGTCTTTATATGGATTTGGCAGCGTACACGGATAACTGGCATAACCATTGCACTGCTTGAAACATTGCTACTTATCATATTTGAATACTGCATTTTTTGAACACTTAGTACCTTTAGTACGTTGTCAGAACCCTGAAGTTAATCATTTGAGGAAGTTGCCTATGTCATCATCAGCCCCCGTTGCACCTAGTAAAGACAAGCTTAATGTTTTGTCATTTACGGGTAAAAATAAAATCCTTCATTTAGGTTGGATGGCATTTTTCCTTACCTTTTTTGTATGGTTTAACCATGCACCATTTTTATCAGCGATTGGAGAAACACTCAATCTGAGTAAAGATCAAGTCAAAACGCTACTCATTTTAAACGTGGCATTGACTATTCCTGCCCGCGTGATTATCGGGATGCTGACAGACCGTTTTGGCCCTCGTATTGTTTATACCGCCATTTTAGCCATTGGTGCTATTCCTTGTTTTACCTTTGCGTTCGCGCAGGATTACAACACCTTGGCACTGTCTCGATTTTTACTAGGTTTTGTGGGTGCAGGTTTTGTGGTGGGTATCCGTTTGATGAGTGATTGGTTTCCAACCAATGAATTGGGGACGGCTGAGGGTATTTATGGGGGGTGGGGTAATTTCGGCTCGGCAGCAGCGGCACTGTTATTGCCGACTATCGCGATTGGTGCCGCAGCAGTGTTCGGTGGTGATGAAGGTTGGCGTTATGCAACAGCCACGTCAGGGGTAGTGATGGCGATTTATAGCATCATTTTTTATAAGATGGCGCGTAATACACCCAAAGGAGCTACTTATTTTAAACCCAAAAAATCAGGTGCCATGATGGTGACATCATCAGGTGATTTTTGGTTAATGATGGTTTTTAAACTGCCTATGTATTTGGCATTGGCGCTATTGGCATGGAAACTATCACCTGATGGTGTGAGCTTGCTGAGCCAGTCTAGTGTCACCATGGTCTATATCGGCCTTGCGATACTGTATGTTTACGAGTTCATTAGTAGCTACCGTTTTAATAAAGAGGTTTTCACCACGCCTGTACCAGTGGCGCATCGTTATGATTTTAAGCAAGTAGGTATTTTAAATATTTTGTATTTTGCCACGTTCGGCTCAGAGCTTGCCGTCGTGTCGATGCTTCCTTTGTTTTATCAAGAAACTTTTAGTTTATCGATTGTGATGGCAGGGGTATTGGCATCGAGCTATGCCTTTATGAATCTCATGTCACGCCCAGGTGGCGGTTGGCTCAGTGATAAGTTTGGTCGCAAAATTACTTTGTTGATTTTGACAGCTGGTTTGGCCATCGGGTATCTATTAATGGGCTTCCTTGACTCAACATGGCCACTGGCATTGGCATTGTTAATTACAATGTTTTGCTCATTCTTTGTACAGGCAGGTGAGGGTGCTGTTTTTGCGGTAATTCCTCTGATCAAACGTAGTATGACAGGGCAGTTTGCAGGAATGACAGGTGCGTATGGCAATGTTGGATCAGTGGTGTATTTAACGGTGCTAAGCCTGGTGTCTTATCAAGTGTTTTTCTTTGTAATTGCCGCGACAGCAGTGGTTGGATTCTTTGCCTTGTTTCTCTTAAAAGAGCCAGAAGGCATCATTATTGAAGAGATGCCAGATGGCACATTTGCCGAAATACAAGTGAGTCATAGATAGTATGGGGTGACGACAGATGACGATAACACATGCAGCAAACGCCAATAGAAACAATAGTCAAAATGCGGATGAGATGGCTGCTCATTTCAATAAAGGTAATCCGTCATCTTTGATAGAGTCAAGTCAGTTTGTTGCTATTGATGAGACTAATGAAAGTAAGAGTATTGATGATGGCAGCACTGTATTATGGTGGCTTGATTTTTTTACTATGGCAGGTCGCAAGACTGAAAACCAAGACAGCTTACTTATCACCACCTGCTTGCCCTATCAATGTTCAGGAGAAGAATCATCTAATGCTAATCGCTCAATATCTCAAGCAAGATCTCACCCGTCCTCATCAGCCCCATTATTGGTGCTGATGGCAGATGGGGTCAGCGCTTGTCAGTTTCCAAAACAGGCAAGTCGACTGGTAGTGAATACCATTGCCCACAAAATCACATTAGGGTTGACTGCACTGACACAATCGCAAGATGAGACGTCATCCATCAGTTTTGATGATGATCAAGTCGCCACTATTATCAAAACAGCAGTCAACAAAGCCAACGATATTCTATATTTTCCTCAATCGTATCAACGGGTGCCGCCGTTGTTGTCTACGTTATCAGGCTTGCTCTGTATCGGTGACCGTATTCACCTGTTTCATACAGGCGACTCTCGAATATACCGCGTTGGGGTAGATTGTCTGACAGTATTGAGCAAAGATCACCGCGTGCACCGCGGTCAAGATAAAGGAGCGCTTGCTGCAGCTATCGGCGCAGATAGCCAGATGGAGCTACAACAATCGGTATTTACCCTCCATCAAAACGAGTGTTTGGTCATTATGACGGATGGGGTTTATGAGCATATAGAGCCCACAGAGTTGCAATTTGAGCTGTGCAGCAGTGCGACTGATATACTTCAGTTGATGACCACCACACACGAATTACCGCTAGGACTTAACACCAGTCAAGCCGTATGCGAGCAAGCCTTTAGTGCAGGTAGTCATGACAATCTAAGCATGGTTATGCTGAGTATGAACACACGCTCAGCCCGTTTTACTTCTATCAATGGCTCCAAGGGTATTAGTCATTTAAATGGCATTGACTTTGATAATCTGGATACGGTCATACATGATGTGAATCGCTACCAGCTGCCAACCGATTTACAGATAGGCGATCATATTGACGGCTTTACTGTGATTGGTATCATTGCTCGTACTGCTCGCAGTCACGTGTACTGGGTAAAAGATGAATACAACCATGACTTTGTTTTAAAATCACCCAGTTTAGACTCTGTTGCCGATGGTCACTATCTGCGTGATTTTCTAAAAGAACGTAAAATTGGTTTGAGCCTATCAAAACATCGCCGCGCAGGAGAGTCGGCTTACAATCAAGCTGATCCCAATCGATTGCCTGTCAATCCTGCATCCAACAATAGTGGTCATAACGTGGGCTCTGGGCTCAGTGAGTCGGGGCTGCTGCGTTACTATCCAGTACCAGCAAGTACCACATACTTATATCATTTGACTGAATATATCGCCGGTGAGAGTTTACGGAACTTTATGGATCGTCATGCGCCTTGTGATGTGTGGCAAACCTTTGATTTACTCACCAAAATTGGCATGGCGGTTCGGGTCATGCATCGCAACTATCTGCTGCATCAAGACATCAAACCCGAAAACATTCTTTTAACCAAATCAGGCGCGGTCAAACTGATTGATTTTGGTTCCGCCAGTTCCTCTATTTTAAAAGACAGCACCCGACCACCAAATGGTGATTTGCACTATGCTGCACCAGAATATTACACCGATGCACCAAAAGGCGTGCATTCTGACTTGTTCTCGATTGCAGTGATTGGCTATGAATTGCTGACGGGACAATTGCCATTTAATACCCAGACACTAATGATGCCAAACCAAACACTAATGATGCCCGCGCAGCCGCTACGGCAGCAGAATGTGCCTGACGCCAGCCAACAGGCACTCATGCGTGCGCTGCATGTCAATACTAACGCGCGCTATCAAGCCATTGGTGAGTTTTTACAAGATTTTAACCCTGATAATAAAGCGCACAGCCGTGACCCAGAACCTCTCATTAAGCGTAACCCTCTACTGGTATGGCATGGCATTTGCTTCATAGAGTTTGTCATCATTTTATTATTGTTGGCATACTTTTCATGACACGCTGTTTTGCATTCAATGCTGCTCCGCGCGGCTAAGGACTTTTCTGTTTATGTCACTATCTATGTCGCAAGCCGCAACTACGGTAGATACTCATACCAACACTCACGCCTTAGCAGCAGACCATCAAAAAAACGCTGGCATCGTTATTATCGGGGCGGGCATGGCAGGCAGTCGCTTTGCCATTGAGCTTGCTCGTACGCACTCAAATGATGACACCGCCCGTTTGCCAATTACGTTAATTAGTAAAGAGCCGCACGTGGGCTATAACCGCATTATGCTGTCACCAGTATTGGCTGGCGACACAGCGTTTGAAGATACTTATTTGTACGACGAAGCAGAGTATGAGCAGCTAGGTATCACAGTATTGTCTGGGGTTGCGGTAGAGACAATAGATACCAAGTGCCAGTGTATTGAGCTAGATGATGGGCAAACATTCAACTATGCCAAGTTAGTAATGGCCACAGGGTCAACTGCCCGAGTCATTCCGTTCCCCAATCACACGGCTAATGGCGTGCATGTGTTTCGAGACCTTGCCGATGTGACCGCTCTGATGGACTATGCCCGCCAAGGAAAAACGGGTTTGGTGATTGGCGGTGGCGTACTGGGATTAGAGGCTGCATGCGCGTTGGCGGCACAGGGTGCGAGCATGACGGTCATTCATATGGATGGTCATGTACTCAATCGTCAATTAGACCTGCCAGCTGCCGAGCTTTTGCAAACTGAGCTCGGTCGCCGCGGGGTTGGTCTCGCGGTTTCTGCACATACTGAGGCTATCGAAATGAATGATGTAGGAGAAGTGTGCGGATTGTCTTTAAAAGACGGGCGCACGCTAGTGGCCGATTTTATCGTGATGGCAGTGGGTGTGATACCCAATGCAGCGCTTGCCAAGCAAAGCGGACTCGAGGTTAATCGCGGTATTGTGGTCGATGATTTTATGCACACCAGTTGTCCTAATGTTTATGCGATTGGTGAGTGTATAGAGCGAGAAGGCGAGCTATTTGGAATGGTGGCGCCGGTCAATCAGCAAGTGGATACGTTGGTCACGGTTTTAAAAGAGGCTTTGATAGAAAACGATATAAATGTGATAGACAATAAAGCTGCCGTGCCAGATCACTGGGTTCCTTTTATCAGCAAACCGTTGTCATTAAAATTGAAAGTATCTGGCATGTCGGCATTTTCTGCAGGGCAAATCGCTTTTGATGACGAAGCTGCTAATGCTGTTGAAACCCTCGTATATCGTCAGCCTGACTTAAACCATTATCATTGTCTGTACCTCAAAGAAAACAAACTCATTGGTGCTGTGCTTTATGGGGACACCAGCGATGGCAGCTTTTATAGCCAGTTGATTATGGATAACGTTGATATTACGCCTATCAAAGACACACTCATATTTGGCGAGGCATATTGTCATTTGGATGAAATCACGCTTAACAATTCGCCAACTACGGAAGTAGATATAGAATTTAATGAGACAGACAGGAACGTCGATCATCATAAAGCGGCTGAACTGTTAGAGGATGCATTATGAATGACGCTATTGCCAATCAATCTGCTGCAAGCAAAGTGGTATCAGCTAATAAATCGAACGGCCTACCTAATAGCGTGCAAAAAGCAACAGACCGAGTCATTGAGACACATGACATAAGCGCCACCAAAAATATCAAAAAAGCACCGTTGTCATCTGATGGTGATTTGATTGATAGCTCTATCACTACTATCCGCACGACGTGCCCTTATTGCGGAGTGGGATGCGGTGTTTTAGCGAGCGTAAATGAGACAGAGGTGCTGAGTGTAAAAGGAGATCCTGATCATACTGCTAACTTTGGCAAATTGTGCTCCAAAGGGAGTGCATTGGCGCAAACACTGGGCACTGCGCGCCGCTTGACCGAGCCATATTATCAAAATAAGCAAGCAGTCATGCAACAGCATCAGCCTATGCAATTGGGTAATGATTTCAATGCCAAACGTAAATCTGACAAGCCACTTATAGAGCAGACAGACTGGGATACCGTACTAGAGGACGTTGCCAGTCGTTTAAATGACACTATCGCTAAGCATGGGCGAGACAGCATTATGTTTTATGTCTCAGGCCAGTTGCTGACTGAAGACTATTACGTCGCCAATAAATTTATAAAAGGATTTATTGGTAATAATAACATCGACTCCAACTCTCGGCTGTGTATGTCATCTGCAGTAGCTGGGCACAAACGTGCGTTTGGTGCAGACCTTGTGCCAGGTAATTACGAGGATTTGGAAGCTTGTGATTTATTGGTACTGGTAGGCTCCAATATGGCATGGTGCCATCCTATTTTGTTTGGTCGATTTTTAGCAGCCAAAAAAGCCAATCCCAATAAAAAACTGATTGTAATAGACCCGCGCCGTACGGACTCTTGTGAATTTGCCGATTTGCATTTACCAATTGCTGGGGGCACGGATACACATTTATATAATGGGTTGCTGCATTACCTAGATCAGCAGGGTTGCCATGATGATGAATATATTAACCAAAGCTTGGGCGTTGATGATGCGGTGAATGCGGCCAAAGCATGGAGCATTGATGAAGTCGCCAGTGCTTGTCAAGTGTCTGCGGAAAGTATCCGCCAGTTCTATGAATGCGTTGCCGCCACTGATAAAACAGTCACTGCTTTTAGCATGGGTGTCAATCAGTCAAAAAGTGGGACTGATAAGGTCAATGCCATTATTAATACCCATCTGTTCACAGGGCGTGTAGGCAAAGTAGGGGCCAGTCCGTTTTCACTCACTGGACAGCCTAATGCGATGGGCGGACGAGAAGTAGGCGCTCTTGCTAATCTGTTGGCGGCTCATTTAGAATTAGAAAATGCCGATCATCGTCAGCTTGTGGCAGACTTTTGGCAGTCGCCTCAACCTATCTTCCCAAACGTGGGTGTCAAAGCCTGCGATGCTGCCGCTGCCATATTAGATGGTCGTATCAAGGCCATTTGGATTATGGCCACCAACCCTGTGGTCAGTTTGCCAGATGCGGATAATTTTCGCCAAGCGCTTGCTGCATGTGATTTGGTGATTGTCTCTGATTGCTCGGTAGATAGTGACACGGTGAAGTGTGCTGACATTGTATTGCCTGCTCAAGGGTGGGGTGAAAAATCTGGAACGGTCACCAATTCTGAACGACGTATCTCTCGGCAGCGGACATTAACACCTGCGTTGGGGCTTGCCAAACCAGATTGGTGGATACTGTCTCAAATTGCCACACGCATGGGATTAACGGGATTTGATTACCAACATCCTAGCGAGATATTTAATGAGCATGTGGCATTGACCGCTTATGGTAATACGCATAACAATAACTACAGCACATCTCACTCTACTAAGATCTATCCTCGTTACCTAAATCTTAGCAAAGACTTGTCTGCTTTAATGACAGAAATGACAAATGAGGTACCAGTCAGTCAATCTATTCGCCAGCCTATGAACCAGAACGGCAATCAAATACATAGACCAATCGTACTCAGTCAGCAAGCATACGAAGAGATGTTACCGTTTCAATGGGGTGGCACGCGTATCTCCATGATTGGTACAGTAAAACCTTTAGCAAACGAGGTCATTAATCCCATAGCTACGTTTACTAAGTCACAGTTAATCGCTATTACACCCTCTAATGAAGCGAGCGTAGCCAATGTGCATCGATATCAAAGCAGGCAAAAACCTCAACTGATTGGTGAGCATCGAACACCCTATAAACACGAGTTTGAGCATGATACTCAACCTGAAAACCATGTGGTTCATGTACGCCTGATTACGGGCAGGCTGCGTGATCAATGGCATACCATGACTCGCACTGGCCTTGCACCGCAGTTGAACCAACATCAGCCAGTACCGACACTAACCATACATCCTAATGATGCACAGCAACTGGGTGTTCAAGATAATGACTTTGTGCAACTTCATCGTAGGTTTGAAAACCACGGAAAGTATGAAAGTTATGAGAACGGCGTGACCAGTAACGGCATAGTCAGTGATACCGCGATGAGTACGGCTAAGGATGGCAACGAGTCCACAAGTATCGTACTAGCTCAAGTTGCCATTAGCGATACGTTGCGCGTTGGTGATGCATTTATGCCCATGCATTGGAGCAATGCTTTTGCTAGCTTTGCTCGTGTAGGCCCCCTTATTCCAACAGTCGTCGATCCACATTCAGGGCAGCCAGAGCTCAAAAATTCGGCGATTAGTGTTACACCTGTTCCTATGCAATCGTTTGGCAAGATTTTGGTGCATCCTGAGTGGCAAGACGCCGTTATAGTGCAATTACGTACTATTTTGGCTAATTTTTCTGCCAAAGCGTCAGAGAGAGGATTGTCTGAAACAAAATGCGAGGAACTTTCAAATAATATTGTGCCAGAGGCATTACCTGCACTCACTTGGAGCTTGAGTCATCAAAATAACAGCGTCTTGATCAATCTCGCTAGCCCGATGGTGGAGGCTAGTAGTACCTTAGCGTGCCCCGAGTTTTGGCAGCAGTTTATAGCGTCTATGCAATCATTATCACAGCCAAACTCTCAAGAGGGTGTCACGCATACGGCGTTTACGGTCGATAATGTACAGAATCAATTGCGTTTTATTGTGACGCAATCTGCGCCTGAAACAGACTCAAATAACGCTGCCATAAATAGTGGGTTATCTGATGATGAAAGACCTAGCACACAACTGATTATGGCTATTTATATTGCTCCAACGCAAAAGCAATTACCGAGTGTGCGTTGGCTCGATAGCTGCTTTACGGATACCAGCCAAATACCTGTTAATCAACGATACAAATGGTTGCTAGCGGGGCGGCCTGCCAGTGGTTATGTCGATCCAGGACCCTTGGTATGCTCTTGTATGTCGGTTGGAAAAAACACTATTCTCAACGCTATCACACAGCATGGTTGTACTAGTGCGACGGCAGTGGGTAAGCAGTGCCGAGCAGGTACCAATTGTGGCTCTTGCGTGGGGCAAATTAACGCATTAATCGCAGAATGCGCCCCATTGGCACAAGCTTAAATCATGTTATGGCACGTCGCTTGCAACCTTTTATATGCAATTACTGGTTGAGTGGTGTGTTATGAACAATAAGCCATTTTAGAGTAGGGGTTTATTGACAACTTTGCTTTTGGTTGCCCATTTTGCTGTATTCACGCTGTTATCAGGAGTCACCACCATGACCAATATATCTGCCGTTACCTCAATGCATGAGACCTATCAGCTAATGGATCAACACTGCGCAGAAAACGTGCAAACTTGCACCAAAAGAGGAACTGTGCATCTGATTGGCGCAGGATCTGGTGACCCTGAGCTATTAACCTTAAAAGCGTGGCGAGTAATGCAGCGCGCAGAGGTAGTATTATACGACAGTCTGGTGTCTGAAGATATTTTGGATATGTGCGCGAGCACGGCTGAAAAAATATTCGTTGGTAAGCGCCGCGCCAATCATGCATTACCACAAGAGAGTATTAACGAGCTACTGGTCAAACACGCGCTGGCAGGTAAAATGGTGGTTCGCTTAAAAGGTGGCGACCCTTTTATTTTTGGGCGCGGCGGCGAAGAGCTGCAGGAAGTGGTGCGTCATGGCATTCATTTTGAGTCTATTCCAGGCATTACAGCTGCCAGTGCCGCTGCTAGCCGTGCAGGAATTCCACTAACGCACCGTGACCATGCCCAATCGGTCAAGTTTGTCACTGCTTGCAAAAAAAATGGGGCGCCTAATAATGATTATAGTGAGCTAATGGACAGCAGCCAGACAGTTGTGTTTTACATGGGTTTGCACCGTTTGCATGAGATGACACAAGGGTTGATAGCAGCGGGGCGCGACAGCGAAACTCCTTTTGCTATCATTAGTCATGCCAGTATGCCAACGCAGCAAGTACTTATCGGCACATTAAGTGATATCGCTGATCAGCAAGCTGAAGCAAAACTACCAACCCCTGCACTATTGATTATGGGTGATGTGGTCACTTTATATCATGAGTTTGCAGACTATAATCTTGGCGCCATGGGTAAAGGTGAGTTTATTGATGTTGATAAAGTGATAAGCAGTAATGAGTTAATACCCGATTTGGAGAGTATTGGGTAGGATAACTATGTTTAAAAGACTGTTATTTTAAGAAACTGTTACTAAGGTAATTATGTGAACCTGTCCAGAATTTTGTGTAGGACCATGTTTAGTCTAGATAATACTTACATCAAGTTTAAAAACTTCCGATGTCGTTTCAAAGTTGGCTATAGCTAAGTTAATTATTATAGATTTCGTAATTGCTCGATTAACCAACGATGTATGCCACTGTCAGCAGTACGTGGATGCCATGCTGCGATGACCTTAAAAGTAGGCGGCAATGCTTCAACCTTAAGCTCTTTGACCTTACTGCTCGGCAATAATCGCGAAGGATAAAACGCAATCATGTCAGTCGTGTGCAAAATATCTGGTACAGCCGAAAAGCTAGGAACCGACATCACAATATTTCGTTTTAGACCTTTTTCTGCAAACCATTGATCATGAGAGCCGCGTAAATTAGCACGCGAGGGTGACACTACTAGCTGCGCGTGTGCAGCCACTTGCGCCAGCGTTAATGGCTCTGTGGCAAAGGTGTTTTCACAACCTGTCACGCATAAATGCTGCTCTTCAAATAAAGTCACATACGATAAGTTATCAGGGATAAATTCAGGGAAGGTAATCAACAAATCAAGCTCGCCTGCTGCAATTAGCTGATTGATATTGTCTGAGGCAAAATCGCGTACGATTAACTTCAAATCTGGTGCGTTGCGTCGCGTAATATTAAACAATTGCGGTAATAATGCCTGCGTCGCATAGTCAGTCGCACTAATCGTAAATATGCCTTTATATGTGTGCGGCATAAAAATCTCTGGCTCTAACAAATCCTCCAACTGTTTTAATATCTGGTCAATAGGTTGCTGCATCGATAGCGCTTTTGGCGTTGCTACCATGCTATTGCCTTGACGAATAAACAAGCGATCATCAAATACCTCACGTAACTTGCGTAACTGCTCACTGATGGCTTGTTGGGTCAGCCCCATTTTGCGTGCGACTTGCGACAAGTTTTTTAGATCAAGTAACGCCTGTAATACTCTAAGTTGCTTAATATCGAGCCGATTCATTCCATTCATAATGCGTACCATTAATAGTTGTATCTTAAACAATAAGTGGTTGTTTCTAATTGTACCCTTAAAACGCTATGCTGACCAGCATTGCTTAAGTAGCCACTAAATGAGCTATTAAGCATAAAAACAGGTTCAATACCTTTAATAATAAGCCGTCAGCTGCTTTAAAAGAGACATCTATGACACAAGCCATTCTCAACACAAATACATTATTTTCTTCTGTAGCACTTGGGCCTTATACACTCAACAACCGTATCGTAATGCCACCGTTGACACGCTCTCGTAGCACGCAACCTGACAATATTCCTAATGACTTAATGGCCAGCTATTATGCACAGCGTGCGTCAGCAGGCTTTATGGTGACGGAAGGTACGCAGATTGAGCCAAGAGGTCAAGGTTATGCTTGGACGCCAGGTATCCATTCATCAGCCCAAGTTGAAGGTTGGAAAAAAGTCACGCAAGCAGTACATGACAAAGGCGGTATTATTTTTGCTCAGCTTTGGCATGTAGGCCGTGTGTCGCATACCAGTTTGCAGCCGCAAGGTGCTCAGCCTGTGGGCCCATCAGCGATTTCTGCTGACAATGTAAAAGTCTTTATTGAAACAGGCCCAGGTGCAGGCGCATTGGCTGATCCAAGTGAGCCACGAGCTCTTAGCACTGATGAAGTTGGTGAGTTGGTAACGATGTATGCGGCAGCCGCACGCAATGCATTGGAGGCAGGTTTTGATGGGGTAGAGTTGCATTGTGCTAATGGCTATTTGGTCAATCAGTTTATCTCTGAACATAGCAACACACGTGATGACCAATATGGTGGTTCGTTGACCAATCGTTTGCGCTTCTTAAAAGAAATCGTGGCTGCTGTCAGTGATGTGGTCGGTGCTGATCGTTTAGGTGTGCGTTTTGCGCCTTTGTTTGCGAGTACGGATGAGACACGCGTGTATTTAGGATTGGTAGAGTCAGATCCCCATCATACGTATATTGAAGCGATTAAAGTCCTTGAACAAGCGGGCATCGCCTATTTGTCAATTGCAGAAGCTGATTGGGATAATGCGCCTGATTTACCAGACACTTTTTATCAAGCGGTGAGGGAAGAATTTTCAGGACGTATTATTTATGCTGGCAAGTACACGGTACAAAAAGCCGTAAACATTTTAGAAAAAGGCTACGGTGATTTATTCGCGTTTGGTCGCCCCTTTATTGCCAATCCCGATCTGCCTGAGCGTATTGCTAATAACTGGCCATTGAATGAAGTAGATTCTGCCACGATGTATGGCGGCACTGACGTTGGTTATAGTGATTATCCTCGCTATCGAGAGTAGCGAAGCACTTAAACAATGAATAAGATAAGGCCATTAATGGCCTTATTTCTATTTACAAATTTAACGCTTTTATATAAGCAGAGGCTTAATTATCAGTTGGTATCATACAATGAGTAAAAATTCTAAAGATAGACTTATACGCATATTGATAGGATATGTCGGACTTTATCCAACGCTCCTAATCGTATTGACGTTATTGAAGCCTATAACTCAGGGTTTAAGCCTACCGGTGGTGGTGTTAATTGAAACCATCATACTCGTTCCATTGACACAGTTGGTATCTTTCCCACTAGCAAGCTGGGTCATTGAGCGTCTGAGCAGAAAAGAGTGATCACTTTTCGCAGCGTTCACTGGTACACCATTCTCTTATTCAAGCTCATCAATCAACTGCTTCATCTCAGCGATTTCACGTTTTTGTGCTTTTATAATATCATCAGCAAGTTGCTGCACACGCGGATCTTCAATATCAGCGCGGCTACTGGTGAGAATGGCAATCGAGTGATGCGGTATCATCGCCTGCATCCAATCGACTTGATCGACAGTCGCTTGAGATCTAACGCCCCAGATACCAACTGCAAACATCAATACACTTAGACCATAGATCATCAAATTGACCTTGGTCTTCTTATACATATTGGTCATAAATGCCAACATGACGACTGCCATACCGGCACCCATGTATAGCGCCATATAAGCTCGGGTTTCACTAAAGTAAATGTGATCCCACTGGTAGGTATTGAAGTACATCATGATATACATGATGACAGTCGATGTCAGAATCATTAAGGTAAATTTTACATAAGGGTTCATATTTTTTTGCTTAGCAGCTTCCATGATATGACCTCCATTGTTTTGTTAAATTAAAATGGGTAGACAGTTAAAACCAGAATTTAACCCCCGCAGTCAAACTACTGCTATCAACTGATTCATTTTCTTGACGTCGTTGGCCACGAGCCTTGCCAAGCGCTGTCTCATAACTAACCCCCACATAAGGGGCTAGCTGGCGACTGAATGTCTCGTATGTCAGCCTGACCTCGGTTTCCATCTCATTAAAGCCCTTGGTAATACCATTATCATGGTCATCTTTACTAAAGGCAGTCAGTCCAACCTCCGGTATGACTACCCAATGCTGATCCAAACGCCACTCGTACTCTGCGCCCAGATCAAGACGAAGTTGACCATCGGTATATAAGTAGGCTCTCGCATCCGTTTCTATAAAATAAGGCGCGGTACCGACAATACCTGCCATTACGGCAGCGTTGTCGTTTTCAGTATCGTAAGCGACACCAGCTTCACCGTTCCAGAAAATGCTCAGTGGTTTCCAATAAGCAAGGGAGCTTAAGCTATCGATTTCTTTATCATCTTTAGTCTGAGCACTACCTTCCGTGCGTAGTCTTAAACGATTGCTATCAGTACCATACCAACCCGTCGCTTCGAAGTTGATTTGATCTTCATCAAACTGATAGCCCAAGTCGTCTACTGAGACTCCCCATAATGGCATGCTGCCCATCATCATGGGCTTACCATACTGCCCGTATGGAACCCCATTTGAATAGTCTGGACTGCGAGCATCAGCTGGTGGCTGCCCACCTTGCATGCCCGACATATCCATACTGCCATGATCCATGCCGCTATGATCCATACCAGACATATCCATGCCGCTATGATCCATACCAGACATATCGCCCGACATATCCATGCCACTGTGGTCCATATCAGACATATCACCTGACATGTCCATGCCGCTATGGTCCATATCAGACATATCACCTGACATATCCATGCCACTATGATCCATATCAGACATATCGCCTGACATATCCATGCCGCTGTGATCCATACCAGACATATCGCCTGACATATCCATGCCGCTGTGGTCCATATTGGACATATCACCTGACATATCCATGCCACTATGATCCATATCAGACATCTCAGCAGCTGTTGCAAAAGGTGATGTGAGCAAGACTAGCGATGACAAACCAATGAATGACAGATTTTTCTTAGATGTTTTCATAATAAGCCTCATATTCGAAGGTTTGTTAAACGACGGCAACTTCTCGGAACATACCGGCTTCCATGTGATAAAGCAGATGGCAATGCCACGCCCATCGTCCAACTTCTCCCGTCACATCAAAGCTAATCTTTTGCGCAGGCTGCACCACAATCGTATGTTTACGTACCTGAAAGTCTCCAGATGGCGTGCGCAAGTCGCTCCACATACCATGCAGATGCATAGGATGGTTCATCATCGTGTCATTGACTAAGGTAATACGTACGCGTTCGTTTGGCTTAATATTGACAGGCGTTGCATCCTTAAACATGACACCATCTAAGGCCCAAATATAGCGCTCCATGTTACCAGTCAGATGTAACTCAATCTCTCGGGTAGGCTTGCGCTGCTCCGCAAATATAGCCTCATCCACGGAACGTAATTGGTCATAAGTCAAAACCTTTCTATCAATATCACGCAGGTTGATACCGGGATCATCTAGGTTCATACGTGGACTGTCGACACGCATATCAGATTTAAAGTCATACTCGGTCTTGGCGTGCTTTGCTTTGTAGCCCTTATCACCCATCGCACCCATCATATCTGCCATGGTTAGCCATTCGATCTTGTCCATAGCAGGTATTGCAGCTCGCGCACCTTTTTTAGTTGCAAGCGTGGTCGCGACATAGCCTGAACGATCGATGTTTTGGGCAAATATCGTATGTGCGTCTTGAGTAGGTGTGACGATGACATCATAGGTCTCAGCCACGCCAATGCGGAAATCATCAATCGCAACGGGTGCGACATCAATACCATCTGTTGCTACCACAGTCATCTTGAGACCCGGTATACGTACATCAAAAATGGTTTGCGCTGAAGCATTGATAAAGCGTAATTTAACGGGCTGTCCTGCTTTCACTAGCTGCGTCCAATTGGCTGCTGTGGTCTTACCATTCATAAGATAGGTAAAGGTCTTTTCGCCAGATAAATCAGTAAAATCCGTCGGCATCATACGCATCTGATTCCACATTTTGCGCTTGTCATAAGCGGCTTCTAAATCTGTTGCGGCAATATCAGACAATAGTTTTTTGAAGTCTGGCAAATGATAATTATCAAAGTCAGCGCGCTGTTTGAGCAACTTCAAGAGATTGTGCGGATCGCGGTGCGTCCAATCACTCAGTACGATCACATGGTCTTCTTCGACTGGATGACGCTCACGGCCTTTTGGTTCAATGACGATAGCGCCAAGCATTCCTGTTTGCTCTTGGAATCCACTATGAGAGTGATACCAATAGGTGCCTGATTGTTTAAGTTTGAATTTATAAGTAAAGGTGCTGTTCGCAGGAATGCCATCAAAACTGATACCTGGCACCCCATCCATCTCAAACGGTACGAGCAGACCATGCCAATGGATAGAGGTTGACTCATTCATCTGATTATGGACACGGATAGTTACGGTATCGCCTTCACGCATCTTTAGCGTTGGTGCTGGTAGCGAGTCATTAATCAGCGTCGCCATACTCGACTTGCCATTGACAGTGACGGGCTTGTTGCTGACATACAAATCAAACTCATTCCCAGTTAGGATAGGTACGATATGGTCAGATTTATCACTGTTGACAGCTACATTCTGCTGGCCTTTACCGAGCGCACTATTGGCAATAGACGGTAGGGTAGACAGCATCGATGCCCCTAACAAGGTAGAAGATCCTGTCAAAAAACGCCTGCGATTAAGCATAGTTTTGTTCATAATAATTCACCTGATTTATATCCATAAAGTGAGAGTTGAGTCTGTATTTATCAGCTAAGCCTATGCCGTTGGCCGCTTATTAATAGAGCTGGATAAGCTATTTAAACGACAACCAAGCTAGATTTGCTGCTGCGGTGTGTCAATAGTTGCATAAATAGCTGTTGAGCCATCTTTGTTAAGCTGCATCACTTTATATGGCATAAATTTATCTTGGTATTCCATACCTGGGCTACCGACTGGCATGCTCGGTACAGCAAGTCCGATCGCATCACTTGGCGGGTTTTTTAGGAACTGCGCCATATACTTAGCAGGGACATGACCTTCAAATACGTAGCCATCAGTAGTGACGGTGGTATGGCAAGAGCGCATTTGCTGCGGTACGCTGTATCGCTCTTTAAATAAGGACACGTCTTCGACATTCTGTGCAGTTGCGTTTAGACCATGACCTTCGGCATAACCAACCCATTCTTTGCAACAGCCACAATTGGCATCTTTATAGACGGTGGCTGAGATATTTTTTAGGATAGTTGATTGGGTATCTGAAGGAGCGCTGACTGGCATTATTTCAGCTGTTGGTTGCTCCGTGTGCGTAGTTTGCACGTTTTGCGTAGCAACAGTTGGCTCAGTCGCTGGTGTTGGGTCAGCAGCAGCGGAGTTAGGTTGACTACAAGCGGCAATCGTTAACGATAATGGCAATACCACGATCGCCGAGAGCACACGGCCAGATATCAGATGATGTTCATTAATAAATCTATTAGTATAGCGTCTCATAAAACCACTCCCGAGCGTCTGTCTGACGATTAAATATTATAAAAATTAGAGCCATATCACTGGATAAAATAGCACTGGACAAAATAGTGCTAGCAAAGCTTAAAACTCAAATCGCAAAAAGCAGCACTATTGAGCACTGCATTTTGTACAAAAAATCAATGTTGCATTTCGGATCCATTACCTGACATATCCATCTCACCATCAAATGACATATCCAACATACTATCGTCTAACCGAGTCGTTAGCATGGTGTACTGGTTTTCATTCAAGTCAGGTAACGATCTAATAAAAGCGACCATCGCCCACATCCTATCATCATCGTGAGTAGCGCCCCAAGCGGGCATGCCAGACGCCATAATGCCATGTTTAATCGCCCAAAAGCTTTGTCTGGCACCAGCCTCGTTTTGATAGCGCTTAACGATATCCGCCTGAGTAAAGTTAGGAGGCTTTGGGTACATACCGCTATTTAAATCTGTGCTGTTGACGCCGGGAGACAAATGGCAGCCTGCACACATATCTTTGTAATCTGCACCGCCCGAGCTGATCATTTCCGCCTTCTTTAAATTGGGAACCAAAATATTCTTACTGGCATGTTCAATTGAGCGTGTGCGAGCAGTTTCTAAAAAATCGTAAACCAGCGGACTATGAGCTCGATCAGCACCGATATTTATCATGCCACTAGTCACCGTAATAAAAATACCCGCAATAGCGACAAAGACAGTAAAAAGTATTCCTAACAAGAACTTCATAGGTTTGTCCTAAAAATCCATTTTCTTTAATATCCCATTACTGCTTGATCAGCTTCTCTGACAATATAGTCAAGTCTATATAAATCCGCTACAGCATCATCCTCGCTAAGCATACTAATGTATAACTTGCACTCGGTTTCCTTGTATCGAGATGATATTGAACTGACTATAGTATTGAACTTATAAATTGATATTTAAGAGTCGCTATCGCTGCTCACACAGTGCTTTTGGTACATCGCTTTCATTTTGCTCATGTTAGCCATCATGGCTTTCATAGCAGGATCATTCATATCCATTTTGCTATGATCCATTTTTTGCATCATCTGCATATGCTTTTCCATTTTCTCACAGTTCATTTGGTCTTTTTCAGCATGCATTTTTGGATCGTGTGCCAACGCAGAGGTTGAAACAACTAAAGCTATAGCAGTTGCTACGATTGATTTAGACAGTGGCATTGATTTGAGCAGTGGCATTGATTTGAATAATGACATGGTAAATCCTTATTTGATTTGGTATGTAGTCGAAAAGACTTTAAGATATTAAGTTACTTTAAAGCATACTTTAGTGATTCTGACAGAGAGATGACGGTAAGATTACAATTCTGTCATCTTACTATTTATGGTTTTTAATGTTGTCAGTAATCCTTTAGTATGACATCAGAGCTGATATCACTTATCGCTACCATATTTATTGATAAAGTATTTTTCAGACTGTAGATGTTGATCTTTGTGTTCAATCTCACAAGCCACTCTCGCATCGATATAGCTTTTCATTTGTGAATTTGAGAGCTGAGCATCGTTATGATTCAAGTTTTTTGCAAACTCAGTCACAGCGTCGCAGTTGTTGATGATTGAAGTGCTTAGATCAGTCGTATGCGCATTGGCAGTGGTAGTACCGATAAGTACAGATACCGACAGCAATACTACTTTTTTGAATGAACCATGAATTTTCATATAAAACCTCTTTTGTAAGTTGTTTACATTGATTACCGATAAAAATAATTCATCGTAGCTAAGTATTGAAACGAGCAGCTATGTACCGTTTATATAGATTAGCAAAATAAAACTGACAGTCTGATTACGAGCACATGACATCTTTGTCAGCTACCCATCAATGTTGTCACCTGTGCTGGTTAGAACGTTAAACAATCATGACCGTATTGAGGAATCACAATGAAAGTACTGCTGGTAGAAGATGAATTGAAGCTTGGCGAGTATATAAAAAAAGGCTTAACCGAAGCTGGGTTTATCGTGGATCATCAGCTAACAGGATTAGATGGCTATCATGCATTGATGACGGAAGAGTTTAGCGTGATATTGATGGATGTGATGCTACCTGATGTTAGTGGTTTTGAGCTGGTGCGTAATTACCGAGCGGCAGGCAAGCATACACCTGTGTTATTTCTAACCGCAAAAGATGACTTAAGCGACAAGATAAAAGGGATTGAGATTGGTGGTGATGATTATTTGACCAAACCTTTTGCCTTTGCAGAGTTGATCGTCAGAATGAAAAGCTTATTACGACGTGCCAATCAAGCCGACTATCAAAGTACGATTATGCAAATAGCGGATCTCAAGATGGACATTGGCAAGCGTACGGTGCATAGAGGAGATAAGCCTATTAAGCTCACGGCAAAAGAGTTTTCCTTACTACAGTTTTTATTAGAGCGCCGCGGTGAAGTGCTTCCACGCTCAATCATCGCTTCCCAAGTATGGGATATGAACTTTGAAAATGATACCAATGTGATTGATGTAGCGATAAGGCGTCTTCGTATAAAAATAGACGATGATCATGACGCAAAGCTGATTCATACGGTGCGCGGGATGGGCTATCGGTTAGAGGCTGTCGATACAGCGCTTGATAGCAAACCATCTCACGAAGCTGGCAATGTCTAATATGAAATATAGGTTTGATAATCGGCGCTTGCCACTATTATGGCGTACTGTGTTGCTGCTCACGATATTTGTTGTTATATCACAGGTTATCATTTATATATGGATACAGCGTTCTGTTAAAGGCCATTTCGAGCAAATGGACGCTGAAATTATGACTCATGCGGCTTTTAATCTACGTAAACGAGTGATAGAACCTAGTAGCCCTATAACTGCTCAAACCCTACCTAGCTCTCAAAATCCATTGAATAGTCAACAGCCGCTAAGAGCGGCACCTGACGTAATGCCTATTGGAGATACTTCTACCGCAGCGATATCAGATGAAACTGATCATCAGCATTCTTCTTGGCTAGATTACGATCTAAAAACCATTATCGCTAATAAAGAAGGGCAGATACTGTCTAGTACCCCCAATAACTTTGCTCAAGAGCTAGGAGAAGGGTTTAATCTGTCATCACTGAAACAAGATAATGACAAGCAACAGTTTGTGATGAATATCAACAGCCGATACTATCGAGCAATGGTCATCGAAGATGACAAAAGGCTCGCGCTTATCGCACTGCCTATAGATGTGCATCATCAGTATTTATTACAGTTCAATCGTCAGCTTAGTATGATTTTGTTCGCGATTACATTGTTGCTCGTCTCAGTAGCGGCGTTGGGTGTGTACTGGGGTTTTGCCCCTTTGGCGACCATCGTCCAAAAAATGAAAACAATGAATCCTGAAAGGTTGGATGACAGAGTCACGGTCAGCGATATGCCGTTAGAGCTGCGACCACTAGCAGAATCTTACAATTCGATGATGGCCAAGCTTGAAAGTAACTTTGAATCATTGTCACGGTTTTCGGACAATATTGCCCATGAGCTGCGCACTCCAATAGCGACACTCAGCACGCAAACGCAAGTCATGTTAAATAAACCAAGAGCGGGCGATGAATACATTGAGCAGCTACACCATCAACATGACACGTTAGAGCAGCTGTCGGCCATGATAAATAATATGTTGCTGCTGGCAAAAACTCAAAAAGGATTGAGTGACTCGCAAATCAGTCACGTGGATACGGACCGTTTAATCACCAAGCTCGTTGATTACTACGAAATGATTGCAGAAGACCGAGGTATCGCTATTGAAACCAAAGGTGAGTTTAGCGCTGTTTTAGGAGATAAAAGTTTATTACAAAGGCTCTTTGCTAATCTGATATCGAATGCGATTTATTATGCTGCTCAAGATAGCGTTATAACCATTACTGCAGATAGAATGAACTCAGATAAGATAGTGGGCACAACCATAACCAGTTTTCAGCAATCAAAACAGGCCGTTCTACGAATCACCATCACCAACCAATTAGATGAGCCGTTGACACAAAGTGAGGCAGATAAGTTGTTTGAGCGCTTTTATCGACATCACAAAACAATAGATCGCCATACAGGAACAGGTTTGGGTCTATCCATCGTACAGTCTATCGTTGGGGCGCATAACGGTAACGTCAGTATTACTATAAAGGACGATGATTACTTTCAAGTGAGTGTCGAGTTATTGGTAGACGTTTAATCTTTTAGTAGGGCGTGTCCTCATTTTAAAAATGAGATAAATCGCAGTCAAACAAGGAAAATAGCGCAGATAATATCGAGATATTAGTCAGCTATTTGACACCGTTTGGCAAGATTTAGCCATTTTTAACTCATTTAGATGACTATCGATTGAATTGAGGACACGCCCTAGTCAACGATATATATTCAATCTGAATAGATAGATTTGGCAAGTGATTGCCTTGAAAACGAGCTGGTAATGACCAAGTAAATGTACGTCTAGTGCCCCATATAAAGCTAGAAATTATTAAAAGGCAATAGGTAAAATAGTAAGTCGATAACGAACATAATACTTAAAACACAATCATAAAAACCAATTAGGGAATGACTATGCATATTACGGCTAATTTTGATGCAGGCAACATTGACATTATTAATGCAGATGACAAAAAAGACATTCAATTAGCGATTCGTCCAGATGTTGGTGGCGAGTTTTTTCAATGGTTTAACTTTCGTCTGTCAGGTCAAATAGGTGAGCAGTATGTTCTCAATATTCTGAATGCAGGAGAGGCGTCTTATCTAGAAGGTTGGGAGAACTACCAAGCGGTGGCTTCTTATGATCGTCAGCATTGGTTCCGTCTGCCAACGTCTTACAAAGATGGCAAATTGACCATCGTGGCAGAGTTAGAATGCGAAACCATTCAGATTGCGTACTTTGCGCCTTATAGCTATGAGCGTCATCAAGATTTATTGGCCGCTGTGCAAGTGCATCCGCTAGTGACGTTAGAGCATCTGGGTGAAACGCTTGATAAACGTGACCTTACTTTAGTCAAAATTGGTGATGGAGATGCTAGTAAGCGCAATATATGGATTACTGCTCGTCAGCACCCAGGTGAGACGATGGCTGAATGGCTCATTGAGGGTTTGTTGTATAGCTTGTTAGATAGCGATAATGCGACTGGCAAACAGTTGTTAGACAAGGCAAACTTTTATATTGTCCCTAACATGAACCCTGATGGCAGTGTACGTGGTCACTTGCGTACTAACGCTGCCGGAACCAACTTAAATCGTGAATGGCAAAGCCCAAGCTTAGACAAAAGCCCTGAAGTATTTCATGTGATTAATAAAATGGAAGCGACAGGCGTGGATCTATTTTATGATGTGCATGGTGATGAAGCATTGCCGTACGTATTCCTCGCTGGGTCACAAGGGACGCCAAGCTACGGTGACCGTCTTGCTGGACTACGTGATAAGTTTTCAGACGTATTAAAGTTAGCCAGTGCTGATTTTCAGTCTGAGATTGGCTATGAGATTGATGCACCAGGTGCTGCCAATATGACCGTTGCTACCAATTGGGTAGCAGAGCGTTTTGATTGCCTTGCTAATACGTTAGAGATGCCATTTAAAGACAATGATAATCTGCCTGACGAAGAGATAGGTTGGTCACCCGAGCGTTCTATCAAATTAGGCGAAGCATCACTGATAGCAATGCTAGCTGTCGTGGATGACTTACGATAACTATAGAAAAAAAGCTGAAGAAAATAAAAAGCTGCTAATGATGGCCGAGTGTTTTAGTGGTCATCGTTAGCAGCTTTTTTCATTTTTATCTTCACATTCGCTAATAACAGCCCTGATAAAATCAACATCATGGCCAGCATCTTCCACCACGTCACCACTTCTCCTGTGAGTAGTACTGAGGTCACCATACCGAATACGGGCACCAATAGTGCAAACGGCATAACCTTGGAGGCGGTATTTTGACTGAGTAAGTGTGCCCACAGGCCAAAGCCAATTAAGGTTGAGATATAGACGATAAATCCAAGTGAGAGCCAAGACCTGAGTGATGCTTCAGTAAACGTCGCCATCTGCCATGCATCAGTCTCAAATGTAAGAGAAGATATCGTCAACATCACGCAAGCAATGAGACCGCCCCAGACTACCAGCGCTAGCGCAGACAAAGCAGAGGCTTTATTTTTTCCAGTGCTAGATGTGGCAATAGATCCCCTTGTTCCTTTCGGCATCACTTTTAGAGCCATTTGCTCTGATGTTTTTTCTGAGGCCTGTTTTGATGCTTGCTTGGAGGCAATATTACCAAAGCTCCAACCGATGGCAGCTATCAGGATACAGATGAACCCTGCCAAAGGCATATCACCGCCAAGGTTTAGCGCAATCACGCTGAGTCCTAGTACACCGACCAACATACCAACGATTTGCATACGGCTGACTGCTTCGCCCAATATAAAGTACGCTAGCAAAACCGTGATAAAAATCTGAATTTGTAGCAGTAGTGCCGTCAGCCCTGGGGATGAACCCAAATGCATCGCTGTAAAGACAAAGGCATATTGCATGACAAATGTACCGATGGCATAAATAAACAAGGTACGGTTGAATTTAGGCGGCTTTAGAAACAAAACCAATGGCACAGCAGTAAAGAAAAAACGCAGGGCGGTAAGCATCAATGGTGGAAAGCTCTCAAGACCCCACGCAATAAAGGTAAAATTCACGCCCCAGATAAAGGTAACCAGTACAGCCAATGCAGTATATATAGGGGACATATGAGCTATCCTAGAGAAATAGTATCCGTTGTCGGAAGTGATTAGATTTGATTGTGTTTGGCTGATATTTAGGCTTAGAATTATAGTCGAAAGGTTACTATATAATAAGACGGTACTAGCACTATAAATTTTTGATTGATCAGTCTAACGATTGAGCCAATACCTCGAAAACTTTTGAAAGACTCATCTGTGCCACATTGAACCGCATAAAGTTTTCAGCATTGTCCGATTGGCTAAAAACATTGCCCGGCGCCAACACCACACCCTGTGATAAACAGCGATTGGCCAATTCGGTCGCATTATTATTCTTAGGTAATCGACACCATAGGAACATACCTGCTTGTGGGAGCAGCCATGGTACGATGCCTAATTTAGCCAACCGTGGTAGCGTATGAGTACGCGCGCTTGCCAGCCGAGTATGGATATCATTCATATGCTTACGGTAGCCGCTATCAGTCAACGCTGAGAACACAACGGCCGCTGCTAACTGACTGCCACCAAAGCCAGTCGCTATCTTTAAATCTACCAAACTCTCAACCCATTCTGTAGGCGCTGCAATATAACCACAGCGTAGGGATGCAGATAACGTTTTAGAAAAACTGCCGATATAGAATACGCGTGATAACCCATCCAAAGCCGCCAATCTCGCTGCAGGCTTGACTTCAAAATCTGCAAAAATATCGTCTTCGATAATGTACAAATCAGCCGCTTGAGCCAATTGTAATACACGGTATGCCGTAGCTGGTGATAACGTTGCGCCCGTAGGATTATGAATGGCAGCATTGGTGATGTACAGGCGCGGCTTATGCTCATCTAAAATCGCTGCAAAGGCATCTACATCTGGTCCATTTGGCGTATAAGGAACGCCAACTACTTTGACCCGATGGGCAAGCAGCTGTGCTCGAAAGTTAAAATAACAAGGATCATCGACGACAACCGTATCACCTGGTGTCAGCAAAAATCGAAAAATCAAATCTATCGCCTGAGTGCCTGAATCCGTCAATATAACCTGTGACGGTTCTGCATTGATACTCAATCCTGTCATACGCCGCGTGAGTAATTGGCGCAATGCTAACAGTCCTAGCGGCGTTGCATACTCACTGATAATGGACGCGTCAGCCTTGGCCACATTTCGCAGACCACGGCGAATACCTGCTTCAAACAGCCAGTCCGCTGGTAACCAACCGCAGCCTGGCTTTAGTGCACCATCAGGTGGCTCCAGCGACTGCCGCGATACCCACAATGGATCTACCACTCGATCAATTCTTGGTGCTATATCTGTCAATGATAGCGGCGCTGTCGTCTCTGCTACATAAAACCCTGCACCAGGACGGGAGTAGATGACTCCCTCAGTTTGCAGGCGTTCATAGGCTTCAACCACCGTAGAAGGTGAGAACCCATAATCTTTGGCAGCGGCACGGACGGAGGGTAGTCGCGACTCTGGCATGTAGATGACAGTCGCTATTTTCTCTTTTACGTCAGCCATGACAACTTCGATGCGTGTTAGCTTTTTATTCATATTTTTTACAGTTTTTGGTAAGGCGAATTTTGTGAAGGTTTTATCTCAAGGTTACAGCTATGACGATATATGGGTAGGATATCCGAACTGTATGGGTTTTATAGTCCAAACAGTTCTGTCTAATTGTACTGGATTGTATATAGATAACCTACTGTGCTTTTGTTTTAATCATTGAACGTAAACGATGTGAAGGTAGGCGTGATTTTATAGTGAACTGCACTTACCTCAGTCAATTCAACGATTACTCTTCAAAAAGCAGCGAGATATGACTACAAAAAAATATAATAAATATTTGGCCTTTGCCTTATGTGTGATAACGACAAGCGTCAATATCCAAGGGCCGCTTTATGCCGTTTATGCACACAATGATGGCTATGGCGTACTAGCAACCACGATAGCTTTTTCCTTTTATGTATTAGGCGTCATACCTGTATTGTTGGCTTTTGGTGGGTTGTCTGATCGTATCGGACGGCGCAAGGTGATTTTAATCTCTCTAGTACTATCGATAGCAGCGACGGCTCTTATGTTGTTTTATCCGTACACGCGAGCGCTAGCATTAGCGCGATTCGTACTGGGTGTGGGAACAGCTCTAATGGCTGCTACGGCGACAGCCTATATGATTGAGCTGCTCGGCTCAACAGATACGATGCGTGCGACAGCGTGGGTGACGGCCAGTACTACGATAGGTTTTGGTCTTGGTCCTGTATTGACGACAGTTTCTTTGATATTTTATGAAACCGATCAGCCAGCCAGTTTTTTCTTACTGCTAGCGAGCGGGATATTCGCTATGTTTTTGTTATATCAATTACCAGAGACAGTAACTAAACGCACTAATTTGCCCACCTCTATGCTACGGCTACCTTATTTTAACCGTGAGGTCATCTGGTATGGCAGCGGTATTTTGATTTGTTGGGCGACGACAGGTTTGGTACTGTCAGTTATTCCCTCAGTACTGGCCACGCATGGACTCGCTAAGTATGCAGGGATATCCTCTATGTTAGCCATCAGTTGTGGATTGATCGTTCAGCCAATCGCCCGAAAACTTGATCCTCAGGTTTCAAGCAAGCTTGGTCTTCTAATCTTACTACCAGCTTATGCTTTATTGGCTTGGGGGACGTTGAATGCCAATCTACCAGTGATTCTTTTGGCGGCATTTTTGGCCAGTACTAGTTGCTATGGTTTTGTCTATTTAGGCGGTATGTTAGGAGTCGCAAAATCTGCTGGAAATGAGCAGGCACGTGCAAGTGCAGGCTATTTTCTGATGGCATATATAGGGCTTAGTGTACCCGTCATCTTTACTGGTTTGATTGTGGATCGGTATGGGGCTGCTACTGCGTTCTACGCCTTTGGTGTGTTTTCATTAGTTGGTGTGATTGTCTTATTTTCTAGCCAGCCTATGTTGAGGACTGGACGTCGTTCGAACGCCAATTTGCATAGCGTGTCTTAAAATAAGATTGATAATGCAGTTTTCTATTCATTATTCTTTCACGATTAGATTATTTGTCCTTTTTATTATATGAATTGTTTTAGTTTATTTATTATAACTGGCAGGCATGAGTGGTTCTTTGATGTCATTCGTAAAGCTCATGTATCTGAATATCTACTACTGCCCAATCCATTCCTTCAAAATCTGGATCATCTTTATGTCTAGTACTATCGGTAGGTAGAGGAATGGCTTCGCCATCTTCTATTAATCCTTTTAGATGGAGCATAATCGCTTCTTTAGCATTATTAAAGATATCTGCACGTTCATCGCTGGCTGAATAGCAACCCACTATGTCTGGGATAAGTATGCCGTAAGCTGTTGTTTCATTACTTGGTGTAATTGCTATCGGATACTGCATTTAACATTCCTCATGAAGTTTGAACCTAAGTATAACTGGAAATTGCTTAGATAATGCTCTAAATAACCTCTTAAATATAACTCACTTTCAAAATTATATTGAAAGTGTTTTAGGTGATGGGTACTGTTTGAAGCACAACACTTTCATTACAATGGGCGCTATCACGATGGATAAAATAGAACAGGTATCCAAAACTGAAACAATAATTCAAACAATAAGGGCGGTTTATGACTCTGAATACAACTAAAACAATTTTAATCACTGGCAGCACAGATGGCATTGGCAAATTGGCAGCGCTAAAACTGGCAGAAGCTGGACACCAAGTGTACTTGCATGGCCGCGATGCTGACAAGCTTGCTAGCGTCATTGCAGAAGTTCAAGCAGTCGCGACAGGCGCAGCAGTAGATAATATTGATGGGTTTGTGGCTGATTTTTCTGATTTAACGGATGTGCTAAAGATGGCAGCAGACGTCAATGAAAAACTGCCAAAGCTCGATGTGCTCATAAATAACGCAGGGATTTATACCACGGCATCAGCATTGACTAAAGACGGTTTGGATGTACGTTTCGTAGTCAATTATCTAGCGCCTTATGAGCTGACCAATGCTTTGTTACCTTTGTTCAAGCAGTCTGATAAAACGCGTATCGTGAACTTAAGCTCAGCTGCGCAAGCGTCAATATCTTATCAAGCACTTGCAGGCCAGACCCGCCTCGATGATAAGGATGCTTATGCCCAAAGTAAGCTAGCACTCACGATGTGGAGTATGGCATTAGCTGACACCGTCGCTAGCAACGATATCAATGTCATCGCCGTCAACCCAGGTTCGCTACTGAACACAAAAATGGCTAACGAAGCGTATGGTCAGCATTGGTCATCAGCGGGCAAGGGCGCAAATATCCTAGCTGCATTGGCCATCTCGGATGAGTTCGCTGATGATACTGGTAAATACTTTGATAACGATATAAAAGATGGCGCACATGGCGATGCAAGAGGAGCGTTTGGTCGACCACATGCTGATGCTCTAAACCAAGCAGCCATTGCAGAGCTTGAGCAGCAGACTCAGACAGTATTGCAGTCAATTTTTGCATAAGACTTATATTTAGCAGCATTAATAAATTTCAAACAATTAAACCATTACTAGGGCGTGTCTTCATTTCAAAAATGGTGATAAAAATGAGATAAGCTGCCGTCAAACGAGGAAAATAGTGCAGATAATATCGGGATATTAACCAGCGATTTGACGATGTTTGGCAAAATTTAGCTGTTTTTAGCCCGTTTAGATAGCTATCGAGTGAATTGAAGACACGCCCTAACTACATTCTCAAATTTTATTATTAAAAACTTGCTCATTAAAAACAGGACACAATATTATGCAAACTATCAAAGCCATTGGTTATCAAAACAATCTACCTATCGATAACGAACAATCGCTACAAGATATTACCCTTAATAAACCAGTTGCTTCAGGCCGCGATATTCTCGTGGAAGTGAAAGCCATATCAGTCAATCCAGTAGATTATAAAATCCGTGAAGGGCGACCTGCCGCAGAGGGTGAGTATGCTGTTATTGGTTGGGATGCTGCTGGTACTGTGACGGCTGTCGGTAAAGACGTCAGTTTATTCTCAGTAGGCGACAACGTCTATTATGCTGGAGATTTGACCCGTTCAGGCAGCAATGCTGAATATCAGTTGGTCGATGAGCGTATCGTTGGACACATGCCAGCCTCTTTGTCTTTCGCTGAGGCAGCGGCATTACCACTCACGACGATTACAGCTTGGGAGATGTTATTTGACCGTTTACAAGTGCCTGTCTCTGATAGCAAAGCGAATGTCAGCGGTAGTAGTGAGAATGCTAATAACGTCTCAGTATTGGTCATTGGCGCAGCGGGCGGTGTTGGATCTATCTTAACTCAGTTATTAAAAACAAGAACGTCGGCCACGATTATTGGTACGGCTTCGAGAGATGAGAGCGTGCAGTGGCTCAAGGATTTGGGTGCTGATCATGTCATCAATCACCGCAACCCATTGTCTGATGAACTACAAAAAACAGGTATTGCTGAAGTAGACTACGTGGTAAGTCTCAATAACACTGAAGATCATTATGAAGAAATCATTAAATGCTTAAAGCCGCAGGGTAAGCTTGGACTGATTGATGATCCAAAATCATTAGATGCCAACCCGCTTAAAACCAAAAGCTTAAGTCTGCATTGGGAGTTTATGTTTGCACGCTCAATGTTCAATACGCCAGACATGATTGAACAGCATCATTTATTAAATGCGGTGGCAAAATTGATTGATGCAGGTGAGATCAAAACCACGGTCGCTCACAATCTTGGGGCTATCACCGCTGAACATCTACGTAGTGCGCATCAAATGCTAGAAAAACAGCAAGCGCATGGCAAGATTGTATTAGAAGGCTGGTCTACATAACGCATAACTCCATTTAGATTAATAGGTCCAATGTGACGCTTTTAGCAAACACGTTGGACCTATTTAAGTCAATGATAATAATAAACATAGGATAAATAGATGAGCACGCAAGCAAACAAACCACTTACCATCGTCGCCACTATCAAAGCCAAACCTGAGCACGTTGAACAAGTTAAAACTGAGCTGCTTAAACTGACAGCAGCATCACAAGATGATCAAGGTTGTATCCAATATGACTTGCATCAAGAAAATGCAAATAGTAACGGTTTCGTGGTTTATGAGATTTGGGAAAACAACGAGTGTCTTCAGCAACATGTACAAAGGCCGCATTTCCAAAACTATGTACAAGTAACAGATGGGATGGCCGATGAATTTGTCGTTACTGAAATGACAGTTATCTCATAGGTTTAATCTATATTCTGCTGCTAACAATAAAATGAATGGTTGAAAGTTATGACTGATAAGATTGACTTTTATACTTCAAAATAGTAGCTATTGATTTAGATATAAATGGCTTTGAATAAAATATTCAAAGCCATTTATACGTTATTTATTTGCTATTGAACGATGATTATTCTTGAGCAACGTTCAAAACGATTTTACCGACATGTTTCTTTTCTAAGAAAACCGCTTGAGCAGTATGTATCTCTTTTAATGGAAAGGTACACGCCACGATTGGATTTATTTTACGTTGTTCGATACAGTTAACAAGGTTTTGGAATACTTCAGGCTGTAGTACAGTACAACCGTAAAAGGTTAAGTCTTTTAAATAAAGTGTTCTGATATCTAGCTCAACCAACGCGCCTCCAATCGCCCCAGATACAGCGTATCTGCCTCTTGGTCTTAGCAATTGTAAAAACTCAGGCCACTGTTTTCCTGCGACCAAATCAATCACTACATCAAGGCTGTTGTCGCCTAATATACTGACTAAGTTGTCATCGCGCGATATTACCTGATCTGCTCCTAACTCTAGCAACTGTTGATTTTTACTGGGACTGGTAATGGCGATAACATAAGCGCCGCGCGCTTTCGCTAGTTGGACTGCTGCTGATCCGACCCCGCCTGAAGCACCTGATATTAGTACTTTATCACCTGACGAGACATTGGCTCGAGTAAGCATGTTCTCAGCGGTGGAATAGGAACATGGAAACGAAGCCAACTCGACATCAGAGAGCGTACTATTTACCGCATAGGCGTGTTTGACAGCGACTACCGTATATTCAGCAAATCCGCCATCACATTCTGAGCCATAGTAACCAGCTGAGCTCAGTGATTGACCATTGATTTCATTGATACAAGGTTCAATAAGCACCCGTTCTCCAATACGTTCACTACTAATATTATTACCGACTGCTACTATCGTGCCGCAAACATCCGCACCTTGGATACGAGGGAAGCTCATAGCAGTGCCGGACCAACTGGCATCATCGCTACTGCTATCGCCTTTCGAGTACCATGCCGTTCTGGTATTGATATCAGTGTTATTCACCGCAGCTGCAGCGACGCGGATTAGCACTTCATCTGATGTCGGGGTAGGAACAGCAATATCATCACGGTATTCGAGCATCTCTGGGCCACCATGACCGATAAGCTGGACACCTTTCATCATCTTTGGGATAGGTTGCATCATTTATCTTCCTCTAAAAGTGTTGATAGTGTGCTTTGGGCTGAGGTGATGGCATGTGTCCCTAGTACAGGCCATGAACTGGTAACGCCTTCATGTAACAAAAAGATGGCTGTGGCAAGATCTTCTCTCTGACTCTGTTGTCCCAAAAAGTCTTGAACTTCTTGCTTGTGCTTTTGTACGGAGCTGGCAATCACTGTATCGTCAGGAAAAGCTGCCACGGCATTCATAGACATACAGCCATGTGGCGCGAACGCTTTCATCCATTGTTCGAGTTTGTCAAAAATATGAAGAATAGATGCTATACCGGCGGGAGGGGAATCGTTAAGCAAAAAGTCGAGATATCTTTGATGGCGATAGTCCAAAGCAGCAACGACCATCATCTCTTTAGAGGGATAGTATTTGTAAAGTGTTCGCAGGCTCACGTTACACGCTGTCTTTAGCTGCGCCACACTTGGTTCAGCAAAACCGTATTGGCTAAATGCCTTTTCGAGCTTGATAGCAATGTCTTCTTTGATAACAAAATCCTCATAAGTAGAATGAATGTTCTACTTTAAGGGTAAAGCATTCGTTCTACCTTTGTCAAGGCAACCTGTTGGATGGTGGAAGGGTAGTGCTAGGTGTGGGTTGCTTCTGCTCTAAACCAGTAATGACTGACAGAGTCAGAAGCAAAAAAAGATCTCTAATATGGGTTTTTAAAAGACGTTAGCTGCCAAGTTGTTCTAAACAGCGGATACTACTTATAGCTCCAGTGATTAATAAACCGCTACTATATTAAATACTCACTCCATCATTACCGATCCATTTGGGTCCTATCTCAACCTCAATATCACGTGCAGTAATGGGCTCAGCGCATTTGGAGCATATTGTCACCGGGTGCATAATGTGACCACATGCCTTGTGTCTATGCAACAGCGGCGCCCCGCGTTCATCAGCCATGTATTTATCACCCCAACTGACCAATGCCAGTACGACAGAGTGTAAATCTAATCCACACTCTGTCAGTCTATATTCCTCACGTAGCGGCCGCTGCTGATAGGCGACTTTTTTTAAAATATCGTATTCAACTAGTTTGCGAAGACGGTTAGATAAGACATGGCGTGTAATACCTAAGCGTTGCTCAAATACGTCGAATCGTCTGACTCCCAAAAAACAATCACGTAAAATCATGAGCGTCCAACGATCACCAATGACTGCTAAAGTGCGAGCTACCGAGCAAGACTGTTGGTCCAGTTCATCCCAGCGCATAGGTTATCTCCTTTATCTTTAAGCTATAGGTTAGCTTGACAGGGTTCAAAAATAAAGCTATGTTTTTGTTAGTTCTAAAAAGGAACCTATAAGGAAATAGACATGAACAGAGCACCCGTAGCAGTTGTAATTGGCGCAGGCGATGCCACTGGCAGTGCTGTTGCCAAACGTTTTGCGCGAGAAGGTTTTACTTTGTGCGTGACCAGAAGGACTGTTGAGAAGCTAGAGACATTAGTCAGTGATATCGAAGCGGCTGGAGGAGTGGCCAAGCCATTTGGTTGTGATGCGCGTATCGAGCAAGAGATGGTTGAGCTGTTTGCTCATATTGAAAAAGACATTGGGCCGATTGAGGTAGTAGTGTTTAACATCGGGGCAAACGTTCATTTCTCCATCTTAGATACGACAGAAAGGGTCTATCGAAAAGTGTGGGAGATGGGCACCTTGGCTGGATTTTTGACAGGTAGAGAGGCAGCAAAAGTCATGATTCCACGTGAGAGGGGGACAATTATTTTTACGGGTGCAACAGCGTCTTTACGCGGTAGTAAAGGTTTTTCGGCTTTTGCTAGCGCTAAGTTTGCTCTTCGGGCATTGGCACAAAGCATGGCACGCGAGTTGGGGCCAAAGGGCATACATGTCGCACACCCTATCATTGACGGCGCCATTGATACTGATTTTATTCGTGACAACTTTCCCGAGCGTTATGAGCTAAAAGACCAAGACGGTATCTTAAATCCAGAACATATCGCTGAGCAGTATTGGCAGTTGCACTGTCAGCCAAGAGATAGCTGGACACATGAGCTGGATTTACGCCCATGGATGGAAACTTTTTAATCCTATCTGGTTAGTAATCGTCAAATTTTAATGGATTTTCAATATATTGCAAGGAATGCAAAGATGAGTAAACAAGTAGAGTTTTTCTTTGATGTGGGTAGCCCAGCCAGTTACTTGGCATGGACACAGTTAGCGAGTATCGCGCAGCGTCACAATGCCGAAATTGTTTGGCGACCTATGTTACTTGGCGCAGTGTTCCAAGCCGTTGGTAACACCTCACCAGCTGCCGTACCTGCTAAAGGCGCTTATATGCTCAAAGACCTTAAGCGTTTTTCAGCCATCTATGACGTACCTTTTTGCTTCAATCCATTTTTCCCAGTCAATACGATGCAGCTTATGCGCGGTGTTACCGCTTATTTGGGGACACCCAAATTTGAGAGTTATTTATCAGCTGTCTTTAATGGGCTATGGGCTGAAAAGTTAAATATGGAATCACCAGAAGTCGTGGCTGAAGTTCTGTCGAAAGTAGGCATTGAGGCGACTGATTTTATGGCGCGTATTAGTGAGCCTGAGGTCAAGGCGCGTTTAAAATCTAGTACCGAAGAAGCAGTAGCACGAGGCGTATTTGGGGCACCAAGTTTCTTCGTAAATGGTGAAATGTTCTTTGGTCAAGACCGGTTGAGCTTTGTTGAAGATGCTTTGAGAGACTGAGGTCATCAAAAGTACTGGCGTATGCTGATTGACTAAGCATTCATACGCCAGCACTTTGACACTCGTATTTTGCTAACGGATTTAGCAAAATATAATAATTTTTATCTAATAGTCCGTATTTACCACTTCATTTCACCTGTATTTACTTTACTGCCTATTTGTAAATTAGTATCCCCAGATAACGCAGGATAAGCTGCTTCCATGGTAGAAATGACTTTTTCTGACTGCTTAGAGTCTTGCTTTTTTGCCTCATCCAGTGCTTGCTCAAAGGTTTTTAGATAACTGAGAGTGAAATCAACAGCATAGTCTTTTTTGAGTAGGTTGCCTGAATAATGACCTGGTATCACAAGGTTTGGCTCTAATTGCTTCATTTGTTCCAATGATTGCATCCACTCGCTACGAGCTTCTTTAGTTTGGGTATCCGCAGTCCACACATGCATACCTGATGTTACTGACACACCGCCGAACACAGTTTTTGACTCTGGTACCCACATGTATGCTTGATGGGTTCCCATCTCCTTGATTTCAATTTTGTGACCTTCTAGGGTCAGTGTAGACTGATCAAGTGTTTGCGGTACTGTGATCTTGGTAGGCGCATGTTTACCAAGGATTGGACCCCAATGCTTTAATTTTGCATCTTTAGTCGCTTCAATGTGTTCAATAATAGAAGGGCTAGACATAACCTTCACATTAGGGAAGGCTTTAACTAAAGGCTGAAGACCGAAATAGTAATCTGGATCACCTGCCGTGATATAAATCATTTTTAGGTCTTTATTGCTTTTTTTGATCATATCAACCAATGCTTCACCATCTTTGACACTAAACTGTGCATCGAACAAAATAGCATCTTTCTCGCCACTTGCCAGCACAGAAACCACTGGGAAAATAGCATTTTGATCAGGTTTATATGCTTGTAGTTGTAGATCGGCTGCGTTTGTTTGGGTTGCAAGCAGTAGCACACTGGCCGCCATAGAAGCTGTCATTAATTTTTTCATAATCTACCTGTATTTTCATTTGAGTAAATAGACCGCGTTAATGGCGGTATTCGTTATTAGCAGCTATTATATTAGATTGTATTTCGTTTAAATACGCTATAATTCGGTATTTACTGTTTCAATTTTCGCGCAAATAAGGATGGAGAGATGGATAGACTGACCGCGTTACAGGTATTTGTCACGATCGTTGAACAAGGTAGCTTGAGCCGTGCCGCGGACAATTTAGACATGTCTAGAGCTAAGGTAACGCGCTATCTGACAGAGCTTGAGAGCTGGATGGATATGCGCTTATTACATCGCACGACTCGAAGTCTGAGCCTCACTGCACCTGGTGAGCAGACTCTTGAGGTGGCGTACCAGTTGCTTGGATTGACCGACTCGTTGGATCAGATACGCAATCAAAACACTTTGGAGCTAAAAGGTCAGCTGCGAATCACTGCCAGCTTTTCGCTGATTGATAGCCTTTTGATGGATGTGGTTGGTCGTTTTGTTTCTCACTGGCCGCAAACAGCAATTGATATTCTTACCACTGATGATTCGGTCAATTTAGTTGATGCTCGTATTGACTTGGCGATTCGTATCACCAATGACTTGGAGCCAAATGTCGTTGCCAGACGTATCGGTGAGTGCCACTCTATCGTATGCGCTGCACCTGAGTATGTACAAAGGCGTGGCAGACCTGCAGATGTACAGTCGCTTGTACATCACAACTGTCTATCATTTGCGTATTTTGGACGGTCGGCATGGGTGTTTGATGGGCCAAATGGTCCAGAGTCTGTTCCTATCTCTGGCAATATCAGCGCCAATATCTCTGAAGTCTTGCTCTCTGCCACGTTGCGTGGACACGGGATCAGCTTACAGCCATCTGGCGCAGTCAAGTCTTTGATTGCATCTGGACAACTTATTGAGTTATTGCCTGAATGGAAACCCAAAACTTTAGGTGTTTATGTAGTTTATGCCAATCGAAAGCAGGTGACACCACTACAAAGAAAGTTTATTGATTTTCTTGCCGAAGAAATAAAGCGTTCGCCTTATTGGTAGCAAGAAACTCATAAGCCAATAGGTATTTGTTACTACTATGATTAAGGATTAAAGGCGTAGATTATGCATAGTCTGATTACGCATAAAAGGGGTCATCGCTTCTATATATATGAACTAATACATGGTTTGATGATTAGCAGAATCTTTGGGTATTTGTTGGATAGAATCCCAATGCTCAACAATTTTCCCACTATCATCAAATCGAAAGAAATCCATCGTCACGAATTCATCGATGGTTTTATCTTCGTTATGCCAGACTTGATGGGTATGCAATGAGACTAAGTCATCTTCAGCGATACAACGTACAAACTCAATTGACTTGTTCGGATACTGTGCTTGCATCCGTTCAAAGTATTCAATAAATCCTGATTTACCATTGGCTACGGCGGGATTGTGTTGAATATAATCATCGCCCACATAATCAGCGACGGCTCTTTGTGGATTACCCTCGTAAGCGGTCTGATAGAACGCGATAGCATTCTTTTTATTGTTTGCCAAATTCATCGTCGGCTCCAGTTATTATTTATGTTTATTTTAAAAGCAATACAGTAAATTAATAAGAAATATTATTAAAAAACGTCAGAAAATCTATAGCAGAAACTCAAACGGCCAATAGCAACGCTAAAATTATGCTTATTGACCATTTGATAATGTTTAGACTTCGCTTAGTGATTGCTTAAGCCTTAATAAAAATAGTCTCTTCACTCAAGCGTGATTTAGGTATCTTGGCATTAAAGTCTTCATCGCTGCGGTAGCCAAACGATACCACTGCTACAGCAGAATATCCTTTGCTACGTAAGTCGAACTCTGTATCAAGCGCCTGTAAATCAACGCCTTCCATAGGGACGGTGTCAATACCCAAAAGCGCGCTGCCCAATAGTACCCCGCCCATGTTGAGATATACCTGTTTGGCAAGCCAATGTGGCTCATCTTTGGTATCGAATCGATGCATATCTAAGAACAATTGGCGACCTTGATGCATCTGTGCTTTGAATTCTGGCTGAGCGTAGCGACCATCTTGATCTTCTTTTTCTAACACCGCCTGCATGTATTCATCGTCGGCATGGATACGAGTACAGAAAACCACCACGTGTGAGGCATCTAGGACTTTAGGTGTATTAAAATGAAAGGCACCTTGCGTGCTTTTGGCAATGCGTGCTTTGCCTGCGTCATCATCTGCAATGACAAAGCTCCATGGTTGAATATTGGTGCTTGATGGACTCATTTGTAGCATGTCTTTGATCTGCTCAAAATCTTCAGCAGATATCTTTTTATTGGCATCAAATACTTTGGTGCTGTAACGCCAGTTTAGTGCTTCATTAATGGTTTTCATGATTGTCCTTAAGTAAAGTAAGTTTCAGTTTTTTAGTAAGCTGGTAATACAAACGGATTAACAAATGGTGCCACTCAACCCTTATTCGTGCATAGATAAGTTGAATGATTGGCCCGTCCTAGTGATGACCCATAATAGTAAAGTTCATACATTAGAACCACTAGCTACAAGAGAAAACACTTTCAATATTATTTTGAGAATATGGCGTTTCTAATCTGTCTAAAGGTCATTTATTAGCTATATTAGGACGTATAATGAAGGTGCTTTATCAATTGATAAATCCATTAAACGCATAAGCTCATCTTAAAACGGCGCGAAATTATCAGGCTGACTATGCGTAGCAGTCCAACGTTGAGTGGCATCAATACGACTATTAAGCCCAACTCCTCGTGGTACTTGCATATTATCGCCATATAGCCAAAGCACCATATTGGTACGTTTGCCACTGGTGATTGGATGTGCGGCGTGCGGCACCGAGCCTCTATGAATAATCGCCATGCCAGGTTTAAAGATGGCACGTTTGGTTTGCCCTAAATGGCGATCGACAAAGTCAACTTCTGATCCAGTAAAGTCTTCGCTTGGCAGATTTAGGTTAATATTCATAGTCACCGCTGAAGCATCAGTATGAAGTTGTAGCGACGTGTCGCCTGTAGGCTGGTATTGAATAGAGAACCCAAAAGTCTGAGTGTCATAGCCATAAACATTGGCAAATAATAGCCGAGCGATAGGGCGCATATATTGATTCATGACTCTATGATAAAACGCCTGAAAATTAGGGGTGGCCAGATAGCCTAGCGAGCGTGCATCTAGCATGGCCCCATTACTGTTCAATGCAATACCATAAGGAGGACGTATGGGAATGTTAGCGTCTGCGATTGCTTGCAAATAACGGCGCAGTGTTGATAGTTGTGCTGGGTCAAAGAGTTGCCCCTGATATACGTCAGGTAGTATCTCTTGCCATAAATTTTTAACAGCCGTCTCCGTAGAAGGAGTGCGCCATGCTTGCGTCACTGCATCACGTAGAGTTGGATCAAATAATGAGTCATCAAGTACAGGCAAGTCATGCTCAGTGGTTTCCCACTCTGCCCATGCTTGCTCTAGTAACTGGCTGTTTTGATGCCAGAAACGCTCTACCGATGGTGCACGTCTAAGCATGTCTGATTTTGAAGGTAGTGGTAAGTTGCGTGCTTGCTGTAGTGCGCTCTGTTGATTATCTCCATCATGGTGGCTATGGTGTTGAGTATCCTGTGTGCTCGTAGGCCGTATTATAGTATCCATCGTGTCTCTCCAAATGTGTGAGTAAACCTTATAGGTGCATGCTACTATAATTAATGATTTTGATAATCAGCAGGTTTAGAGAAACAGTTTCAATAATTTTTATATAATGATGAGGCTAGCAGCAGCAAGCGATGGTGGTTGCTAAGTTAGACGCTAATTGAACGAAGGCATGACGATGAAAAATTTGCAGGATCTACGTATTTTTATTGAGACCGCTCGCTTGGGTAGCCTATCTGCCTGTGCTCGGCACTTAGATCTATCGCCTGCCGTTGTGAGTGCAGCGGTCAAGCGATTAGAAGCGGAAATTGAGACGGTGTTGTTTGTTCGCTCTACTCGTAGGCTGCGTTTAACTAGCAAGGGTGAACAATATTTAAAGCATTGCCGAGATGCGGTGGCTATCTTAGACAATGCTTATGCAGGACTACATGACAATGATGCTGAGCTGACGGGTACAATTCGGCTGTCGGCATCATCAGATTTGGGTCGAAACCTAATTTTGCCTTGGTTGGACGATTTTATAGACATTCACCCAAAAGTGACGGTGCAGCTACATATGTCTGACAGCTATGTGGACTTGTACGGTCAGCAGATTGATTTGGCACTACGTTACGGCGCACCCAAAGATTCGTCACTGGTCGCATTACCCATAGTGTTGAATAATCGTCCTATATTGTGTGCGTCAAAGGAGTATTTGAGCAAAATTGATAAGGATATTGGTATCCCAAAAATGCCGGAAGATTTATCGCAGCATAATTGCTTACGTTTGGGTCATGATGAAAAGTATTTGAGCGAGTGGACTTTTGAGAAAGCGGGAAAGACTAAACGTGTGGCCGTGGATGGCAATCGCAGAAGTAAAGACGGTGACGTTGTACGCCGCTGGGCAGTGGCGGGTAAAGGCATCGCATTAAAGTCTCAGTTAGATATCGCCGGCGATTTAAAGGCAGGGAGACTGGTTGAGGTGGAGTTGGACGGCTGGCAAGTGGCCAACTATCCACTATATTTGATTTGTCCAGAACGGCGCTTAATCGATCCATTGTTTAATGCGGTCAAAGAATACTTGATTGAACGGGTAGAGCAGGTATTAAGGTAAAACGAAAACTAATGATGACCCTATTTAATCAGTTTTAAGATAGTTAACATTTAAATTCTCTACATGAGGTATGTTTAATCAGACGAGCAAGACAGTAGTCCCTAGACAGTAATTGCTTGATTATTATGATTATTGCCATACCTTATCAAGCACCGTAAACCAGTTTTTTGACGTCACCTTTTCAATAAGTTGGTTTGAGAAGTGACGTTGTTGCATTCGCTCAATCAGCATAGAGATTTGACTGATATCAGATAACTCATCAGGTAGTAGACAACCATCAAAATCAGATCCAAAACCAACGTGATCTTCGCCTAGATGGTCGATCAAATAATCAAGATGGTCGACAATCACATCAAGCGAGGTTTGCGTATTACGTTGTCCATCTGCACGAAGAAACGCCACATCGAAATTCATTCCAACCATACCATCGCTTTGTTTAATAGCAGCCAGCTGCTGATCAGTTAAGTTCCGTGCTTGCTGACATAAAGCGTGAGCATTTGAATGTGTCGCGACAATGGGCTGATTGGCAATCTCTAGCGTATCCCAAAAAGCACGCTCATTCATATGTGACACATCGATCAGCATCTGCTTGTCACGACATGCCAAAATAAGATCTTTGCCTTGCGTGGTCAAACCAGATCCTGTATCTGGAGAGTGCGGAAAGGATGCATTTAAGCCATCACCGAAGAGGCTCTTTCTATTCCACAGTGGTCCAATACTTCTGAGTCCTGCCTCATAAAATACATCCAGTAGGTCAGGCTGTATGGCTAAAAACTCAGCACCTTCCAAATGCAATACAATGCCCAGTTGCTTATTCTGCTGACAGGCCTGAATTTGTTCTAACGAGGTGCAAATCTGAATCTGACCGTCAGATCTTGCCTCTAGTTGCTGAGCCAGTTTCAATTGCTCACAGCAGATATCGACGATTTCTTGCGGAGTAAAATCTGAATGTGATGGGTCGGCTAATTTGTCAGGATGGTTGTTTTTCACATAAGCGTAGGGCGGCAAGAAAATAGAAAATAATCCGCCCATCCAATTCGCGTCTTTGCAGCGTTGTAAATCCAAATGTCCCGGTAACGTACCATAAATGAAATCATGTACCGGATCGGCAGCTGAACTTAGCCAAAGGCGAGTCAATAGATCGTTATGTCCATCAAATATCACAGGCTTAGTATTAGCATTCATATTTCACCTGTCACCATACGAGTAGGAATCAGTTTGTCTTTATTCAGCTGTTTATTGCTCAGTGACTTAGAATTTTTTGGATTGCGAAAGCGCAGTTCTTCAAAAGGTACAGGCGTCTCGCTGTTGATACGTGCCTCCTCAATCAGGTAGTGATAAGGCGATTTGCCACAGACAGGATCGGCGTTTTTGGCATCCCCAGTTAGCATAAACGCTTGGCAACGGCAGCCGCCATAATCGCGCTCTTTATCTGGGCAGCTTTGGCAGATATCGGGCATCCAATCGTCACCGCGAAACTGATTGAAGCTCGCAGATTCATACCAAATATCCGACAGTGGTGTATGTCGTACATTGGGAAACTGTATTGGCATCTGTCTGGCAGCATGGCAAGGCAGGGCTGTACCGTCTGGTGCCACTGTTAAGAAAATCTTGCCCCAGCCATCCATACAGGGCTTTGGACGTTCTTCATAATAATCAGGCACCACAAAAATAAGTTTGCATTTGATACCACGTTCTTCAATCTGCTTACGGTATTCATTGGTAATGCGTTCAGCTCGGACCACTTGCGCTTTGGTTGGTAGCAAACCCTCGATGTTCTCAAACGCCCAACCATAAAACTGACAAATAGCCAGCTCGACCGTGTCGGCTTCAAGCTCTAAGCAGAGGTCAATAATCTGGTCAATCTGATCGATGTTTTGCCGATGAATGACAAAGTTAAGTACCATCGGGTAATCGTACTGTTTGACCAGACGTGACATCTCATACTTTTGCTCAAAGGCATGTTTTGAACCTGCCAAGGCATTGTTGACCGTTGGATCACTGGCTTGAAAGCTAATTTGAATATGCTGAAGACCTGCTTCTTTTAAACGCGCAATCCGAGCTTCAGTCAATCCCATACCCGACGTGATTAAGTTAGTATAAAAACCTTGATTATGCGCATAAGCGACCAGTTCTTCTAGGTCTTGACGAACCAGTGGTTCACCGCCAGAAAAACCAAGCTGCACCGCGCCCATTTGCCGCGCCTGATCAAATACATCAAACCATTCTTGCGTCGTTAGCTCCTCTTTATACTGAGCATAATCAATGGGGTTTGAGCAATAAGGGCATTGTAAGGGGCAGCGATAGGTCAGCTCAGCAAGCAGCCATAGCGGTAGCCCGACTGGCGCAGTCATACTAAATCAATCCAATGTTCACGCTGGGCGACCAGCATATATTCAATGATGTCTTGTTCGATTTCGGGAATATCACCAAACATAGCTTGTACCTTTTGGATAATATCAGCAATGGACGCTTGACCATCAATATGTTGCCCAATGATGCTCGCACTGTCATTGAGCTTAATCATACCTTCAGGGTACAGTAAGACATAGGCGTTTTGTGCTGGCTCAAATTGAAAACGATAACCGTGACGCCATACCGGTACGATGGATTGATCCAGCTCAGGTAAACTAGCAGGTATACTCATTTAAACAATCCTTTATGCCAGACATTGTCAGTGGTAACGCTTTGATAAGGGGCTTGATTATGCACATAGGCCAAGCTCAAGGCATCCAAGATCGTCCACAAAATATCGAGTTTAAATTGTAATATCTCAAGCATGCGTTCTTGCTGCTCGGCTGTTTTGAACGAGTCTAAGGTGATGGTCAGACCATGCTCAACATCACGGCGAGCTTGACTCAAGCGCGAGCGGAAGTAAGTGTACCCTTCTTCCTTAATCCAAGGGTAATGCTTGGGCCACGACTCTAAACGTGACTGGTGAATTTGCGGGGCAAACAGCTCGGTCAGTGAGCTACTAGCGGCTTCTCGCCATGAGCTACGCCGCGCAAAGTTCACATAAGCATCCACGGCAAAACGCACACCCGGTAGCACCAGCTCTTCAGAAATCACCTGCTCACGGGTCAAACCAACTGCTTCTGCCAGACCTAACCATGCTTCACGACCACCGCCGTCAGGATATACGCCATCTTGATCAATCATGCGTTGAATCCATTCTTGACGTACGCGCTGATCAGGACAGTTTGCCATAATGGCCGCATCTTTTAGTGGAATGTTGATTTGATAATAAAAACGGTTGGCGACCCACGCTTGGATTTGCTGCTGGGTCGCTTTGCCTTCATGCATCATGATATGAAAAGGATGGTGGATATGATAATACTGACCTTTTGCCATAATCGCTTGTTCAAACGCTTCTGGGCTTAGCGCTGTGTTTTCTTCTTGCATTGTTCTCACCTTACGATTGCTATCTTTGCCTTACCGTTTGTCTTAAAGCTCAATCTGCATACCATCAAATGCTACTTCAACACCATGTTGTTTTAATGTCGCAGCATGTTCAGACTGTTCATTCAATATCGGATTGGTATTATTGATATGGATCAGCACCTTATGAGCGTTATCGAGCTGGTCTAGATAATGCAGCGAGCCATCTTCACCACTAATATGTAAATGCCCCATGTCTTGGCCGGTTTTCGTACCGACACCGCACTCTTGCATTTCATTGTCCGTCCATAGCGTACCGTCAATCATTACGCAATCAGAGCTTTTCATGATCTGCATCACTTGATCGTCAATTTTACCGAGACCTGGCGCATAAAAGAGTTGTTTTTGTGTTTTCAAGTCTTTTACAATCAGGGCAATATTGTCGCCATCATGAGGGTCATTGCGATGCGGAGAGTAGGGCGGTGCAGAGCTTCTAATCACTAAAGGCGTCAATTCTAAATTGTCAAATCCTTCAATCTTAAACGTCTTTTCTGGATCAATTTGATTATATTGCAAGCCGCCATTCCAGTGCTTCAACATGTTAAAGAGAGGAAATCCTGTCGTTAGATCTTGATAGACCATGTCAGTACACCAAACAGGAATTGGACAACCTTCACGCAGGGTCAATAGCCCCGTCGTATGGTCAAGCTGACTGTCCATCAAGACCACATTGGTGATGCCGGTATCTCTCAATTGACGTGCTGGCTGTGCTGCCTTGAACTCAAATAATTGTTGGCGGATATCAGGGGACGCGTTGAATAAGATCCAATCCACACCATTTTCTGATATGGCTATCGAAGATTGGGTACGGGTCTTTGCCTGAATCGTGCCTTGACGCACACCGTGGCAATTATCGCAGTTACAGTTCCACTGCGGGAAACCACCACCAGCAGCTGAGCCTAAAACGTGAATATACATAAATCAATATTTCCAAAAAAATAAAAGCCCTAATCATCTAGGGCTTTTAATGGATTGAGTGCTAATAAGTTTTAGCGTGCTTCGAAATACATAGTCACTTCGAAACCGATACGAATGTCTTGAAAAGCTGGTTTGGTCCACTGCATGGGATTACTCCGGAACGATCTTACTATTTAAGAAGTAAGATTAATAAAGTGAATGAGTGATAAAGGGTAGTATAAGCTGCCCCCCGCTGTCAATTTCTTAGATGTTAGTAAAGCGTTAACGAGCATCGATTAAGCAGTCTTTTATAGCACAAATGAAAGCCTATTTATCATACCGAAAAGACAGTATATCGAGCATAAGATTAAAAATATCTTTGAATAGTTTGAGTATAAATTATAACTATAAAAAATCTGCTCGAAGTGAGTTAAGCGTATTTCGAGAACTTATGAGTTATACAGATATATTGCAAAAACCGAATTTATCTATAAAGTAATAGATTAACTTGATAGATACTGGAGCCTGAAGATGATTGCTGAATTACAAGGCAGTGAGTTAACCAAAGCAATCTTGGAAAATGTCAGCAACTATGTATGGTGCGCTGTCAGCAACGTTAGCGATGATTATGCTATAGCAACCATAGATAATGGTTACTACGAATTATTGGTTCCTATTGTAGCCTTTAATAATGACCAGTTCGTTTGTGATAAAGGTGATCTATGGGAGTACGCTGTCTCAGTAAAGAGAGTGGCACTTACTCATGATGATGTAGGGCTATAACTCATTATCAATATAATGACTGTTACGTTCTACATACAGATTAGTTTTACAGCCTATGCATGAAAATCTACCATCTGTCTACAACTTCTGTACTATCTATTTATAAGCTCATCTGTCTAACCACCAATATTTTGCAACGATAGATAAAACAGGTTCGAAGATGCTCAAGCGATTGCTGTTACAAAACCGCTTGTTTAGCTTACTAATCATTGTCATTGAATAGGAGTAACAACATGGATACGGTAATTGTTGGAAGCGAACTAACTCGTTCAATGCTTGAGGATGGTCATCAAAGTATATGGTGTGCTGTCAGTGACGAGAGTGATGAGAACGCTATAGAAGATCAGGTAGGTAATGACTTCACATCTCGCATTGTGGCTTTTGAAGATGGCCAGTTCTATTGTACGGGCGGTATGCCTTGGAAATATGCAGTGCCAATTGGGATCGTTGCATTGACGCGATATGACTTTTCTTTTTAGTGAACAACATAACTTAGATAGGTTTGGATAGTTATCGCCGAAAGCAAACCCTAATATTAAGATATTTAGTTAGATAAAATGCGCGACTGACAAGGCCATTCAAGCGATGTAATATACAGCTTGAATGGCCTTTTGTGTTTTAGAGCCAGTTTGAAAGCTATTTATTATTTCAAAAAATCAGGCTGCATAAAGGCTGGGTTTGGATAAGTGTAGAAACCTTCACCAGTCGCGAATCCTAATTTGTTTTGATCGATTAATTGCTCTTTTAAATATTGAGCAGCCTTGAACCTCACAGGATTTTGAGTTTTTTCAGCAGATAGTTTTGTGATGTTGTAGGCAGTGTTGATACCGATAGTGTCCAATATGGCAAAGGGGCCTGACGGCGCGCCAGTTACTATCATCCACGTTTTATCTATCGTATGTGGATCGGCAACTTCTTTTGCAACCAATTGCAAAGCTGCATCTATAAAAGGCGCCAACAAACTGTTCATGATATAGCCGGGTTGCTCCTTATCCAGCGGCATTGCCACCATACCGATGGCAGTAGCAAAAGCAACAACCTCATCAAATACTTTAGGATCTGTCCCAGGATGTCCCATGATTTCGGCGACATTATGCATCCAAATTTTATTGGCAAAGTGTAGCGCTAAAAACTTCGCAGGTCGTCCCGTTGATTCTGCAAACTGGCTAGGAAGTAAGGTTGAGGTATTGGTCGCAAAGATGGTTTTCTCTGGCGCTAGTTTGGCAAGTTTTTCATAAAATTCGATTTTAATTTCAGGAATTTCGGGTATGGCCTCAATCATTAGGTCAGCATCTTTGACCGCTTCTGCTAAATCTGAGGTGTAGCTGAGATTATCAAAAGCCTTATCCAGCTGCTCTTGAGTTGCTCTCAAATCCTTTCTAAAGGCCTTGCACATCAATTGAAATTTTGACTTTGCTTTTTCTAAAACCTCATCATTGATGTCATAGACACTGACATTAAAACCATGAAATGCGGCTTGAAAAGCAATCTGATAGCCTAGGATGCCGCTTCCCGCGACAGTTACATTTTTATACGTCATTGTATTTATTTCCTAATAGTAGTGGATATAAGTTGCTAGATAAATGTCTAGAACTTATAGACCTATTATTAGATTGTTTTACCCTATTATTCAACCTTCATTTTTATAAAAACATTTAAGAGAACCTAAAAATATCGCTATGCAAGTATCAGATAAGTTTATACTACTTGACTTCTTATATTGTTAAATAATTCAATAACTTAATAATAATATTACTAGCTTCACACCTAATGATTTTACGATAACTGAAGGCTAGTTTAATATCATATTGACATTTTTAATGACTGTTGATGTCAAAATATTGTCGACGAGGTTGTAAAGGAGGACGTAAGCAGTGATGTACGATGAAAATCGCATTTAACGTATTCAACATATAATGAAGGCTATTATCACTATTATTATTCTTACGTATAAATCCGTTGCCACATTCGAAGGTTTACACCTGTATCACGCGCCATTTTCCAACTGTGCCATGCGCGTAAGGATTGCATTAGCGGAGAAGTAGCTAGAGTGGACAAGCCTATTGACCTGTCTAAAGGTTATTAGCAGTAGTAAGCCTGTTTTTGATGTAATGATTCTCGCAAATGCGATACAAGCAGTTTCAACTTTTGGTCCGGTTGCCGCGCCTTGGGGTAAACCGCATACATACCCATTTTCTTTCGTGTAAAGCGCTGCAAAATCTGAGTGAGCGTGTTTTGCTGCATTTCTTCATAAACAAGTGCTTGTGGTAAAAAGGCGATACCTAGGTCGCTGAGAGTCGCTTGTTTAATCGCATTAAGATGATTGCTATGAAACTGCCCCTGTACAGGAAGCAATTGCTCCGTGCCATCTATGTATAGCGGCCATATACCATTCGCCGTATGATCAAACCTATAGACCAAACACTCATGACTCCGTAATTGTTCAGGGGTTTGAGGTGTACCGTGTCGCTCTAAATAGTCTGGTGTCGCACATATGACCCACTGGCTATCTATAAGGCGTCTTGCAATGAGTGATGAGTCTTCAAGCTCTGCTGTCCTTATCGCCAGATCAAATCCTTCTTCTATCAAATCAACCAATCGATTGGTAATCTGTAAATCTACTGATATTTCTGGGTGTTGTTTACAGAATTCGGCAATAGATTTGCTTAATATTAGATTTGCAGAGACCGCTGGCATGGTTATACGTATGTTACCTTTCATGTCCTCACCATAGCCTGTAACGGCATTTTCAGCTTCCTGAAAGGCAAATTTAGCGATTTTAGCTTTGTTATAAAGCGTCCTTCCTGCATCGGTTAAGCTTAACTTTCTGGTTGTCCTATACAGTAGCTGTGCATTTAAGCTTTCTTCTAATCTTGCAATACGTTTGCTTACCACTGAATTCGTTAATGACAGCTTTTCAGCGACCCGAGAAAATGACCCTTCATCAACCACTTGGACGAATAAAACCATATCGTCAGCTTTGCCCATACTTGTTCCCCAATTGGTGTAATACGTTTTGGATTATAGCAAAAAGAGAAAATAACATTGTCCTTTGATGCAATATATAAATGTATCGACAAGGCGTAGAATATTTTAGGGAATTTTGAATATTTAATCGATACACTGATGAGCAATTACTGTGCATGGCGGCTTGAAAGGTTCTAATCACTATTTTACCTACCATCTATTATGTGTTGTTCTGCGGGATCATCGTCATGGCTGCCATTTATATCTTTGGTTTTCAAGGGCCTTTAGCGTCATGAGTGACACACAATCACCAAATAAAGAGCGTCATATGCCATCATCAAATAGAACCTCATCAAACCTTTTCTCATTAAATATAGCACATCAAGACCAAGACACACTTCATCCTGAGCAAGTGTTAGACAAGCTAACCCATTTACTGGGAGCCGGCAATGTACAGACCGATCCAGAAAAAAACGAACACTATAGAATGGGGTGGCGCTCTGGTGGCGGCAATGCTTTGGCTGTTTTGTTTCCGCAAACACTGCTGGAGATTTGGCGTAGCTTAGAGATATGTGTGGAAGGCGACTGTATTATTATCATGCAAGCAGCAAAAACGGGACTGACTGAAGGCTCAACCCCGAGCGGTAATGACTACGATAGACCAGTGGTTGTGATTAATACCCTTGCAATGAATCAGTTGTATTTGGTGAATGATAACGAGCAAGTGATTAGCTTACCTGGCGCCACGTTGCACCAGTTGCAAAGTCAGCTTAAAGCCGTAAATAGAGCACCTCACTCGGTCATCGGTTCATCGACGTTAGGTGCATCTATCATTGGCGGTGTCTCTAATAATTCAGGTGGGGCACTGGTTAAAAGAGGTCCTGCTTATACCGAGCTGGCATTGTTTGCCCAAATAGACAAGCACGGTCAGCTAGTATTGGTTAATCACCTAGATGTAGAGTTGGGAGATACTCCAGAAGAAATACTCACTAACTTACAAACAGGTAATTTTGATAAAAGAGCATTACCTGATACTGGTAAGATGGCATCTGACAAAGAATATATCGCCAGAGTCAAAGACGTTAATGCAAGTACGCCAAGTCGTTTCAATGCGGATAAGCGAAGACTGTATGAAGCAAGCGGCTGCGCTGGCAAGCTGGCGGTATTTGCAGTGCGTCTTGATACCTATCCAACCGCTGTAAAAGAGAAAACCTTTTATATAGGCACCAACAGTGTGAGTGAGCTTGCACAGCTCAGAAGGAAAATATTATCGAGCTTCGATAATATCCCTGAAGTGTGTGAGTACATGCATCGTGATATATTTGATGTATCTGCTAAATACGGAAAAGACACGTTCCTGAGTATTAAGCATCTCGGTACCAACGCCTTACCTAGATTGTTTTCTATCAAAGGCGCTATGGATGCAAAATTCCATAAATGGTCATGGATGCCAAAGCATTTCACTGACAAAGTCATGCAGTTCATCGCCAATATATTTCCAAAGCATTTACCGAAGCGAATGCTAGAGTATCGCGACCAATATGAGCATCATCTCATCTTAAAAATGAGTGATGACGGCATAGCAGAAGCACAGGATTTTCTGAAGGTGTTTTTCGACGCTTCAAATACGGGTAACTATTTTGAATGTAGTCAAGAAGAATCAGAAAGCGCCTTTTTACATCGCTTTGCCGCTGCAGGTGCTGCATTACGTTATGAAGTGATACATGAAAAAGACGTCGGCGATATATTGGCATTGGATATTGCTATACCACGTAACGAATTAGAATGGCTCGAAACGTTACCTGAAGACATTGAACAACACTTAGAAAAGAAGCTGTATTACGGACACTTCTTTTGTTATGTATTTCATCAAGACTATATTCTGAAGAAGGGTAGTGATGCACATCTTGTTAAAAAGATGATGTTAGAGCTACTGAGCGCACGCGGAGCCAAATATCCTGCTGAGCATAATGTCGGACATCTATACGAAGCAGAACCTGATTTGCAGAACTTTTATAAAAGCTTGGACCCAACCAATACCTTTAATCCGGGTATTGGTAAAATGTCGAAAACCAAACGCAATTGCTCGTGTTGTTTATAACTGAACTCTATAACTGATATTTAAAACTGGCCGTGGGCTGATTATTTATCAGTAGCTAAGTTGCTGAATAGTTCAGTGTTTGTCTATTATAAATTGTTCAATACATCCTCAGAAGCACTGCCGATTGGTAGTGCTTTTTTATTATTTCTCGGTAAATGTATCAGCAGCCTCGAGTTCAGAAGCACATTTATTCAAAATGATTTTGTTATCTATTGTTAAATACCAGTCGATGCTATGTATAATGCAGCACTAGCATAGCTTTCACTCAGTATGGCTTTCACTCATATGCCTTTAATAAGAAGATTACATTATGTCAAACAAGCGTCCTTTATATATTCCTGTTGCTGGACCCGCTCTCTTAGAGACACCTTTACTGAATAAAGGTAGTGCTTTTTCATCAGAAGAACGTAGTAGCTTTAATTTAACTGGATTATTACCTCACAATATTGAAACGATTGAGGAGCAATCATTACGTGCTTATCATCAACTAAGCTCATTCACTGATGCGATGGATAAGCATATTTACTTGCGTAACATCCAAGATACCAATGAAACCTTATTTCATCATCTAATTGAGCAGCATATCGAAGAAGTCATGCCGCTCATTTATACCCCAACCGTTGGTCAGGCGTGTGAAAAATTCTCGCAAATTTATCGTCGTAAACGTGGTTTGTTTATCTCATATCCTGAGCGTCACAAAATTGACGACATGCTACAAAATGCCACCAAACAAAACGTCAAAGTGATCGTTGTTACTGACGGTGAACGTATCTTGGGCCTAGGGGATCAGGGTATTGGCGGTATGGGTATTCCAATCGGTAAGTTGTCTTTATACACGGCTTGTGGTGGTATTAGCCCAGCTTACTGTCTACCTATTTTGCTGGATGTCGGCACCAATAACCAACAGTTGCTTGATGATCCTATGTATATGGGCTGGAGAAATCCGCGCATCTCTGGCGATGAATATAATGAATTTGTGGACTTATTTATTCAAGCCGTTAAGCGCCGTTGGCCAGAAGTGTTATTGCAATTTGAAGATTTTGCTCAGGAAAACGCGACCCCTTTATTGAATAAATATCGTGATCAGCTATGCTGCTTTAATGATGATATTCAAGGGACTGCTGCGGTATCGGTTGGTACTCTGATTGCAGCGTGTCTAAATAAAGGTCAAAAACTTAGCCAACAGAATATCGCATTTTTAGGCGCAGGGTCTGCAGGTTGCGGTATTGCTGAGCATATTATTCGCCAAATGCAGCGTGAAGGATTGACTGAAGAGCAAGCTCGTAGTCAAGTGTTCATGGTTGACCGTTATGGCTTGCTAACAGATGGCATGACAGAGCTGCAAAAATTCCAAGAACCGTTAGTACAAAAAGAATCAGCTATTGCCAGCTGGGATAAAAGTAAAAAACTCGGCTTAGCGCAAGTGGTTAAACAAGCAAAAATCACCGTATTATTTGGTGTTAGCGGACAAAAAGGTCTGTTCACCCAAGAAGTGATCGAATCGCTATGTGCTAATACTGAGCACCCAATTGTACTACCACTTTCAAATCCAACGTCTCGTGTGGAGGCAACACCGCAAGAAGTCATGAATTGGAGTAAAGGTAAGGCCATTGTTGCGACGGGTAGTCCGTTTCCTCATACCACTTATAACGGTCAGTCTTTTGAGGTTTCTCAGTGTAATAACAGCTATATTTTCCCTGGTATTGGTCTAGGTGTTTTAGCAGCACGTGCGACAGGTATCAGCGATAATATGCTAACGGCAGCAAGCCAAGCCCTTGCAGATATATCAATGGAATACGAAAAAGCACCTGGTGCCATCCTACCGCCGATCAAAGTTATCAGAGAGATCAGTGAAAAAATAGCATATGCAGTGGCATTGCAAGCGGCTCAAGATAAGCTAGCACTACCTATCACATCGGAAAATTTACAACGCCGATTAAAAGCGAACTTTTGGTTACCTGAATATCGTAACTATCGCCGGACTTCTTTCTAGGTTAGAGATTAGATAGTTAGCTATTATCAATATTGCAAACACCATAAAAAATCACCTTAACTTGAAAAGTTAGGGTGATTTTTTTATCTATGTAGTTATATAAAACTATAAGATCTGTATGGTCGCTTAGCTTGTTTTAGTTATGTGTAAGTCCATGATTTTGACGGTATCTTATTTGGCGGTATTGGTCGATACCGTCAAAAGTAACCAAGATATACCCTTGTTATTCCTTACTAGCCCTGCCTATTTCTTCTTAAACGTAAAAAAACCCTTGTAGCGTAAGGCTTACAAGGGTTTAATCGGTATTACTCATATCTTAATTGGTGCGCCCACCACGCAACGACTAAATTAGCGTAATCCTTTAATATTAAGGGATAATATTGTTAGGTATTTATTTTTAACAACAAATTTAACAACTTCTTAAGGTCTATTGATTTGCCATTCGATTGATATTGGCTTTCATATCATGAATGACCTGATTGGATAAATTTTCCTCAATAGTATAACTACTAATAGTCAAAAAATCTTCAGCCACTGATGCTACCTGATCAATAAAAGCTTGTGCCTTGTTTTGCTTAATATTAGCCAGTTTAGCTGGTTTGATTCTCTAGATTTTTCAGCATAGGTCAACTATCTTGCCAGTTATACCATCTATTTGATAGTTTTAATATCTCATGTGATAACTAAAATACAGAGCTAATTATCTACATCATCAAACCCCAATATTGACAATATGACCTAAGTAAGATGCCGAATTAAAAAAGGTTACCGAGGCTATATTTAGTATATCGTTGGAAACCTCTTTTTAAGCTTTTAATATTTACAGATAAGTATGTATATTCATTATAATCAGATTTACAGTATCTCGATGGCGGAGTCATCATCACCTAAGCAATAACAACTGAGAAAACTGGATTTCATGCCTCAGCCTTCTACGCTATACAGATAATAGCATGTATGGATTTTTTGACTCATCCCAGTAAAATAAATCCATGACATATGGGAATGTGACCTGATATTTGAGTGCCATAGCATCAGTCTGTGCTATCTAATAAGTTATAGCTTGATTTAAGGTAAGGTGTCAGAAAGTATGCTGAGGCAATAAAGGAGGGTAATAGACAAAGTAAGATAATATATTTGAGGTTATAAAAACACTAATAGACATTAATTGTACTAAGTGTCACAGTTGTAGTTTAAGGAAAAATAGCTCAAAAGCTATGGCAAACAGAAATATCAGCGTAAAGACTGTTGCAGATAATTTATTGGCGACCATTCTCTGAACTACTAAAAATAAACCTTTAAAACGCAAGCTAAATTCAAACTCTTACCCTCAAGCCAGTTTGTTCATTTTAGGCTTAGATCTGCTGGTTGAGGGCTTGCGTTTGGTATTTATCAATTACGATACTTCAGTATTTCAACAGTTAACCAGCTTTTCAACCGTTAAAGGTGAGGTGGGGCTGATTTTTTGTCGCATGCTGAGAAAATTTTTATACTATTTATATGGTGACATTTTCCACTATCTCTCTAAATTTATTTAGAGAGATAGATCAACGCCTTGTGGGTCTTTTTTAATCGTGTAAAGTGTGAATAGTGAAATTAATGAGACGATAGTAATGTACAAACCAATCATCCATGACTGTTGATAAGTTGCCATAATCCATTGCGCAATCATCGGAGCGAACGCACCACCAATAATGGAACCTAATGCATAGCTGATGGATACCCCTGAAAAACGTACTTTTGCAGGGAACATTTCAGCAAATAGGGCTGATAATGGACCATAAGTAAAACCTAGGGGAATAGCCCAAACCACTAATGCTAGCATAAATAAAATGGGAGATTTGGTATCAATCAAAAACCACATTGGAATCGACCATAACGACAATAAGATATAGCCTAATTTAAAAATCTTTAGACGACCAATCTTATCACCTAACATGCCGCCCCAAAGGGTTGATACTAACCAAGAGAAAGCAGCCGCAACTACGATTAGCATGGTTAAAGTAGGGCTAAGTCCTAAGGCTTTTTGACCGTAACCCACCATAAAAGCGATGAGAATATAACCACCTGCATTCACTCCCATAAAGATTAAAGCCGCTTTAAGAACTGTTGGCGTGTGATCTTTGAATAACAATGACAATGGTGCAGAGGCTTCTGCTTTACGACGATGCATGGCTTCAAACACTGGTGATTCTTTAACCGAACGACGGATAAAGGTGCCCACGATGATTAATGCAATCGATAATATAAATGGAATGCGCCAACCCCACTCGAGGTAGGCTTCTTTACCCAAAATTAAATTTAAGAGCAGCAGGACACCAGTCGCTAAAATCATACCGATGGGCACGCCAATCTGTGGGTAAGCCCCAAATAGTGAGCGTTTATCAAACCCCAATTTTGGCAAACTCACCTGAGTAAATTTCCGAATCCAAAAAGGGTGCTAACAATATGCCATATATAGCGTTAGCACCCTTTTTTTACTAGCTATATTTAATCATTGTCGATATTTATTCATCAAACTAATAATCTTAAACCCTCATTAATAAGGCTATAAGCATCTAAGAAATTATTACTTAATCCATAAAATAATTTTATTAAAAGTATAATTGTCAGTGAGCTTTAGCACTAGCCAGCTGTTTAAAGACTAATAAACAAGATGATAAATACTAAAAGGGCTGCTAATGCGCCGAAGCGACCTAGTGCAAGGTCATCATGATTAAACCCGTCAGTATGAATTTATATCTCAGATTATCGATTACGATAACAAGGATATAGAGAAGCTAAGTCTTTATGCTCGCTATTTGCAACCTATGCTACGTGAGAGGCTCGATGATGATAAGGTTTGTTTCAGTAATATTATCATGAGTCACTACCGCCTTTCTGAGCTACGTCAACAGGACTCAAAGCTGCAATAAGGTAGTTTCTATCCGCTGAATACTGGTAGCAGTGGAGCTGGCAATACTAAGGATAAATAAGAGAACTGGCTATCCAGAATAGTCGCAATGTTAAATGGGCAATTCGATACTGAAAATCTGACCGATAGATACTTAAATAATTACTCGCAAACTACCTGGGATAAAGTCAACTAAAACCAAATCGTCATGAATACGAATAGAGTTAGTGTTTTAAGTGAGAGGGGGTTGATTATGTCAGATAAAAACATCAGTTTTTTAGCTGAAAGTAGATTTGATTATTTATTTGCTAATAAAGTCACTTCTCCACATAGCATGCTCACATACTGCACAAAACCAATTCTCTTTTGCCCGCATATAGGCGATATCAGCAGGTACTTCAATTGGACAGGCACTACCACAATATTCACAGCAAACATCATCTAAGCAAGCATAGCATTGGCTTATAGTTTCAAATAATGTTTGCGAGCTAATATTGTATTTTTGACAGAGCATACGCACATAATCTACATAGCTAGTTTTATGATTATAGGCCCAGTAATCCTCACAGACCCGCTTATCCCAAGAATTTTGTATCATGCTCCATTCAACCTCTACCATGTCAAGGTAGCTCGACCAAAGTACATATTATGATAATATCTTACACATATTGATATTTATAGCCTGTAGGTATTATATGATCGAATAATCGCGATGTAAATTATAATATAATAAAATTTAACTCGTATTTGGGCACTGTATTTCTATAGTGTTTTTACCTCTACTCAAACTCTTCTTAGGATAGGAAACTATGTGTGTTCGTTGAGAATCTATTCTTATTACGTCTACTATTGTCGTTTTTGAACTTATACATATTGTTTCTATTGCTTATTCTCTGCATGATATAAGGAGATTAATGTTCTAATCTCTGCATATCTCTGGGGAACATACGAAGCGTATTACTTATATTGATTAGCATTCAAATTGAACTGAATGGCAATGGTCGGACAAAAGCTATCGTTGCCATTTATCAGTCGTGTGCGGATATTACAAAGAAGTTTACTAGGAAAGCTGCTAATACTAGGATTCGATCTGAAAGTTGAGGCACAGTTAGATGCGGTGACCTTAGAGATTATTAAAAATTCTGAGATAGAAGGTGAGACGCTAAATGGTGAACAAATGCGCTCCTTAGTTGCGCGGTATTTAGGGTTAGATAGTGCCAGCATGCCAACCACTACTCGTGAAATTGATGCGGTGGTAGAGATGATACTAAGTGCCACCTATTATTACCAACAGCCTGTTGTAAGATGATTTACTTGGATGGCATCGAGCATTATTTCCAGATGGATATAGTGGTCTCTATCGTATTCAAGCAGGTAGTATTCGTACGGCACTACGAGATATTAATGATTTAGTAGAAAAGGGTATGATACAAAAATCTGTAGCATCAGGGCGTAGTACAAGCTATGAGCTTGTTTGATAAAGGTAGCCCTTAATTACTTACTTTAATCGAGTTACAACGTTAAGATTTTGGTTTAAAAGGTTTTGAGAACTGTAGGATTAAAAAACCAACTATTGATAATATAATAGCAATCTCATAACGGCTATAAGCCACTGATATCCCAATTGCGGCTGTATTCCATAATCCAGCGGCTGTAGCCGTTCCTTTCGCGCCATTCTCATCTTTAAAGATTGCACCGCCGCCGATAAAACCCATACCAGTAATTATGCCATACATAATTCTAGCTTCTGCATCAGACCCTTGATAAATATCCATCCCTACTAGCATAAAAGCACATGAAGCAATGGTAACTAAGGGAAAGGTTCTGAGACCAGCTCCATTATCTTCAAGCTCGCGATTGAGAGCAATAGGTAGAGACAGTATAAAGGCAATACTGAGTTGAAGAGAGTGATATATAAAAATCTTTAAACTAATATCAAAGTTAAACATAATGGCTACTCAAAATATATTTAAGGCTAGAGCTATTCTCAGGATAAAACATAGTGTACCTAAAAAATTGTATTTAATATAATGTAATAAAATGTATATTTTTTTAAGAGAGTTAATTAAATATAAATTAAAGGTGATAGCTATATTTGTAGTAAAAATAAAATTGCTCACATTAATTAGACATAAGAATAAATTTAGTTAGAATATTAATAATATTATATAAACAAAAACACTCTTCATACAGAAAATATTGGATAATATGTATTATATTATTCTTATCGGTCAGGATAGCTATGGCTGATGCAAAGTCTCTAATAAAAGGATAATTGTAATGGATAATCCAAATACTAATGAGCAAAGTATGGATGCACAGTATAAAAACAACCAAAAAATGGAAGGTGAAGATATGAATAACCAAACTTTAAAAGGTGAGTGGAATCAGCTCAAAGGTACAGTAAAACAAAAATGGGCTGAGTTAACAGATGATGACCTAACTCATATCGAAGGTGATCGTGACAAACTAGTCGGCCGTGTCCAAGAACGTTATGGTCATTCAAGAGAAGATGCAGAGCGTGATGTAGATAATTGGCGTCGCGAAAACCAATATTAAATATTGCGTTAGTCTACTAACTTGGTAGTTGATACTAAAACTACAAAGAGGTCATATAATGTTTATGTGGCCTCTTTTTTTATAAGAAAAATCATAAGAATACGGAGCTACTCTTATTCTAATCATGAAAGGAGGGTGTTATGTCAGATAGTTGTGTCAAATTATTGGCGGATAAGAACTTAACGATCGTTTTTATTGAAAGTGCAACCGCTGGCTACCTTGCCCATCGTTTCTCTGTCAGTCCTTATTCAGGCGATGTACTGATGGGAGGATTGGTATGTTATGACGTAATGATTAAGAAGAATGTGTTAAACATATCGAGTCAGCTGATTGACAAATATACGCCCGAATCCTTGGAAGTGACCCAAGAGCTCGTCAAACAGTCTCCAGAAAAGTTCGAGGCAGATTTACACGTGGCATGTACTGGGCTATTAAAGCCTGGAGGCTCTGAGACTGAAGAGAAGCCAGTTGGGACGTTTTTTTATTGCATTGGCTATAAGGATGAGGTATATAGTTTTCGCAGCTTATGTAATGGGCCATCCCAGCAAAAATTACGGAGTATCTATAGTCTGATTTGTAAAGGGATTATTGATGTGGTGAGTAGGCATTGATGGTTAGTTCACAATCTTATTATTGAGGGCTTTTGCCCAGCCCACAGTATTATGATGACAACGTTCGCAGATTTTGTTTAGATCTGAGATATATTCGACTTGACCGCAATGCATACAAGCATAGGGTTGTCCCTGTTCTATAAATTGGGCTGGCTGAAACTCTTTAGGGAAAATGGGTAAGCCGTATTGAGTCTCATCATCTGGAAACAATAATACGCTAAATTCCCCATCGGTTTCTAATAGTCCCATATGTACTTGCCCTAAATGACGTACGCCTTGTTTACGCATTTCAGTAAAAAAATCATCATGAGACATCCTGCCTTTTTCGATATCTTCCAACACAAGCAATCCGTTTTCGACAATGTAAGTAGGCTTGCCCTCTAGTAGTAGCTCAAATGCTTTATGTTTGGAGGCAAACCAAGTACATAGTCTATAAAGCAACAGCACGATACTCATGATAAGTGCGGCTTGGATCAGCGGTAAGTCTTCAGTGAACATAGGGTCACCAGCGATAGAGCCGAGTGATAAGATAATAGTTAGCTCAAAAATAGTTAGTTGCCGAACACCGCGCTTACCTGTCAACCGCAGTAATAAAATCACTAGACTGAACATGATAACAGTACGTATGACTATTTCTACGGCAAAGGACCACGTCGTATCGTAAATAAAGATACTGAACCAGTTCATCTTATTCTCCTATTATTATTTTTTCACCGCTTATATTTATAGTAGTCATAATTTTACAGCACTGCAGATTAGGTTGGATAAAATCAATTTCATAAATACTCATAGTTTTGATAGGTTGCAAAAATATAAGCTATTAAATATATATTACTAATAATAAATATAAAGAATAATTATGATGTAGTTATATAAATCCTCATTGGTTACTAATATTTTTTTATAATTAAAAATAATATGTAATTATTATAGATAAGAAAGAAAATTAATAGTAATATTTTAATAGAGTATTCAAATTAATATCTTATATAATAATATTGGGACTGGTCTATTATGTTGATAAGCGCACTCGATTCAAACATAAAAAACTTGTGTGTTTTTTTACTTTTAGGTGTTTGCATCTTAATGTTGTTAGCGCCATTATTTTCATGGAAATACCAACCTTCTAAGTCACTAACTAAAAGATTATTAATAACACTCTTTCTTATTCCATTTTTTTTATATTTTTTATTTGATATGTTTCATACAAATGATATTCAAAAAAATAATATTTTGCTCTTAAACTTTGACAAGTCTACGGAGAGTATCTTGCTTAGCGATAGTGACAATACAGAAATATCGAATGAGTATCCATTTGCTTCTGATCTCATACATGACGAGAATAATAACAAGAGAAAGATAATAGAAGAGAGAGGCAACAGTAATACCTATAGTGCAATACCTGTTACAGAGAGTGTAGATAAGCCTGATGAAAGAGATGTTTTTTAATTTCAGCTTTTAATAGCTTTGAACTATGATGGGTTTAATATGACTATGACCAGCTGACTTTTTCAAGGTTTGCTAAAAATGCACCAAAACCTTCTTTTGCTCTTGCTTGTAAACGGCTACTAGTCGATACACGGACGCGATTGCTCCAAGTAATCGTATAGCATTGAGCTTCAAACCTATTTACTAGATCTACATCTTCATGACAAGCTAGTGCCGCAAAACCTCCAATAGCTAGGTATGCCTCTTTGCTAAAACTTAAATTTGCCCCATGAACATGACGATGCCCCATCTTGTCTTGATAATGTGTAATATAAGCTTGTTGTGTTTGTGATGACAAATGGCCCCAGTTATCGATAGACACCACGCCGCAAATCATATCGGTCTTCTGCTGGTCAAGATGTTCCATTTGCTGCACTAACCAATCCATAGGTACTGTTGAGTCAGCATCAGTACAGGCAAGCCATGTTGCACCATTAGCGATTGCGTAGCGAATGCCCATATCCCTAACTTGTCCCACGCACTGATAATAACAGCATAAATAATCGACCCCTGCCGCTTGGACAATTCTCAATGTGTCATCAGTACAGCTATCTAGTACTACCAGTACAGAAGCAGTGAAAGTTGAAGGTAACTGATCGATTGCAATCTGTACAGACGCCAGGCACTGGGCGATAGCCTCTGCTTCGTTATGTGCAGGAATTATAATACTAATTTTCATAATATCTACCAATCCCGATATAATTTACGATTATTTCTGGTTTTCTATATTAGGTTTTCTTGCATAGCAACTGACGTGGAAGAACGTTGCCAAATATCTAGTAAAAAATCGCTATCTATCATTTGGCTCTGACGATTGAAAGCGTGATGATTTTTTTCGTTTGCAACGCTAAAGGCTTGATGCAAACGTTGATGTACAACCTCACCTGTCATTGCAAAACCATCAATAGCATAGCGCCAGTGGCAGCACAGCAGAGTACCATTTAGGGCAAGATTGTGTAGTGCCCAGTTGATGACTGCATCGACATCTTTGGATGATAAATAGTATAAAATCTCACTAATAACGATTAAATCAAAGGGCGGTTGATTGATAGAATTATCTTCTGATGACAAACTTTTCTGTCCCACTAGTTCCTTTAAAGAAAATAGTTTCTCGGGAACAATGCCCTGTATGACTTTAGCATGAGGTAGCGCTGCTAAACGCTCTTTAGCAAGTTCTACTGCCCGATAGTTGCCATCAATACTGATTAAAGCCTGAGAGCGATGCGCCAATAACTCGCTTAATACGCCATTACCGCAGCCTAATTCAATCGCACATTTATAATGTGGTTGGGGTAGTAGAGCCAAGCAAGTATTACGTTTTCGTTCTTCGTACCAACGAGTTTGATATTGCCATGGGTCGGTATTGTCATTATATAATTCGTCAAAATATGAATCCGAATAGGCGCTATACTGACTTGAATTAGCCAAGCTGTCTTTAGAGGTATGGTTCATATATATAAACTTCCCAAGGTTGGCTGATTCGAGTAATCGTTTGCTTAGTTAGGATAGGCGAGTTGCCTGTACTTACATCTTCAGTGGTTTGGCTTTTAAAGCAATGGATAGCTTTGATTTTTTTCTCTAATTGCTCAGGCGTTAAATCCATTCTCACGGCATATTGCCAAGGGATACGACTGTCATCAGGCGTTGCCCAATGCCATGCCCATATCAGTACTTGATAGCAGGGCAGGCGATTTTGTTTGGCAAATGAGGTGACCACGCGCCCTGTGGCTTCGTGGTCAGGATGCCCGTCTCGTGCGAAGGTGGTGACTAAAATATCGTTAGGCTGGAGGATAGTCACTAATTTCTGACAAAAGAGAGCTTGTTGCGCGAATACATCCCCATCTGTTAAATCTAAAGCAAGTGTCGTAACCTGATGGCTCACATCCAACGTTTTTAGAGCTTCAACACTTTCTTTTGGACGGAGGGTGTTAAGCTGTTCTGGAGAATAAATCTTCGAGTCGGGATGACTTTGGGTACCATTAGTTACGTGGATGAGAACTATGGGATTGCCGTTATCTGCTAGTTGCTGCAATAATCCACCACAGCCTAATATCTCATCATCAGGATGCGGTGCAAAGATACAGACGCGTTGATGGGAGTTGAAGCTTGTCTGAATATTTAATTGAGGCAGTTTTTGTAATCCTGCCCAGTTTTGCCATGTGTCTGAGCTAGTACCAGCACCTTCAATAATACGGTCTCCTACGATTGGATGGGGATATCGAAGCAGGGTAGTAGACTTAGCGTTATTATCTTTGAAGATAAGCTGTATGTTCCTATTTAATTCTATAGTTGCCATACGTTTGCCTGTCCATGAGTCGAATTACTGTGTAAAAGGTTGGTCAACTCACCAATTTTTTGTAAGTCGAAAGCACCATGACTTTGGCGAATAAACACGGGAAGATCTGCTGATAGTCTTGCAAAATGAGCATTACGGCAAAATGGTGCGGCTCCCAATGCTTGACCCACTATCTCTACTGTGTGGCGCGCGACTTTTTCAATTTGGGCTCTCAATTGACGTATAGCAAGCTCATGGCAAAATGACGGCTCTGTGTCTATCAGATCGGCGGCGTAATAGAGATATTGTTGAGTAATTGCCAATGCAGTACCAATTTCACCTAAATACATGGCCTTGTAGTCATTCGGTTTTTGCTGATAAGCAGTGGTCAAATAGCTTGCTAGGTAAGCTGATGCGCCATACCAACACGCAGCAACCCCTGCAGCCCCGTGCCAAAACCCCGCACGATCTAGATAGGCATTCTCTTTTCCAACCAAACTCGCTGATACGCCACAAAACTTCACAGTAGCTGTATCTGTGGCTTGCATTCCTACTGCCTGCCATTCACTATTGTTAATTTCAATACCTGCCTGATGCATGTCTATAATCATTAGTTGTGATTGATTATTGCTATTGCGATAAGTAACAAGGGCGTAATCTACCATGCCAGCTCCTGAACACCATGCTTTGTGACCAATGGCCTTTCCTTGCTCATAACGTAGGGGGTCGGGATGGCCTTCTGCTGCCCAAACGGCCCATAAACCTTTGGCTACCTTACCATACCCAATTTCATTCAAAATACTTAAAGCGTCTAAATGCGACTCAAACCATTTAGCAATCGTTAAATCAATACTTGCAACATACGCCAAAACTTGCCAACGTATTAAAGTGTTTGAAAGTCTACTATGCTCAGTCATACCGCTTGCTGGATGAGGGATATCTTCGCTATAAGACACTAATATATTTAAAATTTTACGGCGTAATGCAGCGGTCAGATTAAGCGTACTCATTGCTTGATTGTCAGTAACTATTATTTTATTGACAGCGACTTTAATATCTTTTAATAAATCGTTTTTTATATTTGTCGATCGCATCAGAGTCTCCTAGTTATACTTATGAGTCAGACATTTGAACATTGGCGGGCTCCATGCTACTTATTTGACTGCTGCTTTCATTGTATAAATCATCCAAAAAACTCTGCTGCCAAATATGCAAATTGTCTTTCTGTAGTCCTTGCAATAATGACCGATAACGAGACTGACGCTCTTCCAACGGCATCGTTAAGGCCGTTTTTAAGCCCTCTATCATGCTTTGCGGCTGATGGGGATCTATGATGACGGCAGCCTGCATTTGTTCAGCGGCTCCAGCATAACGGGACAGTAATAAAACACCAGGATTATCAGGATTTTGGGCAGCGATATACTCTTTGGCCACCAGGTTCATACCGTCTTTAAGCGAGTTCACCCAACCGACGTTACTTTGCCAAAACATCGTCATCAATTTCTCATGGCTCAATGCGGTTTCGCTATAGTTAATGGCTTGCCAATTGCTATTCTCAGACAGATATTGCTGATTGATGTCATAAACCTCCTTTTTGACCTCATCGTAGAGACTTTGATACGTCGGCAAATCTAAACGACTAGGGCAGGCAACTTGTAATAGCTGCAGGTGGCTTTGATACGATGGGTTTTGCGCCAAAAAATCACGATATGCTGCAAAGCGTCTTAACAGTCCTTTTGAATAATCAATCCTATCGACTGCGATAACCTGTTGAAATGTATGCTCTCTATTTTGATTAGAGTTTGTAGAACCCAACGAGGACTCTAAAGGTAAGTGGCTAACTTGCTCCTGAATTTGTGTCACATTAACGCCTATTGGATAAGCATCAACCATTAAAGTATGCTGAGGTTTTAGCGCTAAATCGAGCGTCATTTTAGCTCTAGCATAAGTATAAGGCTGAGCAAAGTTTCGCTTCATGTCTAACACATTTATCGGTGCGCTTGCTACAAGCTGGTCGTGTATAAAATGGTCTTTTAAGTAATACTGCAAGACATTCAAGCAATGAGTCCTGTCTTGCTGAGTCTGCGTACCCAACAAATCATAATGGGCCAAATGATGAATAACCTCAGAACTTTGTGAAAGCGATTGCCAAAAACGTAATGAGGCAAATGGAATATGTAAGAAAAATCCGATACGATTGGTGATACCTAGCTGTCTACAATGATATGCCACGCTTAAAAAGTGATAATCATGAACCCAAATCACATCGTCAGGCTTAATGATTTTCTTTAATTGTTTGGCAAAAAGCTGGTTTACGTCTTGATAGCCTGCGTAATCTTGGGATTTTTGACTGATTAAGTCGATTCGTTCGTGCAATAGTGGCCATAAGACATTGTTAGCGAAACCACAGTAAAATTGATTATATTGCTCAGTGGTAAGAGCTGTGGTCATATAAGTAATACAAGTGCCTTCACCTGTCAAACTGGCTGGCTGGCTAGTAAATGAGCCAGTAGAACCGTTAGCATTATCACCGCTCTTTACGACTTTACCGTTCCAACCCATCCAAACCACTGAGTTCCCTATCAATACGTTTTGTAGAGCTATTGCCAGTCCGCCAGCCATCGGTTTGTTGTCGAGCACCTTAACCCGATTTGATAAGACAATTAAACGACTCATAAAATTGACCTCAACTTTTCCTTAATAGTGAGAATTGACTTTTATTACTCCAGATAGTGACCTATCACGTGTTTGGCAAAAACTTAGAAGGTTACGGAGTAAGTTTGTTACTTCCTTAATATCGTTGACATAATAATGAGCACAGGTCGACTCCCTTCCTACTTTAATGCCTAGCCCTTTTGGTGGTTGTTCTAAGCCTTCTACTATCTTTTTTGAATCTTGTATGGCTCTGAAACCGGCTTCATCAGTAATATCATCACCAATAAAAATTGCACAAGTATCATTGCTAGCTTTGTTCATTATTTTGCCTAGTAGGTATAGAATGGCAGTCCCTTTATTTACACCTTTTGGTACCGCTTCCCAAACATATTTTCCAGGTTTTAACACCCAATCAGGATAGGGTTTTAATACTTCCTTCATCAGGCGATAAGCCTCATCAGCCAAAACGGGATTCTTTCTGAAGTGTAAAGCGACGGAATAAGGTTTACTTTCTACGAAGAAGTCGTCATAGAGGGCACAAGAGCGGAGGATATCTTGCTTTATTTTATCTAGTTCTAAGGTATCAATAAAAAGCGTATTTACCTCATTCAGATCTTCGTCTTCGAATTTACTAAAACTACTATTTAATGCTATTTCTAGACCGTGAGTTGCTGCAATCGGTAACTCTATAGGTGCCAGTAAACTTCTAGCTTCAACAAGACTGCGACCCGTTACAATAGCGACTACAATGCCATGTTTTTGTAGTTCCCGTAATATACTTAAAGTTGAATATGGTACGATGCTATCTTTAGGGTTTAGTGTAAAATCTGAAAGCGTACCGTCTATATCTAAAAATAAATAGCAATTTTTCTGATGTTTTAGATAATCTACTAGTAAATTCGGTTGCATATATATAGGGTGACTTTCCATACTAAAAATAGTTCCTGAAGTAATACTTCCTTATATGTTTTTTAGCTTATAGATTCCAAACGCTTATAGATAAAAATTGATAATCAGTAAGTTTTTTAATAATATAGTCATAAAAAAAGCCAAACATTGTCAGCTTTTATAGTAAAATTACTAGACTTTTGTAATTAATTAAATTTATTACACAGTTTTATTTTTAAGTTAAGGCCTATTTAAAATACTGTAATAAATTTTATTTTAATAGCCTGATATAACTATATTACTTAAAAAAGCTATTAAAATTTAACAAAAACATCTTAGTCGGCATATGTATTAATATTGGAATTCATTTAAAGTAATAGTTAAGTAAAAATATTCAATACCATAATTAATGGTTTATCTTAACTTTATTAAGGATATTAAAATGAAGACAACAATCTCTAGCCATTCACTTCAAAGTAAACTATGGATGGCATTACTGGTCAGCGTTGTAGGACTTAGTGCTTGTAGTAATGAAGTGGAAGAGACGCCAGATAGTACGATGGACACGACTGAAGCTACTGCTGCTGAAGTAGGGACGGACTCTACTATGGGTGAAACAACCACGGATATGGACATGGCCGATACAAACAGTCCTATGGATCCAGCTGGTACAGCCACTACCGACACAATGATGGATAGTACCACTACCGATGAAATGATGGATGGCTCAGTCACTAGTGATACAACAATGGTAGACGAAGACAATACGAGTTTCAATCAAGACCCAGTAGAAAGTGCTCAATAAATCGTAGATGTCAGAGTAGAATCGACCTATATTTGGATTAAACTTAAAGTAGGGATAACAACTTATCTTAAGACCATAAAAATTAATAAGTTGTGTGCTGAATACTTAGCAATACCGACGGCTTTACTATAATAAGAAAAGTAATTTTCTTATTATAGTAAAGCTGTCTTTTTATTGAGAGTTAGGTTCAAATAGCTTTGATAATTGAAGAGCATGACTTACTCATTAACTTTTTATAGAGATATCAAAAAGTTCTGATGAGTATTAAAAAGTCTATCCGATAAAAAGCGTAATATATCAGGGTAAGCTCAATCTTTTACAATGTGCTAAAAGAAACTATCAAACTCAACTATAGCTATAGGCTATTGATAGAAAAAAGCATAGCGACTAGTCTCATAGTTCAAAAGTCTGTTATAGATGGTTCCATTATATCAGTCTGTTTTAAGTAGTCTGTTAATAGGTTTTTGGGGTGAAATAGCTGGTTCTGCTGGGGTATGACTTAATAAAAGTAAATAGCAGATCAGATTTTTTTAAAATGGTAATCTCCCAAGTTAATGTCTACGGGATTGATGGCAGGGGTCAAAGAGTTTCTTGACTATGATTCCAAAGCAATATACGGAGTTAAATAGTATGTCTGTTATGGGTATGATTGATACACATATAAACTCATCTGAAGAGAGGTTTTCTTTCCCGATATCCTTTGAGAGAGTTTATAGAGATTATTGGTATAAATTTGCTGAAGAGAAAGAGTTGTATTGGTTAAAATTTTTTTTATATGGTATAGAGTTGGAGATAAGTGATTTCGATGAAGTTAGATTAGAGTTGAAATTATTTAAGAATTTTTTATTAAAAGAAGATGATATCTATTATTTACCTGAAAGAAGTTATATTGTAAGCATCCGACCATCCCCTATTGCGATGGCATCCAGAGATGAGGTAACAACTCATCTAGATCATCTTGAATAGGCAGGCGTCTTAGCACGTCTGTCAAATAGGCAGACACATCCAAGCCGTTTAAGCGAGCCGACTGGATAATCGACATAATATTCGCAGCACGCTGCCCACTTCGTAGCGAACCGGCAAACAACCAGTTTTTACGCCCAAGCGCCCACGGGCGCATCTGATTCTCCGCCCAATTATTATCAATCGGCAACCTCCCATCATCCAAATAACAAGTCAGCGCCTGCCAACGTTTCAGGCAATAATCAATCGCCTTAGTAATACTGGCATTCTTAGTGGTTAACTGTCTTTTTTCTTGTAACCATTGGTGCAGCTTATCCGCAATCGGTTTGGCTTTTTCTTGCCTGATTTGCCGAACTACTTGGGGGTCTCTTGGTATTGGAGGTGTGTTTTTTTCAAATCGCGCATCAATCTCACGTTCAATAGCATACAACTGCCTAAATAACGCTAATGCGTCAAACCCCAATATCATTCAGGCTACCTAAGAATTTTGTAAAACTGACGAAACCCTGCTGAGCGTTTACTATTATAGCCTAGCAGGGTTTTTTTCTGCTAAATCGCACTAGGCGCATATCACTCTACTCTATGAATACTGATCATGCGATACCCTAAAAAAGAACAAGATCATCACCTGATGAGTAAGAGGAAATTAAACATCACCTTTATAAGTTGTCAGTCACTCGTGATCAATATCGACTCAAAATATCGCATAACCTAGAAAAACAATTACTAGGCAGTCTACTATACTTGTCTTAATGATAATAAATAATAAGCGAATGAATATGACAGCGACTTTGAGTGATGAGTATGAACCTCTTGCTGAAACAATAGCTCACGCCTGCGCCATTACTTTTCAAGGTAATGCCAGCAATAACCTCCAACAAGACGCATTTTTCTTTTTAGACCATTGGTATCAAGAGGATTTAGGGGTGATGGCAGTGACATCAGTACAAGCGCCATTTTGTCTTGCCGTATCGGATGGCGTTGCCAGCTCTAACCAGTCACAGCACTGCTCAAAGGCAGTGGTCAAAGCAATTAAAAAGCTATGGGATAGCAATCAAGAGAGTACTAGTGCTATCACCTCAGATCATATCTATACGCAACTGAGTCAAACCAAACACCCAAAAAAACGTTATGGTGCCGCAGCAACTCTCGCGATGATCACCGGCACGCTAAACGATGATAAGTCGATAAATATAGATATAACTCATGTCGGCGATAGCCGTGTATATTTGCTTGGCAAAGATATGAATGAATGGCAGTGCTTAACTCGTGATCATAATTTGCTAAACGAGCTGGTAGATGAGCAAGCGAAAGATGAAGATCGCCAAGTAGAGTTTACGGAGTACAATCGCACAGGTATGGCAGGCAGCTTATATAGCATTACTGAATGCTTTGCGCTAGCAGTAGATAGTGATGATCCGAGCAGCGAGCCACCTAAAAGTATAAGGCAAAACATCACGGTACAATCAGGCAATAGTCTCGTCATCTGTAGCGATGGTATTCATGATTTAGTACCCAGTAGTGAATGGGCTCTTATTAAGAGCCAAACAGATTTGCAGGGTTGGCTACAGATGCTTTGGCATCAAGTGTATGACTCAGATGGCAATGCTTATGACAATGGTACTGCGATTGTGGTACGGTTTGATTAACCTTTTTACGATAGTTCACTTTTAAAATGACAGTTTGATAGATTCGATAGCCTATAGAGCAGCCAACATGCCTACACACCCAATCGCAACCTACAACAAATCCACCCGTTTGTTTGCGCTCTATCAGCGCTTGCCACGTCATAAAGACAAGGCAATATCACTCACAGAGCTAATGAACGTTTATGGTGATAACCTTGACCATTACGCAAACGAGCGTAAAAATTTAGAAAACGACCTAACAAGTCTCAATCAAATATTCAATGACGTCTTTCACAGTGACGCTTTAATGCGTCTGCCAGCTTGGGGGCAGAATATCAGCGGACAAACGGCACGGTTTTATATTGAGCCAAGTTTTAGTATCGATGTCATTAATGAGCAAACGGTATTTTTTTGGCAGATGCTCGCTAACTATACGGCGAACTACTTGCCAGCACCTTTTAAACAAAGCATTAGTGAAAAGTTGACCCAATTAGGTCGCCAAGATAGACACAGCTTCAATCAAAGCAAGCTAGGACAGTGGCAAGATTATCTTATTACCCTGTCTAGTATCGTACAAGCACCAAAGCTTGATAGCGGCGTGCTGACTAGCATCCATCAGGCACTATTACACAACAAGCAGCTTCAAATCAGCTATCAAAACAAATGGCGTAACAATCCTACCGTCAGAGTGATCTACCCTAGAGGACTTATTTTTATCGACAACATGATCTATCTTACTGGGTTTAATCCAACGAATGATCATATCGATGATAATGTCTTATTAATGGCACATCGTAATTTTGCGGTTAATCGTATTGAAGCAGCTGAAGTAACAGAGCAGTCGGTACCGGACTGGGTAGAGCGCAATGCTTTCACTCTTGAGAATCTACGTAAGCTAGGAAAGCTTGAGTTGAATAATGGTTTAAAAATCGGACTGGTTCTAAAGGTGCAAAAATATGCCTGCCAGCATCTCTATGAGCGGCCGTTATCATCTACTCAAACGATTACGGTTATCGATGACACTTGGAACGAGGTGCGTGCAACAGTTGCCAATACGCAGCGCTTGCAAGATTGGCTGGTCAGTATGTCGCAGTTAGCAGTAGTGATTGAACCGGTAGAGTTAAAAGCGGCTATTTTAGAGCGCTTAGAAAGCGGGATAAAATTATATACAAAATAGTTGTTCAAGAATTTTACTAAAGTAATAAAAGACAAATACATTTTTTAAATGTCATCAAGGAGCTAGAATGACCACACCTAACTTATTTAAATTTGCCACCTCTGAGTTATCACAAGACGCTTTTATCTGTTGGCTTCTGTCGTGGGCAGACCAAGACTATCAGACAGGAAGCGATAAACATAAAGCGCTCAATAAGATAGCAACCAGTGTATTGACGTTATTCTTTAAAAAAGCGGGTAACTCGCTACCGAGTCGTATTGATAAAATAGTAGTGAAGCGTCAAGTGAATAACATTGATGTCCTTTGTATCATAAACGACACTTACTGTGTATTAATCGAAGATAAAGTAGGCAGTTTGCAGCACTCCGATCAGTTGGTTCGATACAAGCATTTTATGCTTAATGGACACGCTCAAACCTTTACAGAAGATAAAATTATTCCTATTTATTTACAAACGCATGATCAAAGCAACTACAAAGCTGTGCTAAAGGATGGCTTTTATCCAGTAACTAGACGAGATTTATTAGACCTCTTTAATAGTGAACAAAATGCGGCACTGCAAGAGAGTGATATATATGGCGATTATCTTAACCATCTGCAGTCTATTGAAGAAGCAGTGCAAAGCTTTAAATCAAAACCTGTTAACGAGTGGAAAAAACGGACTTGGATTGTCTTTTTTCAATATTTACAGTCTTACCTAGGAGAAGGTAACTGGGGTTATGTCGCTAATCCTTCGGGCGGCTTTATGGGCTTTTGGGGATTGGGTCATAAAGTAGAAAATAATATAGATATTTATTTACAAATCGAGCAAGAGAAAATCTGCTTTAAAGTATCTGTTCCTAATAAAGAAAGTCGTAGCAAGGTTAGGAATGAGCTTTATAAATTGTTTAAGACAGAAGCTGCTGATTTTGATTTAAAAGTGACTAAGCCAAAGCGCTTTGGTTCAGGTCGGCATATGACCTTTGCTATACTAGACACAGATATCTTTGAGAGTGAAAACTCAATAGATCTACGGCAAGTTGATAAGCTAATGGATGAAGTGCAAAAATTCATTAATCATGTAGTAAATCAGTATAAAAATAAAAACGATTGGTAATTGTAATGTCATAACACCTAGAGTAACAGAAGGTCTAATCATGAAATATCAGCTCGACAAATCGCAAATAAATGATTTACCTTGTGCAGCCTTATACCGACCAAACATAGACTATTTTCCGCCAGCGATTATTGCTTGTTTTATCATTAGTGATGGTTGGGATGTGCAGGCACTGCTAGAGCTAAAAGGGAAAGCAGGGGCTGATATTTTAGTAGGCTTACAAACAGATGACCATAAGTATGAACGCTTAGATATTATAGAGGGGATTGTTAGATGTCAGCCTGATGAAGTAAATGATGTCATTGCACTGCTAGATGTAAAGTCTGCAAGTACTATCATCGGTATAGATGTAGCAGACGTTATAAGCTTGTTTGAGTGTGGTTATTCATTTCAGTTTGTTCAAGCAAGTGCCACAGGCGAGCATGAATTCGATATGATAAAAACAGCCACATATAATCTGATCGGTCTACTTACTAACGCTCGTAATACTAAAGGGGTGCTTATTGGGACGCAGAGCGTGCAAAGTCTGCCACTGGAAGCCTTTGCTTATATATCAGATGCTATTGAGGGGTTATTGTCTAATGATAATGCATTTACTTATCTAAGCTCAAGTATGACTGATGAACCTGATTGCTTTCGTTTAAAGGCGGTTTATGCTGAAGAAAATTAAAGCCACATGTAATAAACATATGGCTTTGGCTGCTACTATCAATTGAAGCTAGTTATATTTGCTAATAGAGTATCCGCGCCACATAGCATGCTCACATACTACGCAAAACCAACTCTCTTTTGCCCGCATATAAGCGATATCAGCAGGTACTTCAATTGGACAGGCACTACCACAATATTCACAGCAAACATCATCTAAGCAAGCATAGCATTGGCTTACAGTTTCAAATAATGTTTGCGAGCTAATATCGTATTTTTGACAGAGCATACGCACATAATCTACATAGCTGATTTTATGATTATAGGCCCAATAATCTTCACAGACCCGTTTGTCCCAAGCATTTTGTGTCATACTCCATTCAATCCTGATGCCCACAATATACTCCTTTTTAATGGCAGAATGACTATGATTAGTGTCACATTTTTATAGTGACTATATCTATTTAACAAGTCGAGCTCATCATAGTTAGCCAGTTATTGAGCAGCAAGATGAGTCTATGACATAATAGAGCGTTAGTCAGCATAAAATAGTTTTTGACGGAAACTTAGTTATTGCCAACGAGTATTATTTTAACAGAAAAGTAGTCACTGGCAAGTATTTTTTACTTACCAATAAGGATTTTATTGTGATTTCATGTAATCTACCAGTGCTTTTAGCGGAAAGAAGATTGCGAGTTGCAGATTTAGTAAGGATGACGGATATCAGCAAGTCAACGCTTCATAGAATTTATAACGATGAGACAACTCGCATAGAATTCGATACCCTGAGTAAGTTGTGCCAAGTATTAAAAGTCACCCCAGGGGATATTTTGAAGTATGTTCCCGATGAGAATGAAGAAAACTAAGCTTGATAGGAAGGTCTACTGATATAGGACGTTAACCTCCTCACCTAACTAAAACTGAAATTTTAAAATACTCTTTAGCCTTTATTTGTCATGGGTTAGGGAGTATTTTTTTGTTTAAAAAATGGTTATGAATCAGTATTTGAGTTATCCGAAGATAAAAATATAGCAGCAATCTTAAAGGCTTTACAATGGATAGGTTATAACATATCATAATTAGTATAATTCACTATCAATGATAATAAAATGAATAATATTCATCTAAAACCTACTCAGAAATTTATAACTTTCAGTAAATATAATCTGGTTGTTCATCAAGATGCGCAAAAGGCATTGCTGATATGGCATCAATTTAGGCCAAGAATAGCTAGTATAAATATAGGTGGCTTGGATGATTATTACCGCCCACCGCTACGATTGGTGATTGGTAAAGATTCGACTTATTATTTTTTTAATGAGTTTAGAAGGTTTGATGAAATTCTAATAGAAGAGACTAGTTCACGTCAGCCTTGCTTAGTTGCTGCTGAAAGCCTGAGAGATATTAAGCGCTTAGCTTGGAGTGAGGTGATCGAGCTAGCCTTCTCAAGGGGAATTAATCATCCTGAGTTCCTAAAGGCTTTAAGCTCCAATGCACCAAAAAGTATTATTTGCGAGCTCATGAATATTGAGCGCTTGACGGTAGACAATTATTGTAGGTTCGCTGGTATCAGCCAAAGTGCTTATGAGTATCAGCAGTGTAAGGTAGCCAATGATGAGGCGATGCTGGGGTTGCCTAGAAACCTGAATTGGATGGACGCCTCTTATGGGTCACACTAAATTATTTAATGATGTGACCGACAGGCGAGTGTTTGATAAGCTTATCCCAATAGGTTCACCACATCACATACAAATGTCTCAGCTTATGATTGATGTGATAAGTTTAGTGCCAGATGATGATATTGGTTTGTTGTATTCAAAACCACGTGAGAATTTTGCAGATTTTACTGGGATAGACTGTAAAGATGTGATTAAACAAATTATTCGGCAAGGTAAAACAGTAGAGTGGGCGGTTACCTATATGCTGATTGTCTTTTATCAGGCCTATGGTGCGATAGACGTTAATAGTAATGCTTGGCGGTTTATGAGCGGCTACTTAAAAGTGATATTCATGATCACAGTACGCAACGACAAGCACTTTGCTAAAATTGATAAGCTTGGCGTGCGTATTCGTATGGCACTAAGACCTACTGATCCGCAGTGTGAGATTCTCGACCAGTTAATCAGTATTCACGATCAGTGCGATAGCTTGTCCTCATGCTTATCTTATATCAGACAATATGAAGCAAGCGTTAAACAGAAAGAGGCAACAGGTAAAACAGCGAACCAATATCTTGGTAGTAAAATAGGTCAAATCAGGCTGGCTTATGAGGTGGTAATTAATAATAAAACCTTTGTTGGCAAAACTTATACTGAGAGTACTAAACGCGTAAAGTCGGCTCAAACCGTCATCAAGACATTAGTGGATACTGACAATGAGCCACTACAAAGTATAGTGTTTGGTACGAAACAATCAAAAAAGCACAGTAACGTGGCAATCGCTGAAAATATTGCTGATGACAACGAAGTACCTTTGCTAGACAATAACTTTAAGCCCGTCACACAAATTGCTAAATCCTCTGAGCTGCAGCAATGGCGATTGAAAAATAACCATCAACATGCCCGCCGTAATCAATTTCATTTCCCAACCAATCATCGTCAGCTAAGCATTACCGGATACCAAATGTTATTTGCCACGCTTTGGCAGCGCTTTATGAGTGTTGATAAAGAAAGTGGCATTGGGTATGTCGTCTTACTACTGTCACTATTAAGTGGACTTAGTATCGATAACATCATTGCTGATTGGCAATGTAGTCACAGTCAACGGCAGTATTTGGTCTATGACCGTGTCCGTAAAGTTAGTAGCATTGCCATCATGATTGATGTGACGACCAATACTCGAAGTCATCTGCTTGCCCACAGACAAAGCTATGGCAGTACCTTTTATCGTGCAATTCCTGAAGCTTTACAGATTATGCTTGAGGATAAAATTACCGTTTCATCCGATACTGTTAAAGATGCTATCTCTTATGCTAAAGATCTGCTTAACCTGCCAACACTGAGTCCGCAATATATTGAAGCAGGCCTGTTTATATTGATCAAAAACGAGCTTAATAAGCCATTATATGCTGACCTGATCACAGGTGTTGATGTACGGCATAGCTCTGCGCTGTATTACCTTAGCACTAAAACGGTAGAGTTAGAGCAAACTTATATAAAAACGGTAGAGCTGATAACTGAATATTGTAATGATGAGCAAAAAGCACTTTTAATAGATGAGTGTAGCGTACCGATGAACGGGCATAGAAGCCACATTGGTAGTGATATGGCACTAAAGACCACAATGTGCCAGCAGTTCTTTAATCAACTGGCTGTCAGTGCCGAGAGCTTTAATGGCAAGCTAAAGTCCCACATGGATCGCTATATTGCGCAGTTTAATAGCTATAGTATTTGGTTGTGGCATATTGTCATGATCCAAACCGGTATTCGCCCAGTCAAGCATGCACCAGGCTTGCTACACCAGTTTGACCTTCAGCGGCGTATACTATGGGTATCTGACAAAGAAGAGCGTCATGCGCAGTCTGATGGTAGGCTCATTCCTCTTAGCAAATTTTTGATAACGGCTATTCAAAACTACATTATTTATATTAAGCAATTTGCCGCTATCTATAATTCATTATGTCCAACAGCACCTTATCCCATCAATGACATCTTGCAATCAGAACAACCCCTCATTCAAATTTACCAAAAAAATCCAAAAGGCTTTGCCAGTATTACGCCAAGCCGAGTCCGCTATCAGTTGCAGGACTTTTTTAGTCATCAGGATAATTGGCTACGTCATCAGCTGAGATCCATGCTCACAGGGCGCGTGCCTGACTATCTGATTTGCGCCCTTTATGGTCATGAGCATGCTGATCAAGAATTCATGCACCCGATGTCATCAAGCTTCATAAATCAACTGCATACGCTCAGTCCCCATTTAGATGCGATTGCTACAGACCTTCACTTAAAACAAATTGAGGTTCGTCTATATGGATAATATTAGCGCTCATAAACTGCGACAGCTTAATAGAGAAGAATCCAAAAAAAGTATTAAGCGTGATGCTAAAAAATTAATCGAAGAATATATCAATCAAAATTCTATGCAGCCGCCTTGTGAGCTGCAGCATCATTATGAAGCGATTAACCAGTTGCTAGAAGGGACGTTCGACACCGCTCAAAACTTCCAATTGGCTCGGCGTGGGTTTTTAGAGTTTGTTCGTGATTATAATAAAACTCATCAGATATATCTTAATGAGCCTGTAGTACCGATACTGGCAACTCGTGAGCGCTTGACCATTAACTATGATTGGTTTGTGAATGGACGTGCTGTGGCAGACAGTAGTGCGACAATGATAAAGGTTTGGCAACGAAAACGGCGTTTCTCAGTAAACGACTTGGTTGAAGGGGTGCTGTATTGCAGTATCATGTATGGCGGTATGAACGATATTGAGGTGTTGAAAGCATTGTATGACTGGCTATTTGGTGAACGTCAGATTTATCAAATTAGCATGCCAGCAACTGATGAAAAAAGTAGGGCAGAGTATTTGGCTGTGATATCGCTCAAAGTATGTGATGATAATTATGGCTGCGTGGCTGATGAGAGTGAAAGCTTGCACCGTTTTGTTGATTATGTTCCCGATGATATGAGTCTGTGTTTTTTATATGCTCTAAAGGATAAAGAGTTAAACACTACCAAGATAAAGTCATTTAATACCATAATCAACGATATCTCAAAAACGCTTAAACTTACCAATAAAGATATCGATCGCCCGCAGCACTCACTGCTCATCAAATATGCCAACTACCACTGGCGGCAAATAGAAGGTAGCCTGATTGATGGTGCGCTCACCGTGGTAAAACAAGGTGATCTCAAAACCACGGGGCTGCCGACTGAGAAGCTTATTCATTATAACCGAGAGCTCATAAAGCCAAGTCCTGAGCCACTTGAGTGGTCTGAGCTGTTTGATGCCAGTTATCAAACGGCAGGAAAGTCACAAGACAAGAGAAATGCCACAGCTTATCCAAGCTTTAGCAAAAATCTGATCAAAGAGCTGCAAGATGCGCTCAAACTGACCAGAGTTGCTGCTATCTCTACTATCACAACACTAAAGACAGACGCTAGCCAGCCTAATGCGCAGCGCTTGCTTAGTTGGACTTTGTCGTTGCTCGGTGATAATAGCATTCGGCTTAATACCATCAGTAAATATGCTGGCTGCATTGGTCGCGACTGGCTGATGCTGACGATGGATGAGGATATGGATCAATGGGAGGGTAATGACTTTGAGGAAGTTTATGAGCAAATTATTCAGAGTAAGGTAAAAGATGGCCGCAGGACATCTGTGCTGAGCAAGTCATCAGAGTTTGATGATACGTCTAGTGGTATAGATAATGATAACAATACTACTGGTCAAGCGCTGTCTCATCTTGACCGACTAAAAGACAGCCAGAAATTTACTTATGGGCGTCTGAAAGCATTTCACGATTATCAGCGTGCACACTTTGATGCTCCCTATGTTTATTTCCCATGGGGGAATAACCGTCAAGTGATTAAAGCAAACATAGTATCACCTCGTATCTATCATGCTATGAAAGATTATCTCAAGTCATCAACTTTAGATTCTGATCAGAAACGACTGTGCTTAGTCGTCTTGAGTTTGGCATATCGTACAGGTATGCGTATAAACGAATTAATTGGTATAAAAGTCTCAGATGTGACCGATATCTATACTGACAACCTCGATCAAAAAGTTGAATTTCCTCAAATATTACTGAGACCCAATCGTTATCGACGGCTAAAAAGCAGCAGTGCCAAGCGAATGATACCAATAGACTGTCTACTGAAACCAGAAGAATTAGAGCAGCTCCTTAGTTTATATCACTATCAGACCAGACTAAAACAAAGCTACTTGTTTTCGCAAGGATCAGGCGATCAGCCGTTGCCTCATATATTCTTTAGTAACCTGATGAAGGTTATGTGGGATCGATTGCTTGGTGATCATGATTTTACTTTTCATAGTCTGCGGCACACGGCAATTAGCCATTTAGCGGTTGTGCTCAATCAGTCACCATTGGCACAGTTATTAACAGATTACGATGCTATGCATTGCACGGCCATATCCAAAGGGGTTCTGGCATATAATCAAGATCAGGGAGTATGGTTTGGGCTGGCTAGCTTTGCTGGGCATCTAACACCTGATACGACATTTGAGCATTATATTCATACAGCGCACCTATTGGCGGGTTGGCAAATGAGTGAAGCAAAACTAACCCTACCATTAATGGTTCTAGAGGCAGTCACAAAGATAAACTACCAGGCAGTAAATAGAGAGGATGGTAGTGCCTACGACGCTAAAACTAAGCTAGTCGCCTTAAGTAAGCTACGTCCGTATCTTATAAAGAAGTTAGTTGGTCATAAAACATCTTTGTTTGTTGAAAGTGTAGAACAAAAGAAAGGTTCTGAATCTAGCCAGCAAGCAACTGAAAATGCTACAGACACAGAGAAACCAGAAGTAAAATCTATTTTAATTAATCCAAAGTATCATGATGTGATTGCATTTTTAGAAGAAATACAGGAACTAAAAGTTGAAAAAAGACAAGAAAATCTAGCAGAAGTTGCTATAAGGCATGGTATCAGTATAACGGAAGCAAAATGTATCTATCACAAGGCAGAGCAAGTATTTACAAATGATAAATTGCTGCTAGGTGCACCGAGAGGACGTAAGAATCAAGAGCTACTTATTAAAGCGCTTGATAGGGTTTACCAGATGTCTATTGAAGAGCCTGAACAGTTAACAGAATTCGTAGAAATATTCTCTAATAAACATAATATGAAGACATCCTCTCTGCATTTTGGGGTAAAAGAATCACAATTAATAATGCTAGAACAGTTCGTAAGTATAGGAACTAGACTTGTTGATAGCTTATATTGGCAGATTCGTTCTGATAGCGAAAAGGCGGTTAGTCATCTTAAAAAGGAGCTAAAGCTGGACAGCAATATACGTACTGGAACTCGTGAAAACTACAAAGGTTATGAAGTCAGAGTAGTACAGAGAAAACGTAGACATTCTGATAAAAACTTGACTAAGGCGGATAGCTACTATGCTTCTTCAGGACTTCTGAAATACGTAGGGTACTTACTTATGATATTAATTAAATATTAAGGCAAAGATTTATGCTGTAGTGGTATATAAAATCTGGTTTCAGTCTTTTTATACAGCGTTATGTTGTTATGCTTTAATAACGTGACTTGAGTAAGGCATGAAAATAATATAAGTTGAAAAGCTTTCACATAATTTGCTTCAATCTGTAGTATGAGCTGACCAATTGATGTAGGCTATGCTCGTCAATTAGTGCTCTGATAAAAGAAAGACACAAGCACTTATTTGGGACTTACCTACGTGAGTTTTTTTGTTATCTAAAAGTTGAAACTGTCAGGTTCGACTGTACTACCAATCGCGAGTAACTAGAATATGAATGTAAAAGATTACGTTGGTGATCTAATCGGAGCAAGTTTGCTGATTACTGAGTCGCGAATCATTGCAGGTTATCTATTAAAGGATTTATCTGATGATGAATGGAAATCACTTGTTATCGAGCAAAACATCCTTCAAAAGAGATCAGCACAGACAGCAAGCCGCTATACGAAAACGATTCGCCATCGTGTTGGAGGGCTTGGTGACGACTTTATAGCATCATTGCTTGAGTCTACTGAGCGTGCCTATATTCAGCTATTAATGGCAGCATTGCTGATTGACTCTCCGATAGTAGCTGACTTTATGCGATTAAGTCTTGCTGAAGCGCGCAGAACCTACAAGCCTACATTGGCGTCTGATGCTTGGACTGAGTTTTATGACACACAGATACGTGTATATCCAGAGCTAAATAAATTCTTTGAGTCCACTATTAATAAAATGGGCAATAATGCGATTAAGTCATTAGTAGATAGTGGCTATCTAAGTACTAGTCGTAAACGTCAGATCCAACCTGTTTACCTGCTACCAGAAGTAAAAGAATGTCTTATAAGCATCAATAGGGAAGACTTGATCGATGTTATGGAGTGCACGATATGAATGCGCTTAAGAGACGGCTGGATTTAATTCTTGAACGTATAGAGAGCCCAAAATTCTTAAAAAACGATGGTTTGGGTAACGAGATTGGTTTTTGGATCTTCGATTATCCAGCAAAGTATGAATTGGTGGTACGAGACCACCTTGAGCATATTACTGAAAAGTTAGATAAGCGTGATTATCGTTTTGTTCATCTAAATATATTTACAGTGCTTATTGATATGCTTGAAGATCGCGGCTTATTTGAACGTGCCTGCTTACGTGAACAGCAAGTGGGTGTTGATAGTTTACGTAAAACGCTAGCAGGGCCACTTAGCCAAGATAAGGTGGCTAAATTCATTGCCAATAAATATCAACCCTCTGAGCTGGATTTTGTATTGTTATCAGGCTTAGGAAGCGCATGGCCTTTGGTTAGAGGTCATGAGCTGCTTAGCGCATTACAAGATATCATGGGTAGTACCCCATTGGTTTTGTTTTATCCTGGTGAATACAGCGGAAGAGATTTATATCCTTTTGGCATGATTGAATCCAAAAACTACTATCGCGCTTTTAAATTAGTGTCTGAAAGTGGCAAATAAAATTTATCAATGATAAGAAATAAAATAGAGAGCCTACTAGATGAATATTGAACAGATTTTTTCAAAACAGCTGACTCGTGATATCAATGGCGTTGTCAAAGCTGAGCAAAAAGATAACGACAGTATCTATGTTGAGCTAGATGAGTACGTCATAACGCAAGAGCTTAATAGGCATTTTCGAGCGTTTTTTTCCGCTTATGCGCCTTCTGTAGATCATAGTGGTTCTGCTATGTCTGGAAAAGTTGGGGTTTGGATTTCTGGGTTCTTTGGCTCTGGTAAGTCACATTTTCTAAAAATATTGTCATACTTATTAGAAAATAAGTCAGTAGAGAAAGATGGTGAAGGCCGGCAAGCCTTTGATTTTTTTAAGGACAAGATTACAGATACTGCTTTATTAGCAGATATTAAAAAGTCTGTTAGCAAAGATACCGATGTTATCTTGTTCAATATTGATTCAAGAGCGAACACCGAAGATCGTGAGAATGCTATTCTTAAAGTATTCTTAAAAGTATTCAACGAGCGTGTGGGTTACTGTGCTGACTTTCCTCATATTGCACATCTAGAACGCGAGCTTGATAAGCGTGACCAATACGATTCATTTAAGGCCAAGTTCGCTGAGTTAACCTTATCTACGTGGGAAGAAGAGCGTGATGCTTATGACTTTTACCGCGATGAGCTATCAGAAGCTTTGGCTCATGCCAGCGATCAGTCCAAAGAGTCTGCTAAACACTGGGTACAGCAAATAGAGAATAACTTCCCACTCGATATCCAAAATTTTTGCAAATGGGTAAATGACTACCTAGATAGTAGTGGCGACCGCAATTTATTATTTATGGTCGATGAAGTGGGGCAGTTTATTGGTAAAAACACCCAAATGATGCTTAAGCTGCAGACTATTACTGAAGACTTAGGGACGTACTGTGGTGGTCGTGCTTGGGTAGTTGTTACATCACAGGCAGATATTGACGCTGCTATTGGCGGGATGAGCAAAGGTGATGGTCAAGACTTCTCTAAGATTCAAGGTCGCTTTAATACTCGTCTGCAGTTGTCTAGTTCGAACACCTCTGAGGTTATCCAAAAGCGTCTGTTATCTAAAACAGATAAGGCTCATGAGCAGCTCACAGATATATTCGCTGAAAAAGGCGATATCCTACGCAATCAGTTAACTTTCGATAAGACAACCACAGCTGATCTAAAAGGCTATACCGATAGCTTATCCTTTGTAGATAACTATCCCTTTGTCCCTTATCACTATAATTTGGTTCAAAAGGTCTTTGAATCTATTAGGGTTAAAGGGGCAAGTGGTAAGAATCTGGCCATGGGTGAACGCTCTTTACTAGATGCGTTTCAATCTGCAGCAAAGCAGATGAAGAATAATGAGCTTGATGTGCTCGTTCCTTTTCATAGTTTCTATGCACCTATTGAGAGCTTTTTAGAGCCAGCAATCAAGCGTACTATTGATCAAGCCTGTGAGTCAGAGTCACTGACTAAGTTTGATCAAAATATCTTAAAAACTTTATTTTTGATTCGTTATGTCGATGTGGTCAAAAGCACTTTAGATAACCTAGTGACCCTATCAATTGATCGTATCGATGCTGATAAAATTAAGTTACGTAAGCAAATTGAAGATAGCTTAAATCGGTTAGAAAAACAGCTGCTAATCGCACGCAATAATGATGTATTTATATTTTTGACTAATGAAGAAAAAGAGATTGAAAACGAGATCCGTCAAACAGATTTTGAGATGTCTGAGGTATCGAATAAACTTTCGACTATTGTATTTAATGACATTCTTAAGAATAACCGAACCTACCGTTATCCTATAAATAAACAAGACTTTATGGTTAGCCGATTTTGTAATGGTCATCCTAAAGATGGTACAACCCTTGAAGATTTAGTCATCAAAGTCGTATCGCCACTAGATAGCCATTACGACAGCTTCTCTCATGAGCAGGCATGTATTGAGCATAGTCTGAAAGATAATGGCTCTGTACTAATCAAGTTAGATGAAGACCAGCGTCTATGGGATGATCTGACGGTATTTATAAAGACGGATCGCTTCTTAAAACAAAATTCAGGACAGCGGCCAGAGCAAGAGCACCTACTGCGTGAAAAGCAAATGGAGAACATGGCACGTGAAAAACGCTTAAAGGTGGGTTTTGAAGCATTATTTGCAGAAGCTAGTGTCTATGCTATCGGTACTAAGATGCCAAAAAAATCAGTGACACCAAGCGTTATCGTTGAAGAGTCCTATAAGTACATCGTTGAAAACACCTTTGCTAAACTAAACTTACTAAATGTGACACCAGGTGAGGTGTTGCCTGAGCTACAGAAAGTATTAGTAGCAGATAATGTCGCCCAGCTAGGACTTGACCTTCAAGCAGATGAGTCCAACCCAGACGCCACTCGCGAAGTAGAGCAGTATGTTTCGTTCAGAATAGAGCGCAATGAGCCAGTTTATTTAAGTGATATCGTGACTCACTTTGGTAAACGTCCTTATGGCTGGCCTGTCAATGAGATACTACTGTTAGTCGCACGGCTTGGATTGGCAGGTAAGCTTGCGTTTAGTCTGCAAGGTAGCGATTTGGCACTTAATAGAGCATATGAGCCGTTTAATAGCGTACGTAAGCGTGGTGATATACGAGTTAATAAAATTCGTCAGGTTAATGATAGTCAGGTTAAAAAAGCCTCTAAATTGGTAAAAGATCTATTTTCCAAGACCTTTATTGGCTCTGGTGAAAAAGAGCTGTATGAACTTATAAAACAAGCATTGGAAAACTGGAATGAAGCGTTAAAATCTTTTCGCACAAAATCACAAACGGGACACTTTCCTGGTAAGCCACAGATTAATGATGGGTTGGTATTGGTAGCGGGTATACTAGAAAAAAAATCGAGCTTTGAATTCATTGAACGATTTTTGCAAGATGGCGATGCATTAGAATCATTTGTTGAAAAGTTTGAAGACCTCGATGATTTTTATAATAGTCAGTTTCAAATATGGCAGTCCCTCTCTACTGCATTGAATGAGCGCTTTAAGGCGAACTTGCACGCACTTGAAAAAGACCCGCAAGCATCAAAGGCTCTACAAGAGCTCAAGAGCATTTATGACATGCCAGCGCCTTATGGTCAAATGCGCCGTATCAGCCCACTCATTGAGCAGGTTAATAAGATTAACTTGGCTTTGGTAGAAGACAAGCGCGCTCACGCTCTTATTAGAGTGGATGAACGCATTGAGCGTATCAACCAAGCGCTAGCAGAAGCATCGGCACCTGCGGATATTAGTAATAAAGCGCTGCGTCCCCTGCAATTATGTCGAGAGCGCATAGAGAAGACTAACTCTATTCCGCAAATTTTCAGTGAACAGATGGAAGCTGGAGATCATGAGGAAAGCGCGAATGAGTTATTAAATGACTTTATCGAACAGCAGCGTAAGCAGGTCGAAAATGAGGAGCGTCAGCGTGCTCTTGAGTATGAAAGACAACAGGCAGAAGCCGCAAAAGCAGGTAAAGCTGTACCGCAGTCTGTACCTAAGCCCGTTATCCCTGTTCCAGTCGCTAAACGCACCGTTACGATTGATCCTAAAAATGTCATGAAGCACTCAATATCAGGCGACTTTATCGAAAGTACTGCCGAAGTAGATGATTATCTATACGCGTTAAGAGAGCAGCTAATAGCTGCGGTAAAAGCTGGTGATAGAGTGCGGATTAAATAATAGTTCATAATATAGATTGAGAATAGCTATGTATCAAGCTGGTGGAACGATAAGAAAGCTACTAGATAAAGTTGCTGACGGGGAGTATTTATTACCTGCCATTCAACGTGAGTTTGTATGGCAGCCTGAGCAGATTTGTATGCTTTTCGATAGCTTGTTGCAAGAGTACCCGTTTGGAACTTTCCTATTTTGGAAGATAAAGTCTGAGAATCGTGGTAAGTATCAGTTTTATAAGTTTATGCAGTACTATCATGAACGAGATAATCCGCATTGTGAAAGTATCACAAACTTACCAGAAAGAGAGTTTGTCGCTGTATTAGATGGGCAACAGCGAATCACTGCATTGAATATCGGGCTTCGAGGCTCTTATGCTTGGAAGCTTAATGGCAAGTGGTGGAGTAATGATGATGCTTTTCCAGTGCGCAAGCTGTATCTGAATCTACTAGCAGAGCCAAAAATTGAAACTGAATCCAAGTATGACTTTCAGTTTCTCACTGAGGATAAGGCTAGTCAAGAACAGCAAGAAGATTATTGGTTTAGGGTAGGTCGTATCATGGAGGAGGAAGAAGATTCGCTAATTGATGAAGTCGCGGATGATACTTCACTATCTCCTGAACAAAAGAAACAAGCTCGCTCAACACTGCGGCATCTATATCGGACTATTCATGATAAGGATAAAATTTCTTTTTATGAAGAAAGCGATCAAAGTCTGGAGCGCGTACTGAATATTTTTATCAGAATGAACAGCGGTGGTACTACACTGTCTTATTCTGACTTACTGCTTTCAATTGCTGTAGCACAGTGGGGCACTTTGAACGCTCGCGATGAAATCCATTTCTTAGTAGATGAGATGAAGCGTATAGGCGATGGCTTCAATGTATCTAAGGACTTAGTATTGAAAGCAGGGTTGATGCTATCAGATATAGGTAGTGTTGGATTCAAAGTTGAGAACTTTATCAAAGACAACATGGCTATCCTAGAGCAGAATTGGAAGTCAATACGTGAAGCTCTATTGCTAACAATGCAGCTACTGGCAAGTTTTGGCTTCAATGGACAAAATCTAAGAGCAACTAGTGCTATATTGCCGATAGCGTATTACTTGTATCATCGTAATTTAACGATGTCTTATCTTACGCGTTCTGAATATGCGGAAGATAGAGAGAATATTCGCAACTGGCTGATCCGCTCACTGCTTAAAGCTTCCGGCATTTGGGGAAGCGGATTAGACACATTGCTTACGGCAATTCGATCTGATATTAAACAATTTGGTAATGACGGATTCCCTTTAGAAAAAATTGAAGTAACTATGATGCAGAGGGGTAAGTCCCTACGGTTTGATCCTGAAGAGATCAGCGAGATTGCTCAGCTTGATTATGGCAATCCTAGAACCTTTGCCTTGCTAACTCTACTTTTCCCGGGCTTTGATTTTTCACGACATTTTCATGTCGATCACATCTATCCTAAGGGATTATTTACCAAAAACAAACTCAGTAAGGCAGGCGTGCCAGCTGAACTACAAGAAGAACTTATTGAGGCGTCCAATAAGCTACCAAATCTACAGCTGCTTGAAGGCTCAATGAATAATCAGAAACGACAGAAAATGCCACATGAGTGGTATGCCCAGCAATGGCCAGATACTCATGCTAGGACTGCTCATTTGCAATCTCAAGCAATCTCATCATTGCCGGAAGAGCTCATGGAGTTTATGACATTCTACAATGAGCGCCATCAAACGCTACTAGCACGTATCAAAATAGCACTAAGCTCGACTCAGAGCATGACAGATAGCACTATCAATATTGAAGTATAAGAAGCTGAGGCACAAGAGTCACTATGAATACCAGTAATATAAAGAAATATGCGCCAAAAGCCCGCCGTGAGTTTATGGAGGCAGTCGCCAAACGTCTAAATAGCTTTGGTATCTCGCAAACCGAAGCAAAAGGCAGTACAGCAGGCGAGCTAAACATCGCAGAAGCCATTGTGCAAGGCTCTGTGCTACAAATTAGTGGCAATAACTTCGACATTGCTTTAGCTGAGCCTAGACGACGCTTGGTGGCACTCAGCGAGCAGATGGGCTTTGAGCAACTGGTAGAGCAAGGCGCTTATACTTGGTTTAACCGCTTATGCGCGATTCGCTATATGGAGATTCATGATTATCTTGGTCATGGCTTTCGCGTATTGTCGCATCCAGACAATCCTACAGGCTTTGAGATTATTGATCATGCCGTGGATGCGGCTGACGAGTTAGCGTTAGACCGTGACTATATTATTGAGTTAAAGCTGGCAGGTAATAAAGACGAGACGTTATATCGGCGGCTTTTGCTAAAGCAGTGTCACAAGCTGCACGAAGCTATGCCGTTTTTGTTTGAAGCCTTAAATGATGCAACTGAGCTGCTATTACCAGATAATCTTACTCGTACCGATTCGATACTGCGAGGCTTGGTCGATGATATTCCTGAAGAGGACTGGGATCAGGTTGAGGTGATTGGTTGGCTGTATCAGTTCTATATCTCTGAGAAGAAAGACGAGGTCATGGGCAAGGTTGTCCAAAGCGAAGATATTCCAGCAGCTACTCAGCTATTCACGCCTAATTGGATTGTGAAGTACTTGGTACAAAACTCTGTCGGTCGTCAGTGGCTACAGACTTATCCTGAGTCAGCGATCAAAGCCCAGATGGAGTACTATATCGAGCCAGCCGAGCAATCGTCTGAGGTTAATGAGCAACTGCAAGCGATGACTCCTGATAGTATCGATCCTGAGAGTATCAAGGTACTCGATCCAGCGGTAGGGTCGGGCCATATATTGATCGAAGCTTATAACGTGTTAAAGGCAATCTATGAAGAGCGCGGCTTTCGCTCTCGTGAGATACCACAGAAGATACTAGAGAATAATCTATATGGCCTAGATATCGATGATCGTGCGGCTCAGCTGTCAGGCTTTGCACTGATGATGCTGGCACGTGCTGATGATAAACGTATCTTTACTCGTAATGTCAGTCTCAATGTGCTGGCACTACAAGAAGGCAATCATATCAACTTGCCAGCGCTGTGGCGTGAGCTGAATTTATCTGGTGGCTGGGATAATGGCACATCCCAAGACATGTTCGCGGATGAGACGCAAGATCTTAGCTCGTTTGAGGCGGATAATCGCTATCAGCTATTACAGCGTACGCTAGTGCGTTTTAGTCAGGCGAAGACTTTTGGTTCTCTGATTGAGGTGCCAGCGGATGAGTATGATGATTTAAAAGAGATGCATGAGACTTTAGTCGAGTTGGCGGAGTCTGGTGACTCATTTCAACGACCTGCCGCTAAGCAGTTGATTGATATGGTCCAGCAGGCGCTTATCTTGTCCATTCGTTATGATGCTGTGATTGCTAACCCACCGTATATGGGTAGTAAGTATCAAACAGTAGAAGTTAGAAAATACCTTAAAGATAACTTTAAGGATTATGAAAAAGACCTTTTCTCAGCCTATATAATTCGTAATTTGCAATTGGCAAAAGATAATGGGCAGCTTGGCTTTATGACACCATTTGTATGGATGTTTATATCAAGCTATGAACAGCTACGAAATAAACTAATTGATGAGGAAACCCTAAATACTCTCATTCAATTAGAGTATTCAGGGTTTGACGGCGCAACCGTTCCAATTTGCACCTTCACTTTGACAAAAGGTCATTTGTCAGGGTATACAGGTTCTTATATTAAGCTTTCTGATTTCCGTGGAGCAGCAAATCAAGCACCTAAAACTTTAGAGGCAATCAATGATACAGATTGCGGTTGGTTTTATGAGGCTAAACCAGATGATTTTAATAAAATACCTGGAAGCCCGATTGCTTATTGGGTCAGTAAAGCACTCGTTAGTATCTATGAAGACAATCCTAAAGCAGCGCAAAGCTCACAAGCTGCTGTTGGACTACAAACAGGCGACAACGATCAGTTTATGCGGTTTTGGTATGAAATAGACAGTTTGAAATTTTCAGATACTATTAAAAGTACGGATGAAACTGTAGGTAGTAAGATAAAATGGGTACCATACAACAAAGGTGGTTCCTATAGGAAGTGGTACGGAAATCGTGAGTATGTTGTGAATTGGGAAAATGATGGTAAAGAAATAAGAAACTTTAAAGATGATGATGGCAAACTTAGATCTCGACCACAAAATACACAGTTCTATTTTAAAGAAGGGATAACTTGGTCGGAAATAACTTCTGCTTGGAAGTCTTTTAGATATAACGAATACGGTTCTATATCTGATGTAAAAGGTCAGTCTGCATATTTTAGTTCGAAAAATGAGCTAGTATCTGCACTATGCTGGTTGAATTCGAATGTGGTTGAAAAATTGACGAAGATTCAGAACCCAACTCTTAGCTTCCAATCAGGAGATTATAAAAACCTTCCTTTACCAATATTGGAAAAGGAAATGATTCCGCTAGGGGAGGAAGCAATATCACTTTCTCAGAAAGATTGGGATGCCTTTGAGACCTCAAATAGGTTTAAGAAATCCCCTCTAGTGTCAAAGTTATTAAGAGTTCAAGATTCGTATGATAATTTTTGCGCTAGCTCCAAAAATGATACTTCTCGGCTCAAAGAATTAGAAGAGAAAATTAATAGTTATATAGTTTCTAATTTCAATTTACATGAAGATGTTGATGTTAACGTATTGAAAGAGCAAGTTACTTTAAAAGTAAATCCGATATATCGATATGATGCAATTGAAGAAGCAAATATACGCTTTCAATCAGATACGATTGGTGAGCTAATTAGTTACTCTTTAGGCTGCATGCTAGGTCGCTACTCACTAGATCGTGAAGGTTTAGTCTATGCAAGTTCGGGTAATGACGGTTTTGATGAGCTAGTCAGTGAAGGCGCGTACAAAAGCTTCTCAGCTGATGAAGATGGCATCATTCCATTGACTGATCAAGAGTGGTTTAAAGACGATGCCACTGACCGTTTGCGTGAGTTTGTACAAGTGGTATGGGGTAATGAGCATCTGCAAGAGAACTTAGACTTTATCGCGGAATCGCTATGCTTACACGCCATCAAACCGCTCACTAAAAAAGGGCAGTCAGAATCCGCGCTTGAGACCATACGCCGCTACCTATCGACCCAATTCTACAAAGACCACCTAAAGACTTATAAAAAGCGCCCGATATACTGGCTATTTAGCTCAGGTAAAAACAAAGCTTTTGAGTGTCTGGTATATTTGCACCGTTACAACGAAGGCACGTTATCACGTATGCGTACAGAGTATGTCACGCCGCTACTGGGTAAGTATGACGCCTATGCCGAACAGTTGGATAAGCAAATAGACAATGCCGACTCTACCAGTGATGCCAACCGCTTCAAAAAAGAGCTTGCTACTTTAGTAAAGCAACAGGTCGAATTACGTGAGTTCGATGACAAGCTCAAGCACTATGCAGACATGCGTATCTCCTTAGACTTAGATGATGGCGTAAAAGTAAACTATGGCAAGTTTGGTGATCTGCTCTCTGATGTGAAGTCCATCACTGGATCAGCACCGGAGGTCATCTGATGCAGGCAAGTGAACTCATTCAAGGTATCGTTGCCAAGTTCAAAGACAATAGAATCGTATTTTGGCACGATCCTGACCAAAGCTTTATAGAAGAGCTGGAGAGACTCGGTGAGCCTTTGACCGCTGCCATTAATGCTAATGCTGATAACGTTGATAGTGACGAGGGCTTCTCAACCGAGGTAACGGTTCTAAATATGGCTGATGAATCCGTATTGGCCACCAAAAAGCGTATTGAAATCGATGAGCCTAAAAGACGGTTTTTGCTTTATTTTCCAGAAGTGGAATCTGAGCCTGAGCGTGATTGGCTGCTTGATATACGCCTCTATAGTGAGCAGTTTTTTGCAGATCATAGCTCGATGTTACTCAATGAGCTTGGCATTACTAACATGGCGCTACGCTCATATATTCAAAACCGCCAAAAGTTCTTTGCCAATAAACAGCGCTTAGCAGGATTGAAAAAACGAGTAGCAGACGATGACGATACTCTGACTCTTGATCGTAAGATGATCGCTGTGGTCGTTAAGTCTGACTCAAGCCATCTGTCTGATATTTTATTTAGCTTGTTAAAAGAGTATGCAAGCCACTTAGAAAACGATGCAAATGGATTGTCCTTATGGGAGCAATTAACCAAGTTTGATTTGGTCGATGCATTCTGGATAGAACTCGATAAAAATTATGGCTACGTCACAGAACAGCCGTCATTTTCAGACTTTGTATTGAAGTTATTTTGCACGGATTTCTGGACTCAGACAGAAGGTATCGAGCGTGACTGGCTCTCTAATAATGTCTTAAAAGGCAATGCAGGTCGCGCCACAGCATTGGCATTTATGGTCAGCTGGCGTGATAGTCGTACGTATTGCCCGCATTATGAGGTTGTATCTCATCAATTGGGCCAGCAGCTTGATATCAGTGCTAAAAGCAGCCAGTATCGTCCTATTGAGCTGGTTCGATGCGAAACCTTTAAGACGGTTGAGCAAAATATCATTCGCGGCTTGGTAGAGACGCTACTAGACAGCAGCATAACACTCGATAGAGTTGAGTTTGACAGTATTGTCTCAGCTAGACTGGCAAGCCATTGGAGCCTCTCTAATTCTGCTTATACTAGCTCTTATCAAGCGTTACGTAGTGCAGAAATGCTAATTTATCTTCGTAACACGTATGTTGATGGTTTTCATTTTGATAGTGCCAAATCGATGTATGATGCCTATGTCAGTGATATTTACCAGTTTGATCAAGCCTATCGCTTATTCAATGAGCATGTGCTTATCTCGCTAAGCATTGGTTCCGATATGCTCAGACAGCTAGATGAGGAGATCGAGAGTATATATACCAACTGGTATCTCTATGAGTTAGGACTGGCTTGGGATTATCATTTAGGTCATGAGCAACTATTAGATAAATGGCAGATAACAGACGTCCCAAATCAGTACAACTTTTATAATAATGAAGTGCAAGCACGATTGAACACCACTCAGCTACAACGAGCCTTTGTCATCATCTCTGATGCTTTGCGTTATGAGGTGGCATCTGAATTATGGTCAATTATTAATAATGAAAAACGTTTCAAGGCCAGTATCTCAACACAGTTAGGTGTATTACCGAGCTATACTCAGCTAGGTATGGCGGCGCTATTGCCTCATGACTCTCTGAGCTATCAGCCCGAAAGGGGTAAATCTGTCTATGTTGATGGCGTCTTATCAGCAGGTTTAGATAATCGAAATAAAATCTTGAACAAAGTAGAGGGTATGGCAGTAAGTGCCAAAGAGCTTATGAGCTGGAGTAATCAAGAAGGTCGCGATAAAATCCGTGCTGCAAGAGTCGTTTATATTTATCACGACACGATTGATGCTATCGGCGATAGCGCGTCAACTGAAGAAAAGACCTTTGAAGCTTGCCGCAGTGCTATTGACGAGCTAAAAAACTTAGTAGGTCGCATTATCAATCGTCTGAATGGTAGCCACGTCGTAGTAACTGCTGACCATGGATTTCTCTTTCAACAAAAAGAGCTGGTTGCCGATAACAAGACCAAGCTAACCACAAAACCTAGTGGCGTCATGGAAGCCAAAAAGCGTTATGTGATTGGTGATGACTTGCCATCAGACGAGGCTTATTGGAAAGGATCTATCAGCAATACAGCCAACGGCTTAATTGATTCGTCGAACCAGACCGAGTTTTTAATACCCAAAGCCAGCCAGCGTTTCCATTTTGTTAGCGGTGCTAAGTTTGTTCATGGTGGCGCAATGCTGCAAGAGATATGTGTCCCTATTATCCATATTCGAGAGCTAGATAAAGAGCAGGCGACTAAGTTTGAGAATCAGCCAGTGGGTGTCGTTGTGGCAAACCAGCCAATTAAACTAGTCAGTAATATCGATAAAATTAAATTTATTCAAACGGATGCGGTAGGCGAGCAATTTATCTCTCGTCAGATTAATGTGTTCATTGTAGATAGTAACGGTAAAGAAATCTCTAGTAGAGAGACGATAAATTTTGACAGTAATAGCAAGATTATGGATGAGCGTACTCGCGAAGCTAGGCTTAGCTTAATCGGATCACAGTTTGACCGCAATGCGCAATATACCCTGATATTAGAAGATGCTAAAACACAGATTAACTATAGTCAGTATAGTGTGACAATTGACTTGGCTCATTTGGATGATTTTTTCTGAGGATGATTAGTCCTGAGTTAAATTGTTGTGTCCCATTCGTCCCAAGGGTTTTTGATAGTCGGGACAAGTATCAGCTCTTATGCTGTATAAGTTGTACTAATAGTCCCATCTGTCCCAAGGTTTGTATTGAGTTGTTTTTTTGTGGATGAATAAAGTTGTTTAAATTTATACTTTATTTATAAAATGCATCTTACGTATAATCACATAAAGGAGTTATGATGAAATTTTCAAGAGGATTGTTAACTTGCTTGGCAATAACAGCTGTATCTTTAAGTTCGGCAAACGCTAAAATTAATAATGGTAATGATTTTTTTAAGAACCAGCAGGTAGAGGTATTTAATCAACCTCTGGGTGATGGCGTTAAGTCAACGACTTGGTATGCTAAACCATTAAGAATACAATCACCTGAAAACAATGCTTTGAAGCCTGAAGTGATGTGGCTTCAGGTGTATTCAACCGGATATACAGGTGCCTTCAATCAGTATGTTGAAATAAACTGTAAGGAGCCAGTCAAGTCGCATATTATGACAGCTGATGGGGATAAGATTAGCTTTAAAGCGTCAATGGCTTATCCAGATGATCCTTGGGATGACAACTTTATCAATCATATAGACAGAGACGCGGTCGGAGGTATCTTCTCGTACTATTGTTCTTAAAGTATATAACTAAATATTCTATTTAAAAAGCTCTCTTATTCACTAAATAAGAGAGCTTTTATTTTCCCATTATCAAATTACTATGTGCAAATCATCCGAGCTTTTAGTCTAGCTACCTTTTTAGCAAGGGACGATTGGGACAGTGGGACAGTAGCTGTGTTTAAAGGGTTCGCAACTGTCCTAGTATTATTTAGAAGATGGGACATTAGGGACATCTTCATTAACACTTTTATTTATTTCGTAACTTAATACATTGCCTTTTATAGCATACATACGCAGTCGATTTTTTGTATTTGGCAAAGTGACCTTCAACATTTTTCTGTCTTGTTCGTTTTTATTGAGCAATCCCGCCTCATCCAATACCTTAATCACTTTTTTTAAGCTATAGGGTGAGCAAACCTCCTTTTCAAACATATTGGGGTAGAAGTAGTACTCATCAGTATCTTGCCTTCGAAAACCTACTCGGTTATTAGTTTTTTGCTCGATAGTAATTTGATCTTCATCATGCATAGGCTCACTCCATATTTGAAATCGACTAGCTCCATGCTGCTCAATAAACGCTTGAACATGCTTAATGATTTGACGTTCTTCATGCTCGCCATCACGGCCATAGTTATCAAGCCAGTTGTTAAAACACACCTTGACTGCTGCTGTAGCTTGCCCAGTTTGCCAACCAGTAATACCAGCCTGGGTTGCCATCTCCCCTGCGGCAGCTACAAGCGCAAATCTTTTAGCGACCCTGTGCGCCTGTGATGATAGATCATCGTATTGCAGCATAAAGCCTTTAATTAAACTTTTAGCTTTAGCTGTAGTTTCTGCTTTATCAATAGTAATATGTTCAAGCCAAGCAATTCCTGCTGTGCCGTGGTATTTAGAGGCGAGTTCTTTAATTTTATCTGCCTGCGCTGCACCAGAGTCTGCCATTACAAGGCTATCAAAAATTCCATTGCCTGTACTAGCATCAGCTTCGATATGAGCAATACGTACCTCGACTCCTGCAGTAACTCCTTTGGACTCATACGCAACATGTTGTTTGATTGATTGCTCACCATTAGATAGGATTATGAGGCGCCAAGTATGCGGTTTTTGATTGGTTCCAGAGACAGAACTTCGTGATTTGCTACTTCCATTAGCTAGCATGTAAGCAGTTTTGACAGCGATGCTAGGTTCGAGCTGTCCTATTTCATCTAATAGCAAAACACTATCGTTATGCTCTCTGGCTGTGCCCTCGAGTGCATTGTCCGTTTGTCTCCACGTTCTAACTATTACAGTAGGTTTTCCCCATACACTGGCGGCTAGGCACATTGTAATAGATTTACCTATACTTGATGAGCCTAGCATGTGAAATCCACCTCCATCATAGCCTAACGGCTCTAATAGTTGTCCTGCGAATGCACAGCATATTGAGAATACAAGACGGCTCTGTTCAGCAGTTAGTTTGCATATCTCATCACGCCATTGAACTAACGTACCTCTCTCAGATAGTACGTTACTAATTACATTATTAGATTGGTAGACAATAATTTCATCATCCTTGCCACCTAATGAGCGATTATGTAGTACGTATCGATCATTATGCCAGCCTAGTTTATCAACGCATAACCCCCTAATTTTAATAGGATGCTGCTGTAGATAAATATCCAAATACTGACGATGTTTAGTATTAGATGTGATAATTAAACCCTGACTGGCCAAATATTTACGATATTCGCGTGTATCGCCATGAAATGAATCCATAGCTATAGAGTGTTGATGCATTACTCCATCAGCGTCAAACCATCTAATTAATATACCCCATGCAGTGCTGTGAACATCTCGCGTTCTGGCAATAACCTCTATGGGTGAGCAAATAAAAACGGCATGCTGTCTAGGAGGTTTGGAAGAGTTTTTATCATTGAGGTGTACATAATACAAACCATCAGAACGTACTTCAAAGAATCCATTTTCGTAAATGAATCGTTCATTAAGTTCGGTTTCTGCTATAATTTCAGATGATGGCTCGTCAATGTCATCTGTATTAGTTTCTAAAAGCTGAGCATCTGGCAGGATGCTTGGCTTTTTTATTAAGTCAGCTGATTGCTCATCGACTAACTTATTAAGAGAAATCTGATCATTCTTACTCATGATTATCTCTCCCCATCATTAGAGGACGCAGAATGTTTCTCTATCCATGCGTTTATATCAGATAGACGCCAAAGGCTCGCTCGACCTATCTTTATAGGAGTTGGAAACTGACCGTTATTTATAAGGAAGTAAAGGTGTTTAGCAGAAAACCCAGTGATTCCGCGTGAGGCGGGTCTGGCCATAACTGTACGTTGCTGACCTGATTCAGTGGTGTAGGTGCGAGCTGGACGCTCAGGTTGGTTGGCAAGATCTGCCATTCTTAGATATTGATCGTTTAGCATCATTGTGGTTCACCTCGTAGCTGTTAAAGTAATGGGCGGTAATGCCCTGCTATGAAGTGAATATTAATGGGTATGGTTGTTTAGGTCATTGCAAATGCAATCTGTAATTTGCAAATGCAATTTTTTCAGTTGCAAATGTAATTTGCAATTAGTGCTACTAAAAATTTTATCTTTTGTTCGCATTTTTTAACATCTTATTAGCTTTAGCGAATAAGCCATCTATAGTTCTAGTTTTTAAGTCTTTAATACCGACGCTTTCAATGTGTTGTGTAAGTGCTGACTGTGTAGGTTCTTTCTTACCTTTATCGTTATCAGTTTGGAAGATAAAGCCAGTGATCTCTATATCTAATAATAAGTTTTTCATGACTGCTATCAAAAAGTAGGCACTGTTCCTTAGGTTCGTATCTTCGTCATCAGCTGGCTTGTCTGCTTGTTGCTTTAGCGTATTAAATTTAGAGTTCACTTGTTCTAGTTGCTTAATTTTAGCATTAGCGACTGCCAACTCTTCAATAAGCTGCTCATAGGTTATTAACAACTTTTGGTTTTCATCCAAATCGTTAATTAGATGACTTATCTTTGAAAGTTTTGAATTTTCAGTAGATAATTGCTCAGTAATCGGACTTATTTCACTTTTTTCTAAGTTTGAATTAATGAGATTTTCAACTTCTAAATATTCAAAGTAAAAATTCTTGAATAATTCGCGATCTGATGTTACCGTACCTGTTTGTTCGTCATCAAGAACACTGTAAAAGTGTCGTAGTAGGTCATCAGTATTTTTATATTTTAAGTTGTCAGTTTGGGAAACCAATGAGTAATTTAGGTTTTTTAATCTATATAGCTTAACTCTACTTAACGAAGTATTTTCAAATAGGTACTTAAGAGTAAACTTCAAAGGCTTTCCTGAGCCAATATTTTTATACAAATCATTTACATATTTAGCTACAGATATGTATTTTCTGTGCTCCTTTTCAATATAGCTTTCAATTGAATTCTCAGCATTCTTATCCGAAAAGTGCAGTATCTTACCCTCAAATGAAGAGGTGAGTATTTTTAACTCTGATTTCTTAAAGAACTGTTGTACAAACAGCCCCATATGAGATAATAACTTTTTCTTTGTGCCTTCTGATAGCTTATCTAAGCTTGAATAGTCGTGATACACCCAGTCTTCATCAACAAAAGATAGCAGAACCCTAATGACATTTAGAAACTCATATATGCACTTTTCATTTTCGAATTTATCTTCAGTAATCTTGTAATCCATGCTAATAGCATAAGAACTTACTTTTTGATGAAAGTCGTGATGCAGTAAGCAAGTGACAACGGCATATAGCGGCTCATTGTTAAGACCTGATAGATGAGCCATCAAGTCCGCAAAATTAATATAATCCTTTGTTGGCTCTAAAAGCTCATTGATTAAACTCATGACACAACCTCATACACACCTTTAAAACTAAAAAAATGCAAGGCGGTGCCAGCCTGAGGGTGTGTAAATGGCTGGCGTTTGGGTAATTAATCCTAGCCTTGCGATCCGTATCGATAACGATTAACGCTACAAATTTTGGTTTGTCAGTCCAGTACTGATAATAGTTGTTAAAGCTGCTCTGCAAGCTTCATTAGAACTTCTTGCGATACGCCCTGCGCTCGTAAACTTTTAATTAAAGTATCTTTATCATGCAAAGCTATATCAGTAGCTTGCTCATTACGGCTATCCATTTGTTTTTTGATTTCATCTGGTGTGAGTAAATCGAAGCTAACAGCCTTGCCAGCCCGCAAGTCATCTAGATGATTTGCCCATTGGTTCATCATCATCTGCCGTTCCGCTAAGTGAGCTGATAAATCATAACGCTTTTTAACGCTGGACTGTTCAAGATGAGCTAATTGTATTTCTATAAGATTTTGACTAAATTGCAACTCATATAGTCCTGTGCTTGCAAGTTGTCTGAATCCGTGACCAGTCATTTTAGGGTAGGGATCACCTGTATAGCCCATACGTTTTAATGCCTGATTGAACCAGACATCGCTATAAGGCTTACTACGCTCAAAGTTATAAAATACGTAACCCGTTTTTTCTGTCAAAGATCGCATACGCTCGATAATTGCTATCGCTTGTGGTGATAATGGAATAATATGATCTTGACGCATTTTCATCTTATGAGCGGGTATACGCCACACGTTTTTATGATAATCAATCTCCGACCATTCAAAAAACCTTAGCTCTTTCGTTCTAACAAAGCAAAGCGTCATCAGTTGCATGCCAGCAATAGTCTGTTGATGCGCATTTGGGTTGTCTGCACCGTATTGATCAATATTGCGTAGTAGCTCAGGGAATTGATGTTGCTCGATCGCTTTCATACGCTCAGGCTTATGAGGTCGTAATGCTTTGCTGCGACCATAAGCGATGTTAATAATATCGTAGCCTAATGTATTGATAGCATACTCAAAAACTGAGCTAATGAGGGCGACACATTTGTGCGACGTATCGGTCGTCCATTTGCCTCGTTCTTCAAAGTAAGTTTGGATTGCTAATCCAGTTTTTATAACGTCCTGTGCAGTTATAGAGGCAATAGGGTAGTCACCGATATGCGGTGTAATATGCTTATCTAGATAGTTGTGGAGTTTTTGAATATTCTTAGGCGTAGTGCTAGATCTTTCGTTAATATAACTCTTAGCGATAACTTTGAATAAATCTTTTTGCTCAAAGTTATTCTTTTCATGGTTTTTATGTTCAGTTGGATCAACGCCATCACTAAGAAGTGCCTGAGCCTTATCACGTGCCAGTCTTGCTTCTTTTAGCGACACCTCTGGTTTAAAGGTAGAATCAATAGCTTGTTTGGCTGGCTTATAGATTCCTATTTGATAAGTTTTTTGCTTTGGTTTAAGATCTTTGTCAGATTGATAGCGGTAGGTCATCTGCCAAAACAATGAGCCATTTGGATGTTGTATCAGATATAGGTTGTTGCCATCACCATGGCGCGTGACTTTAGTAGGTGTGGATTGTTTGGCGATTGCTTTCACGCCAGCGTCAGTTAATCGGTAGTCCGTTTTTCTCGTCATGGCTTATACCTCAAGGTGTCGAGAGGTTTAACAACAACCTCACTGCATAATTAACAACAAAAAATGGCGTTGTATATTATTTAACAACTCATTTAACAACATTGTAGAGGTGCTAGTAGGTAATGACAAGTGTTTAATAAAGACTAACAACTAGGTATGATAGGTGTTTAAAGGGCTTGAGGTAATGCAAGGTTATGTCTAAATACAATGATTGGTGCGCCCACCAAGACTCGAACTCGGATCGATCGCTTAGGAGGCAACTGCTCTATCCTGTTGAGCTATAGGCGCATTATGGAGTGACATTGTAGAAAAAAGCAGTCATAAAAGCAATCAACAAAAGATAAATAAAGACAATTTATCCTTACTCACCATTGCTAAGCGCGTCAGTGACATCTACAGCATGATCACCTGATGCATTTTTTGCCTGTGAGGTTGGTTTAAATAAGTCATTTACACTGTTCTTATAACCACTAATATTCTCATAATCATATTTTTTTAGTATATCTTGACCTGTGCTCGATAGTAAAAAATTACGGAAGCTAATAGCAGTTGTATCGTCTGTCAGGATGACGCCTTCAAGCGCTTGTTCATCTTTTAGCGCATAGTTAAAGGGGTTTAGAGTGCGTATCTTTTTATCTTTATCATGCGTACTATTATCGCTATTTTTATCAGAAGCGTCATTTATACCAGAACCCTCAGTACTCTTCTGACTTTGACCATTTCTATCTTGTGCCTGTTGCAATTCTGACTGTAGGAGTGATACCCGTTCTGTAGATAGGCTATCGTCATTGGTAATAATCATATCTGTATCAAAGACAAAGTCAGAGAGTTTGTCTTTGGTAGAACCACTACTTGGTACTGTGAGAAGGTCGTTAGAGGAGACATAGCTCGCTAGCACTTGCACATGCGGATAACGAGATTCAAAACTCACAATGATATCGTCCAAAGGTATCTGTAACTTTTCCTCTGCCCGAATGTATAAAACACTGTCAGCAATCTCTCTTGATTTATCATCTTTCATACTAGAATCTGCTTCACTTTCACTTGCCATGATTGGCAATGGGTCTGTGTTTTTGCGATTACTGGTCCACAACCAAATGAAGACCGCGATAAAGATTGTGAGCAGTAGCAAGATTAGCCCAGCCAGCAGTAGTTTGTAGTCTTTCATATATTACTGCTCTTTTATTATTAGTTGATTCATAGCAACGTTTATATACAGGGTGGTATCTAGCTTTTAAAGCTTTTGTTCTAGTACTTCATCGGTTAATTCAGCCAACATGTCTGCAAAGATGTCTGTATCTGCAGAAGGGGTGGATACTTGTTCTTCATTAACTTTACCACTTTCATCAGTATGACCACTGGTTTGGCGATTTATTAGAGAATCAGGTTGGTCGTTCAATACCTTGGCAACAGGTGTAGTATTTTGATGCGCTGCCAACGGCGATTCACCGGTTAACAATCTGTCTTTTAACCATCTAAACCCATGTGCCTCCCACCATGCTTCGAAACGTGGCAACGTGCTACCACGTACCGCTACAGGTAGATCTAACGTTCTCAATTTCTGCGCAAGTACAGGGTCGCTGATAGCTTGATGAATGCTCAAATACAGTGAGCGGCTATCATCTGTATAGGGTCGTCTGTTTTGCCATGATCTGTCATCGATTTTCATACGTGGCAGTTGCCACAACTCACCGCGATAATACACGACGTATAAGCGTTGTTTTGGATGGACAAAAATGGCATCAATGGGACGCAATGGCATAATATTAAGTAATCCCGTCAATAGAAAGTATTATTTAGATACAGGTTGTAAAGGCCAATTTAAAAACCTCAATGAAATTACTTCATAGTAAATATGAATGATAGTATAAAACGACACTAAATGTCGCAAGCTTATTATAATATCGGCATCTACACTAGTAAACGATAACCATCAATGGCACACTGATAGCAAATTTGGCAAGTCAACATTATCACTGGATATGTAGAATTTGCTACTATGATTGTTTTTATTTATGGCCCTCATGCTAGCAGAAATGCATCATAGTAACGACCATCAAACATGGATTGATGAGTATCGATTTTTGTTTTGTCTGAACGTTTTATAGCGTTTTTGACATTGGATACAGACATCTCATCTATAAGTGAAGCCTTTTTTATTAATCCTAATACCTCACCTTTATTGTAATCAGATTATTGTCTATGTTCACTATTATTCAGTCGCACCGTACCGAAAACCTCGTTGATCAATTGCTTGTACAATACCAGTCCAAGAATCAGCCGGTTTTTGAACCCTTTATTGTCATTGTGCCATCAATGGTATTGGGCGATTGGTTGGATAAAACTATTGCTAGCCGTGCTGGTATTAGTACCTTGGTGCGTACTAAATTTTGGGGTCAGTATCAATGGACGCTGATGCAAGATGTATTAACCCGCCATAATGCATACTTACTGGCGCAAAGCCCTGAAGCGACAACTCTAAATGTACCCGAAGTGGCGGTGTTATCACCGACAGTAATGCAGTGGCGATTGTTTGGATATTTGACTTATTATCAAGAGTCGATCGTTGCAGATGAAAAGCATCCAGTTCATCCGTTGTTAGCGTCTTTGATTGATGACCCACAGGCAAGCGCTCAACAAGACAGCTTACAACAGGATAAGGCGCAACAAGATGCTCGTATTTGGCAGCTGGCAAGCGATTTAGCTAGGGTGTTTAACCGTTATTTGACTCACCGTGAGGATTGGTTGGCATTATGGTCGCACAACGAGCCGTTGAACGTAAGTGAGTTGATAGCGGATAAAGACGCCTTATCCCTACGCTTTGATAAGTATGCGCGCGGCACGCCTGAGTGGTTGGTCGACCATTATGTTGAGTTAGAAATCGCCCAACGATTCTTGTGGTCGCATTTGTTTGCCGATGTCCATCTACACCGTGTAGCACTAGAGCGTGCGTTCTGGTCAGCTTTAAAAGGCAACAAGGCGAATGAGCGTGATCAGTTACCCAAAGTATTGCGTATATTTACTATTCAGCAACTGCCACAGACCGAGCTCGACTCTCTACAGAGTCTGTCGCAATACATGAATATCACGCTATTGCATTACAATCCATCAAAGCTGTTTTGGGCAGATATCGTTGATAAATCATGGTTACAACGCCAGCAGATTATCAACCCTGAGAGTGTGTTTTTGCGTGATTATGGTCACAGCTTGCTATCGCGTTTGGGCAAGCAGTCGCGCGATGCGTTTGCGATGCTTGCCAACTTGTCAGGTAATGAGCAATACGACGATGCGTTAGTCGAATGGCAAGATAACTTTGATAATGTGCTCGGTCATTACGATTATGAAAGTATAGATGCTGCTGATGACGCTGTCAGTACTCAAGATACGCAAGGTAACCTAAGCTTATTAAAACGTTTGCAAAATGACGTATTGATGCTTGATGAGCAATCTACTCAGCAAGCAACGGCTGCTACAGTCTCACAAGCAGTAAGCAAGCAACTAGAGCCGAGCTTTGATGAAGATAAGCCAGAAACGGCTTGGTATGAAGATGAAGCGTTAGAGAACAAGCGTTTTGAGAAAGACCGTTTTTGGGCAATCTCTTCCCAAGATAATAGCCTAAGCATTCATTCGTGTCATAGTTTGCAACGCCAGCTTGAAGTGTTGCGTATTATGATTGGCCGTTGGTTGAATGAACCTATCAAACTAGGTGAAAAGAAACGCCATATCTCCGACATTGTTGTGCTACTACCTGATGTTGAACGTCATCATGCACTGATTGGCTCTATCTTCGTCAATGGTAAGGGTCAAGACGGTTTGACTTTGCCTGCTAAAGTGACTGGTGTTGTTGACGCCGATATTCGCCAGTTGTGGGAAGCGATTATCGGTTTTTACAAACTATTGGGTAGCCATAGTGCCCGTTTTGAAGCAGCTGAAGTCTTAGACTGGTTGATGTTACCGCCCTTGTTTGAAAGCTTTGGACTGACTCATGAGCAAATGAGCCGTGGCTGTGATTTATTGGTAGAGGCGGGCTTTATTCGCGGTTTTGACGAGCTGCATCTTAAGCAAACTTTAGACAGTAATGACTACGACTATCGCTTCAGCTTTGCACAGGCACTAGACAGATTAACTTTAGGTCTGGTCATGCCAGAGGCTGAGTTGAGCGACTGCTTATATGATCTAAATGACGATGAATGGCCAAGTACAGCTTTACCAGAAATGACCTTGCCGTTACCACAAGTGAGCCTAAATGATGCGTTGATTGTTGAAGCGCTTTGCCGAATTTATACTGGTTTGGTTGCACGACGTGATGATCATACACAAAAAATGAAAGCGGAAGACTGGCTCGATCAGATTGAGACACAAGTTATCCATTGCTACTTTGGTGATGTGGATCAAACGCGTACCATGCGCGCCATCTACAACGCGATGAATGGCTTTAAATCAAGTCTGCGAGCCAATCGTCACTATAGGCAGTACGCTAGTGGTGATATCGATAACAGAGAAGTAGAGCAGAGGCTGGCAGGTGTGGAGCAATTGCCACTCAAGCTGAGCTTTATGCTAGACAGTATCGAAAACGAGCTTGAAAGTCAGCAAGTCAGTGCGGAGCCGACGGGGGTGATTACCTTTGGTCGATTCGGTGCACTAAGAAACGTGCCGTTTGAGCTGGTGGTGATGCTCAATATGGATCTCTCTGAGTTTCCGGGGCGTGACCGAGATAACCGCTATGATTTGATGAAAGCGACCAATGCACGCCGCGGTGACAGAGTTAGTGAAGATGATGACAACGGTGCATTTTTAGATGCGCTACTGTGCGCGCGCAGTGCATGCTGGATGTTCTACAACGGCCAAAGCTTGATGGATACCCATGAGCATTTGCCAGCCAACCCAGTGAGCGAGCTATTGCAGTTTTTGCAAGGCGAGGTGCAATGGCAGGTAAACTCGCTTGAGACATTACCTAAGGATATTGATCCCACCACCGAAAGCCTCAAGCGTTACTTACCTAAATTGATTAAGCAGTGGTTGGTGACTGAGCATCCTGCATTGCCTTTCCATGAGAGTCTATTTGAGACAGAAATTGAAGGCACTGATGTTTCTGAGCAAGCGTCTCCTGATATTGTTGACAATGCTAATGCCAACATTAATATCAATGCTCAAGATACCAGTCCTGTCGATATGATTGATGAGCTGGATACTTTATTAAATACAGCCATGCGCAAAACCAAGCTGGCTCAGAAAAAGCAATTTCCGCCTGCGCCGCTTTGGCAAGCGGTGTTTGACACATTAAAAGGTCGAGTATCTAGTGAGCATAAAGAGTTGGTGGGCTTACCCACGAAGGCGCAGTATGAGTCAATCGCTCAGGTGTTGGGTCAAGGCTTAGGTCAGCTAGGTCAAGTAGACAATCAAACCTTGTCTGCATTGGTCAAACTATTGGCGCTAGATACAGCTGTTGATGCTACTAGCGATGTCAGTAGCATGACAGAGGTGATCATCCAAAATTTATCTGATAGCGTATTTAACATCGGAGAGATAGATATTGAAGGGGCATTGGCTTACCAAGTGCGCCATCCTGCCAAAGCATTCTTACGGTCTCAAAAGGTGCATGTAGTACAAGGTGAAGAAGCATTGTCGCAACAAGAGCCGCTCTTCTTAGACAGTCTGACTACTTATCAAATCAAAGATCATTTGATTAAACAGTTGGTTACTGATGAGAATAAGAAGACTGATAATGATGCAGCGGCTGAAACTACCACTCCAATTCTGATGTATCAAAAAATTATGCCTGCTGGTGTCGCTCGCCAGACCACGCTACCCAATCAACAAAAGAAATTACAACAGCAATGTTTAGAGTTTAAAGAGCAGTTGACTGCTAATGGCTTTGACGAAAGCAGTATTCTCAACGAGAGTAAGGCAGATAGCAGCAGTGTATTACAGCTACTGACGCCAACTGCCGAGCATCCCGTTCAGATAGAGCTAAAAAATATACTGAATAACACTGATAATGATTCAAAAGACCAGACAGATATAGAGGGTATAGAAACACTGCTTAAGCTGCTGCCGAAAATCATTAAGATCAAAGGTTCAGTACCAATATTAGCACCCATATCAATTATTCAGGCGGGCGTGCCTTATGCTCAGCAATCACCCAAGCAGTGGTTAAACATATTGCCCAATTCTGCCAGTCCTAGGCATTTACTTAAGTTTTGGTTGTCACATTTGTATTGGCAAGTGGCTAGACGTACCACTGCCGAGCAAGTAGCCTCAAATAATGGCGTGAGTATTTGGCGTTTTAATAAGCCTAGCTCACAAGTCAAAAAGTATGACAAAGTGATCGCATTTAAATTAAGCCCGATCGTGTATGAAGATGCAGTCATTGAACTGATAAAATGGGCTGTTTTTGGCAAATTAACGGGTCAAGTGCCTATTACATTACTGCCAGAATATGCACTGAATTACCTTGATAAGTATCTAACCGCTGAAGAAGGTGACAGCAACCGCTACTGGCCAAAACGAGCCGACTTCTCAGACTGGTTAAGACCCAACTACAACTCAGACACGGTATACGATACTTGCTCGCAGCATGCTATTTGGCAGTACGTGCTACGTGACCAAGATGCGTTTAAGGCGTTATCATCAGCGTTGACTACATTAGCCCAGCCATTATACGCGCCGATGTTTAGTGCGTTAACTAACTTAGATGGCTAATCATTTAGAATAGTTTCTTTTTGCTATTTTGTTCTAATAAATAATAATTAAAAGTATGCGCCCATATGACAGACCTTAGCGATCCAACCAATACCATTGACTTGTCTACACAACCGAATTTATTTGATGAATATTCAGATGAGCTGCCTTCGTCTGCTGTGTCTGAACGTGAAAATGATGTCATACCGGCAGTTGATGTTGATCTAACGGGTAAACACCTGATTGAAGCCTCAGCGGGCACGGGTAAGACTTGGACGTTGACCGGTATTGTACTACGCCTACTGATCGAAGCGCGACGTGCGCCAGAGCAGATCATTGCCACGACTTTTACTCGAGCTGCCGCTGCCGAAATGCGTCAGCGTATCCATGATCGTTTGGTAGATTTTTATCAGTTATTACAATGGGTCAATAGCCTAAGTGCTGATACTAGCAATAAAGAGAGTCTCTATCCCAACATACTGCAAGTTATGCCTGAGGGTAATAAAGACGCACAAGCAGGCAGTAATTCAGACGTAGACGCAAACGTTGAGACAGGCATTGACGATTTAAATCAAGACCTTGCTGCTGATAAGCAAGTGGCGGCTGAGCAACGTAAACAAGCAAAGAAAGACCGCGAAGATTGGTTGGTTAATCAGGCCAAATATGTGCGTTTAGATGGCATCATGCAAGATCCTATTAACTTGCATCTTGTCGGTTATTTGCTCGATCACGTGTACAGTTACCCAATGGCAGAAGCTATTAGACGTACCGCATTGGTACTAACTACCCTAGACAAGCTATTTGTAGGTACGCTCGATAGCTTGGCGCAAAAATGGCTGACGGAGTACAGTAGCGAGACTGGTCACCAGCAGGGCATGGGCATTATTGAAGACAGCAGTATTGAACAAGTTACCGATAGCATTGTTCATGATGAGCTGCGTCAGTTTCAGAGCCGTTTGTATTATGAGCAGCCCAAACTTTACGCGCTAATGGATCAGCAAGGTAAGCTGACTGCAGTTGGCGATCATAAGAAATATGTGACTCGATCGCTTAATTTTATCTCTGCGCCAATTGATGAGATAAGGCATGAGAAAAGCTTTGATTTTGATGCATACGAAAAGCTAATCAATGAGTTTTCTCAGTTAGATTTAGCAGATATCCAGCCTTATTTAAATCCTGATTATAGAAAGTCTCAAGGGTTTCGTGGTGGTTCTAATTTAACCAAACAGTTTGATGCCATTATTGATGTGCATCAAAAGATATCAGAATATCAGCTGACATTTAATAGCTATTTAAATGAGAGCGAGAATAAGATTTTAACATCATTGCAAGACGCCAGATATCCAGATGAAGATGGCAAAATCAAGAACTTTAATAAGAATAAAGAAAAAGAGCATCAGACGCTTTTTGAGCTAGAGACCATTAGCAAGTTAATGGCTCTCTTAGACATGCTAGACAGTTTAAATCAGCATATTTTGTTGGTATTGGCCAATCTTAACCGTCATATTGTGCTAGCTGTGCGTAATAGACTACCAGTAATTTTAGAAGAGCGCGGCGAGACGACCTTTAGTTTGCAGATGGTACGCCTAAACCAAGCGCTAACTGGTCGCCAAGGAGATAAGCTGGCGCGTTATATTCGTCATCATTATCCAGTGGCATTGATTGACGAGTCGCAAGATATCAATGGAGAGCAAGCCATTATGATTGAAAGCATTTATTTACCAAAGAATAAGCGTAAACAGTCGGACAATGATAAGCAATCAACCAATAAGAAAACCAATCATGAGTTTCTGCTATTGGTTGGTGATCCCAAACAGGCTATTTATGGGTTTCGCGGTGGCGATGTGGCCAACTACAACTATATGAAAGCCCAGTTTGACAAGAGTACGCTTTGGACACTTGATATCAATCGCCGTTCAAATGCCGGTGTGATTAACGCATTGAACTGCTGGTTTGGCATGGCTGATGCAGCAACTGCTGAGAATAAGCTGTCGCAGTTAGGTACTGGGATTCATTACCAATATATCAAAGCAGCAAAACCGGAATATGAGCTGTCTTGGTTTAATGCGTCAGATAGTCTGGATGATGTGCTGGTGACAGAGGTGCTTTCTGCTCAGCCAGTGAGCTTATTGCACCTGCCTTATGACAAGGACAAAGAGTTTGATTATGATGAACATGAAATAACAGCTCGCCATATAGCCACTTTGCTTAATAGTGGTCAGACACTTAAAGGTAAGCCAATTCAGCCGGGTGATATTGGGGTGCTGGCACGTGCCAAAAAAGATCTGAAAAGGGTTGAAGATGAGTTAGTAAAACTTAATGTGCCGACCTTGACCACCAGTGATGTCAGTATCTTTGAGACTATCATGGCAGAAGATGTGGCAGCATTACTGAGTGCCATGCTATATCCATATCGTCATGACATGATTAATCGGGTATTGACCAGTCACCTATATGGGCTGAGTATTAAAAACATCAAAGCCATGATGACGGACCATGAGTCAGGCGTTACTGAGGGCAGCAGTACACCAAGCGCCCATTCAAATAAGTCTAATTCGAAAGACCACCCAGCCAATGAAGCTACTGATATTAAAAAGAGCTATCAAGACTTTATTACCTATCTAAAAGAAGGGGCACAGCGTTGGCAGCACTTTGGCATCTTATCGGCGCTACATTATTTATTAGATAAAAGCCCTGTGCAGCCGCAAGGCGTTTGGCAAGCCCTAGCTGCTCATCCAGAAGGCGATCGCCATATCATGGACTTGCGTCATGTGATGGATATCTTGGCGCAGTATGGTTTAGGAATGGGTGAGTATGAGTTGTTGGCGTGGTTCAGACAGCAGATAGATACAGCACCCAACAGTGATTGGGCTAAGCAATATCCGCTACCGACAGAATCTGGCGTGCAACTGATGACCATTCATAAGTCAAAAGGGCTTGAGTTCCCTATTGTCTATGTATTGGGAATGGGTGATGCCAGTAGGAAGTCTGGCAATAAGGAAGACTATGGGCTGTATTTATATAACGCACAACAAGCGCCTTCAGCGCTAGTGCGGCAGCCGATAGAAGTACAGCAGTCGACAGATAATCAATCGGGTAATCAGCGCCGCTTCTCACCATTGCAAGGCTCTGCCACGGATGAGGGTTACTATACGGATATCGAGACACAAGAAGGTTTTGATGAGATAAGACGGCTTGGCTATGTGGCATTTACTCGAGCCAGTGAGCAGCTTTATGTGGTGCTGCGAGATCCGAGTAACAAGACAGGATTTGAGCTAAAGCCAGTGTTCTATTGGTTTGAATCGCCAGAAGCAAAATTTGAGCTGCCGGATAGGCTCAAAGGTATCGTAGGCATGCTTAGAGGTCATAAGGTTAATGAGTTCTATGACAATAATTACGCAAGCAATGATGCTAACTCAGCAGGTATAAATGATAATGTTCAGATGACTGCTACCAAGTCAAATGCTCATAAGCCTACGACAGAGGCTATTGAATACGCACCCTTTGCCGAGGTTATGAAAACCAATTATTTTTATGGCTGGGCCAAGACCAGTTTTACCGCCTTAGCGCGTCAGCTAGATGAATCTACACAAGCAATGGCGATAGTGGATGAGCGTATTGATGATGCGATAGATATTGATATGACAGAGTCTTCTGTTTCAGACCTTTCTTCACTGAATAGCAAAGAGTCTCTCGAACAAGACAGTGAACTAAGCCTCAAGGTAGAAGATGATATCCGCTTTACCTTTGTAAAAGGTGCCAATGCCGGTACGTTTTTGCATGAGATATTTGAACAAATAGACTTTAACAATAAAGCCCAGTGGCCTCAGGTTATTGATAGAGCGATTAGTAGCTATCAGTTGCCGCTGATATATAGCAGTGCGGAACAGCAGAGCCGCAGATCACAAGGCAAAAAACAAAGAAATAGTGATGGGTTTGATCTTGAGTCAATAGATACAACCAAGCATGAGGCATTAGTTAATTGGATTGAAGAGGTGCTGCATGCGCCACTGTTGGCTTCCAATCAACCCTTGATTACTCTTGATAAAGGTAAGCGATTTGCCGAGTTAGAGTTCAACATGGGATTGTCAGAGAATTTTAAAGCACAGGATATTAGTAAGCTTTTTCAACGGTATTTACCTGACGAGACAGATAAACACGTTACTCTAGTGCCACAAAATAAAGCACATCTATATCGTTATTTGCGTGGTGAGATTGACTTGGTGTATGAGCATGCTGGCAAGTATTATGTGGTCGATTATAAGAGTAACTTTCTAGGAAATAGCCTAAGCGATTACAATGAAGATACCCTCAAGAAAGCAATGTCTAAAGCGGGGTACTGGCTACAAGCAGCAATCTATCAGGTAGCATTGCATCGGTTCCTTGCTATGAGAATCAGTGATTATACGGGTAACGAAGATAAGTACTTAGGCGCTGTAGAGTACGTGTTTTTACGCGGTGTGTATGATCCTAGTGCTCAGACAGTTACTACATCTGTGTCGCAAGATAAGGTTCAGTCTAAGCAAGATAGCTTGAGCGATAAAAGTTGCTATGGACTGGTTACTTGGGATATTCCCATCGACTTTATTAAAGGTTTAGATGCCTTGTTTGGCCTGCCGGATTAATAAACTTTGTATAGCAATTAGATAGATAAAAATTGTTATAGCAGTTAATCAGATTAATAAGAGATAAATATACGATGAGTAATAATAACAATAAAAGTAAGTCAGCTATCAGCTTACAAGAGAGCTGGGCCAGTAACATCAGCGATTATATTTTGCTGCGTCGTCAACAAACGCAGGTAGCGTATGACGCAATAGGTGCAAAAACAAACGATGAAAATAGAAGAATCGGTAAGTCAGAAGATAGCGATTTATTTACGGCTCTATTCGTTATTTTAGCGGCTCATTTGGAAGAAGGGCATACTGTATTAACCATTGATGCAGCCGATCATGAAACGCCGCTACAAGGGCAAATTAATGGTGAGTTGGTCAAACTATATTCATGGCAGCAGAACTTACTAGAGATACTGGCAACACCAATTTTTGCGCTGATTGATACTCAGATAAAAACGCAAATAGACACGCAATCAAACACGCAACTAGACGATGACACTACAACGGAGACATCGATATTTGTATTACTAGATACTTTGTTTGGTCAGCGAGATTACCTGTGGGCGCAACTAGCACTTAGTAATCATGAAAAAGAGACGTTGATCAAACGTTTTGATGCGATAACTACGTTATATCATCGCTTGAAAAATAGCGACTTAAATACTTTCGTTCATTCAATCCATGAGCATGCTTTATTTGCTAATGTTAATGTGAACACTGATTGTAATAACTATCAAAATAGCCTAAGTAAAGATAATCAACCAATTATCTATAACAACACTAAGAATAAAGAGACCCAAGGTTCAAAAATCACATTTTGGCTACACCGCACATGGCAAGCAGAATTTAACTTAGCGCAGCATATCAATCATATTTTGAATCAGCAGATAGTGCCTTTAGACATTACCATGCCTGAGAACTTAAATGACCAACAGATATCGGCTATCAATGTGGCGAACAATAATGCATTTAGTATCATTACTGGTGGCCCAGGGACAGGTAAAACCTACACCGTTGCTCAATTGGTTATCGCGTTACAACAGGCGACAGAGAGTAGGGGAGATGAGTCTGAACATATTAGGTTTAGTACAGACAGTGCTAGTCTAGCATTAGCAGCGCCGACGGGTAAGGCTGCCCAACGTATGCAAGAGTCTCTGCAGGCGGCCTTAGATGACGCAAATGTAGAACTACAGCTGCAAGAGGCAAAAACCATCCATCGTCTACTAGGCATCGGTCGAACGGGTAGACCGCGCTACGATGCCAACAACTCACTCGGTGAAGATATTATCATCGTTGATGAGGCATCTATGCTTGGGGTAGAGTTGGCCAATTATCTTGTGAGCGCGGTAAAGCCAGGTGCTAGGCTGATATTATTAGGCGATGCTAATCAGTTAGCAGCCGTCGATGCAGGAGCAGTATTGGCTGATCTCTGTCGCATTCCGCTATTGCAACCTATACATGCAGAGCTAACAGAGAGCCGCCGATTTAGCGCCGAGTCAGGTATCGGTAAACTGGCCACTCAAATCAATAAAGCAGAGACAGATCTTCAAGCTATTTGGCAATTATTAAGGCAAGACGCTGCTTTGAGTTTCAAATATGTTAATACGTTACAAGCAGAGTCCCTATCAAATAACAAGATAGAAAATAGCCTAAGCAAAGAAAAAATTATTTCAAAAATCTCCAGTAATTACCAATCATACGTAAATAAAGTTAGAAATTTACTGAAAAATCCAATAGAAAAATCCGTGCCAGAATCAGTTAAAAATACTACCACTTCGTTAATGGAAGTATTTAATCAATTTAGAATCCTCACTGCTGGCCATAATGGTGAATGGGGCGACCGCTATATCAATAACTACCTTACTCAATGGTATCTTGCTGAGTTAAAGTTACCATTGGGTCAAAATATATGGTTCCATGGACGTCCTGTTATGGTGCTACAAAATAATTATGAGCTTGGGCTATTTAATGGGGATATTGGTTTCTGCTTACAAACATCAGATGAAAGGAGTCAATTAGAGGTATTCTTTGAAAATAAGACACAAGGGATAGCTGTTAATTTGCTAAATGAAGAGGTGATAGCCACCGCGTATGCAATGACTATTCATAAGTCACAAGGATCCGAATTTGATCATGTTGCTATTACTTTTGATAATAGTCATGCACGATTACTGAGCAAAGAGCTTATCTATACAGCAGTGACTCGTGCTAAGAAGCAGGTAACGATATATAGTACCAAGCACGCCTTAGAAAAAGCAGTTCAAACACCAACTGAGCGGCATACTGGTTTGGCATTACAGTTTTAACGATTCATTCAAGTTGTTGTCGGCGCAATAAAAAAGCATCCAAATTGGATGCTTTTTTAGGACTTAACTATTTTAATCAATTAAGTCTAGAATTAAACTTTGTCTTCTTTGATTGCATAGATACCTGGCAGGTGACGCAAGTAACCATGGAAATCCATACCACAACCGTAAACATAGCGGTCTGCAACATCAATACCCACAAAATCCACATCAAAATCTGCAACTTTGCGATCATGTTGCTTGTTAAGCAAGACACAAGACTCAAGTGATAGAGGCTTTTCTTTACTTAGTTCTTCAACAACTGCTTTTAGGGTAATACCTTCGTCAAAGATGTCGTCAATTAACAATACGTGCTCACCTTCGATACTAACATCAGGCTTGAATTTCCAATCAAGCTCATTAGTACCTTCGTTGTCACGATAACGAGTCGCATGGATATAATGCATGCGATGGTAGAACGTAAGATGAGTCAGTAGTTGACCAGCTGGGATCAAGCCGCCGTTCATCACGACCATAACAATTGGATTTAGACCAGCATAATGTAGATTGAGCTGAGCGGCCAAACGCTCATAAGCAGCAGCTACTTCGATACTGCTAATAAGGCACTCTGAGTTGCGTAAGGTTTTTTCAATTTCTTGGTTACTGATTTGGGTCATCGGGTGCGCCTTTGGTAAAAAGTGCCGCTTATTTTAGCAAATTTTAGTGAATTTGCCCAACGTCATATGACTTTTGGGACAAAATTAATCCAACTTTTTGGGTTATTCTGGCTTTTCTATAATAAATGGACGGTAATAATTGGCCAATCTATTCAATGAGTCATTTGGTAGGTCAGGTAATAGCTTATTAAGTGCCATACTCATGCCTTTATCAATTGCCGATTTGGCAACTGGAACTGACTTACGTTTGATCATGCCTAGCTTTAATGTCTCGGCATAACGACTGATAAAATGGGTTAATGTTTCTTCGTTCATGGTTTCGAGTGCTGTTTTAAATTTGGCTCTATCTACATGCTCAGGCGTGATAGCAGCAAACCCTTCAGTGATGGTATTGGCATCTTTTTCTGATAGTTTAAAGCCGACACGTTTAACACCTTCATTATCAATAAAGGTTGCATGATCTCTTAGAAAATGAAAACTTGGTAACACGTCTTTGTTGTTTTCTTTACCCAGTAAGATATTGAGCAAAGTATCTGTCGCGCGTTCAATCGTTCCAACAATTTTACGCATAGAGGCTTGGCGCTCAGGGTTAGGAATAATATCTACCAAACCAACCAATAAATTATCAGTAAGATCACGCGCTGTCTGATGCGTAAGAGCATCGCGATAAGGGTAGTACTCTACATTCTCATTTGAAGCAACGACTTGTTCGGCCTCACTGATTAAAGCTTTTAGTTTATCTGAGGGTACGAATCCAAAATAATGTGCCATTGCACTTCCTTTATTTGTTGTTTTTTATGTCTTACTTGCGTTACATTGATCACCAAATCGGTTATTATTTAAACAAAGTTTTAGTCTCAGGCTCATCATACCAAATGCTGATTAGTGACATGCCCTAGTTATAAGATAAATGACTTTGTTGATTGGTAATAATTTTACAAATTGCTAGAATTTACCTAAACGATAGATGAGCTGAGTCACTCATCGCACACTAATTTAGCATATTTTTCATATTTTAATTCAAAAAGCTTGAACTTATAAGGCTATTGACTACTTGTCTAGGGAGAGATGAGATGAATAGTGCTATCGTACTACTATTCGCCGTTGCCGCTATGCTCTGCGGCTACGTGTTTTATTCAAAATTTATCGCCACCAAAATTTTAGCATTGGACAACAGCCGTCCTACACCCGCACATACGATGAAAGATGGGATCGATTATGTTCCCACCAATAAGTATGTATTGTGGGGACATCACTTTACGTCAGTGGCAGGGGCTGCACCAATTATCGGTCCTGCCATTGCAGTCATTTGGGGCTGGGTGCCTGCCATTATTTGGGTAGTAGTAGGTACTATCTTTATGGCTGGCGTACATGATATGTCTGCTATTTGGGCAAGTATGCGTAATAGAGGTCAGTCGATTGGCTCTATCGCTGGTACTGTCATGGGCACACGTGTCCGCAGCTTGATGATGGTTGTTATCTTCTTATTACTACTGATGGTCAATGCTGTATTTGGCGTAGCTATTGCCAATATGATGATCAAGACGCCATCTGCGGTATTGCCAGTTTGGGGTGCCTTGGTGGTTGCCTTTATCATCGGGCAGTGTATCTATCGCTACAATATGAATCTGGTCTGGGTGTCCATTATCGGGGTAACTGCGTTATACGGACTTATCTATCTTGGTCCTATGTTCCCGATTGTGTTACCTGAAACCGTCATGGGTTTGCCTGATAACGCAGTATGGATATTGATCTTGTTTGCCTATGCGGCGATTGCGTCGTTGTTGCCTGTATGGATGCTACTTCAACCTCGCGATTATATTAATGGCTTACAATTATTTGTCGGTTTGATTCTACTATATGCTGCTATTTTCATTGGCACGCCTAATATTGTCGCGCCAGCCGTTAACACTGCATTACCAGCCGATACACCGTCACTGCTGCCATTATTGTTTGTGACAATTGCTTGTGGTGCCATATCAGGATTCCATGGTTTGGTCGCCACAGGGACTACTTCTAAGCAAATTGATAAAGAAGAAGACGTTCGTTTCGTTGGTTACTTCGGTGCATTGGGTGAGGGTATGCTAGCGCTTGGGGCAATCCTTGCAGCAACCGCAGGTTTTGCGACTCTTGGTGATTGGCAAGCGGTCTACCAAAAGTTCGGTGATGGCTCTATCGGTGCGTTTATCGACGGCGGTGCGACCATCTTGAATGCCGGTGTTGGTATCGACATGGTGCTATCACAGACGATGCTTACGGTAATGGCCGCATTGTTTGCTGGTACGACGATGGATACTGGCGTACGTTTACAACGTTATATCTTCCAAGAATTTGGTGAATTTTATAATTTACCCGTATTGAATAAGAGTGTCGTTGCAACGTTACTTGCTGTCGGAAGCTGTTTGTTATTAGCGTTCGGTGCTGGTGGTATCGATGGCGCGGGTGGTATGATTATTTGGCCGCTATTTGGTACAACCAACCAGTTAATGGCTGCTTTAACCTTGATGATCGTTACCATTATCTTGTTACGTAAGGGCAAGCCAGTTTGGTACACCTTGGCACCATTGTCGTTCTTGTTGGTTATGACCGTCTTTGCACTATTGATTCAGCTCAAAACCTTCTTTACTGATGGTAATTGGCTACTTATTATTATGGATATTATTATCTTAATCGCGACCATTTTGGTAACGTTTGAGAGTTTGTCTGTACTACGAAAAGAATGGTCACTACATAAAGGTAAAAGCGGTGAAGTTTAAACATTAAACCATATTGAGTATCTGTTTAATAAAAAACGCTAGCAGCAATTGCTGGCGTTTTTTGTATCATATAGGCATGATAGGTCATAAGAATTAAGTAAAATACGAGTACATTATGGAAAATGAAAACACATCGAATGATATAGAAAACGTTCAACCATTAGAGGATACTCAACCATGGTGGCAACGGTTTAAGAGTGGATTAAATGAGTTTTATCATGCGCCTTATCGTCAGACGATGGCACGCGCCGCACGTGATGAAGAAGATTTTTTTATGTTGCTTATGTTTGCTGAGAGCTTGGGGATTGATAACCCCGCCAGCTTTTATACACTAGAGCTACAGCCATTATTTTTAGAAAACTTTCATGAATGGCATACACGTATGGGAATGGATAGATGTCCATTTGACCACGTTGGGTGCTGCTAACCGTAGTGGATTGACTATATAAAAAAGTAGCTAAACATTTATTAGATAATGAGTCAAAATACGAGATAACAATATGGCATTACACCCTTTACATGGATTGGTAGAGCAGTTAGAGACACAACCGATTATATTTATCGGCGGCAAAGGTGGTGTAGGGAAGACCACCACAGCAGCATCTCTAGCCAGCTACTATGCAAGCCAGCAGCAAAAGACCTTAATTGTCTCAACCGATCCGGCACATAGTTTGGGCGATGTATTGAATGTACGACTCAATAATGAGAAAACGGTGATATCACCTTATCTAGATGCGATTGAGTTAAATCCTGATGTGATTGTCGATGAACATTTTGCTCAAGTTGAACGTACAATTAAGGCTTATGCCAACCCAGATATGATGCCAAAAATTCGTGAGCATCTAAGGCTATCTAAGTCAGCACCTGGCGCCCAAGAAGCCGCGATGCTCGAATCTATGTGTCATCATTTAGTCGAAGCGGCAGATGCTGGGTATGAACACATAATCTTTGATACCGCACCGACAGGTCATACTTTGCGATTATTGGTATTACCAGAAATGATGGGAGCATGGACGGATGGGCTGCTTGCACAGCAGCGACGACAGGCCAAACTACGTTCGGTGGCGACGCATTTGGACAGTCACAATAAAAAAGACAGTCAAAAGAACGATGTAGCCAATCCCTTTGCCGCAAAGAAATCAGATCGCTGGGAACAAGCTGTCTCCGTATTAGAAAAGCGCAAGCAATTGTTCCGCCAAGCAGGGTTGCTACTACATGACCGTACACAAACAGCGATTGTGTTAGTAATGACCGCTGATGTTTTACCATTGGCTGAGACCAAGCGCGCTATCGAGCAATTAGAAGACAGTAAGCTCATGCCAGCAGCAATCGTCATTAATCAGCTAATATCAACCAACCAGTCGGATGAGTTTTGGCGCCGCCGCGCTGAGCGTCAGCAGCATCTGCTACAGGATATCGAACAAAGCTTTACCAAGTACCCGCTGTATCCGATTTACCTGCAACAGACAGATGTACGCGGCACAGATGCATTGAGTGCGTTGTTAAGTGTATAAAGTGCATAGATAGTTCGCTGGTAATTTATGACTCACGCTTGTACGACTGTAGTTTACCTGACAGAGACCATGCCATGTCTGTGCGTAGTAATTGTGCTTGTTCGGATTTACCGCTACTAAGCGACGACCATTGCGGTTTACCACGCGCTTTTTTGAGCTCACTTGGTAGTTTGTGTGCTGGCCATACAGTAATTGGATTATTGTCTTCATCTGCATGGTCACTATCGTCAGTTAACGACGTTCCAAGACTGCTATTTTCGCCTTTATATAATAACTGAGTGGCATCTGTAGCAGCATGACCACGATGGCGTAAGGCCGTAAGTAAGTCTAATGCTCGCGTTGCTAATAGCGTCAACGTAGCAGGATCGATATATAAGCGTTTTACCCCAGTAATCCTATCGGCAATACTGCTGGTATTCGATAGCAACCCGCCTGCGATCCCACCTATTGCGGCACCCAATCCCAGTGTCGTACCTAAGGCTGCTGCATCGATACCTAGTCCTAGAAGCGCGCCAGCTGCTGCACCAGAAGTGGTACGAATACCGTAGCTCTTGAGAAGTTCGGGGTCGAAAGGATCTTGTTGATAGGCTTGTAGTTCAAGCGGTGTTGCTGCAACCGCATTGTCATAAAACTTATAAAGGTTAAGTAAGTTATGCTGCATCGCACGCTCACTTTGCCTAACCGCTTCTTGCATTTGCTGTAACACAGGAAGTGGGTCGTCATCTTCGTTGATCTCGCGTACAAAGGCAGCAACATTCAATAAAAAATCAGCGATGATGATATTGGCCTCATCATACAGCTGCGCCCAATCCTCAGTCCGTCGTTGCATCAGCTGCTCAAGCATCTCAGAGTGGGTGAGCATAGTGGCTAGGTTTTTCCATAGACGCATCTCATCTTCAAACTCAAACGCGACCGAATCGAAACGCGTTGAAATATGCAGATTGCGTCTTGCCAGCATCGTCTGCCAGTCGTCGATATTGGCATTCTGGCTGTCTGTAAAATTAAAAATAGGCATCACGGGAATCGCAGCCCAAGACAAAATCGCTAGCTCATCTTTGTATTTACCCAATACAGGCTCACGAGCATCTACTACGTAGATGGCCATATCACTTGTCAGCAGCTGACGAATTACTTTGGCTTCTTGGCTATAATCATAGGGCAAGTCATAACTGTCTGAACCTTGAGCAATATCCGCCGCCAAAAACTGCTGCAATCGTTCGATACCATCACGGCGACTGGCGGTATTGTCCTCTAGCCAATCCATAAGCCCTGAAGCATCTTCCAGACCAGGTGTATCGTATAGTGCAACTAAGACTTCGCCAGTTTGGCTATCTGTCAATTGAGCCTGCTCGACATGCCGTGTGGTCGCAGCTTCGTTTTTGACTTCACCAAAATATACGTCACGCAGTAATGTGCGCAGTATAGAGGTTTTGCCCGTATTGGTATGACCGACGACCGCCAATTTAAGCGGTTCACCACTGGCAATCGTTTTCTTTGTTACCCTTGACGCTGGTGCTGTCGTTGCTGATGCTTCGGTTGATACAGGTTGATTATCCTGAGTAGCTATTGACTGAGCTACTGTGGATTTTGAGGTGTTGTCTGAAGGAGTGCTTGAGACATCAGGGGTTGGCTCATAAGCCTTGTCTGCAAAGAGACCTGCAGGCTTATTATTCTCATGATTATTGTTATTGTCATTATTCATAGTAACGTCTTATATTTATTGATGGCAAAAACACATAGTAGCCATTTATTGTAAAACAAATCTGACTGGGTATCGGTTATGAATGCGTATAATCCATATCATAAATCGTAGTCCACGCATTTATAATCATGCTCTAGTCGGTTCAATATAGTTTGAATACAAGGAAGACGAGTGAAAGCACTACAAGTAGTAGGCTAAGCGAGACTGACACCGTATCCAATTTATAGAGGATTGACTATATTAGACAGCACTAGGTGGACGCAGCAGTACCTTTAGCTTTTTCTTAAGCCCTTTGGCACGAAAGAACCGCTGCCACATACGGTAAAAGACCCCAAATATCAGGCTGACGATATTGTCATGACTGGTTTCACCAACGGCACCGTATTGGACGGGGTTGTTGGCGGTATCTTCTTCTACATAAGTGCCAAACCAACGATCAAAAATAATGAGTACGCCGCCATAATTTTGATCAATGTATTCGTCGTTGGTGCCATGATGGGCACGGTGATTGGATGGAGTGTCAAAGACATACTCCACCCATTTTGGAAACTTCCCCACGGTTTCGGTATGGATAAAGAATTGATAAATCAAATCTAACGCATAAAAGAAGAATACCCAGACAGGATGTACGCCCAACATCATCAGTGGGACAAAGAATAACCACCAGCCCGTCACCGAGTACAGCAAGCTTTGACGCATGGCGGTGGACAGATTCATATGGTCATCTGTATGGTGCACGACATGCGCTGACCAAAACCAGTTCATACGGTGTGACGCACGATGGAACCAGTAGTAGCTAAATTCAACCGCGACGAATATGGGTATGGCGGTGAGCCATGTCACCTCAATAGTAAATAAGCGATATTGATATAACCATAAGCAGATAGGTATGACGATAAGCGCTTGGACAATCAATTCAAACCCTAAATAAGAGCCGCCCAAGCTAAAATTGGTCATCGCACGTCGCCAGCTAAAGTTTTTACCATTGCCACGCTTGGACTGATACAGCCATTCTGCTAAAAATAATAAGAAAAACGGTCCACCTGCCAGCGGTAATAGCCACTCTTGCCAATACGCAGGTAGAATGCTTGCCAGCATTGGCTGCCATGACTCTGGCGCAGCCGTTAAGATACTTTGGTTTAACGCCTCTCGGTAACCATCCAATAGTTGACCATACTGACCTAGAGTCATAAGGGGGCTGTCTAAAGAGATATCTACTGCCATCTTGGGCTCCTAGCCACTATAAAACATCCTTGTCGTCTTGATATGACGTCACAGCTATTAAAACGTATCTTAACAACTGTTATATCAATAAGTCTTTAGACCTGCTTAAGGTGATAGACCTATAATATTTATTTATTGTATATCATGCGAGTCATAATGATAAGTTCATACTTGAGTAACAGGTTAAAAATTAGAATGTATTAAGCATCTATATCAACCAAGCCAATTTTTCGTGCAGAGAGCGCTGTTTGCCACTGCTGATAGCGAACGGCTTGTTTGTCTAATGGCTCATCATCCGTACGTGCATCAGTCAAGCCTGTAGAAACGCTGTTATCACCTAGCAGTTGTACGATAAGCCCATCTTTGGCGTGAGTAGCGATTTGATCGAGTTTGCGTAGCGTACCGCGGTCGGGCAGTGCTTTGCTATGAATGCCAAGCAAGACCTGTACAGGATGGTTATCTAGATAGTTTTTAAGCCGTGCCATATCATCACGGTCATCAACGATACCAAAATCCTCAACCTCACTTAATTTTTCAAGACTATGGCTACTGCCATCAAGCCCTGACTGCCACCATTTGTCCTGATCTGCAGGGTATTCAAGTAGAGCAACTAATTTCTTGCCCGCACTGACCGTCGCTTTTGGGGCGATAGGGGCTAGTGCTTCTGTAAAGTCATCAGCATCCACCACGTGCCGCTGCCAAAAGTTTAGGATTTTTTGATAATACGGCTGTTTGATATCCAAACGCATTTTTTTGCGGCGGAACATCATTGCACAAAACGCCCATGCTATCGCTCGCGGGACAATGCCGTACATCAGCAAGCTACCAACCAACAATCCTGCCCACTGGCGTGCAACAGACAGCGGCATCGCCTCGGTGACAAGCCTGCTCTGTGCGATTGCCGTACTGTCTGGTACACCAAATCCCACCATACTAGGTAGCCAGCCTAATACCTGAGTCAAGCTCACCAACGCTTGATCAGAGAGTAGGGTTGACTCCCAGCTAAAGCTATACTGACGTACAACCAGCAAAAATATAATCGCAAGCAGCATCCCCGTCAATGTCGCGAGCCACAACTGATGGCTAAATCTGCCCAAATACCAGCGCATGCCGCTATGCTGCAACTGGCGCTCATACAGATCGACGGCCGCCTTGGTCACATCATCCTTACCACGTATGAGATAACTCGGACTGACAAAGCTCGCAAACCAACTGGGCGATTGCTGATCTCGATTGATAAGGGTCATGACGAGCCACCCACCAAGCATAATGGTATGAAAACCAAGTAGGCAGACCAACACATAAAAGAAATTCACAACATTAGACTGCAATAGCGTGAACAGTCCCAAAAATCCGGAGATACACCACACCACGCTCATAACAATCATAATGCCCTTTATACGGCCGTCAATCTTACCCAGTACACGCGCAAGCGCCCCGTTGCTGTCTATACGTGACGCTCGTCGATGCAGCTTTTGGATAGGCGTACCGTCCTCGCCCTGTAGCTTTTCCGTGATTAATAACGGGTCAGTGGCAAAGACGTGCTGATCGGTCTCTAAGGCTCGTACCAGCTCGGTCAGTTGATCTTGGGGTGATAGCATAATGCGATAATATCCGTATGAAGGCGTCAATATAATAAATAGCAATCTAAAAACAGTCGCTTTAATCGTTATAGATTATTGTAGCGTATATAGAATGAGGATGACTTGTATTATTTTTATCATAGTAAACGCTTATAAAGTCAGCCAAAATGAATAAATGAGACCCAATCGTGTCAAAAAACGTATCAAAAAAAGGAAAATGCCATATGAATAACGAAATGAATAATAAAACCTATCTTATCATCGGTGGAACAGGCGGCATTGGTCAAGCCATGGTACAGCAGCTAATACAAAAAACGACTACTAATCAAACGGACAATCAATCTAATCAAAGCCATCGCACACAAGTATTTGCTACTTATCATCGAAATAAGCCGAATATTGAAACGGAAAACCTGCACTGGCTACCGATGAATGTCAGCGATGAGGATAGTATCAAAAAAGCTGCCGATACCATTAAGCAGACAGTCGGTCATGTGGATTGGGTAATCAACTGTGTGGGATTACTACATACGGAGACAGCGCAGCCGGAAAAGGCCTTGCGACAGATGGAAACGGAGTTCTTTTTACAAAATATGCAAATCAATGCGCTAGCCAGTTTGCTGATAGCCAAACACATCAAACCGTTGCTCGCAAAGGCTAATCGCAGCGCCAATCATCCTGCTATTTTTGCGACCGTATCAGCCCGCGTCGGTAGCATCACTGACAATCAGCTAGGCGGCTGGTATAGCTATAGAATGAGCAAGGCCGCTCTTAACATGGGGATGAAAAACCTGAGTATCGAATGGGGCAGATCACTTAAAGATGTATGCGTGGTGGTTATGCAACCAGGTACTGTCAACACTCAGCTGTCCGCACCATTCCAAGGCAATGTCGCTGAAGGGCATCTGTTCTCGCCAGCGTATAGCGCGGAGTGCTTATTGGAAGTGCTCTCAGGGATGACGGCAGCCCAATCAGGTAGTTTTGTCGATTGGGCTGGAGGGTCAATACCTTGGTAGCCGTTAAACTGACGCTAGCGTACTAGTAAGCCATAAATTTAATACGCTTCAAACAGCGCCATAAACTCATTAACGGGTGTTTGTTCTAGTCTTTCTTGATCGTCGCATAGCTCAATAATCTGCTGACAGCGACTTTCGATAAAACGCGTGGCCAGACTGGCGTGGAACTTGGCTTCCAGTACAGGGATGCCCTCAGCGCGGCGGCGTTTGTGGCCGATAGGATATTCAACAGCTACTTTTTCTGTACTGCTGCCATCGTTGAAAAATACTTGAATGGCATTAGCAATAGAGCGCTTACTGGGATCATGATAGTCTTTTGAATACTGCGCGTTTTCTTCTACGACCATCTTGCTGCGTAGCTCATCGATTGACAAATGCTGTTCGTGATAGTCATCCTCGTAGTTCTCTGCCATCAGATCGCCTGTCAACAACGGCACAGCCACCATATACTGCAAGCAGTGATCTCGATCTGCTGGATTGGCAAGCGCGCCTTCTTTTGAGATGATGCGAATCGCTGAGTCATGGGTAGTCAGGACGATTTTGTCGATATCGTCAATTCTGTCTTTTACGTGTGGGTGCAAAATGACCGCGGCTTCACAAGCGGTCTGAGCATGAAACTCAGCAGGAAAGCTTATTTTAAATAAGATATTTTCCATCACATAACTACCAAAATTTCGCTGGAATTTAAAGCGACGATCGCCTTCAGGCTTGGTGGCTAGATCCTTGTTGGTATGGCTGAATAGCACATCATAAAATCCCCACTGCGGTGCGGTTAATGCGCCAGGGATACCCATCTCGCCACGCGCTGTGATATCTACCAGACGTACCGCACGACTGGTTGCATCGCCTGCTGCCCATGATTTTCGGCTGCCAGCATTGGGTGCATGACGATAGATGCGCAGTGCCTGACCATCGACGATGGCTTGTGAGATCGCTGCCATGATGCGCTCACGTGGTAGCTGATAAAGTTTTGCAACGACGGCGGTTGATGCCAACTTGACCAAAAAAACATGATCGAGCCCCACACGGTTGAATGAGTTTTCGAGTGCCAATACGCCTTGAATCTCATGCGCCATGATCATAGCTTCAATCACTGCTCTCATGGTTAATGGTGCTTGTCCTTGGCTGATATTTTTCTGACTAATATAGTCGGCGACCGCCAAGATACCACCCAGATTATCAGAAGGATGGCCCCATTCGGCAGCAAGCCACGTATCGTTATAGTCAAGCCAGCGCACCATACAGCCAATATCAAAAGCGGCCTTGATGGGGTCTAGTCTATAGGAGGTGCCAGGGACGCGAGCGCCATGCGGCGTTATTTGATCGGGGCAATCAGGCCCCAAGTGCTTGGTACACTCGGGGAAGCGCAGCGCCAATAGACCGCAGCCAAGCGTATCCATCAGACAGTGGCGCGCGGTATTCCACGCGTCAATAGGGTTTGGGGACTGCTCGTCTATTGAATAGTTGAGAACGTAATCGGCAATTTTTTGAATTTCATCGTCGTATGCTGGACGGACATTACTCTCTACCGTCGCATCGTTTGTATTTGAATGGTTATCTAAGCGATTATTTGACATGGTTAGTTCCTCATCCTGAGTGTGCTACTTCCTTGACTGATTATCTCAGCCATCCTTTTAAAGGAATCATTATTTAAAAGTAGCACACTCAATATGGAACAACCAATTTGAATTATGTTAAGAATTAAGACGTTAGCAGCGGTCTAAATCATTAAGTACAACAGACCTAAAACAAACAAAGCGGCCATGATAAACAGCAGGAAACTTAACACTTTGGTTGTGGTTGACGCAGTGTCCGTGCTCTCCTTTTTGATTTTATTTTTCTTAGCAACGTATAGCACCATTTTTACATGCTCGATATTGTCCTCGAGGTAGTGCTCGCCTTCAGGCACAAAACCTAGCGACTCGTAAAAGCTAAGTAAGTAAACCTGTGCCGAGATGATAATCGGACGCTTTTTACCGTACTTTTTGCGGCACTGTGCAATAGCCTGATTCATCATCTGCCGTGCTAGACCATCACCTCTATGCTCTGATAGCACAAGTACTCTACCGATAGCAGGCATTGCAGTGTGGTTGGTCTTAATGGCAGGATCGGCTACTGATAAGTTGGATTTTAACTTGTTGAACTCAGGTGGGATAATACGGCAATAGCCCACCAATGCTGCATTTTGATGAGCGATTAGGTGCAAGCAATCAAAATCAACTTCATCCATATCTTGATAGGCACAGTTTTGTTCGACGACAAACACTTGCGAGCGCGCTTTTAAAATATGATAAAGATCAACTGAGGTCAGCTCGTCAAAGGTTTTTAAAGAAAATTCACAAGTCATAGTGGGCTAGCTTCTGGCAATAGGCAGTAAAAGATTGGCATTATAACGATTTAGGCAAGCATTAACCATTCCTAACCGTTTAGGGTCTGGCTGATTTTGTCTAAGTTTAGGCTATCAGACATAGCGCTAAAGATTTCAAAGTATTTGCCGCGTTGGGCATAAAGTACCTCGTGGGTACCTGTCTCGACGACTTCGCCATTTTCTATCACCACGAGATCGTCGGCATCGATGATTTGAGCGATATTGTGCGAGACCATAATGACGGTACGGTCTTTTTTAATCAGATCTAGGCTTTTTTTGACCTGCTGACTGGCGATGGCGTCTAGACTGGCTGTCGGCTCGTCCAAAAACACAATAGGTGGGTCTTTTAAAAACATCCTTGCCAGCGCGATACGCTGCTGTTGACCACCTGATAATGACTTAGCAGTGCTCTCATAGCCATCAGCTAACCCTATGATTTGCTCGTGGATAGAGGCTTTTTTTGCAGCCACGATAATGTCATCTTCGCTAGCATTCATATTACCATAGCGGATGTTTTCACTGATCGTACCCGAAAAAATATGATTACTCTGTAGGACTAGGCCGATGCGCTGACGCAACTCATGGGTATCACAGTCAGCCAAATCATGCCCATCTAGGCAAATCGTGCCAGCGTCTGGGGCATAGAACTTGACCAATAGATTGATAATCGTGCTCTTTCCTGCGCCAGAAAGGCCAACCAACGCAGTGATACGATTAGGCTTGATGGTAAAGCTGACGTTTTTTAGCGCTTGCGTGCCATTAGGATAGGTAAAATCAACGTTTTTAAGCTCGATATGACCTTTGAGGTTTTCGCTACTGATGCCATCGATGTTTTCGACTTGTTTATCGTCTTCTAAAATATCGAAAAAACCTTCGGCATAGGTCAATGCATTATTAATCTGGTCGTAGATGCGGTGTAATTGACGGATAGGGGCGGCGACGTTCTGAAACAACATGACATGAAATAAAATCATGCCAATGGTCATCTCACCTTGTAGGACAAAATAAGCGGTGAGAAGGATGATAACCACCACACCAATCTGCTCGATAAAGGTTTTGATGGCATCATAAATAAAGCCAATACTACGAATACGCAGTTGATTGTCCGTCATTTCCTTTTGAATGGCTAAGTGCTTTTCAGCCTCGATAGATTCACGGACAAAGGATTTCACCACGCTGATCGAATTAATCAAAGAGATCACCAAACCGCTTTTTGCTTCTCGAAACCCACGCATCTGCCGACGAAACCCTTGCAAACGGCGTGCTTGCTTTTGGCTGATAAAAAAGTAAATAGGTATGATAATAAGACCGACCATACCAACCCAAAAATTGGTCGAAAACATGATGATAAGTGCCACAATTGCATTGGCAAATAGCGGTAGCATATCGATAAAGAAGTTTTGCACGAGGCTGGTTAAACTGCTAACCCCATAATCGATACGGGTTTGCAATTTACCACTGTCATTTTCACTACTGGTATAAAACGCCATCCGGTAAGTAAGGATGCGCTCAATGATTTTTTGAGACAGGTCACGAGATAAGTTAATACGAATCTTTTCACCAAAAAAACGCTGACCAAAAGAGATAAATATCGACAGGATCTCTTTGGTCAGGAGGACCGCACTAATAATCCCTAGCATGCGCAGACCTGCCTGCCATGGCTCGGCAAGCGTGGCAATTTCGGTCAACGTATCAACGGTATAACGTAGTACAAATGCATTGACCTGTGCGGTAAAGGAGCCTAAGGCCGTCAGTGCTAAGGTGGCGATAATAAGCAAGCGATAAGGTTTAGCAAATACCGCCAGTTTTTTTAGAATACCCCACAGCAGTGCCCGCCGTTCTTTCTTTTCGACTGGAGCTTTCTTGTCTAACTGTACACGGCGGGGTTGGGGAGATGTTGGCATAAAACTCTATCGCAAATTGAAATAAGCCATGGCTACGCTTAAAATGCATCCGCTGGCACAAAAACTTCACCAACCATGATACGCCTTGCTGAGCGGCTCATCGACACTTTTTTGGCTTGCCAGCGACCGTCGACCAGTTCAGTCTTACCACCGACGAGCAATGTACCTGATGGATGGCCAAAACGCACCTCTGTCAGCTCGCCATCGCCAGCAGCCTTGTTGACAAGTGTGCCTTGTGTGGTTGCTGCGGCGGCAATAGCGACGGCTGCTGTACCCATCATGGCATGATGCAATTGACCCATACTCATGGCACGTACCACTAAATCAATCTCACCTGCATCGACCGACTTACCACTAGAGGCCGTATAGCTCTGCGCTGCACCTACCCAAGCGAGTTTGGGAATGTGTTGACTGGTCTGTGCCTCGCTCACGTCTTTAAATAACCCCATCGCAACACCGCCTGTAGCACGGATTTTCTCAAGTTTGGCAAGTAGCTCACCATCGCTATTGATTTCACCTTGTAGTTCAGTGCCAGTAAAGCCTAAATCTTCTGCTTTCATAAAGATGGTTGGGATGCCTGCGCTAATAAAGGTCGCTTTGACGCTATCGGCATTTAAACCGCAGCCAGTTACATCGAAGTCATCGACCAACTTGCCAGTAGGGAACATGTCGCTGGTCGCATCTACAGGATCGATAAACTCAATTTTGACTTCAGCCGCTGGGAAGGTGACACCATCTAATTCAAAGTCGCCCGTTTCTTGAACCTGTACTTTATCATTTACCTCTTTATAGACTGGCACATGGGCAATAATCGTTTTACCGATATTTTCTTGCCAGATACGCACTTCACAAATACCGCTTTCAGCATTGTCATCGATGCTGTTAGTAATCTTGTCAGCATCAACTAGACCCATATTAATGGCGCAGGCACCGACGGCGGCGGTTAAGTTGCCACAGTTACCTGCCCAATCAATCATAGGCTTGGCGATATTGACTTGTCCGAACAAGTAGTTTACATCATGGTCTGGTCTGTCAGAGGCCGATAAAATAACCGTTTTTGACGTGCTAGAGCTGCCATTGCCCAAGCCATCAATTTGCTTGCCGTAAGGATCTGGGCTGCCGATGACACGTAATAGGAAATTATCCCGCGCAGAGCCTGCGACTTGGCAACGCTCAGGTAAATCAGATAATTTAAAGAAAGTGCCTTTTGAGGTACCACCGCGCATATAGGTAGCAGGAACGGATAGTTGCGGGGCAAAAGAGGGTTTTGATTTAGGATTGATTTTAGAATTAGTTTGGGCCACTGTATTAAGTCCTTTTTATATTGTTATAAGATTGGGTATGCTGCCATCAGCAAGTAAACATGTACGACTAAGAACGCTCGTTAATAATGATAGCGACAAGAGATAATCGTCAGATAATTATCATCGACGGCATATACCAATCGATTGGCGTCATCGATGCGTCTTGACCAAAATCCAGATAGGTTTTCTTTTAGGGGTTCAGGCTTGCCAATGCCTTCAATCGGATTACGCTTACATTCGGTGATGAGTTTGTTAATACGTTTGAGTGTTTTTTTGTCTTGCGTTTGCCAGTACAAGTAGTCTTTCCACGCAGCGTCTGTCCATGCTAGTTGCTCACTCATTATTAGACCCTTTGGATGGATTACAGTCTTTGAGTTCAAGCACTTTCAATATCGCTATCCGTATGCTCATTATTATCGCTGCTACCATCACCTTTATCACTATCTTCTGCCGTATCAATTAGCTCACGTGTAACAGTCTTGCCAGCTTTATATTGGGCAATAGAGTCCGCTAAGTGCGCCGCATTGGCAGGAGATTTTAATAGATAAACGGTTTCCATCAGGCTATTGTAATAATCAAGTGACATCACAACAGCATCATCAGCGTCACGGCGGGTCACGATAGTGGCGTTGGCATCATCATTTACCGTATCTAGGACAGACTTTAAGTGCTTTCTGGCTTCTGAAAAACTAACGACTCTCATGGCTTACTCCCTTCATGATATTTTGCATAACTTGTACAATATATAGTACATATTACGCCATTAATTAAGTAAACTCAATATTTAGCTACTATCTAGTACTTAGGAGTAAGTAACAAAACTCAGTGTATAGAACGCAAAAGCAAATAAAAGCCGATGTCATATAAGGTTATACAACATCGGCAACTTTTATACTTAATTGCTTATCACGCTAAAACCTAAAGGATAGCCTTAGACGATATCAAGCGTACCTTCGATAAACTCTTTAGCAAAGCGTTGTAGCATACCACCTGCGTTGTACATTTTGACTTCATCAGCCGTATCTAAGCGGCAGATAATAGGCGTCTCAGTGGTACTACCATCGGCACGATGAATCACTAGAGTCATCAACCCGCCAGCAGAGACTTCACCTGTGACATCAAAGGTTTCTGTACCATCGATATCTAACGTATGGCGAGTCGTGCCTTCTTCAAACTGTAAAGGCAGCGCGCCCATACCAACTAAGTTTTGACGATGAATACGCTCAAAGTCTTCAGCAACGACGGCTTCTACACCAGCGAGACGCACGCCTTTGGCAGCCCAATCTCGGCTTGAGCCTTGACCATAGCCATCACCTGCGATGATGATAAGCGGCTGCTCACGGTTCATGTAGGTTTCAATCGCTTCCCACATGCGCATGACTTGACCTTCTGGTTCGACGCGCGCCAATGAGCCTTGGATAACTTCGCCATCTTTATCGCGTACCATTTCGTTTAATAGCTTAGGGTTGGCAAAGGTGGCACGTTGCGCGGTTAAATGGTCGCCGCGATGGGTTGCGTATGAGTTATAGTCCTCAGCAGGCAAGCCCATGGTATCGAGGTACTCGCCAGCTGCTGATGAGCCAAGAATGGCGTTTGATGGTGACATATGATCGGTCGTGATGTTATCACCAAGGACTGCAAGCGGACGTAGACCTGTCAGTTTATTTTTCTTGGCCATTTTGCCTTCCCAATACGGCGGACGGCGAATATAAGTAGTCATTTCACGCCAGTCATATAATGGACTTAATGCCTTACCTGTGTCTTTTTTGGCTTCATCAAACATTGGGATATATACGGCATTAAATTGTTCAGGCTTAACAGCCGCAGCAACAATGGCATCAACCTCTTCATCATCAAACCAGATGTCTTTTAGATAGACGTCATTGCCGTTTTGGTCTTTGCCCAATGAGTCTTTTTCGATATCAAAGCGGATGTTACCAGCGATGGCATACGCGATAACCAATGGCGGCGATGCCAAAAATGCTTGCTTGGCGTATGGGTGGATACGACCGTCGAAGTTACGATTACCAGATAGCACTGCTGTGGTAAATAAATCATTATCGATGATTTCTTTTTCGATATCAGGGTCTAGCGCACCGCTCATACCGTTACACGTCGTACAAGCGAAGCCGACTACATCAAAGCCAATTTCTTGCAATTCTGGCATCAGCCCTGCTTCTTCTAGATACATTTTAACGGTTTTTGAGCCTGGTGCTAATGATGACTTCACCCAAGGTTTACGTAATAAGCCTTTGGCATTGGCGTTACGAGCGACAAGGCCTGCGGCCACCATGTTGCGTGGGTTTGAAGTATTGGTACAGCTGGTAATAGCAGCGATAATCACCGCGCCATCTGGCATCAAACCATCTTTTGGTTCAGGCAGTTTTTCGTCAGCGCCATGAGCGATACCTTTGGCTACCAAATCCGTAGTTGATACACGGGCATGTGGACGCGACGGACCTGCCATATTACGTACCACTGATGACAAATCAAACTCAAGGACGCGTGCGTATTCGGCTTTTTCCATGCCGTCAGCCCATAGGCCCGTTTGCTTGGCGTATTGCTCAACCAGTTTAATCTGCTCTTCAGAGCGACCAGTCAAACGTAGATAGTCAGTGGTTTGCTCATCGATATAGAACATCGCGGCAGTGGCACCATATTCAGGCGTCATGTTGGAGATAGAAGCGCGGTCACCGACACTTAGCTGGCGTGCACCGTCACCAAAGAACTCGATATAGGTAGAGACCACACCTGCGTCGCGTAAGAACTCAGTCATTGCCAGTACGAGATCCGTACCAGTGATGCCTTTTTGCAATTTGCCCGTTAATTTGACACCCACGTAATCAGGCAGGCGCATATATGACGGGTTACCTAGCATGACGCTTTCAGCCTCAAGCCCGCCGACACCGATTGAGATAACGCCTAGTGCATCGACCATAGGTGTGTGGCTATCAGTACCGACTAATGTATCGGCAAATGCAACTTCTTCACCCGCTTTATTGTGCACAACCTGTACGACAGGCGACATTTTTTCTAGGTTGATCTGATGCATGATGCCGTTACCCGGTGGCACGACGTTCACATTGTCAAAAGCGTACTGACACCAGTTGATAAAGTGAAAACGGTCATCGTTGCGGCGCTCTTCAATCGCACGGTTTTTCTCAAACGCATCGTCTTCAAAGCCTGCGTGCTCAACGGCCAATGAATGGTCAACGATAAGCTGAGTGGGTACGATAGGGTTTACTTTGGACGGATCACCGCCTTGCTCAGCGATGGCATCACGCAATCCTGCCAAATCAACAAACGCGGTCTGACCCAAGATATCATGACAAACGACGCGGGCAGGGTACCAAGGAAAGTCTAGATCTTGCTTGCCTTCGATATGCTGCTTTAGCGCATCGGTTAGCTCTTCTGGTGGGCAACGGCGTACTAGGTTTTCACACAATACTTTTGAGCAGAACGGCAGCTTGTCGTACGCGCCAGCTTCGATACTCTCGACGGCTTCTCGAGTATCAAAATAATACAAATCAGTACCGGGAAGTGGCTTTTTGAATTCATCGTTCATTGGTTGTACTAGGGCGTTGTCCATAAGTCACCTTTGGCTGTTGGCTAATTATAATAAGTAGTTAAGCGTTGATACTGGGTAAAAATTCATTCCTTTAGCAAAATCATCGTTTGCTTTTGTAGGCTTTGCTAAAGAAGCGATATTGAAAATTAAAATGGCGTGGTCTATAAAAAAGATAGTGTATGACGATTAAACCTAAAAAACTCATAGCAAGGCTCAATCATCATACCTTTATCAGCTAGCACTGCCGCTAGCTGATAAGATTACTTAGCAAAAATCATCTTAATAATTGCTAAATAACAGCCGTTTAACGAGCACTCATATCTGGAACTGGACGCAGCTCTTCACCAGTATATTCTGCACTTGGGCGAATGATACGGTTGTTAGCACGTTGCTCAAACACGTGAGCGGCCCAACCTGTCAAGCGTGAACAGACAAAGATAGGTGTGAATAGCTTGGTTGGAATACCCATAAAGTGATAGGCAGAGGCGTGGAAAAAGTCAGCATTACAGAATAGCTTCTTCTCACGCCACATGACTTCTTCACAGCGTACTGATACTGGGTATAGCACTTCATCACCAACGTCCGCAGCGAGCTTTTCAGCCCAGCCCTTAATCACCACGTTACGCGGATCTGACTCGCTATAGATCGCATGACCAAAGCCCATGATTTTGTCCTTACGAGCCAGCATACCCATCATTTCTTCTTCGGCTTCATCAGGTGAGCTAAAGCCTTCAATCATATCCATCGCCGCTTCATTCGCTCCACCATGCAATGGACCGCGTAGTGAACCGATTGCACCAGTAATACAAGAATGAATGTCAGATAAGGTAGATGCACACACACGAGCGGTAAAGGTCGACGCGTTAAACTCATGCTCTGCATAAAGGATAAGCGAGACGTTCATTACTTTTTCGTGTAGCTCGTTTGGTTTTTCGCCTTTGAGCAAATGTAAGAAATGACCGCCAATGGTGGCATCATCTGTATCGGTCTCGATACGTACATTGTCATGGGTAAAGCGATACCAATAGTTGATAATCGACGGGAAGGCAGCCAGCATACGGTCAGTTTGATCGTTTTGCTGAGCAAAATCAGTTTCGGTCTCAAGGTTGCCAAGCATAGAGCAGCCAGTACGTAGCACGTCCATTGGATGTGCGTCGGCTGGGATACGTTCAAGCACGTCTTTTAATGCTTGTGGTAGGCCGCGCAGGCTTTTGAGCTTAGCTTGATAGGCATCAAGCTCGCTTTGAGAAGGCAAGTTGCCGTATAACAGCAAATACGCCACTTCTTCAAAAATACATTTATCTGCCAGCTCTGATACATCGTAACCGCGATAGGTCAGACCAGAGCCTGATTTGCCAACGGTAGATAGAGAGGTTTTACCAGCGACTTGTCCACGTAGACCTGCGCCTGAAAGTTCTTTCTGTGCTGCCATGTTTACATTCCTTTTGTTGGTAGCTTTTTTGAGTGAAAAAGGTGTTTCTGATAATAAATTTATTGGTTAATGACTATAGCGCCAGTTTAGCGTTATGCAGGCTGTTCAGGCTGTTCAGGCTGTGGACCGTCTAAATCGACGTTACAGCGCTCAAATTCAGCTTCGATAGGGCCATTTAAGACTTCCATCGCGCTGCCTTCGCCTTCTGCATTGTTGATCTTCATATACTTGGCACCCAGTGGTGACTGCATAAATGTCTGAATTTCAGTCATTTCTTCTGGGGTAGGATCAGCCATTGGCGTTGCCTCTTCTTCGCCATTCATGACGCGCAATTGCTCATTGCCAAAAGCAAGTAATTTTTTACCCACGTCCGACGTATAAAAGTCATCTAACTCTTTTAACTCTGCATCGGTAAACTGACTCTTATAAAAACGATCGACTTCGGTTTTACCCAAATTTTTGTCGCGTGACTCAAGGCAGCTGACTTGCTCTTCACTGAGCGCACCGCTATTTATGATTGGTGCAAACAATAGGCTGTTGACGGTATCTAGCGTAATCGTCGTCATGATCAAGTCATTTTGAGCATCAGTCTCTGATGGCGCAGTTTCGCTTTCGCTAACCACAGTTTCGCTCGTATCACTGGCAGTATCGTCGACGGTTTCTGGTGTTTTATCACAGCCTGTCATGAATAACAGCGCCGCAAGCGTGCTACTAAGTAGTGACGTTTTAACAACAGTATTAGACGTAAAAAATGGCATAAATAACCTAAAGGTAAATAAAGACGGATTTTGAAACGATAAAGTCCACAAAGGTGGTTTATCGTTTCGGCGTTGCTACTTGGCAATTATTAGTTATTAACTACTTATTATCAGCAAATAGTTTGTCTAGTGTCTGCTCAAACTCATGATAGTTCAAGAAATCATAGAGCTCCATACGGGTCTGCATGGTATCGACGACTTTGTCTTGCGTGCCATCATCTAATAAGTGCTGATAAACGTTCAATGCCGCTTTGTTCATAGCGCGGAAAGCGGATAGTGGATATAGCACCATCTCGACACCCACACTATACAACTGATCGGTGGTATATAGATCTGTCTGACCAAACTCTGTCATGTTTGCTAGTACCGGAATATCCAACACATCAGTGAACTTACGATACATCTCGATATCAGTTAGCGCTTCTGCAAAGATCATGTCTGCGCCAGCTTCTTGAAATGCGACGGCACGTTCAACAGCAGCGTCCAAACCTTCTACTGATAAGGCGTCTGTACGAGCCATCACTACAAAGTCAGGGTCAGTTTTTGCATCCAATGCCGCTTTTAGACGATCAACCATCTCTGAGATACTAACGATTTCTTTGTTAGGGCGATGACCACAACGTTTTTGTGCCACTTGGTCTTCGATATGTACTGCCGCGACGCCTGCTTTTTCCATTTTTCTAATGGTTTGGGCGATGTTAAACGCGCCACCAAAGCCCGTATCGATATCGACAAGCAGCGGGGTATCAACGGCATCGGTGATACGGCGAGCATCTTCTAGTACGTTATCAAGGCTGGTCATACCTAGATCAGGTAAGCCAAATGACGCATTGGCCACGCCAGCACCAGAGAGATACAACGCTTGATGACCAACTTGGGTCGCCATCATCGCTGTATAGGCATTGATAGCGCCTGCAATCTGTAATGGCTGGTTGTTATCATTTTTTTGAGTGAGAGCACTGCGAAAGCGCGCGCCTGCTGAAGATGAAGTCATATGATTGTCCTTACATGGAGGGAATATATTCTAATTGTTGTAGCTGATTATACTTAATTATTCATGTCTGAAAAGTTTGGTTTTTTAATCAATAGTTAAAAATAATAATAAATAAATGTAGTATTTTTAATAGTATTCATAATTCAAATAGCATTATGCAGTTATTGGTAATTTCTCACAATAAATATTCATATTGCTTAAAATCACAGCTTTTAGAAGGTTATATTTTTTACATTTAGTTACAATTACTAAGTTCGCTACTTCATGGTTACTGTCTCATTAATTTAACGACACTCATCGAAAAGCCCCAATAGCTGAGCTATTAGGGCTTATGTTTTGCTTAAATAAGATTGTTAAGTGCTGAGTCTTATATTAAGCAAAAGCTTAAGCAAATAAACCTGCCATATTGGCCAAGAACAATAACGCGAAACCTGCTAAGAATATCAAGCCTGTGATAGACAGGGCGTTCATACCTGCTGACAGTTTCTTATGCTTTTTAACCAATGAGTAGTTTAACCAACCAAAGATAGGCGCAGAGACGAACGCCGATATCATGGCAAACTTAAGCATAGCGCCTAGTTGTCCTGTGAAGAAAGTGATAATTACTAGACCACCACCGATAGCATAGGTCGTCCAAAAAGCGATCTGCTTTTTATTGATTTCGCTTTCACCTTTTAGCAGACGCCAGCATTCAGCATTAGCACGTCCATAGCCATCAGCACAGGTGATGGTCGTGCCAAACATACACATAAAGGCGACGAAAGCGACCAGCAATCTCGACCACTCACCAATGGTTGCGGTATACATATTGATCAACTGGTTGATATAAGCACCGCCAACCAACTCAATCTCTTGTCCTGATCCATACTGGACAAACACACCTAATGATAAGAAGAACAACGCCAATATCGCTGAAACTGCATAGCCAACGTTAAAATCTAACAAGCCTTGGCTATGCGTGGTGTGATCTGCTTTGACTTTGGCAGAGGTCCACATAGAGGTAATTGCAGCAAACTCAAGCGGTGCAGGCATCCAGCCCATGAGTGCTACGATGAAGCCCAACGTGGCTAGGTTCCAAGGAGAGGCCGCCACAAAATCTACTGCCATAACGGTTGGCTTGCCAGCTGCAATAATGACCGCAGCGACGGTGGCCGTGGTAAGCGCAATCATAATCCACTTAGTCACACCATCGAGCAATTTATAATGCCCTGCAATCAAAAAGAACCAAGAGACCGCGACGATAATGAGAGATAACGCCATTGTCGACAGACCAAGTGAGGCTGGCAACATAAAGCCCAAAATTACGGCCGCAATAAGTGAGACCGCACCCGTACTAATAACCGCTGACAAGATAGAAAGAATAAAATATACCCAAAGATATAACTTTGAGCGTTTGGCATAGCCTGCAATCAAACTCTCGCCAGTATCGTAGACGTAGTCAGTTGCGAAGCGAAAAAACGGATACTTAAACACGTTAGCCAATACAATCATAATGGCCAATTGCCAGCCATAGATAGCGCCGGCCTGTGTTGACGAAATCAAATGCGAACCACCAATAGCAGCAGTCGCCATCAAAATGCCTGGGCCAAAGATGCGCCAGCTAAAGCCCTCTTGTTGCGAGGCAACGCTATCGTCAGTGGTACTTGGGTTGTTGAGTTGTTGTGTGGACATGAATACCTCGAAATGGTTAAAACAGCAAATTATCACTTACCTGTGTCAGCTTGCCAATGATCATGAAAGAACGTTCTATAAATCGTCTAAATATAAAACGATTTATATCGTATCGACTTTATCACACCAACACTGTCTAGGAGAATGATTATTCTAGTTATTATTACTATTTGTTTGCATTACTATTCTTGTTAGTTAGCATACTTATAAAATAATATCAATATCTAAAATGAATTATTTTTGGCGGTTCTTTATAACACAATATTCATCGGATATCTGCCCATTTAGGCCTGTGACACAAATTTTTGCTGCCGATAAGTGATGCCGCGCTGTTCGTAGACGTGATAAATGGCTGTGAGCAAGTCAGGTATTTTTGGGTGTACGAAGTCTTTGAGGGTGTGTAAATAAATAGGGGAGGTAACATTTTCATGAACCAAACGTTGGTAGCTGATCTGTTCCGTACGTACGGTTTGCAAACTGGCAGGCACCAATGTAATGCCTTCTCCTGCCGCGACCAGTCCCAATGCTACCTGCAAATCGCTGACTGTCGTGGTCATGAAAGGTGAGATGCCATACTGGGCAAAAAGATGTAGTAAAGGCTCAGTAATAGGCTCGCTAGATGCTGCTTCGTGAGTAGCAGCACGGTTGACTCTATTTGTAGATAACTTGTCGTTTGCTTGGGTCCTTGTCTCTGTCGTCACCGTGGACGATACTGGCAAATGTGTTTGGTGGTATAAAATTAAGCGATTGTTCGCTAGATCTATCAAGCGCTGCTTACGTACATTGGCAAGCGGATGTGATTTTGGCAATGCCACCACATAGCGTTCATGACGTAGCAGGATTTGCTGAATCCATGGATCTTGATGCGCGAATCGGCCAAAACCAACATCAATCTCACCAGACTTGAGGGCATCCATTTGTTGATATGAGCTAATATCTTTTAAATTAACGTCGATATCAGGGCTAAACTGTTTAAGCGTGGCAATGATTTCAGGCAACAGGCCGTATAGCACTGAGGGCACAAAACCTATATTTAAAACGCTGCTGGGTGCTGATAGGCGCTGAGTCATACTGGTCACCGTATCAATCTCGGTCAGTATGGTGCTTATTTTATCGTAGAAAAAACTGCCCGCTTCAGTCAGATGTAGTGGCCTGTGGTAGCGATCAATAAGCACGACGCCCATGTCAGTCTCTAACTGTTTTAGCAAGCGACTCAGGCTCGGCTGTGACAGTCCTGTTTTGGTGGCGGCAGCGCTAAAGCTGCGCAAGTCGGCAACCGCGATAAATGCATTAAGCTGTTTTAAATCCATACTATTGAGCCTGTCATAGTCTATGCTATCTCTACATAGATTAGTTCTTAAGGTTGATTTATCATATTATTTAGAATAGTTCTTATCAATATTAGCGCTATTCCATAAATTGTGCTTGAAGATAATAGGTCGAGCAACTATATTGTTGGCTAATAACACTGTTACACTATAGTAAGAAAATTCATTCTAGCAATCATTTAACACCAGTAGAAAAACTGGTTTGGTATTATTCTATGAGCGACGAAAAAAAAGACGCTGGCACCGATTTTGATGAAAAATTGGCTAGAATTATTGACCAAAAATCGCGTAAGCGTAATAACAATGACATCTACGAACGCTTTATTAATCGAGTTCATGGTTCTGAAGAGAACGATCAGGCTGAATTTGAAACACTAGAGAGTGCAAAGAACCTTGCCGCTTTCGAACCTTTGAGCACAGAAGAGTTGCAGCTGTTTGAAGATCAAAGCAGTGAGCAAGAATTATTGCTAGAAACAGAAAATGCTACAGCAGCAAACACTACCTCTGAAGCTTCAGATACAAATGTAGTATTTGAAAATATATCTGAAAATAATGTGCTGAATATCGCTAACGATAGCGACAGCATTAGTATCGATGTCAATGATGTCAGTTCAGATACAGAAGCCTCAGAATATATAGATCGCAACAATATGGATAGTAGCAATCAAACAGAGTCATCCTCTACGATTGACTATAGTGAATCTAACATAAATGAGATATCGGTTGATGATTCTTTAGACATCTCTTTAAACATAGAGAATGTGCCTGAATCAGTTATCGAAGAGCCAGTCATAGACAATAAAGTGATCAAAAGCAAGAAACCATTCATAACAGTTGTGGCGATTGGTTTAATCGTATTGATTGCTATTGCATTAATGCTTGTATTTTCAGGAGTCTTATCTACTTCTACGGTTGATAGTATAGACAACAGCACTGATGGTAATGTAGAGATAGACAGTACACCAGCTGTTAGTGCTGATCCAGCACTGTCTACTGATAGTCAAACAACTACGGATAGCGTTGACCCTGTAAGTACGCAACCAGCCACTACTCAGCAAGATGCTTTGGACAACAATAGACAGGACCTGCCAGCTGCTAATGAGCGAGAGTCAACTTCTGAAGCTCCTACACCAGAAAATGATGCCACTGTTATAGCTACTGAGGAAGCTGCCATAACTTATGAGGACTTTAGGCAAGAGTCACAGACCACCTTATACCGCGAAACCAACGATTAAAGGGGTTATGTTTTATACCATTTCAGAAAGTTAAATAACCGTCTATCAATTTATTCGAGACGTTCGTACTAGAAATTGTTGCAACACAATATAAAATTCGTATCATTATGTAAAAGGCGCGGTTATGTGCCATTGATGATATGAATTATACGGTACGCAACTATGAATGAATCAGAAAACGTGAATAATGATATCGAGCCAAAAAGCATCAGACCACGTAGTCTTGTTTTTGCTATTATCAGTGTAATCTGTATTGTTCTAATATCTGCCTTCTATATGTCTAACCGTATTTCTTCCACGCTATCTCAAGCGTCGCCTACTAATAACGGTTTAACAGTCAGCAATATTACTAAAGAGGCTAATCCTAATCAGACTGTACAACAGCATTCGAATAGCCAAAACCAGCCTAGCAAACCTATAGTTATTGACGGTCATGAAGATGACACTGCCATCAGCTATCATGACTTCAAGCAAGAAGCGCAAAATGTGCTATTTCGTGAGGAAGAACAGATCATACAAGCTAAGTACAGTACACATGGTATGACGCCTGCTGTCAGCGCTGCAGACTTTAGGATAGAAGCACATAAAACCTTATATCGTGAATCCAGTTATTAGAGCTGCTATTAGCACTATAAGATTATGATAACTATAAGTCAGTAAGTGAATAATATTAAGCCCCATTTCTCTTCTCTCATGTTTAGAGAGGAGAGAAATGGGGCTTTTTTTGTGGGCTCAGTGCTCCATGCTTTAGCTAGCTTGCGGATCATTTTAAGCCAGTTGCTTTTTGAGCGTTCGTAAACGGCTTTTAAACTCTGAGCGGTCAACATAACAGCCTTTAAGACGACGCTCACCGACATCAACCACCATTTGACCCGATGCTAGTTTTAACTCAATCTTATAGCGACTGTCTTTTAATCGAGCCATCAGCTCTCGATAAGCAAGGTAGTAGTCATGCATTACGTCACTTGGTAAATCAAAAACATCTGCAAGATGCGCGTTGTATTTGATTTCGACGATATTGCCAAAGTTGTCTAAATTGATGACGGAGTGGTACTCACGGATATCATGGGCAGTGTCATGAAAACGAAAGGGGATGGCATATTCGGCAAGCAAGTGAAAATACTCAGGCTGCTCTTCTCGTAACCCTTCTAACACCTTTAATCCGTCTACGAAAGTAGATTCGCCGCCTATGCTTTCATTACTCAAAAAATGCAAAAATTGATAGCCCGGAGGTAACTCCTGATTTGGCAAGTCGGTATGCAACGGTAATGATAGCGAGGTATAAGCTAAATTAATCGGCGACTTCTCTGATATGACATCAAAGGTCATACCAAAATTGGTCTGCCGCAGATAATCGACTCGCATGGCGGTCTGTACACCAGCGTCAGCGTCATCTGGCATATTATCAATGATGGTCAGCCCATATTTATCCAGCGCACTCATCCACTCATATAAAGCGCTGTCACTGGTCATGATGCTCTCGTTAGCGTTGTATCATCAAAAGAGACAGAGAGTGGATGGATATCTTTTGAGACACTCAGTAAATCAAAGCTACGCTCGCCAGTGTGCGGATGGAAAGCAGATGGGCAGTTATCACGCAGCCAAATATAGTGATACGTACTGTCAATACCATCATTCCAGCGTATTTGAATGGCGCGATCAATGAGCGCAACGGATTCTATTTGATAGTCAGTTGCTACGGCGATGTCTAGAGATGATGCTGATTGAGGCGTTTCCATTGGAGCAGACCCTACATATACATGAAGTAAAAATATATTTTACGGTATCTTGTTCGGATCGGTTATTCAAACAATGAATTACGAATCACCTAATAGGCAATATCAATCAACGTAGTACTAAACTGCGATTGATATCTGGTGAGATATTTTTTGAAGGGTTTTGAATAATATTAAGGCTTCGCGAACGAAGCCTTAATATTTAGCGACAATTGATATAAGCGTTCTGTTTATCCGAAAGCTAATTATTGAAAAGCTACCTTAACCAGTATTTCGTAACCCTGCAGCTAGCGCATTGATACTACGGATTAATGGATCTTCTACATTAAGGTCGCCATGTGCCAAATCGTTCGGGGTGTCCTGTTGTCTAGCACGTTTCAACAGCTCAATCTGGATATAGTTAATAGGATCTAGATAAGCGTCTCGCCACTGCAGGGATGAAGCAAGATTCTGCTGATTGGACAATAAAGAGTCTTGCTCAAGCAGAGAGTTGAGACCCGAATTGGTCAGCGTGTGTTCATCGGTGACCGCTGTCATAATTTTTTCGCGTAACGGCTCATCATCACACAGTTGACTATAGGCCTCGGCAATATTCATATTGGCTTTGGTAAAAGCCATCTCGATATTACTGATAAACACGCTAAAGAAAGGCCAATGCTGATTCATCTCTTTCATCAATGCTTCGTCTTTTTTGACGCTATCTAGCGCACTACCAACGCCATACCAAGCAGGTAGGGTAAAGCGTGCCAATGACCAGCCAAATACCCAAGGAATCGCTCGCAAAGTGGTCTTACTTGGTAGGCCTTTTTTGCGATGGGCTGGACGTGAGCCAATGTTTAATAAAGAGATTTCTTGTACTGGGGTGACCTCGGAGTAGAACTTATAAAACCCTTCGGTATGATCGGTCAGCTCGCGATAACGCTGCTCGCCAGCATCTGCCAGCTGTGCAAACAGCGCTTCATACTCTGGCAACTCAGTCGGTTGTACCACAAACCTTGTTGAGCAGGCTTTGAGTGTACCGGTGATCGCCATGGTCAGCTCAAACACAGCGGTATCTGTATTGGCATACTTGGCATAGAGCACTTCGCCTTGCTCAGTTACCTTAATCTGCCCATGCAGCGTGCCTGCTGGCTGTGCCGCAATGGCTTTGTGCGTTGATCCACCACCACGGCTCACAGAACCGCCTCGACCATGGAACAAGCGTGTTTTTATACCATATTGCTCAGCAATGTTATTGATGGTTTGCTGTGCACTATAAAGCTGCCATGCAGAGGTGATAATACCGCCGTCTTTTGATGAGTCTGAATAACCCAGCATAATCTCTTGCATGTTGTCCGTGTTCCGTAGCAGTCCACGATACAGTGGATTATCTAATACGGCAGGCAAGATTTTATCGATATTTTTGAGATCTTCGATGGTCTCAAATAATGGTGCGACAGGTAAGTCAGCAGACAACTGACCTTCGTCATCAATTCTGCATAAGCCTGAAAACCGCATGAGCAGCAATACTTCTAGTAGCTGGCTAGCATTATTGGTCATCGAGATCACATAGCTACCAAAAGTAGCCTGACCCACCAGTTTACGTAGAGTAGCAATCGAATTCATCAGTGACAATTGCTCACGCGTTTTGTCTGTCAGGTTGTCAGTATAGATAAGCGGTGTGCCTGGTTTTTCTAGCAATCGTGTGAGCCATTCTTGACGTTCGGTTTCGCTTAGCGTTTGATAATCAGGCAGGTTGGAGGCACTAGCAAAGATATCTGCAATTACTTCGCCATGGTATGACGACTCTTGACGGATATCGAGCGATGCTAAATGGAAGCCGCAAGTCTTTACTAGGCGAATGATATCTAGCAATAAGCCATCGCTATGTGCTGTATCATGTGTACTGACACTTTGACGGATAATGCGCAGGTCTTCTAGTAATTCTTCTGGATTGGCATAGGCATCTTTTTCAGCTTCGATATCCGTGCCTTTGCTTTGGATGCGGCGATTGGTTGCTTTGACTTTAGTCAGAATGATAGAGAGTAGGCGACGATATGGCTCATTGCCATAGTCATCGAGGTTATAGTCAAACACACGCTGATCGAGCTCATCATAACTTTTGATTTTGGCATATACGTCAGGTGAGACGGTGACAATGGTGTCACTATGAATCAGCTGTCGGCGCAGTTTTTTGAGTAGCACTTGATAGTGACGCAGCACGGTATCAGCATGCATCAATACAGCAAGTTCTGTGGTCTCAAAAGTCACAAAAGGATTGCCATCTCTATCACCACCAATCCATGAACCAAAGCTCATAAAGGCAGGCAGTGGATAGTCTGTAAGCTCCGGATAGATATCGACAATGGCTTTTTTGATATTACGATACACTTTAGGAATGGCATTGAACAAACTGGCATTAAAGTAATGCAAGCCATTGTTAATCTCATCATATACCAATGGCTTGCGCGTGCGTACTTCATCAGACGACCATAATAGATCAATCGTTTGCGCCGTTTGCTCTTTGGCTTGCTCGTAGGCGAAGCTGTTTTCAGACACGTTGTTTAAAGCATCGCTATGCGTGAATAGACTTTGTAAGATATTCATCGTGGTACGGCGACGCGCTTCGGTAGGATGCGCCGTAAATACAGGTGTAAACTTTAGCTGATCAATCAGCTCTTGCATTTGAGCAGGCTCGATATTGCGTTCACGACACTCAAGTAAGGTACGACGAAATGATCCTTCCCAGCTTTGCTCAGACTGCATACGCTGCGCATGACGCTGCTCACGCAAGTAATTCTCTTCGCTTAGATTGGCTAGGAAAAAATAGATAGAAAAGCCGCGTATAACGTTTTTTAAGGTTTGATTATCCAAAGAAGCAATAAAATCGATAAGCTGCTGTTTATGTGCCTCATTTGGCTCACGACGCTGTTGAATAAAGCCTTTGCGCAGCGTCTCAATCGTCTCAATCGTCTGCTCACCAGATTGGCGAGAAATAGCATCACCTAATAATGAACCCAACAAGCTGGTGCGTTTACGTAGTACGTTGTTATCTAGTGTCATCTTCAACCTTCCTATCAAATGAGTGGATACAATACTATGGTTATCTTATACGTAATATCCTTATGGTTTTTTGCAATTTAACATAAATAGGTGAGGCCTGCTTGATGTTGATAGTCAATTGTTTGGTTTATTGACCTTTATTATGCTATTGCTCATGTCTGGCTTAGTTTATTTTTAATTTTCTTTGTATATTTAAGAGATCTTAGTACAAGCTTTTCATGTTTACGCTTTAGCTTTAGAATGGTCTTATAGTTTACTTATCTCGCAGCTCATCTATATAATCCGCCCAATCTTGCATCATCTGTACCCTAGTGTCGATTTCATCAAGTCTGTTGTAAGCCCCGCCATGTGTGTCTTTTATCCTGTGACCTAGCTGTAACTCTGTGACGATGTCAGAATAGCGTAGCTCAGGCTGTTCCATAAGCAAGGTTTTAGCGGATGCTCGAAATCCATGCGCACACTGCACATCTTTGTATCCAAGCCGGTGGAATATCTGTACCAACGTCGCTTTACTAATATAAGCATTGCTTGAACCGCGCATCGAGGCAAATACATATTCCTTATGCCCAGTAATTGACTGAATGTTTCGTAATCGCGTAATCACTTGCGTGGCTAAGGGAACAACTAAGTGCGAGACCATATCGTCACGACCTTCGCCTTTGGTCGGGGAGAATGCCCATGTGTTATTGTCCCAATCGATGTCATCCCAACGCATCGAGCGCAGATCGATACTACGTACAAACACATAAGGTAATAAATTCATAGCCTCTAGTGTGATCTTGCTTGCACCTCTAAAATCAGACATATCTTTTAGAAGCGTCGCAAATTGATCTGGTTTGGTGATGGCTGGCAAGTGATTGCCTGAATTGGCAGGTGCAAGCTCACCACGGGTATCAATTGCCACATTTCTATCGCACAACCCTCGAGCAACAGCAAATGAAAACACTTTTTCAGTATATAGACGAGTGCTTGCACCAACGAAAGTTGCTTGATTTTCATTGTTTTGAATCGACTCGCACACACTCAGTATCATCTCACTGGTGATATCGTCCATTCTTAAATCACCAATTTCTTGGCACATATATCCTAGACATAAATCCCAAAACTTAAGGGTTGACTCACTGTATGACGGTTTTTTAGATTTACTTTGATTGCGACCTGCTGTTTTGTGTTCTCGCCATGCTTGAGCAACGTCAGAAAATGGTGCGTTTTTTAGGTGAGTATATTTGTTGGTTTGCTCTTTTTGCTGGATAGCTTTTGGGTCAGAGCCTTTTGCGACCATATCAAGAATGGTGTCTGCTTTATATTTAACCTCATGTAGACTAATATCCTCAATCTTGCCCAACATCATCCTAGGGCGTTTGCCCTCGATATGCGGATGGGAATAACGTAAGTAGTATTCCTTTTTGCCATTTGGATAAATACGAAGACTTAAGCCAGCCACACCTGAGACACTGACAGAATAATCTTTGTCTCGGCATTCGAGCTTGTTGATATCGTTTGCAGTGTCGATAGCCATAATGTATATCCGTCATATGATAATTAAAGTTAATGATAGGTTTATGATTGATGACTTATAAAAAATCTCTTCTGTAGAAAAATATAGAAATATTGGACACTCTCATGGACACTGGTATTCGCTAATATTATTAGTAAAACCTTATATAATAATAGTTTTAACACTTAATTATCCCCAAGGTTCACTTGGGGATAATTATAGCATAGTGGCCAAATAGTGAGTAGGCCATACGCTGAATGGGTTACACGGCATTTCTACCAGTTATTTCGATACATAGTTAAATGCGATTATCGTTTCCATGATTGATTCGGCAAGGAGTTGAGCATATTCTCTACAAAACACATGCTCCTGTACTCGCACAGAATATAAAAATCAGGGTCATAGTACTGTTCTGTGCAAATTTAGAATGCACCAATTTTGAGGGGTTTATAGAAAATATATAACGAAAGGCTGAATATATTAAAAAATATCAATAGATAGCTCATTCATCTTAAAAATAGCTTGGTAACAATAAATAGAGGGCTACTGTTTATAGGTAGATAAAATTCATCACTCTGCAAGAATAAATAGCGTCAGTTCTAATGATTTAACAGTCTGTCTATGATTTAAATTTAAAAGGTTATACGTGATGACTTGGGTATAGCGTTTGAAGGCTAGATAAGATTAGAAATATTCGAAGGAGTTATATCGTTTGGCTGAGTTTTTGCAATTTAATCTATTTTGGCAAAATTAGAAGATATCTAACCATACAAATGATGGTTATCAAAAATAGGCTATTAGCATATCTATATTAAAGACTTAGCCGGTGGACACGGATAATAAATAAGCTATCGCAGACGAATAGCCATGATCATATCGAAGAAAAAGCTAATGATGGGTTTGGATGTAGCCATTCGTATTATCGCAAATCATAAAATATTAATAACCAGTCATACAGAGCATTCAAACCTTAACGTCTAATAAAACGTTAAATGATTGACGTAATAATATACCTGTCAGAGATGTTTAGAAGTAAAACTGATCAAGCGTGAACTATCATCCAAAAGATTCGGTTGAATTAACAGGACAGAGTTAGTCGGTGAGAGCTAAATAGTTTGGTAGGATGTTTATACCTAGCAGTATCAGAAATGTATGATCGTCATGATTCTATAGTTAGTAAGGCTTAAACCTACGACCTAATAGACCTTATTTAACATAATATACATTATGCGAAAACAAACCAACGGTTTTAGTAGTTAGGCGAAAAACCATTTACACCATGTCATTCTGATACCTTAACTCGGATTTGATATTAGTTATAGACTTTTACTAACGACAAGTTTCAAGCAAATGCTGACGTAACGTTTTGTCATCCTGATCTAAAACCACATCTGCAACTTGGCAATTTTTATCATTATCGTCACATGACAGCTCATAATAAATATCGCTACCTTGTGCCAAGCTAACCTGAACCAATCCTTGATCAGTTATTGAAAACTTTTTGTCTTGCTTATAGTCAGGATCTTGCGAGTTCCAAAGTACATCGTAATCTATATTGCAGGACGTCTGAGTTTTATCAAAATATGCTTGCTCAAGTTGCATCGCTGCTTGCAAGTCAGCATCAGCATATTGCTGCAGCACTACAGGATTACTCATACCTTGGTCATCAATATCTTGTTGGTACATTTTCGTGATGGTCGCAATCTTTATATCAGCCATGGCATTTTGTTTCTGATCTACTTTTGATACATCCGTTATAGCGTGACCGACAGGCATCAGTCCTATGGTCAATAGTAATGTCAGCGATTTATATGTTGGCATCTTATTCTCTGCGAGCTTTTATCCTATAAGTGTTACCGACTATTACATCATACCTATATTCGGACTCTGCTGTATTATCGTATCATTCAGGTTTACTTACTAAAATATCGATTACATAACGCTTTTATGGTATTTTTTACCAGTTCCCATGACAATTTATAGTGATGTTTCTTTCGCTAATAACTGTGCTAAGGATAATTTTATGATGACATTACCTGCTTTTTTTAAGGAAAAATCTGCAACATTAGTCTCTAGCGGCCTTCTGTTATTCACGCTAGCTGCTACGGGTTGTCAGTCTGCTTCTGAGTCCAGTGAAGCCATTGTATCTCAGCCAACCAGTAGCTCATCAACACCTAGTAATGCTGATATCAGCCAGCAAACCCTTAGGCAACAAGCGTTACGTATACAGCGCGCACTGGCAAATAAGGACTTTTCTAGAATCACTAATGATATCCATCCAACACGTGGCGTTCGTTTTTCGATGTACGCTTATGTACGGCCTGAGTCAGATAAAGTCTTTAGCCGCGGGCAATTTGCACAGTATTTACAGCAGCCTAACATTCAATTTACTTGGGGCGAAAAAGACGGTACTGGCGATCTATTGGTCACGCCGTTGCCTGCTTATCTGGATACTTGGGTGGATGGCAAAAAGTTCAATAATGCTAGTATCAATGTCAATGAATTCAAAAATAATGGTAATTCTATCAATAATTTAAAAGAAATATACCAAACATCAGATGTTATAGAATTTTATTATAAAGGCACGGATGAGTATGATGGTATGGACTGGCGGGTACTACGCTTGGTATTTGATGAGTATCAAGGCAAGCGTTACCTAGTGGCTATCATTAATGACCAATGGACGGTTTAAGGTGTAAAGAAAGATTGCCCGACAACTTTTATAAGGCTTGTTTAAAGTGACAGCTTACTCTATCTGGATATAAATGCTATATATATTCAATTAAAGATATATAGCGGATTGTGCTACATGGTTTTTGGTATAGTTTTTAATGACAAGCTTTGTTACTAGCCCTCTAACGACAACATATTCATAATCAATTTGATCAAAGTTTCTTTTTGGTTGGGGTCAGACTCAGCGACCAGTAAGATTAAAGCTGCAAGCCCAGTATTATTGATGACCATGTCGCCTTTATTATTCAGCAGTCGGTGGTTACGGCGTAAAAAATCCACGAACAAAAAAGCGCCGCTGCAGTGCTCAACGTCTAAATTGCACGCCTTGAGGAGATTTGATGCGATAACCGACTGATATAACCACGTCTAAGTCATAAAAAGTCACCGGACGGTCTGAATTTGCAATATGCTTATGCTGTCTTAAATACAGCTTACTATCACCATCCCTATAAATATCACTTATAACGGCGTCTGACGAAAAAATTTCACCATAATCTCATAAATATCCGGATAAGCATCAACTAGCTTTTGTGGGGTCTCAAAAAACACTTCACTGAGAACGGCAAAAAATTCTGCAGGATTGGTTGCGCCATACCGATCAAGCCCTGACTTGCGATGTGTTTGAAAATCTTCAAAATCGCGACTCATAATCTGAGTCCAGTTTGCAGGATCCATATCAGGTTGCATCGGTGGAAAACCATTGGCGCGGCCGTTCATCATATCGAGCTTATGTACAAATTCATGAATGACAACGTTGTGTCCGTCACGTTCGCCTGAGTACTTAGCGTCCTTCCATGAGAGAATGACAGGCCCTCGCAGCCATGCTTCTCCGCTACGGTGCTGAGTGCCCTCATGGACGATACCAAACTCATCCACCGTGGTGCTAGCACTCTTGTACGAGCCAGGATAAATGATGATGGATGACCAACCAGCATACCAATCAAGGCCTAAGTTTAAGATCGGCAAACATGCTTGCAGTGCAATCGACTGTCTGACAGCATTCGTAATTTCAAAGCCTTGTGCGCCTGTGATGGACTTATCAGCCAAAAACAATGTCGCGAGCTCGAATAAATGCATCATCTCGTTAACACTTAATCTGTCGAGTATCACGATACGCTCAGCCGCTTGTATCCAATCGGCATGGGTAAACTCGCTATTATCTAGTATGCGCTGCTCACGCCAATCTTTTATGATGCCAAACATATACGCCACCCCTATTCTTTTAATATTTCACATACATTGGCATTACTGAATCTGAAGATTATATCGGTAATCAACAATATGCCCTTATAAGTAATATATTGACATGTATAAGCAAAAAACGCTGCTCATAAATGAATTATTGAGCAGCGCAGTCTGACATTCATACATTAAGCTTTAAAATTGATATTGCAAGCCTAGTTGTACTGAGCTGTCTTTATCATCACGTGCAAAGGTGGTATCGCCATTCAGATACGCATAAACGTTCTTATGAACTTTGTTACTCACACTCAGCTCAAAACGTCCATAGTCGTCATCTTTATCTGTTTGGGTGATGCTAACCTCTCTTGTTTGATCATCAGCTAAAGACGTTGTCGATAAACTGTCTGTTAAACCATCGTCGATAACATGCACGTAAGCGATTTTTCCTTGAAGTTTGGCAGGCGTGCCCATCAAATCAAAACCATACTGCAACTGGTAACCAAGCTCTGAATCCCATGCCTCTCTAGACGTGCTATCAACCTTTAGTGCAGTGCGAGAGTTTGCATTGCCACTGGTATAACCATCTATGTCTGTATCACTGTAATTCAGACCCAAAAAGGCACCATGCGCGACGTTTTTCTTGATAAGAAAATTGTAGCCAAGCTCATTGTATGCGCTAAACACATCGGCATCCGCATCACCACGTTCGCTATTGTTGATAATATTGATACCATCATTGCCATCCAGTTTTACCGTTCTATTAACGTCCAAATCATGTTTAGATAAGCTCAGAGATGTGGTGTTCCACCAAGCCGTGTCTTTACCGCCCAGTAACGAATAGGCTTGAATGCCATAGCTCGTATCTTTTTTAATGCCGTTTTCTACGGTGTTATTGTTTTGATTGGCGGCTTGCACACCTGCGCCAACACGCCAGCTCGGCAGTACAGTATATTCGCCATACAGACCAATATTGGCGCGAGTGCCCTCTTGTACCTCATTAGCATCCACGTAGCTTTGGGAGCCATCTACCCAAACCTGAGTACGCGACTCAGAATCCAAAGGCTCCGCATCATCGAGAGTATGCAATGCCAAAGCATTGGCGCGCTCAAGCACCGCTGAGTGCGAGTCGGTAGCATTGTCTTGTAAAGCTAAGCCCATCGTATTTTGCAGATTAATAGCGCTCTTGGTTGAGGCGATGATATCAGCATTGGTTTGTTCAACAATCAATCTGCTGATGATACGAGAGTAGTCACGCATTCTTTGCGCTATGCGCTCTTCACCAAAGGCCGCAGTAAGCACTTCTTCGTTATCTAATGCAGGGTTATGCCACGTATAGCCACCTGGAATATCCGGGTTTTCAGTTTGTGTGTAACCATCATAATCAGGCCCAAGGCCCCAGTTAGTTGCCTCAAATCCGACGACCTGCATGACACTATCAAAAGATTCCTGATCGCTGCAGCAGCCAACGCCATAAGGCTCGTATGGCTCTGTCTCACCTGGTGCAATAATGGCTGTATTGACTTCTAGTGTAATACCAAGCTCTTTTGCGATGCGCAGTGCGTTTTCACGCAAACTTACATTGGCAGCCACTTCATTACCGTCATTGTCATAAGCGTTTCGCCCTGCGTTGGCGTACATTTTGTCGCCTGTAATCAGACTGTCTAGGTTAATCATGCCCAACGCTGTTGATTTTTCTGCGTCCGTTAGTTGATCAACAAACGCCTTTGAACCATTGAGACCGCCCTCCTCTGCACCAAATGCCACGAACTGAATGTCATGCTCTGTCTCAATGCCAGTCAGGTTTTTTGTCAACTCAGTTAAGACGCCGGATCCAGAAGCATTATCGTCCAATGCTTCTAGATTTGCATAGTTTGGATAGGCTACTGCAGAATCATAATGTGCACCGACAAATAGCGTTCTGTTGGTATCAGCACTGCCTTTTTGGGTCACGACAACGTTATTACTCGTTAATGTTTGACCTCTGAATAAACCACGAGGCGCTACGAAATCAAAAGTTTGACGATTGACCTGGTTGTTACTGCCATCGATGGTCATACGCTGCTGCATATAATCAGCAGCTTGGACTTCTTTATCGGAACCTGTATAACGACCAGCATAGTCACGGGCAAGCGTCAGCGCCGTTTCTGTACCATAATCTCCATACTTGGCCTCTGCAAATACTTGCGAGCTTGTAAGCAGTGTCAGCGCCGCAACCACTGAAATCTTAAGCGGTGATAAATTAGTATCCAAACTGCTTCTCCTTGGTTAAAAAACGGTAATCAACAGTGAAAAATAACCTAAAATAATGCTGTTTACAAGATAAAAGACATATGTCTATTTATTTACTTTTTAAGCAGAATGGTGGCTCATCAAAACGCTATGTACCTATGTAGTTGCTTATCCGTGATCAGTACTTACGAATCGCTGTTTAATATTCATTGTCACCTTCATACTGCTGATTTATTGGGTCGTTTAGGAAGGCTTTATTGATGCTTAGCTTTAGTTAGGTCAATGGCATCCAACTGTACTCCAACCACACGAAGTGCCATCGTCTTCCAATCTAGCTCCAGTTCATCGGCGAACACTACATGGTGACTAATACTGACGTACCCATGCACGATTGCCCAGATATCTAACGCTATTTGCCGACGTTCCGTCATGCTAGCATCTTCTGATAAATAAGAACCTGCCACCCGAACCAACTTCGAAAACGCACTATCTCTTGCTGCAATGGCCTCGATTGAGGGCTGATATCCTGCATCAGATTCCCCAAAAATCAGCCGATAGTGCGCCTCATATTTCTCGCCCACATTGAGATACCCTAGGCACGCCTCTAGCACTTGCTCTTTGTTTGCTCTACCCTCTGGAATGACATCCATGGCTTCACGAACGAGATTAAACCCTTCTATGTACAGCGCATCTAGTATGCCTTGCTTACCTTGGAAGTGACTGTATATACCGATGGTGGACAGTCCTGCCCGCTTGGATATGGCGCGTACACTCAAGGCTTCCCCACCCCCTTCTAAGAAAAGCTCAGATGCAGCGTTTAGTATTTTGGTTCTGGCATCCATTAGATTCTCACTATGTCTTGACAATTATAACAGTGTTATTCTGGTATATAACACTGTTATGCACAAACAATTATGAATTGATTGTGTTGATAGAAGCTCAACTTAGAGTAAGGACACTATGAGTATTCAACAGCTAGAAACGGATTATCTAATCATTGGTAGTGGCGCGGTGGGCATGGCTTTTGCCGATGTGCTGCTCACAGAAACAGATGCTAATATTATTATCGTCGATAAACATCATAAGCCAGGCGGTCATTGGAACGATGCCTATTCGTTTGTCACCTTACATCAGCCGTCGTCTTTTTATGGCGTTAGCTCACGTGAGCTTTGCGGCGGTATGATTGATAAAATTGGTTTAAATAAAGGCTTGTCCGAGCTGGCGTCAGGCGCAGAAGTCATGGCGTACTTTGATAAAGTCATGAAGCACACGTTTTTACCAAGTGGCCGCGTGAAATACTTCCCGATGTGTGAGTACAAAGGCGACGGCAAGTTTTCATCGTTGCTGTCTGATACTAGCTATGAGGTTAAGGTCAATAAGAAAATCATTGACGGTACTTACTTCAAAACCTCAGTACCAGCGACCCATACCCCAAACTTTGAGATTGCTGATGGTGTTAAGTTTGGCCCATTAAATGATTTGCCGAGTCTAACCAAACCTCGTGACGGTTACGTGATTATCGGCGGCGGAAAAACAGGTATTGATGCGGTTTTATGGCTACTAGAGAATCAAATTGATCCAGACTATATTACATGGATTATGCCAAGAGATGCTTGGCTGATCGATCGTAAAAATACCCAACCCTCTCGTGATTTTTTCACCCATACTATTGGAGCACAGGCTACTCAGGCAGAAGCGATTGCTGAGGCAGAAAACATCGAAAACCTGTTTGATCGTTTAGAAAAAGGCGGCGTATTAATGCGTATTGATCCAAATGTACGCCCGCAAATGTTCCATGGCGCTACCATTAGCAGTGAAGAGCTCAAGCAGTTACGCCGTGTTAAAAACATTGTACGTAAAGGTCGCGTGACCCGCTTAGATACTGACAAGATTTATTTTGGTGAGGACAGCATTTCTACCACCCCCAACACCATGCATATCGACTGCTCTGCACGGGCAGTACCAGTGACAGAGACGTACGATGTATTCAAAGGTGATACCGTGGTGGTGCAAACCGTACGTACCTATCAACCTGTATTTAGTGCCGCATTTATCGCCCACATTGAAGCCAGTTATGATGATGAAACTATCAAAAACGAGTTGTGCCAAGTGGTGCCAATTCCAAATCATGATACGGACTTTTTGGTTGGCCTGGTTAAACAAATGCAGAATCAGATGCGTTGGTCAAAGGAGCCTGTGCTACGTGAATGGATGATCAACAATCGCTTAGATGGCTTCACCAAATTGGTACGAGCCAGCGAAGACATGCCACCTGAAGAGCTTGCTATTCTTAAGCTTCTAAAAGAAGCAGGACCAAAAGCCGCTGCAAACATGCCCAAACTCATGGGTGAAATCATGCAGATTACGGCAGGGCGTCAAGCCAAAACTGCTAATGCTTAATTCGATAACTATAAAATAAAAAAGGAAATAACCATGCAAGAATTTCAGACCAATAAAGCAAACCTAACTCAAGCTCGCCTGCAAGAGACGCCTGCACATACCCTAGGCAATGGCGAAGTACGTGTCAAAGTCGACCGCTTTGCCTTTACCGCCAACAACATTACTTATGCAGTCATGGGTGACCAATTACGCTATTGGCAGTTTTTTCCGCCAAATGGTGACGAGCCTGAAAAATGGGGTATTATTCCAGTATGGGGTTTTGGCGATGTTGTTGAGTCCAATAGTGATGCACTACCTATCGGTGAGCGCTTATTCGGTTACTTCCCGCCCGCCAATGAGTTAATCATAACACCCAAGCGAGTCACCCAAACCAGTTTACTTGATGATAGTGTCCATCGTGCCGAGCTACCACCCGGTTATAACCTATATCAGCGTGTCAATCATGAACCTGGTTATGACCGTGCCAATGACGATCAGCGCATGCTGTTGTTCGTATTGCATTTGACCTCATTTTGCTTACATGATCTATTGAAGAGTAATGACTGGTTTGGTGCAGAGCAAGTGGTGATTATCAGTGCCTCTAGTAAGACCAGTACTGGCTTAGCATACGGCTTGGTTGATGATAAAGACGCACCGCACGTTATTGGCCTCACATCAAACCGTCATATAGATTTTGTTAAGTCAATTGACGCTTATAACAGTGTGCTTAGCTATGACACGCTTGAGCAGATTGACGCCAGCAAACCAACGGTCATTGTCGATATGTCGGCCAATACTGACGTGCTTAGTCGTCTACATAGGCACTTAGGCGATAACATGCGTTACACCAGCAATGTTGGCCTCACGCACTGGGACGAACCACGTCATACCGAAGGTATCATTCAAGCACGTAGCCAGCAGTTTTTTGCGCCCAGTCATGTACAGCAACGTATGAAAGAATGGGGCCCTGAAGAGTTCAATAAACGCTCTATGCACTACATCATGAATAGCACTGCAAAAACTAGTGCGTGGTTAAAGATTCAGGAGCTTGATGGAGTCAGTGACTTACTAGAGGTTTATAAAGATATCTGCGAAGGTAAGATAGCCGCTGACGAAGGTTTGGTAGTCGTCATGGGTGACAATGAAAGAAACTAGGCTATAAAAGTCTGACTATAAAATTTATCGACTATTTGTCATTAACAAAATAAAAATTAAAAAGCAGAGAGCCTATTCAGTAAGCTCTCTGCTTTTTTTGTACGTTATACACTGACTACAGACAGACACCTTACTCATAACTTTTAAACTTAAAAACTGTAGTTTACATTGCGGTCTAGCGTACCCACCCTTCGTCTTTTAGATAATCATGCAACCCTTCAGCGAACTGTCTATAGCCTGCAGCATTGGCATGAATTTTATCAGACTTTAGAGCCTCATCTGATAGTACAGTGGACCAACCATCAGAATACAGAGGTATGCCTTCAGCTTCCGCAATATCTTCATACAATGGATTATCACTTGCCTTTCCAAATAATGCACTGGTACTAAGATGCGGCTCAGCGATTAGGACAACATCAATATTGTTGGATTGTAAGGTGTCTATAGTCGCGATGATATTAGCCCGCGTCGTATCAGGCGCAATGCGCTGCAATACATCATTACCTCCCACACCCAGTAAAACCAAATCAGGGTTTTGCTTAGTGATCTCATTCACTCGAGTAAGCACATCTGCAGAAGTATCACCATTGACGCCTGCATTAACGACGTTCCATTTGCTTAGCTCTGCTAGCACCGTAGGATACGCTGTTTCATCATTTGCGCCGTAACCATAGGTTAGAGAGTCGCCAAGTGCGACCACAGTACTACCAGCGGGTAAGGCCGTCTGTGTCGGCTCGCTACCACAGCCAGTCACACTGATAGTTGCTGACAACCCTATACCTGCCAGCATGAAGAACCTTCCACGTAGCTTCACGTCTTCTCTCCTCCTGTTTCTATTGAGTTAAACTTATTGGAATTAGGTTCAAGTTTTTAAAAATCTATTATTTAACTCTTGTTGTATATTGCTCAGTAACCGTTGTATAGTCCATACAGGAGATAGACTACCTGTTGGGCGCAGTACAAGTGCTACTCTACTTAGCATAGACAGTGTATTCATCATAAAGTATAACTTTACCAAGGATACGTGAGGTATTTATGAATAAAACAGCATCTCAAAGTCAGTCTAAGGATGGAAACCCAGACAAAGAAAAAACTGCAAATCAAAATCAGAGTCAATCCATCAAAGTGCCCAATGACAATACTAAAAGTCCCGCGTCCACACCGACCGAAGATACCTTAACAAAAGACACTTCAGAAAAACCTGAGCAAAAATCACAAAGTTTCGATGAATTGCAGATCAGTAAGGGTAAGTATCGCCCAGTGGCACAAGCTGTTGGCCATTGGCTTGATAACATCAACATGGATGCCCTCAATTATCTAAACGAACAAGCAGAAAATATCTTTTACCGTAAAGGCGTCACCTTTACCGTCTATAGCGATGCCAAAAACATCGAGCGTATGATTCCGTTTGATATCATTCCACGCATTATTGCAGCGAGCGAATGGAAACAAATAGAAGCAGGCTGTAAACAGCGTATCACCGCTCTCAATGCATTCTTACATGATATCTACCATGACCAAGCCATCATGAAAGCGGATATTGTCCCTGCCAGCTACGTCTATGCCAGTGGCTGCTATGAGCCGTGGATGATGGGTATTGAGCTCGACAAACCTATCTATTCGCATATTAGCGGTATTGATTTGATTCGAGACGAGACAGGTAGGTTTTGTGTGTTAGAGGATAACTTGCGTACCCCATCAGGCGTCTCATATATGCTTGAGAGTCGCAATATATCAGAAACGCTCTTGGCTGATATATTTACTGAAACGCCTATTATGGGTATTAGTGATTACCCTAGCCGTCTTAAAGCCTGTCTAGCCAGCTCAACATCCAAATATGATCCACAAGTCGTCATTCTAACGCCAGGTCGTTTTAACAGTGCCTATTATGAGCATGCTTTCTTAGCGCATGAGATGAATGTACCACTTGTCCATGGTTATGATTTGGTCGTTGAGGACAGCAAAGTCTATATGCAAGGCATTCGCGGCAAGGTACAAGTCGATGTGATCTACCGCCGCATTGATGATCCCTATATTGACCCGTTAGCCTTTAAATCTGACTCCATATTGGGTGTATCAGGGCTAATGAGTGCTTATCGCGCTGGCAACGTGGTAATTGTTAACGCCCCAGGTACGGGTGTGGCCGATGATAAGAGTTTATATCCTTTTGTGCCAGATATGATCAAATTCTACTTAAATGAAGAGCCTATCCTACCTAATATCGAGACATACCAGTGCCGTAAGCCCGACGATCTCAAATATGTACTCGATAATCTAGACAAGCTGGTGGTAAAAGAAACGCAGGGCTCAGGCGGCTACGGGATGCTTATTGGTCCAACATCAACCAAAAAAGAAGTCGAAGAATATCGCCTGCGTCTGCTTGAAAACCCAGCCGGCTTTATTGCCCAGCCGACTATCTCACTATCTACCAACCCTACTGCCGTAAGCGACGGTATCGCACCGCGTCATATTGACCTGCGCCCCTTTATCCTCAGTCATGGTGATGGCACAGTAGATATTGTACCCGGTGGTCTGACACGAGTGGCCATGGTTGAAGGCTCTTTGGTCGTCAATTCATCACAAGGCGGCGGCATCAAAGACACTTGGATTATTGATGACAGTGATTTAGACAGCCAGCAAACCGACAAGTGCTCGCCTTTATCATCAATAGGTGTCAATGCTTCAGGGCACGCAAACTACTATGATCGCGTCCAACCCTTAGAAACAGGTTACGAGAGTTTAGATGATGCGCCCATGATACTGCTACTCTCTACCGCCAGTCACTTAATATGGCTAGGCCGATATAGTGAGCGTCTGTATTACTACGACGATGTTATGAAACAACTCATCAAAGGCGATCTTAAAAAATCACAGATTAGGCATTTAATCAGTCACTTAGGGTTTGCCGTTGATGGTGAAGTGTCACTGACCACCATGAAGGCACAAATGATGGCTGATTTGGAACAAAACATCATACCCAATATCGTGCAATCGATTGAGGATAATGTCCAAGAGGCCAAAGGTGTTATTGGTAAAGATACTGCTGAATTATACAACTTGATCAAGCGTTTATCGAGTGCTGGCACGTATCGAGCGGCGACTTTGCAGCTACACGCGTGTAACGCTGCGATGAAACAAGAAAATCCGACAGTGACTTGTTTTTGGCAATTAGGGCGTCACTTTGAGCAGCTTGAGCGTGCCGTCTTGTTGGGAGAGGATTCAACAGAGATCAGTTTTGAATTCAGACATTGGATTAATGAATTGCCGGAAAATACGCGCTGGCGTGAACTTATCCGCTTGACCAATCAGATGATTAGGTCAAAGAAATTTAGTGATTTTGCGCTGATTAGCAAGGAATTCAATCTCATATTGCGTCAAGGTGTATAGAAGGTGTCTAGCCAAAAACCAATAACAACAGCTTATGAGACATATGGAATAAACAGAAAATAGAAAGACGCTATAAGGAAAATGCCATGAAACTTCAAATCAGTCATCAAACCAACTATTATTACGATGAGCTGGCGCAGCGCAGTGTACAGTATATACGCATGACCCCCATGCAAATGCCGCACCAAACCATTCATAAATGGGATGTCATGCTCCCTAAAGTGGCGACCAATCAAAAGGACGGCTTTGGTAATGCATGGCTCACGCTCAGTCGTAACGAAGCACATAACAACTTACAAATGCAGGCGTCGGGTATTGTTGAGATCAATACCGAAACCGAACGACTAGAAGATATGGATCATGTCCCCTACCTATTATTTACCGTACAAACCCCGTTGACCAAATGCTCACAAGAGATGCGAGAATTTGCAGCGCCATATCTAAAAACCCCTACTCATGACAGCTTAAAGGCAATGGCAAATGCCCTTATTGTGAAAATGCCTTTTGTTAAAGACGTCACGCATGTGGGCACGACCGCTGCTGAGGCGTTTGCGACAAGTGCTGGGGTGTGCCAAGACCATACGCATGTATTTTTAAGTATATTGCGCGATCAACAGATTCCAGCGCGTTATGTGTCTGGTTATCTATATGACGACACCGAAAATCACATGGCCAGTCACGCATGGGCTGAGGTTTGGTTAGATGGTTACTGGTATACTTTTGATATCTCAAATCAGGCATTTACTCCAAGCTCACATGTGTATGTGGCTATTGGGCGAGATTATCTAGATACCGCGCCTGTTCGCGGCGTGCGTATGGGCGGCGGTTACGAAAATCTTTACAGTTTGGTATTAGTCAAAAAGCTATCATAGCGTTTGCTATTTTTTATTACGTTTATTCATCAAGGGTATCTTATGACTTATTGTGCTGCCATTCGTCTAAAAGACGGTATGGTCTTTGCCAGTGACACGCGCACGAATGCCGGTGTTGATCACATATCGACATTCAGAAAGTTGTATCAATACGGTGTTGAGGGCGAGCGCTTTATGGTGTTACAGACAGCTGGCAGCTTAGCGACATCGCAGGCAGTGTTCAATAAACTACAAAGCGACATTGACCAGCGTGCTGAGAGTAACCTTAATACAGTAGCGACGTTGTTTGATGCCGCGCAAATGGTTGGTGAATGTATGCGTGATGTTATGAACCATGCAAAAGCAGTCGCTAACTCTACTCGCGATGGTGCATTTACCAGCTCGTTTATGCTTGGTGGTCAAATAAAAGAACAGCCACCTGAGCTATACCTGATTTATCCTGAAGGCAATTGCATCAAAGCCACTGAAGATACGCCCTTCTTTCAGTTAGGTGAAAGCAAATATGGCAAACCTATTTTGGATCGTTCTGTCAGCTACAACACGGATGTAAGGCACGCGGCACGTGCGTTGATGCTGTCATTTGATTCCACGATTCACTCAAACCTATCAGTCGGTATGCCGATAGATTTTGTACTTTATAACAATGACAGCCTAGCTCTGCCAAACGGCCGACGTATTGATGAGCGTGATGAATATTTTAATACCATCCGTCATCAATGGTCAGATGCGTTACGTCGCACGTTAGTTGAATTGCCTAAATGTCCTGATGGTTATTGGGGATAGTCCTTCCACCTTCGAACCCAATTTGAAGACTTGTCGTCACTTCAATAAAATCATACCGATAAGAAAGGTGCAGTACGGCTGTCTTTTGATTGGGCAACGTCATATGGCGTACCTTGTGCGACAATCATCCCGCCCGCATCCCCTGCCCCTGGCCCAATATCAATGATCCAGTCGCTATTGCTTGCCACCTGCATATCATGTTCAACCATGATGACAGTATTGCCCGCGTCGACAAGACCGTTCAGCTGCGTCATCAGCATAGACACGTCAGCAGGGTGTAGGCCAGTGGTTGGCTCATCCAATATGTATAGCGTGTCGCCTCGCTGCGTGCGTTGCAGCTCGGTAGCAAGTTTAATACGCTGTGCTTCGCCGCCTGATAATTCGGTGGCAGGCTGACCCAGACGTAAGTAACCAAGTCCAACTTGTAGCAATGCCTCTAATGCACGCAAAATAGGTGCTTCATCAACAAAAAACTCATAAGCCGCTTCAACCGTTAAGTTCAATACTTCAGCGATGTTTTTGTCTCGATAAGTGATTGCTAGTGTTTCCTCATCATAACGTTGACCATGACAAACCTGACAAGGTGCATAGACGCTTGGTAAGAATAATAATTCAACACTGACAAACCCTAAACCTTCGCAATTTGGGCAGCGGCCTTTAGTCGTATTAAATGAGAACCTGCCAGCATCATAGCCTTGCGCTTTTGCTTGCTTGGTCGCTGCAAACAGCTTGCGTACATCGTCAAACAAGCCCGTATAGGTTGCCAAGTTAGATCGCGGTGTACGACCAATTGCTTTTTGATTTATATTAATGAGACGACGGACGTGCTCCATGCCAGCGACGATCTCACCGCCAGTTACTGACTCAAGCTCCTGCTCAAGTAAATCTGCTTCACCAACAGGCGCTTCTGTAACTGTCTTCTGCCCCAACGCTTCACTGACAAGCTCTACCAATGCTTGGCTGACGAGACTTGATTTGCCTGAGCCTGAGACCCCTGTGACGCTGGTCATCACCCCAAGCGGAAACTCAACATCTAATCCTGTAATATTATTTCGCTCAATGTTGGCAAGCTTAAGCCAGGCTGCCGGCTGCCTTGTGTTAGATTTTGACTGTGCGTTAGACGTAGCATTGGCAAATAGATATTGACCAGTATGCGACTGCGTAACTTTACGAAGTCCATCTACAGGGCCACTATAGACAATCTCGCCACCATGCGTGCCTGCCTTTGGCCCGACATCGACTACCCAGTCGGCATGTCTGATGACACTCACATCATGCTCAACGACAAACACCGAATTACCAGTGGTAATCAGCTCATCCAACGCACCTAGCAATGCTTGAGTATCAGCAGGATGAAGACCTGCCGATGGCTCATCAAGGACATATACCACGCCAAACAACTGCGAGCGAATCTGGGTTGCCAGCCGTAGTCGCTGTAGCTCACCAGGAGAGAGAGTCGGTGTGGTACGCTCAAGCGAGAGATAGCCTAACCCTAACCTTGTCAGCGCTTCAACACGAGAGAGAATATCACTGGCGATACGCTGGGCGACGATGGCTTTTTCGCGGTTTGGTGTGTTATCGCCTACCTTAGTACGAGCGGTTGCTTCTAATTTTTCCGCCATTTCAGTCAGTGTTAACTGTGATAGCTCACCGATATCGAGTCCTGCAAACTTAACCGATAGCGATTCTTTCTTTAGTTTCTTGCCATGACATTCAGGGCACTCAGATATCTGCATAAACTGCGAGACGCGTTTTTTGGTACGCGGGCTCTGAGTGGTAGCAAAAGAGTGCAAAATGAAGTTTTTGGCACTGGTAAAAGTACCCATATAGTTTGGCTTTTCGCCCTTCTCAATCGCATCGCGTGTTTGTTCGATGTTGTATTCAGGATAGACAGGTACCGTCGGTGTATCATCTGTAAACAAAATCCAATCACGTGTTTTTTTCGGCAGTGTGTGCCATGGTTTATCGATATCATAGCCTAATGTGGTCAATATACGACTGAGGTTTTGTCCTTGCCACGCTGGTGGCCAAGCCGCAATTGCCCGCTCGCGTATACTCTTAGTGTTATCTGGCACCAACAGCTCTTCAGTGACCTCAAATACGCGGCCGATACCTGAGCAAGTCGGACAAGCGCCATCTGGCGTATTGGGAGAGAATGCATCGGCATATAGTATTCCTTGACCCGCCGGATACTCTCCTGCGCGTGAGTAGAGCATACGCAGACCATTGGATATCGTCGTTACACTACCCACAGATGAGCGCACTGAAGGCGTACCCCGCTTCTGCTGCAAAGCAACGGCTGGTGGCAACCCCTCTATAGAATCAACATCTGGCTCATCGACCTGATCAATGAGCCGTCTTGCATAAGGGGATACCGAATCAAGATAGCGGCGTTGTGACTCGGCAAACAACGTACCAAATGCTAATGACGACTTTCCTGAGCCTGAGATACCGGTAAAGACCACCAAAGCATTGCGAGGTAAATCAACATCAACGTTCTTCAAATTGTGTACACGCGCGCCTCTGACCTGAATATTGTCTTGATCAGGGTTATAAAGGGCATTTTTTACTGTGTTTGTTTTACTTGTTTTTTCTTCTAATTTTTTTGGGTTCGCCATAGCGTTATTGTTCCTATGAATCGTTGTTTATTCCTAATTAGCAGAAAGGTTAACACGTACTTATGCAAGGCTGTGGCTAGGCTTACGTATCAATAGCATAGATAGACAAAACGATAACTCAAGTCATCCAATCATTAATAATAAAAAACCCGCATCAAGGCGGGTTTTGTTTAGCAAGAACTGAAAATTTAGACATTAAGACACAACCAAGCGCATCAATTGGGTGCTGATATAACCACCAAATGTCCCTACTGCGTAACCTAAAATACCCAAGAACACGCCAACAGGCGCTAGCGATGGATGAAAAGCTGTGGCGACAATCGGTGCAGAAGAAGCACCGCCCGTATTGGCATTAGAGCCAACTGCCAAAAAGAAGAACGGTGCTCGAATGATTCTAGCAACGGCAAATATGATAACGACATGGATGCTCATCCATAGTAAACCGATAAGCAATAGTCGCCACTGTGAGACGATTCCAGCCAGATTGATTTGCATACCAATCGCGGCGATTAATACAAAGATAAATACCGTGCCGATTTTTGATGCGCCAACATGATCTAACCTACGTATCTTAGTAAACGAAAATATAACACCTATTACCGTAATAATTACCACCATCCAAAAGAACGAGCTGGCAAAGCTATATTGAACGGCCCAACTATAAGGGGCAAAGAAATCTGCAATCTGGCCACCGACAAAGTGCGCCACTCCGACCATCGCAAAGCATAAGCCAAACATCACCATCAAATCATTGATAGTGGCTGGGCGGGCATGATCACGCTCATAGCTCTCGACTGCTTTGACGACTTTATCAATACTACTCGTATCAGCTCGCAAAAAGCGGTCTATCTTATCGCTATGTTTTGCCATTACTAAGATAGCTAACAGCCACAGCGAGGCATTGGTGGTATCGACCAAAATCATCATACCAAACAAATCATCACTGACCCCAAACAGCTCCTTCATCGCTGCTTGGTTGGCCGCGCCGCCAATCCAACTACCTGCTACAGCAGAAAACCCACGCCATAAAGTATCATCGGTAAACATGGCAGGCGATACCCATTTAGCCACGCCTAAACTGATTGGACCACTGATGACGATGGCGATACTGGCAGCAAAAAACATAGCGATCGCTTTCCAGCCTAAGCCCAGTATTTTAGGCACATCCATGGATAAGGTCATCAATAGCAAACTTGCTGGCAGTAAGTAAGTGGCAGTAAAGCCATATATCTGCGAACCAACACCATCGGCAAACACGCCCAAACTGTTTAAAGTGGCTGGTATAAAGCAGCAAAGCACAATACCAGGTAGTACGGCATAAAACCGACGCCAAAACTTACCCGGCAAGCCTTGGGTATAAAAAACCAGACCAATAATGGCCATGATAATGCCAAAGGCTAATGGCAAATTATCAATTGCTAAATTTGAGGTGGCAGGCATCAAGGCGCTCCAAGAGTTACAACGGGCAAAAGTAAATCAGTATAGACAAGGCAAAAAACTCCTGCAAGCAGCCATCAAATATTAGCTAGGATTTGCCGAGTAGTATTTGACAGGATAAATGGCAAGGTGACGGCTAGACACGTAACGTCATACGCCCGTTATTGAGCAATATAAAACAGGTAAACGCAAAAAAAACCAGATAACAAGTATCTGGCCTTTTTAGTGCTATCTTTAGACGATTAATGAATCAACGATTTTAATCGTCAAATATAGCTGTATTACGAGTTGTTACCACGGTTGCCGCCGTTTGGACGACCTTGGCCACGGCTGTCAGAACGACCAGCTGGACGACCTTGGCTACCGCTTGGACGACCGCGACCAGTTGCAGCGCGCTCACCACGTGGAACGCCATTGCTATCACCGCGGCTTGGGCCACCAGTGCGCTTGCCTTGATACGGCTTGCCACCTGAACGCTCATTCGGTTTGCCTGACGTGTCACGTGGCTTACCTTGATAACCGCTGTCATTGCTAGCGCGTTGACCAGTGTTGCTATCGCTTGAACGACCACGACCTTGACCACCACCGCTAGATTTACCAGCATAGCCACCGCCTGAACGACCACGGCCTTGACCGCCACCGCCGTTAGAACGACCACGACCACGGCCACGACCATTACCTTTGTTTTCGCTAGGTACGTAAGTTTTCTTAGGCTCCATACCTTCGATAACACATACTTCCATTTTGCGATCTAAATAACGGTTGATAGCGTTAAGCTGTGGACGATCATCCATGCTACATAGGCTGATAGCAACACCAGTACGACCAGCACGACCACAACGACCGATACGATGGACGTAATCTTCAGTCTGACGCGGCAAGTCATAGTTGATAACGTGCGAGATAGCTGGGATATCTAGACCACGAGCAGCAACGTCAGTCGCTACTAGGATTTTTACTTTACCATTACGCAAGTCTTGAACGATACGGTTACGCTTGCTCTGTGGCAAATCACCATGTAGGAAGCTTGCTTTATGGCCCGCTTCTTGTAGCTGCTTAGCCAGTTTTTCAGTGCTACGTTTGGTAGCAGCAAAGATAATGATCTGTTCCATATCTTGCTGGCAAACGATTTTGTCAAGTAAACGGTTTTTGTGATCAAAATCATCACAGTAGTACACTTTTTCTTCGATGTGTGCAGATTCTACTTTGATTGATACGCGCTCAGGGTTCTTAGTGAAGCTAGCAGCGATTTTACCTACTGGGCCATCCCAAGTTGCTGAACACATGATCGTTTGACGATCGATTGGCGCTGCACGAAGAATATCACTGATATCATCAGCAAAACCCATGTCTAGCATACGGTCCGCTTCGTCAAGTACCAATACTTCTAGGTTTGACAAATCAACGCGACCTGCATTGATATGGTCAAGTAGACGACCAGGAGTTGCAACGATTACTTGAACGCCCTTTTTCAAAGCAGTGATCTGACCGTTGTATGGTGCGCCGCCAACTAATGGCACACAAAATAGACCGCGCATGTCTTTAGAATAAGTGCGAACGCTGTCATGTACTTGCTGAGCAAGTTCACGCGTTGGCGTTAGGATAAGTGCTTTGGTTAGTTTGTCAAAGCTAGTGGCACGGCTCAAACGATCAAGTACAGGGATAACGAAAGCCGCTGTTTTACCACTACCCGTTTGCGCTGACAATAAAAGGTCACGACCTGCTAGAGCAAAAGGAATAGCTTGTTCTTGAATAGGTGTTGGATTGGTATAGCCACTGCGATCAAGCGCAGTAAGAATTGGCTTAGCAATGCCAAGATCAGTAAAAGTGATTTTGTTTTCTTCAGTGGCGTCAGTAGCAGCCGCTTGAGTATTGTTATCAGTATTTGGAGTGTCAGTGCTTTCGATGATGCCGTTTTCAGCGGCGATTGCAGATAAGATGTCAGTCATAAGAATCCTTGGTAAGTATAAGTTGCTGTAAATTCAGCAAACTTGATGCATACCACTGATAACCGTTCACCACGCTGCTCTTATTAGCATTACCGAGCAACATAAAATTGTCGATAATTAGAAACCAAGCCAATAGAGCTTAGCGTCTTTATAATAAATGCGTTCGTGCTGTCTGACGTATTTTGGTGGTAGTGCCGAGTGTCTTATCCTTGCTTGATATACGCTCATTATCAATGCTTTGTCCAAAGCAGATAAAGGCAAACAGCAACCAATCTAGACCCTAGTTATAGGCCAGTAGATAAGATATGAGTCAAAAATAACGGATATTTTTAAAGGTTATTTAAGTACACAAAATCATCGGCAACAATTACTTATGGTCATCCTAGACCCAAAATCGCAGGCGATGTTATCAATCTCATAATTCACGAAAGCCTAAGCTAACGTGGCGACGCAGTATAGCACAATAAAAAAAAATATGTACCTATTTCTTCAATTACTGAGTAAATAAGCACTAACAGTGTTGATAATAAACAAATTTAGGTAGTTTATTTAATGACTACAGCAAAATTGAATAACTAAAGTAAATGAACTATTAGCGATTTATCTATCGTACTACTTTGACTTCTGTGACATAGGTAGGTAGCTGCCATGCCCCGCCTGCCTCGATTAAGCGGCATAGTCCAGTAGTGCTTTCATGACTTTTTTCAAATGCACGGCCCGTCCATAGCCAATCGGTTTTGCTCACGCAATCACCGATGCCTCGCCCTTTTTGTACAGAGGTAAGCTTACCTTTATCGTAGCCAGTAGCATTGGTCGTCACCAACGTTGGCGTATAAGGTTTACTGTCGTTGATTACCCAAACCCCTGCTCCAGCGTTATAAGCGCCTGTCCAACACTCATGCTGTGCCAACAGTTGCGAGCCATTTAGACGACTGATACGCCAAGGTGATTTGTCTGAAAGATTGGGACAAACGCTGTCTGCATCTTTCATTGTGCCTTTTACCAACGCTGCCAACTGAGAGGACCTCATTACAAACTTTTTGTCATTACCATCGTCCGCTTTGGCGCTTGGAACGATGAACTGCAGTACTGGCGCGGCTTTGGGAGGTAATATACCGCCACTAGATTTAACAGCATCATCATTTTTAATAAAAGCACTGGATGTACCAACGCGACCTTGGAACTCATCGGCTTTTAGCATAGCAGCACTGGCACCTTTGTCAGAGAGCTGCCAACGTGAATTGCGCAAGGCCAACGTAATCTTACTAGATTTAGTCAAAGCCTCTAATAATGCAGTTACCTGCGCTTGAGTAAGCTCAGCGTTACCTGCAGCGGCTGAATATGGCTTCGTTTCGCCATAATCCTTGTCGTTAATAAACAACGAGATGCGATGACGATTACCGAGCTGCATTAAGGCTTTAGACGAGCTATCCTTTGCCCCGCCAAGCTTTACTTTACCATCCACGCCAGCATTCGCACCTGCACGGCGTACGAGCAATATAGAAACCGGAAACTCGCTGTTATTCTCTGCTTGATAGCCTGCTAGCCGGCACGTACGCGTATTATCACAAGCGACTTGCCAGTCTTGACTGGTAAACTCAGTCGATGTACTGGCCATACTGGTAGTACTGAATAAAGCTGTGCTAAGCGCTGCAAGTACAGGCAGTAATATTTTATTTTTTATCATATAGGTGGGTTGTTCTTTTATTTTTTTAGGTATGTTTTCTGAATAATGCTCTACAGTGAGGTTTTTGGGATTTTTATTAGACTGGGCACTATCTTTATAGCTATTGTCATCATACTTATTATCGTCATAGGTAATGCCTGACCTACTAACACCAGTTAAATCAGCGCCTCTTGATAGCGACATATCATTTATATAATTATTGTCTTTCATAATCATCACCTTTCAGTAGAAGAAGTATAAACACCTGTCTATTGTAATGGTGCCCGGCTATCTTAACGCACTAGTGTTTCTATCTGTTGTACTAATGTATCATTATGTAAAGACAAAAGAAAGACCTAGCATACATTATATTCATTTTTATGAATATAAGTAAAAAGGCTGATAAGCTATTTGCTTATCAGCCTTGCTGCTGTGTTTAAGGTTTATTTATGCTTAAAATGTACTGTTAGATCTAAACTGTATTGAGTACTTAGTTTAGTCGATTGGTTTTAGCTCTAGCGCTACTGCACGTTTAACCGCAGGACGTTCAGCGATTTTCTTAGCCCAACGCTGCAAGTGTTTATAGTCTTCTACTTGTAAAAATTCTGCCGCGTCATAGAGCTTACCTAGTGCCAACTGACCATACCAAGACCAGACAATCATATCCGCAATGTTGTAATCAGATTCATCATTGCCGCACAGGTACTCATTATCTTTTAAATGCGTATCTAATACATCGAGCTGACGCTTGGTTTCCATCGTATAGCGGTTGATTGGGTACTCTAGAGGTTCAGGCGCATACGCATAAAAGTGTCCAAAGCCGCCACCTAAGAAAGGCGCGCTACCCATTTGCCACATAATCCAAGACAAACAATCTGCTCGCGCTTTGCCAGTAGCCAGTGGTAGGAACTTATCAAACTTTTCTGCTAGATACATTAAGATAGCACCCGACTCAAAGAGTGCTATCGGCCCCTCTGCTGTATCAGTAGAATGATCGACCAAGGCTGGAATCTTTGAATTAGGGTTTATCTCTACGAACCCTGAGCCAAACTGCTCACCTTTAGAAATATCGATTTTATAGGCATCATATGCTGCTCCGTCAATGCCAAGCTCTGCCAGCTCTTCTAATAGTATGTTTACCTTGACACCATTTGGCGTATTTAACGAGTACAGCTGTAACGGAGCATTGCCAACAGGCAGCTCTTTATCATAGCGAGCTCCAGACGTTGGACTATTAATACTAGCAAACTTGCCGCCGTTGTCTTTATCTTGTGTCCAAACTTTTGGTGGTACGTATTTATTATTATCTTGACTCATAATTTATCCTCGGTTTGTATTTATGACTGCCGTGAAGGTTTACTATAACGAGAACTCGTAACGATATTAAAGTCCTCTCTTGTAATCAATGTTGTGTTTCTACTGCTAAAGTAAAAAGAGACGAGCTATTAGCACGCATCGAATTTCTTGTCTTGTTTCGCCTCTTTTCCTTTTTAGCAATCCTTCGCATCGTTGCTCTTATATAAGTTATCTTATATCAGTTACTTTGAGTCACTTTTATTATGAGTTAAGCTTTCTTATACTACTCAGCTTGCATAGTGATCTGTTCGCAAATCCGCTATTTTCTTACTTCATAACGAGACGTTCAATGGGACTCACATGGTAACGCTCACCCCGACTCAAGATAAATACTTACCCTATGTGCTAGCGGTAGCGCTATTTATGCAGATTTTAGACGCTACTATTTTGAATACCTCGTTGCCACAAATGGCGCAAGCACTGGGTGAGTCACCATTGAAGATGCAATGGGCCGTCATCAGCTATGCATTAACCTTGGCGATTTTTATCCCTATCAGTGGTTTTTTAGCGGATAAATATGGCACACGCCGCGTATTTCTATCCGCGGTCATCATTTTTTGTATTGGCTCATTACTGTGTGCTACATCGCAAACGCTAGATTTTTTGGTTGCCTCACGTGTGGTACAGGGTATCGGCGGTGCGATGATGACGCCTGTCGCTCGTTTGATATTGGTTAAGTCTTATCCGCGCAATAAACTGCTCACTGTGATGAATTTCGCTGTGATACCTGCATTGGTTGCACCATTAGTCGGTCCAGTATTGGGCGGCTATATCGTGCAATATGCCAGCTGGCATTGGATATTTTTGATCAATATACCGATGGGCGTGGCAGGTTTTATTATGGGCAAAAAACTGGTGCCAGCGCTATATGAAGATACTAAGCGTCTTGATTGGACAGGGTTTGTATTGTTTGCTGCCGCTGCTTGCGGGTTTACACTGGCTGTCGAGTTTGGTTCACAGACAGGTCGCGGGGTTTATGGGCTATTACTCGGGTTGGGCGCAAGTCTATTGATAGGCGCGTATGTCTGGCATGCCAAACGGCGAGCAGCTCCCCTGTTTCCACTCAGCTTGTTTGATATTCGCACCTTTCGAATTGGTATTACAGGCAATTTGTTTACGCGGCTTGGTATCAGTGCCGTGCCCTTTTTGCTGCCCTTATTACTACAAGTGGTGTTTGAGTACTCACCTTCGCAGGCAGGTTGGCTGCTTGCTCCGATTGCGGTGGGTGCTATAGGTATCAAACCTTGGGTTAGCAAAATTATTCAGCGGTTTAGCTATCGTAAAGTACTGGTCTACAATACCTTGTTTATGGGCTCACTTATCATTGTACTAGCGCAGTTTAATGATGCCTCGCAGTGGCTATGGTTTATACCTATCCTGACCATCATGGGTGCCTGCAACTCTATGCAGTTTAGTGCGATGAACACGATTACGATTGGCGATTTACAGGGCACACAAACTAGTAGCGGTAATAGCTTAATGGCGGTCAATCAGCAATTAGCGATTAGCTTCGGTATTGCGTTCGGTGCTGCTGTGTTGAATCTATTACGTGAGCGTCTACAGATGGATACGTTAGTAGCGTTCCAAACCACTTATTGGATATTGGGCATTTTGACCATTCTCTCAGGGCTGTATTTTTTACGTCTGAAACCTGAAGATGGCCGCGGTTTATACTAGGGCGTGTCTTCAATCGAGACAAGCTTTCTATTGAGTGAGACTTTACGTACAACACGTCTCTATTCTGTATAGTCGAAATATTAGAAATGTCTTATCTGTAAACAGAAAAAAGCCAGTATGCGATTGGATTATCAATCTTATACTGGCTTTTTTTATAAGGATTTACATTAATAATTAATACTATTATGCGTCATCATCATTCATTTGCGATTGGATGTAGCGCTCTACACCAATGCTCTCAATCAAGTCCTGCTGCGTCTCTAACCAGTCTTCATACTCTTCATTGCCATCTTTTAGCGTGACTAATAGCTGGCGAGAGACATAGTCAGACTTTGTCTCACATAAGGTAACGGCATCAGTAATAATATCGAACTTTTGTCTCTCAAGACGTAAGTTGCACTCGATAATTTCTGGTACATCTTCGCCAACCAATACTTTGCCCAGTTCTTGCAAGTTTGGCAAACCACCTAGCAATAAAATACGAGCAATCAAGTCATCTGACCATTTCATCTCAGCAATAGATTGCTTATATAATGAGTCATTAAGCGCCTCTAGCCCCCAATGACGTGCAATACGTGCATGCAAAAAATACTGGTTGATGGCAATCAGTGACTGCCCAAGTACCTTATTTAACGCGCGAATAACTTCTTTATCCCCTGTCATTACCTTTCTCCCTTAACTTCTGTTATTTATGCTAAATACTACGTATGCTATTCATACGTAGGATGATATCAGACAATATTAGGAGTGACTTCAGCCACTTGGCTTTGTAGGTAATTCGGTAGACCAATCATGTCGATGAGACGGAGCTGCTGCTCAAGCCAATGCGCATGGTCTTCTTCGGTGTCTTTCAATTGCTCGACCAACATCTCACGCGTGACATAGTCATGCTCTGCTTCGCAAAGTGCGATACCTTCTTTTAGATGCTTTTGTACTTGATACTCTAAATCTAGGTCAAACTGCAACATCTCAGGGACAGTCGCACCGATATGGATAGCATCGACCGACATCTTTGGCGTGCCACTCAACATCAAGATACGGCGAATGATGTTCTGTGCGTGTAGCGTTTCGTCTTCCATTTCATGATGGATACGGTCGTATAACTTGCCATAGTGCCACTCAGCATACATCTCTGAATGGATAAAATATTGGTCACGAGCGGCAAGCTCACCACCTAGTAAGAAATTCAAATAATCAATGACTTTCTGGCTACCTATCATAACGCGTACTCCCCTATTTATTTTTACCGATCACCATACATCCACAATTTATTATATAAGGATAGCATAATTGGCGAACTGATCAGTAAAAATCAAAATCAATAAAATGGCTTCTAATCTCAGGTAAATATAGTAGCATACAGGCGCAGTATAGGGTGTAACGTTATGAACTAAGAATAAGATGCTAATTGAGAATCATAATTAGCTACAACTGGCATGAGCCTATTTAATATAGTTCGTGTTGGTGTATGAATGAGGTTATACGGACGCTTGCACCCTACTCCTTATGTATAATAAATAGAGTTAGATGCAAAATACTGAATACAATTTATCGTGTTAGGTCTTATTGCACTAGATAATGAGAATGTGTGATTAACAGTGTTTAAACGGCGTACGCTAGATTATCGAGTTTTGCATGATGTTCGTCTAGGTAGTCATTGACCATCGGCTCACAGCAGCCACAGCACGTTGCTACGTCGAGCGTATCTTTTAGACCATCGAGCGTATCGACACCTGCAGCAATAGCTGCTTTGATTTGCTTTTCTTTTACGTTGTTACAGATACATACGTACATGGATTGGCTCCTCGGAATACCACTATTCGATAATGACGGCATACGACACTTATATAAAAACCTTTGTGATAAGTGCCATTGATAAACGGATAATTTACTGTTTTTTAGCAATGAAAACTTAGTCGTTGAAATCACGTTTATCGCTTGCAGTATAATAACGATAATTATTATCATTTTCAATCACATTCGATATATTTATTCGTTGAGACAGTATCCTTGTATTACAGGCAGTTCATTTATGTAAGTGGATATAAGTGTGCGTGTAACCGAATATTGTCAAAGGTAGTAAATTAACGATGAACTGTAAATTTGCTTATTTTTTAATCGATTTTGTAGATAACTGCTGTTATATTGAACCCCTATTAACGAAGCCCATTGGAATTCTCCTATGTCTGATAATAATTTTACGATACGACCTATCGATTTATTCAAAGTCCTATCTGATCCGACACGTCTAAAAATATTTCAAATTCTTTTTAAGAAAGAAGCACGTTGCGTGGGTGATTTGGTAGATATGCTTGACCAGCCACAACCAACGATATCACGCCACCTAAACCATTTGAAAAAATTGGGTATTTTGAGCTGTGTGCGTGACGGTACTTGGATGTGGTATGAGGTCGCTAATGATTTACCAGATTGGTGTCAAGATATCTTAGACATCACCTACGAGCAAATCACTCCTAGAGGCACTAGTAGAGATGTATCGGATCTTGCTTAGATACTATTCTATTGTCCGCTTGGACTTTTGGCTCATTGACTGCGCTTTGTAAAAAGCATTTGAGCCAATAGATCCGCAGCAATGCGCAGACCAAAAAAGACCTACTCTCGTAGGTCTTTTTTTGGCTTAAATGTTGATGATTTGACTTAAATTGCGCTAGATCAAATGCTTATACAAGATCTAAGAAATCGCTGATAAAGGCGTTGGCTGGCTGGTGTATCAGCTCCTCTGACGTGCCCACCTGCTCTACTCGGCCCTGATTCATCACGACGATCTCATCTGATACCGCACGTGCTTCTTCTTGATCATGCGTTACCATGATACTGGTGATACCAAGCTCGTGGTGGATGTTTTTTAGCCATGTGCGCAGCTCTTTACGAACTTTGGCATCTAGTGCACCAAACGGCTCATCTAACAGCAACAGCTTCGGTTTGACAGCAAGTGCACGTGCTAATGCTATACGCTGACGCTGACCACCTGATAGCTGATGCGGATAAGCATTGGCAACCTGTGGTAGCTGTACGAGGTCTAAGAGCTCTGCCACACGCTTATTGATATCAGCTTTGCTCGGACGCTCGTTTTTTGGCAACAAGGTCAGACCAAACGCCACATTATCCGCGATGTTCTTATGGCGAAACAGTGCATAATGCTGAAACATAAAGCCAATATGGCGTTTTTGGACTGGGGTATTGGTCACATCCAGCTCATCGAACAATACCTGCCCAGAGTCAGCATACTCTAGACCTGCGATAATACGTAGCAAAGTGGTCTTACCGCAGCCTGACGGACCTAGTAACGTCGTCAGTTTGCCAGTCGGCACCGTGATATTGATATTATCTAAAGCGGTAAAATTGCCGAATTTTTTATTAACGTTGCGAATCTCAATGCTCATAATCGTATCTCTTATTATATCTTTTGTCGTATCGTGGCAAGTAGCTGAGTAGCGACTGCATCCGTAGTATTAACATCATTTATCAGATAATGGCAGTTATACCTTGCCAGTACTGTCCGCACTCGTCGATTCAGTGGCGACAGTGGCGTTAGCACTTACTGGCAGCTCAGGTGCACTGGCAAGCCGCTCAGACTTGGCAAATTTACGCTCTTGTATCTTGGTCATGACTTGCTGAATCAGTAGTGTCACTAAGGCTAATGCAGCCAATATGCTTGATAAGGCAAACGCAGCGGTAAAGTTATAATCGTTATAGGCAATCTCAACCAATAGCGGCATGGTGTTGGTCTCGCCGCGAATGTGACCGGAAACCACGCTGACCGCACCAAACTCACCCATCGCACGGGCATTGGTCAGAATCAAACCGTATAGCAGCGCCCATTTTATATTAGGCAATGTCACATGCCAAAATGTTTGCCAGCCAGTCGCACCTAGTGTTAGCGCTGCTTGCTCTTCAGAGTCGCCTTGAGTCTGCATCAATGGTATCAGCTCACGCGCAACAAAAGGAAAGGTCACAAACAACGTCGCCAAAATGATACCAGGCACCGCATATATTACTTGGAAACCCATACTCTCAAGCCAACCGCCGATAGTAGAGTTCAGTCCAAACAGCAGCACAAACATCAAGCCTGCAACCACTGGCGATACCGAAAATGGCAAATCTAGCAAAGTGGTGACCAGCTGCTTACCTTTAAACTGGTAACGCGTGACCAACCACGCAATTGCAATTCCCATTACCATATTAATCGGTAAGACAATGCCTGCCGTGATGAGCGTCAGCTTGATGGCTTGCAAGGCTTCAGGGTCTACTAATGAAGCAATATACAACTGCCAACCATTTTTAAAGGCTTCGTAAAACACAGCCAGTAATGGAATAACCAACATGACAATCATGAATAACACCGCAATGGCAATAAAGGTACGGCGTATCCATGGCGTATCTTTAGTCGCAGCGTTGCTTTGGTAGTCGTAGCTATTAGATATTTGCATATTAGCGAGCTCCTACACGGCGCGACAGTTTCCACTGCATGATATTGATGGTCAACAAGATGACAAATGATATGAGTAGCATAAATAATGCAACCGCAGAAGCACCTTGAATATCAAATTGCTCAAGCTTACTGATGATGATGAGCGGCAAAATCTCAGACTGCATCGGAATATTGCCCGCGATAAAGATAACTGAGCCATACTCGCCAGTGGCACGAGCAAACATCATACCTGCGCCCATTAACAAGGCTGGCAATAGCTCTGGTAAAATTACTTTGCGAAAAGTCGTTAATCGATTGGCGCCCAATACCGCAGCCGCTTCTTCAAACTCAACCGATAGCTCAGCGAGTACTGGCTGCACCGCGCGAACAATAAAGGGGAAGCTCACCACAACCAGTGCGAGCCAAATACCTATTGGCGTAAAAGCGACCTGAATATCGAACTTGGCAAACCATTGACCAATCAAGCCATTAGGCGCATATAAAGTGGCAAGCGAGATACCTGTAACGGCCGTTGGTAGTGCAAATGGCAAATCCACCAAGGCATTAATCAGTGACTTGCCCCAAAACTCATAGCGCACAAGCACCCATGCAACCAGTGTGCCAAATACCATATTGGTCAGCATCGCCAAAAACGACATCCATAAGCTCAGCTTGATAGCGGCAGTGACTTGCGGCTGGGTAATAGTTTCCCAAAAGCCAGTCCAACCCATCTGCGTTGTGGTATAAGCCATCATGGCAAACGGTAGTACCACCAATAACGACAAGCTAAAGACAGTAATACCCATGCTCAGACCGAACCCGGGTAGCACATTGCGCTGACGCAAACGGGTCAGCCAACCTTTTTTATTGCCGGGCTTACTGGCAGAAGAAGATGTTGCACTCATAGTGGTGTCCTATTGCCTAACTGATGGTACTTAGCGAGGGTGCTCACTGTAAGACCATTATTACCATTGTTATCAAAATTATTATTGGTCGGCTTATGATATAAAGGACATAGTGCGTACGACCATGTCCTTTATGGGGTGCTTCATGACTGACTGTACGATTAATTGAGTTAATCCGTTTCAGTGTTTAGCGCAGTAGCTGCTCTAAGTACTCAGCTCGCGATTACTGAGGCGCGTTAATTGCCAATTGGTCAAACACACCGCCATCACTGAAGTAAGTGCTCATGATCTCATCCCATGTGCCAAAGGTATCGTTCGGACGGAAAGTCTCAACTGGCGGTAATTTGTCACCGTTTTTGTCAAGCACGCTCTTAACGCTAGGACGTAGATATAGATTGGCCGCTAGCTGCTGAGCAGGCTCACTCCATAAGTAATCAAGATACGCTTTGGCAGCGTCTGTAGTGCCTTTTTTATCTGTTACCGTCTTCACAACTGCCACAGGGCTTTCTGATTTGATCGAGTATTTTGGATAAACGATGTCTACTTGACCCGCGCCAAAATCAGTCGCTGCAAGGTTGGCTTCGTTTTCAAAAGTAACCAACACATCACCAATACCGCGCTGTACGAAAGTCGTTGTCGCGGCACGTCCGCCGTTCTCATAAACTTTGACATTTTTTAGCATGTCTTTTACGTAGCCTTTAGCTTTTGTTTCATCTTGATTAAAAGCATGTAGACCATAACCGTAGGCGCCTAAGAATGCATAACGACCGTTACCTGTGACCTTTGGATTGGCCATGACAATCTCAACACCGTCTTTGGTCAAATCTTCCCAGTCTTTGATATTTTTTGGATTGTCTTTACGTACCAAAAATACGATCGTACTGGTAAACGGCACTGCGTTGTCAGGGAATTTGCTTTCCCAATCTGACTCAACCAAGCCTTTTTTCTCAAGTAGCTCGATATCAGAGCCTTGGTTCATGGTGGCAACATCGGCTTGTAGACCATTAGCCACAGACAATGCCTGTTTGCTTGAGCCGCCATGTGACTGCTTGATTAGAATCTTGCTGTCTGGATGCTCAGCTTTATAATGCTCAACAAACAAAGGGTTGTAGTCTTTATAGAAGTCACGTGCCACATCGTATGAGACATTGAGTAGTTCAATATTCTGCCCTTCTGTCGTCGCTGAACCGTCAGCTGCCGCCTCAGTAGTCTCACTGTTGCTACAGCCAGCTAGACCCAATGTCAGAGCAACGCCAGCAATGCTCAAGGCACTAAGGGTTTTACTCTTTTGTTGATAACGAGCTACGTCTGTCATAAATACCTCAAAGATGTCTGTTGTGTAATGCAAGTATGCTAACAGCGCCATCTTATTATGTTTAATGATGAATATGCGTATGTTATTGCCAAAAGGGAATAACAAGCAGGTAAAGCCAATCATATCAATAATTTATGAAAAATTATATACGCATAACCAACTGTTTTCTGATTTTAACATTGGATACGTCTTGTCTATCTTGTCCGTGTTTCACTGATAACGGCCAAGACAGATCATTCTACAAGCCAGAAATTAACGACTACTTAGTACTTGCCAGCTGATCGAAACGACCACCGTCTACAAAGAAAGTATCCATAATCTCTGCCCATGGGCCAAAGACGGCGACAGGCTCAAACGTTTCAATATCAGGTAATGTGTCCTTGTGGGCGACAAGTATTTGCTCATCACTCGGACGCATATACATTTTTGCCATCAGCTCTTGTGCAGGCTTGTCCCATAATCCTTTTAGATAGGCACTTGCCGCTTCGGTCTTGCCCACTTTATCAGTCACTGCCGTGACGACTGCTACTGGGTTGGCAATCGTAATCGAGTAACTGGGATAGACAATATCGACCTGACCCATGGCAAATTGCTGAGCGGCCAAATTCGCCTCATTTTCGGTGGTGATGAGTACATCACCTAGGCCGCGCTGGGTAAAACTGGTCGTCGCAGCACGTGCGCCATTGTCATAAGTGACCACGTTTGCCAACAGCTTTTTGATAAAGTCATTGGTTTTAACAGGGTTGTCGCTACTGTTTTCTTTGAATTGGTGCAAGCCATAGCCGTAAGCCCCCAAAAAGGCATAACGCGCTGTACCACTGGTCTTGGGATTGGGCGTGACCACATCGATATCGTTACGTGCTAAATCTGACCAATCCTGAATGTTTTTTGGATTGCCAGCACGAACCAGTAGCACCATGGTACTGGTGTACGGCACAGCATTATTGGGTAGTGCCTGCTGCCAATCAGAAGCGACCAGACCTTTCTCAACCAACAGGTTCATATCGCTCTCTTGGTTAAAGGTCACCACATCCGCTTGCAAACCGTTGGCAACAGAAAGCGCCTGTTTACTAGAGCCGCCATGCGACTGATTGATATTTACTTTGCTATTTGGATGAGTCTTCTGATAGTCGGTACTGAATAAAGTGTTGTAGTCTTTGTAAAAGTCGCGAGACACATCATAGGAGACGTTGAGTAGATTAATATCCTGTGTCCCACCACTGGCACTATTTGCCGCGTCATCTTGCGTCGCTTCGGTTGGACTGCAGCCTGTCATTATCATCGCTGCTGCGAGCATGCCGCTGGTAGCAAGTACACGCGCTTTTACAGGCTTATTATTAGTTGATTGAATGCTAGCAATGCTGATTTGTTGGAATTTTTTTTGCATGATGCTCTCGATAAAAGTATTAGAAGCGTTTTGTCAAAATCTTGACCATCATCACAGGGCCTACAATCTTTTGAGTTCGGTTGTCGGGATGATGCAAGCTATGCTAGCAGCATAAATAGCAAACGCTTAGTGACGAATTAGCTTATCGACTAGTGAAGTTGGCATAAGTGATAAGAGCAATCGTTTTGCATTCGTTTTGCATTATTAAGAACAAAATGGGTTGAGTAGTTGCTGACAGGTTTATTAAGTAGACTATGACTTGGGTAGGCTGTACCATTATTTGTACGTCATAAAGCTTATTGTATCAATAATCCTTTTATCATCTCGCTACTATGCAAACCTTACCCTCCTACTTGACCAAAGGCCCTTATATGAATACTCCATACCGTCAATTTCGTTCTATTGTAGGGCTAATAATAATGACCTCTACCCTAGCTGCTTTAACAGGCTGTAATAGTATGTCGCCTACGGTGAATAGTGATAGCCACAGCGCTGTTAAAATAGTCACTAGTGAAACACTAGCCATGCCAGTGAGTAACAACAATATTCTTGGAGACAAGGTTTCAGCGGATTACGCTACTGCCGACTACGACAAACGAGCACAAGGCTATGATTGGGTTGGCGTGATGGTACGAGCAGATGGTGATCGACAGATTGACATTAAAGTTCGCTCACGCAGCGATATCAAAAAACCTACTTGTTACTTCGATGGTAAGGCGACATTGATGGGCCAAGATACTGCTCACGGTACGATTTTTCAGGCAAAAGTAAATGACAGTACGGCTTTTTTTCAATTTAAGGATGACACCCTCATCATCGACAGCCCAGACAAGTATGCACTGAACTATTTTTGCTCAGGTGGTGGCTCACTTGCTGGAGAATATAAAAAGCTGGCAGTAGGTTTGGAGATTTAATAGTCATCGCTAGCATGTGTTAGGACGTGTTTTTCATTTTAAAATAATGATAAAAACAGAAAGGTGCCAGACCATAAGTCTGACACCTTTTTTACGACTGGCTTAGTACAAGTTTTTTATACTGATGATCAGTTTTTATACGGCAGATGCACCCGTTAATTTAACCTCAGCACGCTCTTCTTTTGCGATGCCAGCATAGTAGTCACGCAAAATCTGTAACACTTCTGGACGGCTAAAGTTATCTGGTACATCTTCGTCTTCTGATAGTGCTTTACGCAGCTTAGTACCTGACACTTTAACGTGCTCAGACGCGTCATGTGGGCAAGTCTTGTCAGAAGCCATCGCATTACAAGCATTACACCAGAACGTCCAGCCAATTTTTAGCGGCTGGGTGATGAGATCGTCTTTGCCAACCTGTTCAAAAATGGTTTGCGCATCAAACGCGCCATAGTAATCGCCCACACCAGCATGATCGCGACCAACGATCAGATGACTACAGCCATAGTTTTGGCGGAATAACGCATGTAATAAGGCTTCACGTGGACCAGCATAGCGCATATCTAATGGATAACCTGCTTGAATGACCGTGTCTTGTTTGAAGTAATTATCAATCAAGGTTTTGATGGCTTCTTGACGAACTTCTGCTGGGATGTCGCCAGGTTTCAATGCCCCTAATAATGAATGAATCAACACACCATCACAGATCTCAATCGCAATCTTGGCCAAATACTCATGTGAGCGGTGCATTGGATTACGCGTTTGGAATGCAGCCACTGTTTTCCAGCCTTTAGCATCTAAAATTGCGCGCGTTTCTGCTGGCGTTTTGTAGATTTCTGGATATAACGTTGGGAACTCACCTTCGCTCAACACTTCAACGCTACCGGCAATATTGATGGCTTCTTGGCTCAATACTTGTTGTACGCCTGGATGCTCTGAATCCGTGGTCGTAAATACTTGCTGACACTCGTGCTCTTTATCGATGGTATAGGTTTCTTCTACTGTCAAGATACCCATGACTTCGCCATCTTGAGCGACCAAGGCTACTTTGTCGCCTTGACTCAAATTATCCGCAGTTTCTTTTGGCGCAGACAAAGTGATAGGAATCGGCCAAAACAAGCCTACGTTTTCGCCGCTTTGCAAGCGCATGTTGTCTACCACGCCCTGCCAGTCCGCTTGATTCATAAAACCATTTAACGGAGTAAAACCACCAATACCGAACATGATTAAATCACCACGCTCACGTGAGCTTAGAGTGATGGTCGGCAATGTGCTGGCAAGTTCTAATGCTTGCTCACGTGCTGCACCGTTTAATAATAGTGGCTTAAGCTCTGCACTACCATGTGGTGGAACCAGCTTTGATTTGAATTGTGATTGGGTTTGGCTTTGAGTTTGAGACATATAGTTATTAAAACCTCTTATAAAAAGAATGGTTGGAAGAGATGAGCAAAAATGCAAAAGCGATTAAATGTACAAAACTGAGAAGAAAGCCGTCGCTAGATAATAAGTAGCGTACTAGCGACTGGGCATTAAATTTGATACGCATAGGCTACCTAACTTTCGTTATGAAAATTTATGCTGTGTTTGGATATGGATATGTCTGAAAGGAATTTATGTTTCTGGCTACAAGCTTATATGATGTATAGCTGAATTATTTACATTGCGAACGGCAATAAAACCTATTACACACGCAAATCATTTTCGTCGCTGATTTTAAGATTAAAAACAAAACTGAGATTACGTCATGTACCAATATAATTATGCTAACCAAACCTTGGTAGAAGAACGAGTCGCCCAATTTCGCGACCAAACCGAACGGTTTTTGGCAGGCGAGCTGCCAGAAGAGCAATTTTTGCCGCTGCGTTTGCAGAACGGTCTTTATATCCAGCGTTATGCGCCTATGCTCCGTATCGCCATTCCTTACGGCTTGCTTGCCAGCTATCAGCTACGCAAATTGGCTGAGATTACCCGTAAGTATGATAAAGGCTATGGGCACATGACCACCCGTACCAATATGCAGCTGAACTGGCCAAAACTTGAAGAAGTGCCAGATATTTTGGCGGAGCTGGCATCGGTACAGATGCATGCCATCCAAACCTCAGGTAACTGTATCCGTAATACGACAACGGATCCTTACGCCGGTATTCATAAAGAAGAGATTGCCGATCCACGTCCTTATTGTGAGATTATTCGCCAGTGGTCAACCTTTCATCCTGAGTTTGCCTTTTTACCGCGCAAATTTAAGATTGCCGTCATTGGTACCGCCAATGATCGGGCAGCGACGCAGGTGCATGATATCGGACTGCATTTAAAAACCAATGAAGAAGGCGAGCTTGGATTTGAGGTGATTGTTGGTGGCGGGCTTGGACGTACGCCAGTGATTGGCAAAACCATTAATAAATTTTTACCACGCCATCATTTACTCAGCTATTTAGATGCGATTTTGCGCGTCTATAATCTGCATGGTCGCCGCGATAATAAATTCAAAGCGCGTATCAAAATATTAGTCGAGAGCATGGGCGGTCCTGCCTTTGCTAAACTGGTCGACGCTGAATGGGAAGCACACACCAAAGATGGCTCATTAACTCTAACCGATGCCAACTTTGACAAAGCCAGTAGTTATTTTACCGAACCTGATTATCTAAGCTTTGATGCGCTCCAAGTACAGTCGGACTTGCAGCAGCAATTAAACGCTGATAAAGACTTTGCCAATTGGTATAACCAAAATACGGTCGCCCATAAAATCGCAGGTTATCGCGCCGTGGTGATTTCGTTAAAAGCAGGGTTGGTCAATGGTAAGTACGTGCCTTCAGGTGATATCAGTGAGTCGCAAATGGACGCCCTCGCCGACCTCGCTGATGAACATAGCTTTGGTGAATTGCGTGGTACCTATCAGCAAAATCTGGTTTTCGCTGATGTACAAACCAACCGCTTATACGAGCTATGGCAACAGTTGGTTGCGCTACATTTGGCCCGTCCAAATATCAATACCCTCACCGATATGATCGTCTGCCCAGGCTGGGACTTTTGCTCGCTCGCCAATGCCACAACCCACAATATCGCTGAACAAATCGAAAAGCAATTTGATGATCTCGACTATCTTTATGATTTGGGTGAAATCCGCCTCAATATGTCTGGCTGTATGAATGCCTGTGCGCATCATCATACCGGCGATATCGGTATCCTTGGTGTCGATAAAAAAGGCGAATACTGGTATCAAATCAGCCTCGGCGGAAACTCTAGTAACGACGCCAAAATCGGCAAGATATTGGGTAAAGCGGTGCCATCTGATGATGTCGCGACGACGATACAAAAGATAGTAGATGTCTATCTAGAGCAACGCGTGGCTAATGAGAATGAGGTAGAAGGCTTTGGTGAGCTGATCAATCGTATTGGCCTTGCACCCTTTAAGGAGAAGGTCTATGGGTAATCATCATGTGCTTGATAGCCATGGCGCAGACATCAGTGGCAAAGATACTTGGCAAGCGCTAGCGACAGCGCAGCTGCCTGACGGTATCGCGTTATCAAACCTGACCTTACTTGAGCTGTTACACAAACAAGAAAAAGTTGATGTACTTGTCCCACTAGCAGATTTATTAAATGCTGATGGCAAACTGGCAAACGGTTTGCTCGCGCAAGTATTGGATATCCTCAAGCAGCACAGCAGCCGATTGGGTGTGTGGATCACATCCAACACCGATGCTGATGATCTGCCTGATGTAAAAGACTTTTTATTGACGCAAGACTTGATCGTCATTCATGTCCCAAGTTTTGTAGACGGTCGCGGTTTTAGTTTTGCACAGACCCTGCGTCAGCTTGGTTATGAAGGTGATATTCGCATGGCAGGCGCGTTTGGTCGTGATCAAATCGCTTATTTGCTGCGCGCTGGTGCGACCAGCTTTGTACTCAATGAGCATGATGCTAAATCTGATATTAGCCAAGCCTTCACTGCCCTAGCCAGTAGCTATGATGGTCGAGACGCTTCAGCATTACCGATGTTCTCAAAAAACTGATTTTATTATTCACTATCAAATCGCTATTTTTATATTAACAATTATTAAGGAATGTATTATGAGCCAATTACACCCAAACCTAGATATCGACCAAGCAAACCAAGATTTGCAAGGTAAATCACCTGAGCAAATCGTTGAGTGGGCATTGACGCAAGCCAAAAACCCAATCATCACCACCAACTTCCGTCCTTATGAGTCAGCGATCTTGCATTTGGTTGCCAAGCAGCGCCCTGACATCACGGTATTGTGGGTAGATTCAGGCTATAACACCGATGCGACCTATCAGTTTGCCAACAAATTGATTCGTGATCTTGATCTCAACGTCGTGACGTATATTCCAAAACAAACCGCTGCCCATCGTGACGCCACCATGAATGGCATCCCAGGCATTGACAACCCGCAACATGGCGAGTTCACTGAACAAGTGAAACTTGAGCCATTCCGCCGCGCCCTTTCTGAGCTAAAACCAGATGTGTGGTTCAATGCTATTCGTAAAGACCAAACTGAGTTCCGCCAAGGTCTTGATGTACTTAGCTTATCAAAAGACGGCGTACTAAAGGTAGCGCCATTGTTTGAAAAAACAGATGCTGATCTAGACGTGTACTTAGATGAGCACAACTTGCCAAACGAGCATGACTACTTTGATCCAACGAAAGTAGAAGAAAGCCGTGAGTGTGGCTTGCATACTCAGCTGTAATTTCAGCTGTTTATGAATTTGAAAAGCCCTTTCTTTTATTTAAGAAAGGGCTTTTTTCAGTTTTTCATTGGACTTAAAACTTTTTTTCTACACGTTTACCTTGTCTATTAATGTAGAACCATTCACCATCTTTAAAAGGATCAATAAATGGAATGTCATCATAGTCTAATTCAATTGCTACATCACCATTTTTGTCAATAAATCCATGCTTACCGTTATCATAGACAAGTGCTAATCCGTTAATGAAGGGGAAGACCATTGCATAGTCTAGCTCTTTGACTACTTGATTCGACCTATTAATGATCATAAACTTATCATCATTATTAACGACGGCTAAACCACCTGAAAACCAAGTCACACTATAATATTCAATGGGTATCACGATATTATTTAGCCTATCTATAAATCCGAACTTTTCATTTTTTTCAACCGCTGCTAGGCCTTCTGTAAAGGAAATAGTAGAATCATATTCATAAGGAATAACTAACTTATTATTAATATCAATGTATCCATACTTCCCTTCGTTCTCAACTGCAGATAAACCCTCATTAAAACCCATCAAATCATCGTACATTATCGGAATAATTATCTGTCCCTGTTTGTCAATGACTCCTCTTCTATTATCTACCACAACCACAGCTAAACCATCTTCAAATGGATAAGTAAGGCTGTATTTGAGAGGTATAACAACTTCACCCTGCATATTAATGTATCCGGATAAGTTGTCCTTATGAACACTTGCTAGACCTTCTACAAAAGCAATTGGAAAGTCATACTGTGTTGGTATTTTTATCACACCTTGCTTATCGATGAATCCATACTTACTTACTACCTTTTATTACGGGCGCGAGTTCACCATCAAACTCACAGTGTTCATCAAATACAACCCCATTTGGTAACTTATAACCTTCAGCCAACGCGCATTCTGCTAGTACATCTGAACTAACTAGCAACCCTAAAATAAGTCCGAAAAAGACAGTACTTGATTTTTTTAGTCTATTAAACGTATTGTTTTGACTCATTATGATGCCTTCATAATTGTTCTGAATTAAAAAATATAAAATTATGCCCTTCTAAACCTCTAGTACGCCTATCATATCTCATAAAATCTATTCCCTTTCTCACAAAAAACCATCATTAACATGACAAAAACGAATATGCTAATGCCAATTCACTAGGTGAGAGTATGCCTGTGATACCTCATAATGGCGGCATTCCTTATATCTTTTCTACCTTTTATAATAAACAATTAAATATATGGTGACATTATGAACACCTTCCCGCTATTTTTTAAATTAGAAGACCGTAAAGTGCTTATCGTGGGCGGCGGCGAAGTGGCACTGCGTAAAGCGGACTTGCTCAGCCGTGCAGGCGCCTGTATCACTATACTTGCACCCGATATCAGCCACGAGCTACAAGCCTTACTCACTGACAGCAAACATGAATTTATCTATGAGAACTATAATAAAACCTATATGTCAGGCGCACGGGTAATCATTGCCGCGACTGACGATGAGACGCTGAACCACCAAATTCATGCAGATGCGACTGAGCTAAACATTCCAGTCAATGTGGTCGATACCCCGCATTTATGTGACTTTATCTTTCCAGCCATTATCGATCGCAATCCCATTGTGATTGGTATCTCATCAAATGGTAAAGCGCCAGTATTGGCACGGCTATTACGGGCACGCCTTGAGACATTAATCCCGCAAGGCTATGGAAAATTAGCCAAGCTGGCAGGTGAATTCCGCAGTGAGGTAAAAGCCAAGATACCAACGCTTACTGGCCGTCGTCAGTTTTGGGAGCGCGCATTTGAAGGCCAAGTCAGTCAGCTAATGTTCGCCGGTAATGAAACTGAAGCGACTGCACAACTGCAAGCTGATTTGGATAGTACTGCCGCTGCTATCAGTAAGAAAAGCGACGATACAGACTCGGTTAGAGAGTCAGATGCCATCAAGAACGTCGCACCGGATGAGTCAGAAAAAAGCTTACCAGCCGTTGGTGAAGTCTACATTGTGGGCGCAGGCCCTGGTGATCCAGAGCTTTTGACCTTCAAAGCCTTGCGTCTAATGCAGCAAGCAGATGTGGTGTTTTATGATGCACTGGTCTCACCGCAGGTGTTGGACTTATGTCGCCGTGATGCTGATAAAGTGTTTGTCGGTAAAAAGCGCAGCAATCATACAGTTGCGCAGTTGGGCATCAATGAACTGCTCGTCAATCATGCCAAACAAGGTCGCCGTGTGGTGCGCTTAAAAGGTGGCGATCCATTTATCTTTGGACGTGGCGGCGAAGAGATAGAGAGCCTACGAGCACATAATGTACCTTATCAAGTCGTACCAGGCATCACCGCTGCCAATGCTGCTGCTAGCTATGCAGGCATTCCGCTCACTCACCGTGACCATTCACAATCAGTGCGTTTTGTGACGGGATTTTTGAAGGCTGGCGCACCCAACAGTAACTTTAAAAGCTTCTTAAATACTGATGAGACGGTCGTATTTTATATGGGTCTGCACTCGCTGGCACGTTTGACTGAAGGCTTGGTTGACGCTGGTCGTAGTAGCGAGACGCCGATTGCTATCGTCTCTAATGCGAGTATGTCCAATCAGCAAGTATTGACAGGTACGCTTGCAACGATTGTTGCCAAACAAGAACAAGCACAATTGCCAACGCCTGCCCTTCTCATCATGGGCGACGTGGTCAGCTTGCATCATGATTTGGCTTGGTATAATTTACAAAATCAGCAGCACAGTCAAAACAGCGATGATATAGCTAAAAATTGGTTGCGTGAAGGCTCAAGAGGTGAAGCAGTCAAACAACCGATAGACCAACAAGCACATGCCCTATCGATGGTCGCAAATCTTGCAACACAGCAAGGAGATGGTCTGGAGCAATTGATTGTTGACTAGCGCTTACTGCTAACCTGTAAAATGATGAGTCTTAAATAAAAAGAAAGCCCTACCAGTATATTATTGGTAGGGTTTTCTTTTGGCAACAGCGCAAAATGCAACGATTCTTGCTAGAATGAAGACTTTCTACTGCTCATACTTATAGTCTACTTATGCCCATATCTGATGCTAGCTTGCCTTCTTCTTTAACCACGCAAATGAAACCTTTGACCATATTGCATACCTCAGACTGGCACTTGGGGCGACGTCTGTATGGGCGTCTTCGTTATGAAGAGTTTGAGTCCTTCCTGCATTGGCTACAAGACACCATCAGCGCGCAAAAAGTAGATATATTGATTGTTGCGGGTGATATCTTCGACACCATGACCCCAAGCAATAAAGCCCAAGCGTTGTATTATGAGTTTTTGGGTAAGGTCTCGCGCTCCTGCTGTCAGCATGTGGTTATTGTCGCAGGCAATCACGATTCACCAACATTTTTAGACGCGCCAAGCAATGTGCTTAAATTTTTGAACGTACATGTAATTGGCACGGCTTGTGATGATTTGAATGATGAAGTATTAGTCTTGGGTGATGACGACAACAACCCCCATTGTATTATTGCCGCTGTGCCCTATCTGCGCGATCGGGATGTGCGTAGCAGTAGCGCTGGCGAGTCCGCGGATAGCAAAGACGCCAATGTTATCGCTGGTATTTGCGCGCATTATGACAATGTCGCAGACATTGCGAAGACTAAGCAAGCTGACTTAAAAAAAACGCATCAGCGATATATTCCTATCATCGCCACAGGGCATCTATTCGCGTCTGGTGGCAAAACAACTGAGGATGACGGTGTACGCGAGCTCTATGTCGGCTCACTAGGTAAAATATCTGCCGATATGTTCAATGATGGCTTTGATTATGTCGCTCTTGGGCATTTGCACGTACCGCAGCGCGTTGGCGGTCGTGAGAGTATTCGCTATTCAGGCTCACCCATCGCGATGGGTTTCGGAGAGGCCAAACAGCAAAAGCAAGTATTGCTGGTACAGTTTGGTGCCGCAGAGCATTTTGATAACGACATTTTAGGGTTAAACGTCGCACCTGATAGTATTACTCCTCATGCTATCGATACAGCTGCTGACATTGAAGTCGCCCAAGTGAAAAAATCAGTAGATAAATTAGCAGAAAAAACCGCTGAAAAAGTGGCGACTCAGGCACTGCCTTTCATGGATGACTTGTTTGGCTTTGATGAGCCATTAGAAGATGAGGAAGTTAAAAAATCTACTGTCGTAGAAAATACTCCTATTCAGCCTGAGCAATATAAAAGCATTCGAGAAACTTCTACTGACGCCGTGAATAGCAATAAAATTCTACATCGCGATGACGCTAATCAGATGCAAGTAGTATCCCTACCCATTCCAAAGTTCCAACAATTGGCGCAAATATCTGGTGACCTAACCACAATTGAACAAACCATTCAAGCGCTTACACAATCGGACTCTATTTGGCTAGAGATTGTCTATACAGGTGACGAAATCGTCAGTGATTTGCGTGAACAAGTGCAAGCAATGGTAGAAGGGTTGCCATGTGAAGTGCTTAAGATAAAAAACACTCGTACTTATAATAAAGTCCTCAATCAGCAGCAAACCTCTGAGAACTTGCAAGACTTAAATGAGATGGAAGTGTTTGAGCGCTGCTTGACGATAAATGATGTGGCTGATTCGCAAAAAGACTCGTTGCGTGATGCCTATGGTCAGATACTTTATCACTTACATCATGAGGACAAACAGGCAGAATAATATAAGTGGTAAATCATTATCACACTTCTTTCTATCTTTCTAAATTTTTGCAATTGCTGCTATCACTAATAATAAGATATATCCATGCGCCTAATCGAACTCAGACTCAAAAACCTCAATTCTCTCAAAGGTGAATGGCATATTGATTTTGCTGACACCGCTTTTACCAATGAAGGCATCTTTGCCATCACAGGGCAAACAGGTGCTGGCAAGACCACCATATTGGATGCCATTTGCTTAGCGCTATATGGTGAGACGCCAAGGATTAATAGTATCAGTAAGAGCAGCAATGAAGTGATGACGCGGCAAACGGCAGAATGTTTCGCTGAAGTAGTGATTGACTTGAATGGCGAGCAATATCGCTGCCGCTGGGGACAGCGCCGTGCTTACAACAAAGCAGATGGCAATCTGCAAGATGCGACTCATGAAATCGCTAAGATAAACGTTGATGACTCGTCAAAAGAGGATGAGCTGTTAGAGAGCACCTTAAAGCATACCAAAAATAAAATCATTGAACTGACTCGGATGGATTTTCAGCAATTTACTCGCTCTATATTGCTGGCTCAGGGTAGCTTTTCAGCATTTCTAAAGGCAAAGGCTGATGAACGCGCAGATATTTTAGAAAAAATCACGGGCACTGATATTTACGCGACTATCTCAACACAGGTTCATGATAAGAAACGTACCGAGGAAGAAATTCTCAGCAAGCTACAATACGGTTTAGATGGCTTGATGCTCTTAAATACCGTTGAAGAAAATCAGTTAAAAGCCGATTTACAGTCGTATCAAAGTGCCCAAAGTGAACAGCAGCAGACCATTCAAGATTTGGCCGAAAAAATAAAGTGGCTAGATAGCGTCACAGAATTAAAAGAAAAACTGAATACTTATCAAAATGATCTAGATCAGGCTCAGCAGGCTCAGCAAGACTTTATCCCTTATGCCAAACGCTTAACCGCTGCTAATAAGGCATTGGAGATTGATAGTCAATTCAGCCAACTTGTCCATAGTCGAGATAATCTAAAACATTTACACGAAGAACAGCAGCAAATCAGCAGCATCCTACCGCAAAAACAAAATGATCTAGAGCAAGCAACCATACATCTAGAGACAGCAAAAACTCATGCGCAAGCTACCCATGAAACTTTGCAAACGGCTCTACCCAATATTGCGCTGGCGCGTAGACTAGATATAGACATTACGCAGAATAAGCATGTCCTAAAAGATATTGAGCAAAGACAGCAAACTCTAACGGGCAGCACTCAACATCTAAATAAAGAGATAGACAACCATAAACAACAGGCTGCACAAAATAAAACCCAGCTCGCAAGTGTCGAAAGCTATCTTAATGACGCCCATGAATTAAACACTATCGATAGTGATATAGCGAATTTTAAGAGTCATTGCGGCCGACTAAAAGCCCTATTGCAAGAGAATACCGCCCTATCAGATGATAAAACAAGCCAGCAGCAACAGATCCACCAGTATCGCGCCAATCTTGACGTCTTAAATCAACAGAAAAAGACAAAAGACACCACCATGTTGTCTATACAGGATAAATTAGCCGCTTTACAACAAGAGCAAGCAGCATTAACCCAAGTGCAGTCATTGGCTGATATGCGAGATGAGCAAGAGCAGATTGATGATATCAACCGTCAACTTGACCAAGTGAGCGTTAAGGCAAAACAGCAAGATGAGCTTAGCGTACAAGTAGAGAAAATAGTTGCGACCTTGCCAGTAATGAGTAACGACCTCACAAAGCTGGCAGGCTTAATCGCTGATAATGAATCGGCTATCAGCGCTGCCAAAGAAAAGCGTCAAGACAAACAAGCCCAGCTGCATTTACTACAAAAAGTCGCCAAGTTAGAAGACTATATCGCTGACCTAAAAGATGGTCATCCCTGCCCGCTTTGTGGATCGCTAGAGCATCCTTATAGTGCAGACCACCCACATTTGATACAAGAAACGGAAGCAACGCAAACTCAGCGGCAAATAGCAGAGCTGGATACGACTATATCCAACTTAGAAGATACTTTATCTAAACGTCGTATTACTCAGGCAACTGTAAGGCAGCAGTTCTCGCAAGCGGAAGAGCAACAAACCCTGCTAAATCACCAAATACAAAAGTTAAAGACAGATATCGACCAGTTGGTCAGTTCAGTACTAAATAAAGGCTATTCTCAATTTGTTGCTGAAACATTAAAACCATTGATGCAGATTGAGACGCATGTAGATGCGCTGTCATTATTAGACAGTAGCAAAATCGAGCTAGGTAAGCGTAGAGAATCTCTTAAAAATACGTTAACTCAATATGAAACGCTTAGCGAGTCGCTCTCTACGATGCGTAATGACATCGAAGCGTTAGACAAGGAGCAGCGTGAGCTAACCAGCACTATTAACGAGATTGAGAGCAATAGTGAAAAAATAGCATGGGCTATAGAAAACTTAGACAAGAAATCTGCTGATAATTTTTCTGAATTGACTGTGCTCAAAACCGATATATTAGCTCCGTTAAATAAATATTCCGCTGACAAACATCAGTCAGATGCAAAAATGGCGATACGTTCTTCACTGCAATCATTACAACCGTTGATAACCAGTATTGAAGGCCAAGCCATACTAAGTGAAACGGAATATCAGTCGCATATCAACACCCTGCGCCAATGTCACAGTGCCTTTTTACAAATCAAGAAACAGTTCAACGACTATAAAGAGGATCAACAAAACCTAAAAACATCACTCAGTCGTCTAGAAACACAAATCGAGACTAAGCAGTCTCAGCTCGACAAAGAAAAAAATGAGCTTGGTAAACTGGTTCAACTCGTGGCAGAAAGAACTGAGGCGATTGAGAAATTACAAACAGATAGAAAGTATGTTTTTGCTAATAAAGATCCTGAAACAGAAGAAAAGCGTTTACGTGATGCGTTAGATCAGGCTAAAACCACGCAGACCTCTACGCAAAGACAGTTAGACAATGCTGAGCACATACTTAGTCAATTGCTGGATAAGCAACGTCAGGTGACTGAGAAAATGACTACTGTAAGGATTACACTTAGCAGCCAAGAAGATACCTTTAAGTCAGCGCTTGCCGCCTCTGATTTCACTAATGAAATAGATTTTACTAATGCACGCCTGCCCATAGATGAGCGTAATGCACTTAGGCAGCAGCAGCAGCATATCGATTACGCGCTAAAACAAGCGCAGTCTTTATTAGAAGACACCCAAAAGACACTTGAGGCTAAGCAGGCTAATCCACTTACAACAGACGATAGAGAAACGCTTACCCAACAGCAATCACAAGCCCAAGATGAATTTAACAAACGGATTGAGTCAATCGGTGCAATCAGTCAGCGTTTAAAAGACAACGAAGATAAGAAAACCACCCAACAAGCGCAGCTTGATGCTATTAACGCCCAAAAAGGTGAGTTACAAGTTTGGCAGCAACTGCACAAATTGATTGGCTCATCTGATGGCAAAAAGTTTCGTACTTTTGCTCAAGGACTTACCTTTGACATTATGATCAGTCATGCAAATACTCAGCTACAAAAGATGAGCAATCGCTACCTGCTGGTTCGTGATGATGGCAACCCCCTTGAGCTCAACGTCATGGATGACTATCAAGGTGGTGAAATTCGTAGCACTAAAAACCTCTCAGGTGGCGAAGGTTTTATTATTAGCCTAGCATTAGCACTAGGGCTATCACAGATGGCCAGTCAAAATATACGCGTGGACTCGCTATTTTTGGATGAAGGGTTTGGTACATTGGATGAGGAATCTTTAGACATTGCGCTTGATACGCTGACCAATCTACAGCAAGAAGGTAAATTAATCGGGGTGATATCCCATGTTCAGGCGCTAAAAGATCGCATTTTAACCCAGATTAAAGTCGAAAAGCTCTCGGGTGGATTTAGCCGAATTAGTGGCCAAGGGTGTCATAAAGTCGTCAGTGAAAAAGCATCATAAGTTAGGTTAATCACTTTACTACTTAATACTTTCGACTAAACCCTTTCTTTTAGGCAATAAAAAACCACCGAACATTAAGGACGGTGGTTTTTTGAGACAGTTTGGGAGTGATATTACTTCATTACTTAGTAACTAAACCACTAAGCTCACTCATCAATACGGACAACGTTGAAAGACCGATTTGACCTTCTTCATCGTTGCTGTGCAGCTCATCCAACTTATTCATCTCTGTAGTGACTGCAGCAAGCTGATCGACGTGTCTTGCTCTCCATTCACTAAATGCTTGCTTAGCATCTGGTTTTGAGAGTACCGCATCCATCAATAAGCGCAAGCTGCGTGACAGCTCGTTCACTAACGCATGACGTGCACGACGATCCCAATAATCTTGTTGTGGTAGGCTGGCAATATTTTCCATCATCCAGTCTAATTGCAATACTTGATAAGCTTCAAAGTATAAAGTTGCAATCTCATCAACAGGACGCTCGTATTGCTCAGCAAGCAATGCAGCATCAAGCGCATCGACATGATACGGTAGCATCGCAAATAGCGTAGCGTCATTATCAGACAGATCCTTTTGCATCAAGCGCTTGGTGTCTTCTTGCAGATATTGTGCAAATTGCTGCTCGATAAAGCCACTTGGCTTGGTCAGTTTTTCTACACTTTCACTAAAGCGGCTAATCATATCAGCGACTTGCAGATTTTGACCGAAGGCATTGATGAACCAGACCACACCGCGCTCAAGTGAATCACGTAGACGTAGCTCAAGGTTCAGCAATAATGTCGCCTCAACTTGATTGTCTAGAGCTTCAAGGGCTTTCCAAGCACGCGATACGTTGAATACATCACGGCTAATCGCATAACCACGTACGATAGTGGCTAGTGATTGATCGGTTTCCTCAAAGAGACGGAATAGCGCTTCAATACCTAAGCGGTTGACCACACTGTTGGTCAAGTAAGTACTGATAATCTCGCGATGCAAACGGTGTTCAGTCATCTCATCGAAGAAGCGTGACGCAAGCTCATCTGGGAAGTACTTACGTAGCTCATTGATAAAGTACGGATCATCTGGTAAATCAGATAGTAGTAGATTGTCATAAACCCACATCTTGCCATAAGCCAAGACCACTGCTAGCTCAGGATTGGTCAGACCAGTATCCGCTTTTTGACGCTTCGCAATCTCTTCATCTGATGGCAGATACTCAATCGCACGATCCAGACGCCCTTCACTCTCTAGCATCTGAATAAAGCGCTGATGATCGCTCAAATTAGCTGCTGCACGGATATGGCTCAGCTCAATCGCTTGTGGTTGCAAGTAGTTTTGACGCAGTACCAATTCTGCTACGGTGTCAGTCATACTCTCAAGCAGCTCATTACGTTGCTTCAGCGTCATATCGCCTTGCTCGACCACTTTGCCAAGTAGAATTTTGATATTGACTTCATGATCCGAGCAGTTAACACCGCCTGAGTTGTCGATTGCATCTGTATAGATACGTCCGCCCGTTTGAGCGTACTCGATACGACCTTGCTGGGTTAGACCTAAGTTACCACCTTCACCAACGACGGCTGCACGTAGCTCATTACCATCAATACGCAGCGAATCATTCGCACGGTCGCCCACGTCAGCGTGCGTTTCGTTTGCACTTTTGACATAAGTACCGATACCACCATTCCAGATAAGATCGACAGGTGCTCGTAGTAACGCACTGATCAAATCATTCGGTGCAAGGCTATCTTCACTGATATCAAAGAGCGACTTCATCTCAGGACTGATAGCGATGGTTTTGTCTTGGCGCGAGAATATCCCACCACCTTGACTGATCAATGATGCTTCATAATCTGCCCATGATGAGCGTGGTAATTCAAACAAGCGTGCGCGCTCAGCGTATGAGGCCGCCGTATCTGGATTAGGATCAATAAAGATATGCAAATGGTTAAAGGCAGCAACGAGCTTAGTATGCGTTGAGAGCAACATGCCATTACCGAATACATCACCACTCATGTCACCAATACCGACAACGGTGAAGTCATCACGGTTTTGGATGTCCATACCGCGCATACGGAAGTGACGTTTGACCGACTCCCAACCACCGCGAGCGGTGATACCCATTGCTTTATGGTCATAACCTACTGACCCACCTGATGCAAAGGCATCATCTAGCCAGAAGTTGTACTCTGCTGCTAGCGCGTTGGCTATATCAGAGAAAGTAGCTGTACCTTTGTCTGCTGCGACAACCAAGTACGGGTCGTCTTCATCATGGCGTACCGTGTTGGCTGGCGGGACGATGTTGCCATCTACAATATTGTCTGTGACATCAAGCATGCCGCGTAAGAATGTCTGATAGCAAGCGATACCTTCTGCTTGGAACGCCTCACGACCATCAGCCATGCTCTTGGTTTTTACAATAAATCCGCCTTTAGAGCCTACAGGGACGATTACTGCGTTTTTGACCATCTGTGCTTTGACAAGGCCAAGTACTTCAGTACGGAAATCTTCCATACGATCTGACCAGCGCAGACCACCACGAGCGACTTTGCCGCCACGTAAATGTACAGCTTCGACGCGTGGTGAATACACAAATATCTCAAACATTGGCTTTGGTTTAGGCAAGTTTGGAATGTCTGCTGCCAAGAACTTAAATGACAGACGATCTTTGCGCTGACCATCACTATCAACTTGATAGAAGTTGGTACGTACCATCGCATTAATCAAATCTAAGTACCAGCGCAAGATACGATCTTCGTCTAGACTATCTACATCTGCTAGCGCAGCAGTAATTTCCTCTTGAATAGTAGCGGCTTTTTGTTGACGATCTTCTTCGCTATACTTAGGATTCATACGTGCGTCAAACAAACTACCTAACGCGACACTGATATCACTGTTTTTGACCACGGTTTGCTGAATATAAGCACTAGAGAATGGGGCACGTGCTTGCAGCATATAGCGAGACAATGCACGCAATACGACGACATCATAAGTATCGAGCTTGGTCGTTAGTACCAATTCATTAAACGAATCGCTTTCAACGCGACCTGCCCAGATTTGCTTAAGACTGTCTTCGAACTGACCACGCACGACTTGCATATTGACCGTATCGACATGCTCTAGGGTCAACTCATACTCTTGCATCCAGATAGGTTGCTCTGGCAAGTCAAACTCATAAGTCTGTGCTGAGATAACTGACACACCAAAGTTTTCAAGTATTGGTAATACTTTCGACAAGATAACCGGCTGTTCGCGACCGTACAGTTTTAGATGGAGCTGGTTACGTGCATCGCCTGTTGACTGGTATAAGTGCCAAAGCATTGGTTGCTCTGCGGTCAGTCCCGCCAAACGCTTGGTATCTTCAACTGCAGTACGAGCATCAAAACGCTCTTGGTAGGCAGCAGGGATATAGTTTAAGAAACGACGATTTAAAGCATTGGCTTGTTGCTCACCCACATTGTCGAGGAGCATCTTTTGATAATTATCATCCCATGATTGCATGAGTGCTGATAATTTGGCTTCAAGTGTGGCGATATTGACGTCATTTACTTGACCAGGCACGGTACGTACGTGAACGTGTACACGAGCATGCGCAGATTCATTGAATTCAGTAGTAAACCCTGAAGACATACCGTTATAGGCGTCTTTTAAGACGTTTTGTACTTTGATACGTAGCTCGGTGTTGAACTTATCACGCGGGATATAGACCAAGCACGAAACAAAACGCTGATAATGGTCAATACGGCTAAATAGACGTAAGCTTTTCTTGTCTTGTAGTTGAGTAATGCCCGAAACAATTGGGTATAGCTCTTCGACGCTGGCTTGGAACAAATCATCACGTGGCAAAGTATTAATCACATGCATCATCTTGTGATGGGCATGACCGTCACGTGGCAAGTCTGCCATTGCCATAATCTTATTGGCTTTTTCGCGCAATAGCGGTATTTGCTGTACAGTGAGCTGATAGGCTTGTGAGGTAAGCAAACCGATAAAGCGGTATTCACCAATTAGGTTACCGTTATCATCGAACTTATGAATGCCCAAAAAGTCCATATATACTGAACGATGCACAGGTGACACACGGCTTGATTTAGACAGCATTAACACGCGTGGCTCAGTCAACAATTGCTTTAATCCTCTAGGCAACTGGCTAAAGCTTTCTGATAGCTTATCTTTCTCAGAACCACGTAATAGACCTAGACCACTGTTACCAATCGCAAATAAATCCAAATCGGTCGGCTCAGAAGTCACTTCGATAGACTGACCGCCTTCTAAGCGGTATTCACGATAACCTAAGAATATGAAGTGATCGTCTAAGATCCAATCTAAAAATGCTTGGATTTCTTGTTGTGAGTAGAACACTTCTGGTAGCGGCTTAGTAGAAAGCTCAGTTTTGATGTCGTTTAACTGCGCACGCATCTGTTTCCAGTCGCCAACGACCGTATCAAGCGTGTCAATTTTCGACATGAGCATTTTTTGCAGTGCTTCCAAGTCTTCGTTGTCTTGGTAAGCAATTTCGCAATGAATCAATGACATATGTGAAGTGGCACTTTCATGTGCGCCTTCGATATGGGTGATATCACCATTTTCATCACGCTCAACACTGATGATGATGTTGTAAGTACGATGAACATCGATACCTTCAGCTTCTAGGCTCATCAAAATCGTATCAACTAAGAATGGTCTATCATAAGCTGCGATTTGAATGACAGTGTGCGAGCTGTGAAAGTGCTGCTCTTCTGCTGCTGGGTTTAGTACTGTCAGCTGCGGCTTGCTGCCGTCGTAAGCTTTGAGTAGTGTAAAGTGATGTAGCGCCATGCCCGCCAAGTCAGCATTACTAATCGCCTCTGCAGTTTCTTGATGCAGCGGCTGATAATAGCTATGAATAAAATGATCAAATAGCGATTTGTCTTTTTGTACATAACTGGTAGCAATATCGCTTATCTGGCTAATGCGCTCTTTTGCGATACTGAGGGAGTTTGGCATTTCCTGCGTCCTTTTTTTATAGATTTGGTTTAACATTTATTTATTTAAGTTTATCGATTTAGATTGACTACTGTTACTGCATATTCATCATTGGTGCAACGGTGCAGTATTTCCATTCACGCGACTTATTTTATTTTTATAACAGTTAGAAATTTTCTCCTTTTTTGCTCTTATTTTTTATTAATATGTAGCCATCAGAATTTAATACTACCAATATAGTGAAGTGTAACGCACATAAGGCGCGAGCTAAAGTGTACAACATCATTTCATGAATCAGCGATGTGTCGATAACCTTTACTAATGAGACAACGCGGTTTTAGACATCGATATGGATGATTCGGTGCTGGCAGGCGGATACTCATGGTAATTGAAGGCGTTTTTTTGTTAGAATATGCCAACATATTTAAGAGCGTACGACTCGCTCACTATTAACTTTAATGCTAAGGGCAAAAGGTATGATGAATATTTTGGTGGTTGGCTCAGGTGGTCGCGAACACGCATTGGCATGGCAATGTGCAAAAGATGACAATGTAAAAAATATCTACATCGCTCCTGGCAATGCTGGCACCGCCCTTGAGCCTAAATGCCAAAACGTTACGCTAGAGTCTACCGACGCTAACGCAGGCGAGCATAGTGCTGTTATCGCCTTTTGTCAAAATAATGATATCGACATGGTAATTGTTGGTCCAGAAGCGCCTTTGGTCACGGGTATTGTTGATGCTTGTCGCGATGCAGGTATCAAAGCATGGGGCCCAACAGCCTACTGTGCACAGTTAGAAGGCTCAAAAACTTTTGCTAAAAAGTTCATGGAGCAAAACAATATTCCAACCGCTGCTTATCAAGGTTTTACCGACGCAGTCGCTGCAAAAGCCTATGTCGATGAGCAAGGCGCGCCTATCGTTATCAAAGCAGACGGTCTTGCTGCAGGTAAAGGCGTCATCGTCGCTGAAACGATCGAACAAGCACATGAAGCTATCGACGATATGCTAGCGGATAATAAGTTTGGTGATGCTGGCAGCCGCGTGGTTATCGAGCAGTTCTTACAGGGTGAAGAAGCCAGCTTTATCTGTATGATTGATGGTGACAACATCTTGCCAATGGCAACCAGCCAAGATCACAAACGTGCTTTTGAAGGTGATACCGGTCCAAACACTGGCGGTATGGGTGCCTACTCTCCTGCTCCAGTTGTTACCAGCGATGTTCATAACAAAGTCATGCAGCAAGTGATTCAACCAGTGGTCGATGCCATGAAAAACGCAGGCCATCCTTATACTGGCTTCTTATACGCAGGTCTTATGATTGATAAGGCAGGCGACCCTTATGTCATCGAGTTTAATTGCCGCTTTGGTGATCCAGAGACGCAGCCTATCTTGATGCGCTTGCAGTCATCAATGGTAGACTTGGTCGCCCAAGGATTAGACGGTCAATTGCCTAGCGAAGCCAAATGGGACAACCGCCCTGCCTTAGGTATCGTTGTCGCATCAAAAGGCTACCCTGAAACTTCATCTAAAGGTGATGTGATTGCTGGCTTGCCAGAACTAGATCCTAACAACGACGAAGCTGTGAAAGTTTTTCATGCTGGCACGGCATTTTCTAACGATAATGATAAAGAAATCGTCACAAACGGCGGGCGCGTCTTATGTGTAACTGCGTTAGCAGATAGTATTTCTGATGCTCAGCAAGCCGCATTAGCAGTAACCGCTGCTATTAGCTTCGATGGTGCGCAGTACCGCCGTGATATTGGTCACCACGCCATCACTCGCGAAAACGCTTAGCAGCTAATGCATATCAAAAGACATATTGAGTAGCGTCTTGGGCAATATTTTAGAGAATGCGAAGGTTTCGCTCAATGTGTTTGATTAATAATATTTCTGTATTTTATAGCTCTACATCATTATTTGACCTAGCATCATGCTAGGTCTTATTTTTTAGTATCTTTTTAATACTAATCTATTGGTTATAAATAGATTTTTCTAAATTTTAATAGTCAGTTAACTTGCTAGAAAAATCTAGGTATTTATAAATCATACTTAAATTAGTAATCGCCTATTTATCAATAGTTACCACTAGATATTGGCTTACAAAGTAACTATCAATGGCCAGCTCAGGCTCATAAAACCAACGCGCTTTATATGATACAATTTTGTACCTGTGCATCACGTCTCCCTTGTATTGTAGGTTTCGAACCCGCAAATCAATACCAATTGGATGAATGATTATACTTATGGCAAATGATACGTCTAAACCTTTTAGCAACAAGCAATCAATCGATAGCCTAAAAACCTCAGGGTTTGATCGTCGTATGTCGATTGCAAAAACTTCTTTGAATATTGGTCGTCGTTGGGCGGGTAATAGCGTGTCTGGTATGTTCTTAAATAAAGAAGCTCGTACTGCACGTAATCAGGCATTTATGGAAACTCAAGCAAATTATCTGGCATCAGAGCTAGGTAAATTGAAAGGTTCGGTCGTCAAGATTGGTCAAATGCTAGCGATTTATGGTGAGCATATACTGCCGCCAGAGATCACACGCGCTTTGCAAACCCTTAATGATGACACGGCGACATTGACTTGGCCGACGATTGAGCAAACATTACGCCAGTTACTGGGCAACAAACTAAACGAGCTAGACATTGATCCTGTCCCCATCGGAACTGCTTCTCTTGCTCAAGTTCACCGTGCGACCGTACTCGCCACTGGCGAACAAGTTGTGTTAAAAATTCAGTATCCGGGTGTGGCAGACGCTATCAACTCTGACCTTGCCTTGTTCAAAAGATTGTTAAAAGTAAGTAATATCGTTCCCCAAACACGCGCACTCGACGCTTGGTTTGAGGAAATACGTGACCTACTCCATCACGAAGTCGATTATGAAGCGGAAGCGGCTACGACGGAGCGTTTTTATGAGCGTTTAATTGATGATCCGCGCTATATCGTGCCTAAGATCAATCGCACTTATTCTAAAAAGCGTCTGCTATGTATGTCATACGAGCCAGGTATCACTGTGGTCTCGGAAGCATTGCAATTACTACCTCATGAACGCCGAAATGCCATTGGTCAAGCGGCCATAGAAATCATGATGCAAGAGATTTTTGTATGGGGTGAAATGCAGACGGACCCTAATTTTGGTAACTATTTAGTTCGAGTTAGTGAAAGTACAGACGATATTGATAAACTTGTTTTGCTAGATTTTGGTGCAATTCGTCAATTTGATAGTAATTTGCTTACGATTGCCCGTGGACTATTGAGGGCAGGATATCACCACAACCATCAGGCGATGACTCTAGCGATGACGGGTTATGATTTCTTCGATAGTATGAGTGATAAAGTACGCTCTGATATTGCCTCATTGTTCCTATTGGCTACCGAGCCATTCAGTGATCCTGAGAAAAACGATGACATCCCCATGGACTGTTTGGATGAGCAAAATCGCTATATTTGGGCCAATAGCAAATTGCATTCACGCTTATCCACTAAAGCTACTCGTGCGATGCAATCTTTTGAATTTAACCTTCCTCCAAAAGAATTCATGTTTATTAGCCGCAAATTTATTGGTGCATATACTTTTTTAACAGTGCTTGACGCACATACCAACCCTAGTACCTTGGTCAAACCTTATTTATAGTTTTTAATAGTGCGAAATTTTGGCCGTCCTTTAGTGACGGCTTTTTTTGATTTATGTTTTTCCACTTAGGCTATTTTATATTTAATCTTCGTATTATATTGTAATGACACACTTTTAACTATATTTTTTATTACTTAGGCTATTTTTCGTCTATTATTAAGCTTGCCAATTATCAAACCTTGTTTTATACCATTTTGGCTTACGGATGCTTAACTCCCAGCATACCTCTTGCCGCGCTAGGTACTTCACTTCAAAATGCGTACGCTGGCTGTCGACAGGTACTCGAGAACGTGTTGATGGTAGACACCACACTTTAGTTGCTTGGTATTCTGCATTGTCCATATAGGATTCGATATTAGTCACTAATATCACTTCTCCGCCCACCTGCAAGCGTGATAATAAAAACTCAAAAAAAGGCATATTCAGCCATTGCTGATTTGGATTGTGCTGTTCAGGATTGGGATAAAGAATGAAGATTTTAGCCAAGCTATTCGGTTTAATGGCATGCACTGTCCATGCAATCGCATCCGCATGAATCGCATCTAGGTTTGATAGATTTTGTAAAGTGGCTAATTTTGAGAATGCTTCAAATTTATTACGCGTGCGTTCAATGGCTATCAGATGCTTGTCAGGATTTTGTGCGGCAAAGCTAAGTGCATGCTTACCCTTCCCTGCCCCAATCTCTAGCATTAACGGTTTTTCATTTTTATTGTCATTAATAATATTTGGAATAATAAAGTCACGCGGTGCTGACAGTTTTTGTGGTTGAAAGGCACGCTCTTGCTGATGCGTGAGATCAATATTGTCGGTCATCTACTATCCTTAAAGCATTTGTCTTTTGTCATTATTCGGCCCCATGCTATTATATAGTCAATCCAATTGAATAGTAATACAGCGATAGCAAGTACGCCTCGTTTAGTCGTAATTTAAATGACGGATGCGTTTTATGCTTATGCCATATGCAACCAATACTAATAACATTTAGGACATTGCTCTTTTCTTATGACTGACTCTACTGCAAACACGCCCCCAAAGACCTACCCTTGCCCACGTTGCGGTACTCAGACGGCCTGGCAAGACAATAAATATAAGCCGTTTTGTAGCAGTCGCTGCAAGTTGATCGACTTAGGTGCTTGGGCAAACGAAGATTACACCTTACCTGCAGAAACCACGCCTTTTTCTGACGAGCTATAATCCACACTTTTACTCAATTATTATACCAAGGATGTTTTACATGTCTGCTACTTACCTGATGCCCACTTATAATCGTCAACCAATCAGCTTTACACGCGGTGCAGGCAGTTGGCTCTATACCAAAGATGACACGCCTTACTTAGATGCCTTAACTGGTATCGCGGTATGCGGCTTAGGACACTGTCATCCACAAGTCACTGACGCGATTCAGCAACAAGCAGGTACGTTAATTCATACGAGCAACTTGTTTGGCATTGATTGGCAAGAGCGTGCTGGAGAGATACTATGTACCGCCGCCCAAATGGACAGCGTGTTTTTTGCCAATAGCGGCGCCGAAGCCAATGAAGCTGCATTAAAACTGGCACGTTTATACGCGTACAAACAAGGTTTTAAACGTCCAAAAGTTATCGTAATGGAGCAATCGTTCCATGGTCGTACGTTATTATCTTTGTCAGCTACTGCAAATCCAAAAGCACGTGAAGGATTTTATACGCTAGATGAGGACTTTATTCGTGTGCCATTTGGCGATATCGCTGCCGTCAAACAAGCTGCTCAAGAACATGATGATATCTGCGCTATCTTTGTAGAGCCGATCCAAGGCGAAGGTGGCCTAAACACTGCAGCTAATGGCTTTACTTATCTTGAAAAGCTGCAAGCGGAATGTGACGCTCATAACTGGCTATTTATGCTGGATGAAGTGCAAACAGGTAATGGCCGTACGGGTAGATATTTTGCTTATCAACATAGCAATGCTCGCCCTGATGTGTTGACGACAGCCAAAGGTCTAGGTAATGGTTTCCCAGTTGGTGCGTGCATGGTACGTGGCCGTGCCAATGGTCTGTTTGGCGCTGGTAGCCACGGCTCTACTTATGGTGGTACACCATTGGCCAGCCGTGTGGTACATAGCGTATATGACGTGCTAGCAAATAGCAATATCATGGAAAACGCAGTGACTGAGGGTTTATACATTAGAGAAAGTATCGTTGATACATTTGGTCAACATGGCGTTAGCAGTCGCGGTGCAGGTATGATGATTGGTATCGCGCTACCTGAAGATATGGATTGTAACCAACTGGTAGATCGTGCCCGTGATGAGCAAAAGCTGATCATTAATGTGACGGGTGGTCATGTTGTACGTTTGCTGCCACCACTTAACATGAGCCGTGATGAAAGCACACAAGTTATTGAGCGTTTAATTAATTTATTAAAGCCATCATTTTAAAGCATGCTTCAACGTTAATAATAGACAACAAAAAAGCCTATAGATGATTCATTATCTATAGGCTTTTTGCTAACTGCTAACTGCTAACTGCTAACTGCTAACTGCTAACTGCTAACTGCTTACTGCTTACTAAAAACGTTTCGTGCGTAGTGAGAACAACACTTAATTCGCATGGAAGTATTTCTTCAGTACTTCTAGGCAACGAGTGATTTTAGCTGGCTGTTGGTCGCGATTTAAAGTGACCGCATATAGCACAAAGCTTGGTAACTGATAGCCAGTCAACACTTCTACCAGCTCTCCACTCTCAAGCTCTTTTTTGACGTCCATCTCTAGCATTCTAACCAAACCGTGACCTTCTTTAGCCAACGTCGTTGCCATAAACACGTTATTGGTATAGATACGCGAGTTCATTTTGACACGCGTTTTTTTGCCAGTTTCAGTCTGAATCATATCTATCTGATTGGCATCTTTCATGATCTCAATACAGATTAATTGATGCTCAGCCAAGTCTTTAGGCGTATTTAGCTTACTGTGCTGACGCAAATACTGAGGTGAAGCAACCAATAATTGGCGCACATCGGTCAATGGATGACTGCTCAGACTAGAATCATTAATCGATGGGCTCATGCGAATAGCAATATCAATACGCTCATCAATCATATCAATATAATGATTGTCAGCTAGATAAGTGACACTTAGATCATCATGTGCCGCCATCCAAGTAGAGAGTGCTGGCAGTATATGATTAACACCAAGCTCAGGAGTGGTCGATACACGCAAGCTACCTGCTAGCTCATCACGCAATTGATTAACTTTGATACGTCCTTGCTCCGCTGCACTGACGACATCTTTTGCCGCTTCGTAAAAGCTCTCACCAGCTTCTGTTAAGCTTAGCTTACGAGTTGAGCGATGTAGCAATACCACGCCAAGCTCGTTCTCTAACGAACGAATTTGCTGACTGACTGCACTGGTTGTAATACCTAGCTCACGTGCTGAGCCACTAAAAGAGCCATGTCCGACCACACTGGCGAACACAGCCATACCGCGTAAATTATCCAACATATTCTCACCTAAACGTCATTTCAGTTTTTAATATAACTTAACCATTATAACGACTTTACATTCATCTTATCGTTATCAAATGGTTCTCTCTTGTTTGATAAATATATTTTGACCCGTAATAAAAACAAAAATATCAAGGTGATATATTGCTATCACCTTGATATTTAATATAAAACTACGTTCAATATATAAATATACTTTTAGACATTTTGAGCAATTAATGCTCCAAATCTCAATACAGCTGTACTTTACCCATTTTACCCTCACCACGTTCAGTTAAATACTGCATTACTGGTGTTTTTAGTAATTTCGTTTCAGCAACGGTTTTCGCTTGCTCTAAACGTTTTTTCTGTCGGCGCTCTGGGGTTTTATTTTCGGTCTGCATAATACTACTATCAATTTTCAAGTCAATGTCAGCTTGCGTAAATTGCTGTTGTAGCTTAGCTGCCAATTGCTGAAAAGTGACCTGCAAATGCTTACTATCAACACTGGTCAAAAACGTGGCTCTACCATTACATTGACCAGTCATTGTACCTTGTCGTGCCAATGCTAACTCATCTTGTGCCAATACCTCGCCTTCACGAGCAGTTTGTAACCAGTAGTCCCACTTTTCTGGGTTCCACTCGCCTGTCAGTTCTTGAGGTGGACAACGCAGCAACGTACGTGGATCTTCATCAGAGTGTGCTGTTAACTGAGAATCATTTGCGCTAGGCTCAACAACTGGTTCAGGCTCAACAACTGGTTCAGGCTCAACAACTGGTTCAGGCATAGCACTAGCCATTGACTGTGCTAAATTGTCATTATCATAGATACCGCTTTGCAGCTCATCGTGACTTGAAGTCTGATAGTCAACACTATAAAGCTCTGGCGGCGGTGCTGACGCCTCATGTGCAATAGCATCTGAAGCTGATGCCGAAGAAACTGGTTCTATAGCTGGTACTTTGGTAGCAGACCCGTTGCTATCATAAGTATTGCTCAAGACTTCATCGACTGGTAATGGACGAAACGCCAGCAATCGCAAGATGCACATCTCAAGCGCTTGCATCGGTGTACTTGCGAGCTTGACACCTTCACGGGCTTGCACAACAATTTCATAATACAGCTGCAAGACATCAGGGCTGATATGCTGAGCTAGCGTATAAATATCTTTTGCTTGCGCCTCATTGACATTAAGAGCGACCTCAGGCAACAGCTGAGTCAATGCCAACTGATGTAGCAGCTCAGCGAGCCCATCAAACATACTGGTCGCATCGACCATTTGCGCACGCATTTGCTCAATATGAGCAGCGACCGCGGACTTATCATGATTATAAATATCTGTGATTAGACGTACTAAGTCAGCAGCATCAATAAGACCAAGCATTGCATTAACAGTCGCATCATCCAGTGCGCCTTGACCAAAAGCAATGGCTTGATCGGTCAATGATAGAGCATCACGTACAGAACCTTTGGCTGCACTTGCCAACTGCCAAATGGCTGGCTGAGTATAGCCTACCTGCTCTTTGGTCAAGATATTTGCCAAGTGCTCGCTAAGTAACGTTTGTGGTAATGGGCGTAGTACAAATTGCAAACAGCGCGAAATAATCGTAATCGGTAGCTTTTGTGGATCAGTCGTCGCTAATAAAAACTTCACATGCTCCGGTGGCTCTTCTAGCGTTTTAAGTAGCGCGTTAAAGCTGTGCGTAGACAGCATATGTACTTCATCAATCAGATAGACCTTATAACGTCCTTGGCTTGGCGCATAAGGCACGTTGTCTAATAATTCACGCGTGTCTTCAACCTTGGTACGAGAAGCGGCATCAATCTCAATAAGATCAATGAAACGTCCCTGATCAATAGCAACACAGTTATCACATACGCCGCAAGGGGTACTGGTAATACCTGTATCACAGTTCAAGCATTTAGATAAAATACGCGCAATCGTCGTTTTACCCACACCGCGTGTACCTGTAAACAGATAAGCATGATGCAGACGATTATAATCAATCGCATTAATCAGCGCTTGAGACACATGCGTCTGCCCAATCAACTCGTGAAAGTTTTTTGGTCGGTATTTGCGAGCTAAAACTTGATATTGCTGCGTCATAAGAAATGCCAATGTAAATAATACAAATATAAAGGAAGCGTCGGGTTAGTGAATCGTACTATGTTTAGGTTATAACTGAGCTTGAAGTTGGGCAAGTCGATCATATAAGCGTTGAGTGCTTTCATCAATCAATGAGCCTGCTTGATGAAAAATATCCAGATAAACCTCAGTATTTACACTGTCTTCGCATGGCCGAAACTCTACGCCCAGTAAAAACAAATCATCCATTACAGGCTCTTGTAACTGAACACTAATATCTGACAATAAATCTTTATAAGAGAGCCTAACATTCTCTGCGCTCAGCGAACTGCTATCGTCTTGCGCATAAAACACCATGAGATAATGGCGTCCAAATACATGATAAGAATGCTCATGGCGAACATACCCATTCCAGCGCGAGTCTTGATCCATGGTTCTATAAGCTAGGATTTTTTCTACTAGACATGCATAGGTATACATTGACTCATCTACCAAAATATCAACCTGCTCATTTGGTAAAGGTCTACCCGCTTCATAATAACGCTCAAGAACACTGTTAAACAGCTTGAACCACATCCGAGTATTTTTTTGCATCTCAGCCATTAAGGCATCGGCATACACGTTCTGATTCGGCTCTACTGCTTTAAGTAAGCGTAGTTCAACTTGCTCAATTAACTCACTATCAATTAGCTGTTCTTGTATCCTAATCGCTCTTTGGTGAAAGTCCGGTGATTGTAGAAACTGTTTAAGCAATGTCGATTCGTTTTGAAATGATACAAAGCTAGATAGCTGACGACGATGGAAGTCTAAAAAGGTTGTTAAATCACTTGGCGTCACTAACTGGTTGAGGATATCAACGAAGTTTTGATGACTAAAGACTTGTAAGATATTTTGCTCATCATCTAAGTCTAAAACACAATCCTCTGCAAAAAACCGACTGCCATATTCGTAGCCAACTGCATAAGATGAATGGCCCGACTGATCGTCTTGATGATTAATAGACAATGACGTCAAGCCAATAAAATAAACTGCTTTATCAGTTGTCGCGGCACTTCTATCTACAACTAGGCTATCATTTTTTTGATAAATCTGAGCGTGGCGTTTGATAAGTTGGTTAACAACTTCTTTTCTCCACTCACGAGCTTTAGCATTATCCACTTCTTGCTTAGTTGCCTGCATCACGACGGTATTGACGAGCAAATAAATAGTAGCGCCGGAAAACTCAAAAACAAAATCATAACCCTGAAAATGATCAGAGTCAGTGATTTTGTCATCAGGCAACTCATACAATGATAAAAAACATTGCTGAATCATTTTTTGCCAAAGCGTATGAGATGCTTGCTGAGTATCCATAATACCTCTATAGACGATATTTCACAAAAAAGCTGATACCCATTCTGTGAAAATGAGCAAAAGCTTTTTATGCTGAGTTAAGTATCAGTTTGGATTTATAGCAAGCAAACCCATCTTAGCTATCTTGTTTGCGGCGCATATGCGGGAACAAGATCACATCACGGATACTAGCAGAGTCGGTAAATAGCATTACTAAACGGTCAATACCAATACCCTCACCAGCTGTCGGTGGCAAACCATAAGACAATGCTTCGATATACTCTTCATCGAAATGCATGGCTTCATCATCGCCCGCGTCTTTTTCAGCAACCTGACCACGGAAACGCTCGGCTTGGTCTGCTGGATCATTAAGCTCACTAAAACCATTGGCCAACTCACGACCACCAACGAACAGCTCAAAGCGATCGGTAATCTCAGGATTGTCATCACTACGGCGCGCTAGAGGCGAGGTCTCAGCTGGGTACTCAGTAATGAACGTTGGCTGACGTAATTGATGCTCAGCCGTTTCTTCAAAGATAATCGTCTGTAGTTTACCCACACCAAACACATCTTTGACTTGCTGCTTAAGTGTCGTAGATGCATATTCTGCTAGGTATTCACGATCATTGATACGTGTCATATCAAAGTTTTCAGCATATTTTGCAATCGCATCAGACATTGACAGACGAGCAAATGGTGCTTTTAGGCTAATGGCTTCTTCTTGATACGTAAGCTCTGTTGTGCCCAACACATCTATTGCTAACTGATTAAACAGACGCTCAGTCAAATCCATTAAGTCATGATAATCAGCGTATGCTTGATAGAACTCAATCATGGTAAATTCAGGGTTATGACGGGTTGAAACCCCTTCATTACGGAAACTACGGTTAATCTCAAATACGCGCTCGAACCCGCCAACGACTAGACGCTTAAGATAAAGCTCAGGCGCGATACGTAGATATAAAGGCATGTCTAATGCATTATGATGCGTCTCAAACGGACGGGCTACTGCACCGCCTGGTATCGGATGCATCATTGGCGTTTCAACTTCCATAAAACGCTCATTGAGCATAAATTGACGGATACCACTAACGATCTGACTACGAACCATAAAGGTATTGCGAGTCGTCTCATTGGTCATCAAATCAAGATGACGATTACGATAGCGCGCTTCCACATCAGCCAAACCATGGAACTTGTTTGGCATTGGACGTAGTGATTTGGTCAGTAGCGTAATTTCTTCAATATGCACATACAGATCACCTTTACCTGAGCGACCGATATAGCCAGATACCCCAACTATATCACCTAAATCTAGTGATTTAATGCTCGCACGCGTTTCCTCATCAAGCTCTTTACGTGCTACATATAGCTGAATACGGCCTGTCATATCTTGGATCACGATGAACGAACCACGGTTGAGCATGACTCGACCTGCCACGTTGACCTGTGTTTTTTCACCATTCGCTGCTTTTTCTTCAATTTCCTGCTTTGAGACACCATCAAAAGCCGTCTGTAAGTCTTGCGCATAATCAGTGCGTTTGAACGTATTAGGATACGGCTGTTTACCTGAAGCACTGATATCATCTAGCTTGGCTTGCAGTTGTGCGATTAGCTCGTTAGCATCTTCTACGACTGGGGTTTGATCTTGGTTCTGATTATTGTGCTTTGACATAACACTCTCAATATTTTTAGGTAATTAAATGGATAAACGAAAACAGAAAAATTAAATCAATACTTATTATTATAAGAACAGACATGGTGATAAAAACGATAAAACTGTTATTAGTACTCTTAAAGACTAACTACTAGTCATTGCCACCGATACTGGCCATCAAATCGGCCTGATGCTCACGTAGTAGTGCATCAAGAATCTCGTCCAAGTCGCCTTCCATAATAGAGTCGAGCTTGTATAAGGTAAGGTTGATACGATGATCGGTCATGCGGCCTTGTGGAAAATTATAGGTACGAATACGCTCTGAGCGATCGCCACTACCGACCAAGTCACGACGTATAGAGTCCGCCACATCGACCTGTGCTTGCACTTTGGCTTGTTGAATTTTAGAGACCAGCATTTTCATAGCATGCGCACGGTTTTTGTGTTGGCTACGCTCTTGCTGACACTCTACCACGGTACCCGTTGGAATATGTGTCAAACGTACGGCAGAGTCAGTCGTGTTCACGTGCTGACCACCCGCACCACTTGAGCGGAAAGTATCCATTTTGATATCAGCAGGATTGATATCAACGGTATCATCAATCTCAACTTCCGGCATGACCGCAACCGTACAAGCTGACGTGTGCACACGACCTTGGCTCTCAGTTTCAGGAACACGCTGTACGCGGTGAGCGCCTGATTCAAACTTTAGGCGACCATATACACTATTGCCAGATACGCGAGTGATGATTTCTTTATAACCACCATGCTCACCTTCATTTGCAGAGAGCACTTCTAGTGTCCAGCCTTGGCTCTGCGCGTATTTTTGGTACATGCGGAACAAGTCACCAGAGAAAATTGCTGCTTCATCACCGCCTGTCCCAGCACGAATCTCTAAAAATGCTGGTACTTTATCGTTAGGGTCTTTGGGTAGCATCATCAGATTAAGCGCTTCTTCCATCTCTACGATGGTATCACGCGCACTCTCAATCTCATCGATCATCATCTCTTTCATGTCAGGATCTGTTGCATCGGCTAGCATCGCTTCTGCATCGGCCTGATCCGTTTCTGCACCCACGTAGTTTTGCCACAGCGTCGTGATCTCCATCAAGTCGCTGTGCTCAACAGACAATTCACGGAACTTGTTATTATCACTGATGACACTAGGATCTGATAATAAAGCGGTGACCTCTTCATAACGGTCTACCATCTGGTCTAAACGCAGGCGTAAGGATTCTTTCATAAAAGGACTTTTAATTGGATAAGAGGAATAAGCCCGTGATTATAGCAAATTTTTTAGGGTAAATTAAAACCTCTAATCATTCTTGTTGATATTGTCGGTAATCTTGATGTTATCTTCTCAAACATCTCTGTTTATATTTAGATGTCACGACTTAATTTCAATAGCAAAAACGACAGACAAAAAAATAGCTAAGAATATTCTTAGCTATTTTTATCAGGACAGGTAGTCAAAGTATTAGACCTTGCGAACTAAGACCGATCCAATAGAGTAACCTGCACCAAATGAGCAAATAACGCCCAGATCGCCTGATACTAAGTCATCTTTGTGGCGATGGAATACAATCATAGGACTCGCTGAGCTAGTATTGGCAAATTCAGCAATAACACTCGGAGCAATCGATTTATCGGCATCTTTACCAACCACGGTACGTAGAATCAAATCCAACATATTGGCATTGGCTTGATGCAACCACATCATCTTAACATCAGATGTTGGGATGTCGTTTTCTTGCAAGTGCTCAGTGATAATCTCTGACACTTTCGGACAGACTTCACGGAATACTTTACGACCGTTTTGCAAAAACAGCTTGTCAGTGACCGGTGCTTTGATATCTGGATACATTTCAGTCTGCGCCGCTAGATACTCTGAGCGATCCATAAAGCCATATTCGTTTTTGATGTTGGTCGAAAACTGAGTAAATAGCTTAGAGTTTAGAATCTCGTAACCTTTTGGCGTATCTAATTCTTCAACGATAGAAGCGGTCGCTACATCACCAAAGATAAAGTGGCTGTCACGGTTGCGCCAGTTTAGATGCGCTGAGGTGATCTCTACGTTGACCACAGCAATACGTTTGGCCAAACCAGAGATGATAGAACCGTGTGCTTGTGACAGACCAAACGTCGCCGCACTACACGCAACGTTCATATCATAAGCAAAGCCGCCAATCATACCAATTTCGTTTTGGATTTCGATGGCAACCGCAGGATAAGTACGTTGGAAGTTTGAGCAAGCAAGGATGATACCGTCTAAGTCATTGGCCTCAAGTCCAGCATCAGCCAAAGCGTCTCTAAGTGCTGCTGCGCCCATTTCGGCCATGACTGACAACTCTTCGCCCAAGTTGCGGTAAGGGATAACTGGCGCCATGATTTCAGTATTTAAGATACCTTCTTTTTCCATCACATAACGTGATTTGATACCAGATACTTTTTCGATAAAAGCAGCTGAAGAAGGCTCAAGTGCCGTCACTGTCTCTGCAGCTATCTCTTCAGCATGTTCGGTATTATAGTTTTCAACATACTGGTTAAATGACTCAACTAGCTCTTCGTTACTAATGCTGTAAGGTGGGATATAAAGACCAGTGCCTGTGATACAAGTCGTCATGATAAGCTTCCTTGTCTACTACTGTGGTGCTTGGAATAAGCATAAAAGTGGAAAAATAATAGCCATTCAAATTCAGTGAATAACTGTAAACTTAAAATCAGTGTGTTTATTATGCCTGAATATTATAATTTTTCTAATACTTTGTTACAAATAATCTGTTTCTTGCCATAAATTAGCAAAGACTGCCGTCCTTTTGCGATAGCTACGTTATAATTGGTATCATTTTGGTCTGTACTATTCATCGAACTATCTTGATTATTCAGAATATTGATACGCGCTCATATTTAGGAATACTAATGGCAGAACTTCTCAACTGGTTATTTGGTCAATACGCTGACTACTCTACAATATTCATCATTCTTGAACTGATTGCCGTTGTCTTCGGCGTAGCAAGTGTCTTACTCGCCAGCAAAACCAATATTTTAGTCTTCCCTATCGGTCTGGTCAGCACTGCTATATTTGTGTACCTACTGTGGAAGTGGCAGCTGTTTGGCGATATGTTCATCAATGCTTACTATACCGTGATGAGCTTGTATGGCTGGATTAACTGGTCAAAGAATAAGAAAAACCAGTCTGTTGAGCACAAGCAGTCAAATGCCAATAATGTCCGTATTGAGCATTTGACTGCAGGTGACATCCCTATACTTTCTGCTTTGGCAGCAGGAACGATAGCTTTTGTAGGATTGGTTTATTATTTCCGCCCAGTGATTAATAATGGCTTTAGTTTCGATGGTGCGGTACTTGGACTCCATTTATTTACTTGGGTCGATTATACTGACATGCTCACTACTGCTTTATTTTTGATGGCAATGTGGCTCATGGCACGGCGCAAAATCGAGCATTGGATACTCTGGATCATCGCTGATGCGATATCGGTACCACTATACTTCTATAAAGGTTTTACTTTTACCGCGCTACAATATGTAGTCTTCACTCTTATCGCAATCTGGGCATACTATGAATGGCAACGACGCTACCGTGTACAACCTCGAGCAGCATACGCCTAAATCTGTCATCAACGTCGCGGTTTTAGGGGCAGAAAGTACGGGTAAGACGACCTTATGTCGTGATTTGGCCGAGCATTTTGATACTCCTTGGGTGTCAGAATACATGCGCACCTACTTACAGGCAAAGTGGGACGACGAGCAGCTGACTTGTACGTGGGAAGATCTGATCCCTATCGCACAGGGACAGGTTACACTAGAGAATACCTTGGCCAAACAAGTCGCTCAGTCGTCTAATGCCAGTCATTATTTGTTTTGCGATACCAGTTTGTTTGAGCTGATGGTTTATTCTTATTGGTATTATGGCGACTGCCCAACGGATCTTGAGCAAGCAGCGTTGGCGCATCACTATGATTTGATATTATTGACTGAGGTTGATACGCCATGGGTGGCTGATGACCTGCGAGACAGTCCACACCAACGCGATGAGATAAGCGACTATTTCGCCAGTCAATTAAGCAAGCATCAAAAACCATTTCAACGCATTAGTGGCGATAGAAAAGCGCGCGTTCAGCAAGTAGTAGCGCAGCTCGCTAATATAGACAAAATCTCATATGACTAAAACTAAATAGCTATGGTCATAAACTTACCCATATTTATGTCTTTAAGACTTTCTTGTCTTTAACACTTTTTTGTATTTGAAACCTAAGAGATACCCATGCTAAAGAAGTTTGAGCTTTATTTAGAAAAAACCATATTTAATAGCCGCTGGATACTAGCACCTTTTTATCTAGGGCTGGTGTTAGGCATTATTTTATTATTTATTAAGTTTGTCCAAAAACTATGGAACATGTTTGCTGACATTCTGACGGCCTCTGAAGCCAGTGTGATTGTAGATATATTGGTATTGGTTGATATCTCTCTAGTTGCCAGTTTACTGCTTATCATTATATTCAGCGGCTATGAGATCTTTGTCTCGAAAATCGATACTGGCACTCATGATGATCGTCCTAGCTGGATGGGAAAAGTAGACTTTTCTGGTCTGAAGCTCAAAGTCATCGGAGCAATTGTTGCTATCTCGGCGATTGATCTATTAAAGTCCTTTATGGATATATCTAGCGGAATGAGTGAACTTGATGCTGACAAACTCATGTGGAAGGTTATTATTCATATGACCTTTGTGTTGTCTGGCTTGTTATTCGCTATCATGGATAAAGTCGTTGGCGATACGAAAAAGCATTAAGCACATTAATAATCGAAAAATAATTATCTGAGAATATCAACTCTCACCCTTTCACAGTTATTCCATATTTCCTGCACATCTTCTCGTTATGTCCTCTCTATGATGTCTTTTAAAGCCATGGTCTGCTATCTCGGCAGCTGTGGATTAAAGATACTTAGGAGGCGACCACATGCAAAAAACATTATTGACTAAGTTATCCATCATTATAGGACTGTGTATCGTTTTTTCGATTGGTCTCACCATGATTGGCGATATCATATATGAGAGGCAATACTACGCAGAGTCAGTGATAAAAGAAATCAGCGAGCAGCATGTCAATCCACAAGAAATCATTAACCCATTTATCGCCATCCCTACGACAATCACACCTGCATGTCAGTCAGATGCAACAGATACATCAAATATAAAGGGCAAATGCGAACCTTCATACTCGAAAACTGAGACGATATTTGCCACTCAGACGCAAGCTGCACAAACCCTAAAAGTAAACACAGACATTTATAAACGCGGTATCTATAGCGCGACTAGCTATGATGGTCAGCTGACATTCGATCAGAGTTATACGTTTGTAGAGTCTTTAGAAAACTTAGATCAGATTGGAACTACAATTGACAATGATGCAGATAAGACACAACTAGCCAAAACCATTACCCACTGGAATAAAGCAAAACTTATCATTCCTGTATCTGATTTGCGCGGTGTCGCTACCCTGCCTACTGTCACAATTAATCAAAAAACGATTGCAGCAAACTATCCGCAGATACCAATGATAGAGAACTTAACCTATGTCGAAGTAGATATTCCTAAAGACGTATTGGAGCAATTAAAAAATCCTACTAGCCAACATAATAAAGATAGCTTGGCTACCACAGGCTCAATAAATAAAAATCTAGATAAATCAGAAGTAAATAGCCAGTTATCTAATCCTAAAGACAATCAAGCGCTCAATATTGTGATCGACTTGCCATTAGCTGGCATTAGTAATTTAACGACTGTCCCAACTGGGCAGAACTTTACTCTGTCTATGCACAGTGACTGGCAGACACCAAACTTCATCGGTAAAGCATTACCAAATACCAAGAGCATTACCGCTAAAGGATTCAATGCCAGTTGGCAAAATCAGTATCTAACCGTCGCCAACAATCAATACCTCTCTCAATGTCTCAGCGCACCTAACCAGCAATGTACTGTCATAAGTGAATCAACGCTCAATACCGATAGTCATTCGTACAATCCTGATTCGTTTGAGTCATCAAGAGGTTTGACGGCAGACAGTATGGCAGTAGCTGGCAGCAATCAAAGTATTCTGCTAAACAGCTTTGGCGTTAGTTTTGCGAGCCCTAACGATGTCTATCTACAAACTGAAAGAGCCATGAAGTACGCCTTGCTATTAATTTTGGTATCTTTTGGCACTTTCTTTTTATTTGAAGTGCTCAAATCAAGTCGTATCCACCCTATTCAGTATCTGCTCGTCGGCTGCGCACTATTTGTCTTTTATGTCTTATTACTACCACTTGCAGAACAAATCGCATTTTGGCAAGCCTATATGGTAGCGGCCAGTGCTTGTGTTGGGCTTATTGGCTGGTATAGCTATTATGTATTTGGCGGTTTAAAACGGGCAGTAATCTTTACCGCGACACTTGCTGGGCTATATGCTGCGTTTTTCGGTATTTTAAGTACAGAAGATCTCAATCTATTACTGGGTGCGATATTCTGCTTTGTGATACTTGCCTGCGTGATGGTGATGACTCGCAAACTTGACTGGTATAAAGTGACATAAATGATGAGAGCCATGCGCTGTATAAAGCAAGTCAGACAAACTGTCAGTAAATGAGAGGTTTTTATCTGATAATTTGAAAAAAATTGGCTGCCTTAGCTTATTAACTGAGCTAAGGCAGCCAAGTAGTAATATTATTTGACGATATGATTGTTTAACGCCTTAGCCCAGTTATTGCAATTATCCTCACAGCGTGGGCAACAATGATTGGGGTCAGAGATTTCATCGACGTAACCGCAATACATACAAGCATAATAAACCCCTGCTTCTACTTGCTCGACCGGTCGGTATTGCTTAGGGAAAAGCGGCATACCGTAATCTGTCTTTTCAGAGGTATGCAATAAAATACTAAAATTGCCATCAGTCTCGAGCAAACCAGTACGCACTTGACCTAAATGCTCAACCCCTTGTTGGCGCATTTCAGCAAAAAACTCATCATGTGACATTTCACCTTTTTTGATTTTATCAAGCACCAGCATGCCATCTTCTACAATATAAAGTGACTTGCCTTCTAACAGGTCTTCAAAAGGCTGAAATTTCATCATCGCCCAAGTACAAAGCCTATAGAGCGAAATGACGGTACCCATGATTAATACCGCTTGAATGATGGGCAGGTCTTCGGTGAACATGGGATCACCTGCGATAGAGCCTAACGATAAAATGATGGTTAACTCAAAAATAGAAAGCTGACGAACGCCGCGCTTACCAGTGAATCGCAAAAATGTGATAATTAATACAAACATTACAGTGACACGTATTAAAATTTCTACGGCAAACCACCAAGTTGTGTCATAAATAAAAATACTTGCCCAATTCATACTATCTTTCCTATTTATTTATCTAATTATTGTGTTTCATGAGTGTTGTTCTAATAGTTCATTTGACGCGAAGCACATCATCCCTATTTTTAGACCTTATCGTCAATACAACTATCGTTATTCTGATTTAAAAGAGACTTTTTGCCATAAGTACGACAAAATATCCTGTCTTGTGAAACGGCTATAGATTAGATTAATCAGTTATAAATCTATTATCTTTGCTAAGAATAAACGTTCGTTATAACAGCGTATCTTAAGACCTAAAACTAAAATCCTATGTTTGCCTGTTTTGTGCCATTTATTCATTGTAGGAATTACTTTTGAAAGCCACGATTTATACTATTATTGCGTTAATCGCCTTTGCTGCAAATTCTCTGTTTTGCCGAATGGCATTGGCGGAAGGCTACATCGATGCTTGGAGCTTTACCATCATCAGGCTAGTGAGTGCGACGGCCTGTCTAGGTATTATCATGGCTATACATGCTTACAGACTGCGACGCCAAACGTCTAATCATGACGAATCTACTGTCCACGCTATATTAAATGACAAAGGCAGTTGGTTAAGTAGTCTCAGCTTGGTGATTTATGCGCTGTGCTTTTCAATTGCGTATGTAGAGCTGGATACTGGCACTGGGGCATTGATTTTGTTTTCAGCGGTTCAGCTGACGATGATTGGCTGGGGTATCTATAAAAAAGAACAGCTCAGCGCGCTACAATGGTTAGCGTTTGTCGTTGCAGTGGCGGGGTTTGTATATCTGATGTTGCCATCCGCTGCCATACCGTCACCATTGGCTGCAGCGTTAATGGCTATGAGCGGCATAGCTTGGGGAGTATATAGTATACGCGGCAAATCATGTGTCTCACCGCTGCGAGCGACAGGGTTTAATTTTGTGCGTAGTTTAGTCGCTGTGCCTATACTACTACTGGTAGGTATGACGTATCTAGATGACTTAGGTTTGAAAAATATCAATTTGGATGGTATTACCATTGAAGGTGTACTACTCGCCTGTGCATCCGGAGCGATCGCCTCAGGGTTGGGCTATAGTATCTGGTATACAGCGATGCCACTATTGAAAAACACACAAGCCGCTATCGTTCAGCTATGTGTCCCTGTGATTGCTGCGTTGCTAGGTGTGATATTTTTATCTGAGCAGTTAACTATGCCCTTTATTATCGCAAGTACGGTCATTTTGGGCGCGGTCTTGGTGTTTACCTTAAATAAAAAAGTACCGGTATAAAATAATGCTATTAACAACCTATCATTAGCTAAACTGCTCAGAAAAAGTTCCAGCTTATGATTCTACCAGACAACATAAAACGCCCCGACTCTTATAAATCGAGGCGTTTTATATTCGAGTTATTATTTTAATATTGCTAGTCTACGGTCAACAGTCGTTGAACAACAGCATTTAAGCAACAGTAACTTCTAGACGAGTATCGACATTGCCGCGAGTAGCATTAGAATACGGGCACACCTGATGCGTAGCTTCGATCAACTGCTGCGCCTGCGCTTCATCAATACCTGATACTTCTACAGACAGCTCTATCTCTAGGTTGTAGCTACCGTCAGCTTTCATACCGATACCTACTTGCGCAGAGGTTTTTGAAGCGGTAACAGGCAATTTCATGTGCTGTGCTGTCATGCTCAAAGCGCTATCAAAACAAGCCGCGTAACCCATGGCAAAAAGCTGTTCTGGGTTCACGCCTTCTTTATCTTGCTCTTGAAAAGATACCAAGTCAAATCCTAACGACCCATCGTCTAATCCAGTATGGCCAGAACGTCCACCAGTAGCGGTTGCGCGTGTTTTATAAAATATTTTCATGAGTAATTATTCCTTGTTTCATATTATTAGAGGTCGTACTTACGCTGTTGCGATGAAATTATTATAGATTCCTCTGCACTTATACGTTAGAACAAACCTCTATAACTCTTGCCTAATCCTACAAATATTTATACTATCAGGCAATCCTATAAAATAAGCACTCGTGATGAATCAAACGACTATTGCCCAACTTCTTACCGTACTACCTAGAAATAAAACCATTGAATCTGCCGTTTCAGGTTTGTTCTTTTACTGCGCGGACAAACCAAGCAAAGCCGTAAGCTATATTCAAGAGCCAAGTATTTGTATTGTATTGCAGGGAGAACGCGAGATTTATTTGGGTGCTGACTGTCAAAGGTTTGACAATAGTAACTTGATGTTCTGTCCAGTTAATATACCGCTAAGTATGCATATTAAACATGCTTCGATAAAAAACCCTGTCATTGTTTTATCAATGAAATTAGATTTAGCCATGATTAGAGATGTATTAGCGCAGCTACCGACCACACAACCAATGGCAGGCAGCCATTTAGGGATAAAGTGGCACCTAGATGACACCATAATGGACGCGTTTGAGCGATTGATACGCTTGCTTAATTATCCAAACGATATTGATTTTCTGTCTTCTCTAATTCAACAAGAAATATACTATCGCCTACTCTTGGCTGAGCAAGGCAACAAACTTAAACAATTGGTCGTTATCGGTAGCCATACACGCCGCATTGCCCAAGCGACTGACTGGATAAAGGCACATCTAGATGAACCTATCATGGTTGAGAGCTTGGCTAGTAGATGCGGCATGAGTGTCTCAGGGTTTCATCAGCACTTTAAAGAAATAACCCAGCTGAGTCCACTACAGTATCAGAAAAACTTACGTTTAATGGAAGCTAGGCGCTTAATTAAGATGCATGGTACGCAAATATCACAAATAGCGATGCAAGTAGGCTACGAAAGCCCTAGCCAGTTTAGCCGAGAATATAAGCGATTTTTTGGTCTAAGCCCAAGTAACGAGTTGTAGTTATAATTTTATTTTTTAATAAAAAAAATTTTTTGCTTAGGCTATTTACTATTATATTTACGAAAGCATTCCTTAAAAAATATCATTTTTAAGTTGAATAATTTGCGGAGTATTTTAAATAAATAGAAAAATTGGTTGACGTGACTATATATTCGTATTATAACATATTATGTATATTTAAAATAATGAATGTATAGGAGCAGCTTTACTCTGCGTACGATCGATGTAAAGCAATCAATAGAAAGCTTAGGGAGGAGATAACATGATTCGTTTAAGCTACACTCTCAAATGCTGGGCACTTGGCATTACTTTTTTTACAGTGTTCTACTTTATGGTAGTCATGAGTGACCCTGGATTTAGTAAGTACATTTATATGTTAGCTTTTAGCACCTTGCTATTCCCTATTGCTAAGCGTGCAGTCGATGTCATGACCGATTTTTTCGCACCAGATATTGAATTGTTCAATGGATTGCTACCATCACTTTTAATCAATATTGTGATTTGGATGCTTACTCCATTTATCGTCGCATTAACCGTGATTGCCTATGTACTTTATAGCATGGGTGTACTGACAGAAAAGATTAGCCATTAGATATTATACAAATAGAAAGGCTAGATTAGTGCTTGCTAACTTAAACTTTCTATTTGTGCATTAAAGTTCTAAACAAATACCTGATAAGATCTTTTATATCACGTCTCAATCCGCTCACTATATGTAATATGGATTTTTAAATGCTTACTTACTAACTTCATTTCCTCATATATTTCCCGTGTATGAGACTTTCTCTGTAATGTGTCTGAAGAATTTTTTATAACGAGATAAGAAATCAAATTCAAACTACGGCAACCTTCAATAAGATTTGATTCGCTTGGCATTCTCAATATTTTTGCAAAAACACTATAAAGTAAAATAGCTTGTTTCTTTGCCAAAATCATTGAAGATAATCTTATAACTTCATTTTGTACATCCTTATTGACATTATCATTTATAAAGCCCGATTGTTCTCGAAGAAATAGAGATGAAACTTCTCCAAGTGTTTCTTTTAACCCTACTATGGGCTCTAAAATCAACTTTAAAATAAACTGACCTATGACAAAAATTGTGACACCTGCAATTATAGTTAGAAACATTTTATAAACCTCACAATTAAAGAGAATTATATACAACCTTCTAACTCACCTTATCCCACATCTTGCTTAGACGCTTGGGCGATACTGCCATACGAGTTTTCATAGGCTGGGCAAACAGTTGAATACGGTATTCCTCCACCATCCAGCGATACTCACTGATGGCTTCTTTGTCCGCACGTCCTGCTAGCCGTTCCATATGCAAGTCAAGAGCATAAACACCATCGAGGTCGGCGTCGAGATTGTGCTCCAGACGCTCTAGTCGAATCTGTAGCGCTTCAAGATAGCGTGGGTACTGTTGCCAGTGGCTGTAATCCATCCGATAAACAAAATCAGCCAAATGTAAATCTTCTAACTGATCTTCGATATCATCGATAGACTCACCAAATATTTCACGATCTAACATCAGCAACCCTTGGCGAATACGTTGCCAACGAGTATAGACATTCTTAAGCGTTTTGATAACGCTTTGACCAGTTAATAAGAAATTACTCACTACCACTTCGAGAGTCTGAGTATACTCCTCAGAGGTAAACGGTAGCTCCTCGCTCAATCCGACTGCAATATCATCGGCGCTTTCTGGTAAATTTTCAGAATGATCAAATAAGATATAGTGCTCTTCGAGAGCCGCGTCTAACGCAGCATCTATAACGATCGTTTTGAGTTTATCCATATCGCCAAGTGGTGCAAATGCCAGTTTAAATATACTATCGATTTGGCTCGTTAGCTGCTTTTTCTTTGCACCAAGTTTGCCTTTGATTAAAGTCAGCACCCCGATACGATGTGCTTGAAGTGCTGCATTGACATCAGTGTATTGATGAATCGATACAGCTTCTCCCGCTTCATCAGCGACAAGCGCTGCAAACTGTTTCATCACCACACCTGCACTATGATGGTTTTTGCTAAAAGCAAAATGCTCAGGGAACTCAGTATGCACGCCTTGCTGCTCATTTACCGCTTGACTGGTTTCAGATGCATGACGAATCTGTAGGGTTTGTAGATCACGGCCTTTTTCGATGATACGGTTTTTCTCATCGACCACGCAGATTTGTGGCTGCAAATAACGATCAATCGTAGATGGATTGAAGTTCTCTGGCGTCACCGACATGATACCGCGACGATGTAATGCCTGACACAGCTGCTTCAGTAACCCTTGTCCACCCTTTGGTTGCAACTCATCAAACAAACTGTCTGCAGTATTGGGTATCGGTACGATTTGACGACGTATCTCTTTTGGTAGCGACTTGAGCAGCTGCAACACCAATTCATAGCGCCAACCGGGCACACCCCACAGTAGCTCAATCGCGTCGAGCTGCGGTAATGCGGCAAGCGGTACACGTATGGTCACACCATCATCATCGCTGGCCGGATCAAAGATATAGCGGAGCGGCAGTTTTAAATCGCCCAGCTTCCACACTTCTGGAAAGTCCCCTGTGGTCGGCGCTTGGCTATTAAGCACATCTTCATCGGTGAAGAATAGATGCTTGGCATCATGCTTTTCGACTTCTGCACGCCAATCCTCAAACGCTTTGCGACTGGCAACGTGCTCAGGGATTTTCTTATCATAGAACTGATAGAGAGTCTCTTCATCCACCAATAAATCACGGCGACGCAGCTTGTCCTCGATACGCTCAACATGAGCAATCTTATCCATGTTATGTTGCAAAAATGGTGCATTGCGACCAAAGTTACCCGTCACCAAGCCATCACGAATAAATATCTCTCGTGACTCGACCAGATTGACTTGCTCATAGTTGGTCAGCTGCTTACTAATAATAATCAGTCCAAACAGACTAATCTGTGCGTAGGCTTTGACGCGTCCTGTTTTCTTGGACCAATGTGGTTCGAAGTAATGATATTTCAGCAAATCACCTGCCGCTGAGATAATCCATTCTGGTTCGATTTTGGCAACAGTACGCATAAAGACTTGTGAAGTCTCCACCATTTCAAACGCCATTACCCAAGGTGGTATTTGTTTAAACACCGTACTGGCTGGAAATATCTTGGCCTTTTGCTGACGCGCAGCCAAATACTCACCGCGGCTTTCAGTCTTATGCGCGATGATAGACAATAAACCCGTCAATAACGCTCTATGCAGATTGGCATATTTGACCGCTTTTAGCTCTTCGTCTTCGATCGCTGTTGGATCATTAACAGCCATATTTTTATCAAAAGCTTTTGACTCATTGACATTAGTTAACTTCAGTTCAGTGACCATCTGCACCAATTGACGGTGTGTCTGATGCCATTCACGTACACGCGGGAAGCTCAGATAGTTTTTCTTAGCAAACTGCTTACGCTGATTGCCAGACAGTTTATTGCCGTCTTCATCTTTTTCAAACAGCGCCTTCCACAGACTTAAATAAAACAAAAAGTCAGAGTCGTCTTGACGGAAGACCGCATGCTTCTGATCCGCTTGCGTACGTTTATTGGCAGGACGCTCGCGTGGATCCTGTACAGCAAGCGCTGCCACAACGATTAGCATTTCACGAATACAATCAAAGTCGGAACCAGCCACCAGCATACGTGCCAGCCTTGGATCGATTGGCATACGCGCCATTTTCTGACCAGTTGCTGTCAAGCGCAGGTGATCAAGCCCTTTTCTCGCTTTTGGCTTGTTGGTTTTGTCCTGAGCAGCGGTATCTTTCTTGGAAGTAATAGCGCCCAACTCATTTAGCAATTTATGACCATCAGTGACCAATCGGCTATCAGGCGGCTCAATGAACTCAAAGTCATCCACACTACCTAGACGTAGATTGGCCATTTGCAGGATTACTGATGCTAAGTTAGTACGTAAAATCTCAGGCTCAGTAAATTCAGGACGACCACTAAAATCTTCTTCGCTATAAAGACGAATACAAACACCTGGAGCAACACGGCCACAGCGACCTTTACGCTGATTGGCCGCTGCTTGCGAAATTGCTTCAATCGGTAAACGCTGTACGCGCGAGCGATACGAGTAACGCGAAATCCGCGCAAAACCCAAGTCAATCACATAGCGAATACCTGGTACGGTCAATGCAGTCTCAGCAACGTTGGTCGCGATAACAATACGTCGACCTCGACCCGATGGTTGAAAGATACGCTGCTGCTCTTCATAAGTCTGCCGTGCAAACAATGGCAGTACTTCTGTATGGCGAGGGCCATGACGCTCAAGCACTTCCTGCGTCTCACGAATCTCAGCTTCAGTTGCAGCAAATATCAAAATATCAGCCTGATCGGCGTGACCTTTACTCTGCGCGTCGCTAAAGCACTCTTCGACCGCAGCAACCACAGCGCGCGGCAGGTTCTCTTCAAAATCATCGTAACTGTCATCTTCTGAGCTATTCACTGGCTCATCTGTCAACGGACGATAACGGACTTCTACTGGAAAACTACGCCCTTCTACATTAAAAATAGGCGCAGGAACTTGCCGTTTGAGCTTATTGTCATAACGGCTGAAGTATTCACTAAAGCGCTTAGTATCGAGGGTAGCTGACGTAATAATGACTTTTAAATCTGGGCGCTTGGGCAGCATCTTTTTGAGATAACCCATAATAAAATCGATATTTAAGCTACGCTCATGCGCCTCATCGATAATAATCGTATCGTACTTACTCAAAAACCGATCATGACCCAACTCAGCGAGCAGAATACCGTCCGTCATGAGCTTTACAATAGATTGCGCTGTCCCTTGCTCATTAAAGCGAATCTTAAAACTGACCGTATTACCTAATGGCTCACCCAGCTCTTCTGCGATACGGTTTGCCACACTACGAGCAGCCAATCGTCTCGGCTGTGTATGCCCTATCTGCCCTGTAATACCGCGCCCTGCTAGCATTGCAAGCTTAGGCAACTGCGTCGTTTTACCAGAACCCGTCTCACCAGCAACGATAATAACTTGATTATCGATAATCGCTTGTACTAAGTCTTCTGCGCGTTGGCTAACAGGCAGATCCAGATTTAGCTTGGCAGGTAAATCACTTGGAATACTATTGATACGTGCCTGCACAGCTTCTTGAGAACGCATTTTTATTTTCTCGTACTGAGCACGTTTTTTAGCGAGTACATCATCTAGCTTCTTTTCTTGCTCAGAATCATGATTAGATTTTTTATTCTTAGGCACAGCAGCACGTGCCAGCTCACGTTCAAGACGGCTTAAGTAATAGCTATCCTTGGCAAGTACTGGTAGATCCGCCAGTGGTACTGCTGGCTTCTTAGTATCTTGAGTTTCATTTACAGTAGATGTATCTGAATCGCTGTTTTCAGGAATATTGGGCTTAGAAGTATTGGGCATATTTGCTTAGGCTATTTATTATGTAGAATTGGTTAGATTATGGGGGTAATTGGGGTATGATTCAAGTTAGTCGAGTCCTGATTGCTCTCGTAAGCTGTCCATTAGGTTTATTTAATCAAGCGTGTATTGAGTTACTTTTATGAAATTTAGATAAATCTATTATAGCGCCAATTTCTTTAAATTCTTGATGCTTAGATAGCCGACGTACTCTTTGTCTTCTTTAGCATTCAGCTCATCTGTATCACTAATAGGCTCAATCGAAAGCTGAACATTGGAGATAAGATCATTTACGTTATATATGTCATCTATATCTACTGCAAACTTATCATCAATATGAGAAGCTGCATTGAAAGGTGACGTTTTATCTTTAAAAGTAGATTGCTTATAAAAATCACTTTTTTTTGCTTGTTTGATCGCGTCAGCTTGGTTAGGTGCAACGATGAGTAGCTTATAATGGAATTCTTCAAAACTGTCCTGCTGATAGCCACCTAGATTGATAAAGAATAACTTTAAGTCAGCAGCAGCCTTTAATTGCTGACTTGGTTCAATTAACTTAATGGCATAACTACCCACTTTGGCAATCGCTCGATACGAATCAATATGCCATTTATTTTTTACCTCAGGCCAATGTTCATTGATATCTCCTATCAAGTCACTCACTTGACTGGCTGCACCAAAGAAAATATCGTGTTGCTCAATCAGACGGCCTTTAGGACGGCCGCCCAATTGAACCATATATAGTGTTAGCATTTTACGTAATCTCTATTAAATAAAAACCCATAGTTAATCTAAAGGTAATGCTGTCATTGCTAGGATAGAACGTTTTTAAGTACTGTCATACTGGAATCACTCTACCCGTCTTCAATGCAAATGCCCAATCTTCACGTCCGTTTCTTAGAGCCATATTTGCTGCTGCGTCATGGTCATAAGCGACCCTGACATGCTCAGTTTGCCAATGTTTACCTTGTTGAGTCTCAATACATTTGATAAGAGCATAATTAGCATGAGGCGAATAAGTTTGCATCTTATGAATAATAGGCAAATCGTCTTCGTAAGCTGGATAGCCAACGCTACCACTATTCACAATAGTTTGTCCTGACGACAGTACTACTGTACGCGGGATGTGTGTATGACCACATAAGATAACATCATTATCAATACCATCAAGTAACGCCAATATAGTCGCATCATTACGCACTATTGGTTGACCCGTTTCGATATCCTCTAGTAAATATATCATGTCATCGGTCGGCGAACCATGGCAGAGGTATACATCCTCACTGACATGAAAATAAAATGGCAAAGACCGCATCCATTCAATCGCTTTTTTAGAGAGATCTTTGATAATAAAACCCATGGTTGGATTATTAGCAATTTCTGCCATAGTAGCTTCATAAATCTGCCTATCCTGATTACCTCTAATGGTAATAATATCATCTCGATTTGCCATTAATAGCTCATAGGTAGCATGAGGCGCTATTGGTCCGTATAAAATATCACCAAGATTGACAATCTGATCAACATCTCGATATCTTATATCGGCAAGCACAGCTTCAAGGGCGTAGACATTACTATGAATATCTGAAATCGCAGCGATGGTTGTTATCTGTTTCTTTTCTAAGTTATCCATTTTCTGACTCACTAATCAAAAACTGCTTTACAACGTCAACGGTTGCTAACGGATCTTCTTCGTGCGGTACATGACCTAAGTCATCAAATACCTTAAGCTGACTATTACGTATATCTCTATGAAATAACGCGGCGTTTTCTACAGGAATAAGATCATCTTTTGCACCCCATAAGATCAAAGTTGGTATATCCAGCTGCTTTATTTGAGCTTGATCACTGTCATCATCAGTCTCATTTAGGCGACAACTTAATGCTTGACGATTACCTTGGCGCAAGGTCAATTCATAGTATCTGTTAATCAACTCCTCATCGACTTTGCTGTCATCGGCATACACGCTTAAAACGCTTTTTTCGACGACACTTCTGGGTAGGATACGATTTAAAATTGGTGACATCATTGGATATTTAGCAAGTTTAAAACCAATAGGAATATGTTTGGGCGTTGCTGGATAACCAACTGAATCTACCAATATCAATCGATTGACACGCTCAGGATACAAAGCTGCAGTACGCCACGCTACCTTGCCTCCCAATGAATTACCGGCTAGCGTGACACGGTCCAGCTTCAAATGATTAAGTACTTCAATGACAAACGCCGCATAATTTTCGCTGCTATATTGTGTACTCTCGTCCACATAAGGACCTGTCAAACCAAACCCTGGCAAATCCATGCTCACGACACAGTATTGATCAGACAGCGCCTTGGTCCAGCCCTCCCATGTATGCAAACTTGCCGATGTACCATGCAATAAAACGATTGTTTCGGGTCGGTTTTTTTCGGCTGCATCGCCACGGTGTGTATGACAATTAGCTGACTGCACTACATGCGCCTGCATACCTTGTATGTCTATAAATTCGCTGTTGGGTAGTTGCCATTGTTTTAACTCAGCGATGGTACGATCAGGTGCCCAATATTTTGCTATAAATGCCATTAACACGGCAATTGCGCCTAGTAATATCAGAACAGTTGCTTTTAATAAGTACTGTGTCATGTGATCAAATCCATTTAATAAGATGACGTTAATAATAAACATTCTATACCGTTAGCTTATATGATAAGCCATAAAAAACCCCAACGTTCAATTTGTCTTGAACATCGGGGTTTCACTTATACTAAGCAGATATGACTAGGATTGTAATGACTACTTGATTATATCAAGAAAAAGTACGCCCATAGCCCGATAACGATAGTAGCAATGATATTTAATATGATACCTGTACGAATCATTTCTGTTTGCTTGATCAAACCTGTACCAAACACAATAGCATTTGGCGGTGTGGCAACTGGCAACATAAAAGCACACGATGCACCAATACCGATGACCAATACGAGCACCTCATGTGGCAAACCCATCTGCTCTGCAATAGCGGCAAATACAGGCACTAACAATGCTGCCGAGGCAGTATTGGAAGCAAATTCTGTCAAGAAAATAATAAATGCTGAGACTGCCATCATCACAATGATAAGTGGTGCAGAAGACAGCGCAGTTGCTACGGTTTCCCCTAGTACCAAAGACGCCCCAGATACTTTCAAAATTGTCGATAGCGCAATACCACCACCAAACAACATGAGCACACCCCAATCCGTATTGTCTGATACTTGCTTCCAAGATACCAATCCTAAGCTTACTACCGCTGCTGCTGCTGATAGTGCAACGATAGCATCAGTGTCCGTAATATCTAAAGCTGCACCAATCTTTTTGGAAAATATCCAGCTCAATGCCGTAACGATAAAGACGATGATAGTGACGATACGTGGCTTGTTCCAAGCAATCGGTGCATCATCAACTAGGACAATGGTACGATTTAGGTTCGGCTTTAGGAACACATACATCGCACCCAACAATAATGGTAACAGTACCAACATCATCGGAATACCAAACTTCATCCAGTCTACAAAGGCAATATCGAGCGCCTTTGCGGCAATAGCATTGGGCGGCGAACCAACAATCGTACCTAGACCACCAAGGCTGGCTGAATAAGCAATACCTAATAGTACAAAGACAAAAGTACCGCGATCTTCTTTACTATCAACTTGCGTTAAAATACCGAGTGCCAATGGGAGCATCATTGCCGTTGTCGCTGTATTCGATATCCACATGGACAAGAATGCCGTCACACCAAATATCAAAAATACTGCTGTACTGAGCTTGCCGCCCGACAACGATAGAATTTTTAGCGCAATCTTTCTATCAAGCTTTTGTACATGTAACGCGGCCGCCAAGGCAAAACCACCAAAGAAGAGATAAATAATGGGACTAGCAAAGCTTTGCAGACCGACTTCAGCATTAAAATCAGGAATGCCAATTAATGTCCCAACCACAACCACCAAGATCGCAGTGATTGTGACGTGTATCGCCTCAGTGAGCCATAGCACGCCGATAAAAAACAGCATTGCTAGCCCTTTGTTAGCACTGACCTCAAATGGCAATACACTATAAATAATAAAACTAATGATTGCCGCAATGGCGACCACGATCAATCCTTTTCCCGTTCCCTTTGGGAATGTATCCGTAAATAAATACTCGTTACCATCATCAGGAATATGGCTATCCAGCTTTTTCTCTGACATAAATTATCCTTATCGCATCCAAAGTGAGTATGAAGTCAAAATTATTGCAACACACACTTATTATAAGACATCATGATATTCATATAGCGAACATTACGCGCGAAAATATCATATCAGAATAACTTATATATGAATACATTTTGATTAATTTTGTTTTTTTAGGATATCTGTTTGATTCGTTAATGATAATCACCTCTCGACTTTGTGAGATTTTTCAATAGTAGCTCTCTCACTACTTTGTTCTCACTGCTTTGAATGGACGCCTTGGTTGATAAAAATTACATAAAGCATTCAAACATTCATCATTTGGGGCTATACAAGTAAAAACCGATACCACATAATTTTAGGGTTAGATAGATAATCATCAATAAAAACAAGAGGAATGACACTATGACAGATGCAAATAAAACCGATGCAACCACAAAAATGGCGCCAAAAGACATCAATCAAGATAGTCTGGCCAAAGAAGATCAACAGCGTACTGACGACTCAGCGCTAGATATGATGCAAGGTATGCATGAGCATGAAGATCATCAAGAAGAAGGCGCAAAATAAAAGATGGCAGAACGGCAGATAAAGCCAGTTATCTAGTATTAACAGCAAAAATAAGAAGCGCTTGTCATGATGATGAGCGCTTTTTTAGTTTTGTTTCTCTCACCTCTGGCAGATGATCTGAGACATAGTTATATATAAATGCTGCTGTTAGAACGATTGCGATGGGTACAAGCAGCGCATCATAGCTAACTTTGGCAAACAAAAAAGCCCCCACTGTACTGCCACCGCAGAAGCAATACCAAATAATGGCTTGAAAGCCCAATGTCGGCTTACTAATAGAACGACCAGCAAGCCAATTACCAATTGCCGCCCCCATGTCTGAGGTCAGCCCTGTCAAGTGGGTGGTCCGAATGACCGCCCCACTATAAGTTGCCACCATCGCATTTTGCAGTCCACATGCCATTGCTGCTGCCAATTGTCCGAGATAGTCATGCTGCTGATACAACCAATAGCTAACCAACAGTAGTGCTGCTTCTAGATATAGCGCTCGTCCATAACGACGACCGAGTTTCAATGATGTCTGTCCAATGACAAAGCCGCTTAGTATAGCCCCTGCCAAAAAGGACAGCAACAAGGTACCAATATATAAAATACTACGCGCGTCTGAATGAGCGATTGCCGCTGCAAACAAGCTCACATTGCCCGTGACGTGCGACACTGATAAGTTGGCAAACCCCATTAACGCCGTCGTATTCACGCAACCAGCACTAAAGGCCAATACCGCCCCGCCCCATAGTATCCACTTTGGTAACTTGGTTATCATATCCCTCGTCCAAAGGCACGCAGCCAAAAAGCACGTAGCCAAAAAGACTCATAGTATAACTAGAAAAGACAGCCATTTGGCTGTCTTTTCTATTATCAAACGAATCATCTATAACAATTACTGTGCTGGTTCATCAAGCATCATCAACTGCTCGCTGATAGCAACTGTATTGAAACCCGCATCAACGAACATAATCTCACCTGTGATACCAGATGCCCACGGCGACAATAGGAACAATGCGGCGTTACCTACTTCTGTCTGTGTGATATTGCGTTGTAATGGCGCAATTTTTTCGCTGATATCGAGCATTTTACGGAAAGATTTGATACCACTAGCCGCTAGCGTGCGGATAGGACCTGCAGATATCGCATTAACACGGATACCTTCACCGCCCATAGACGTTGCTAAATAACGAACACTGGCTTCTAAACTGGCTTTTGCCATACCCATGACATTATAGTTTGGCAATACTGAAATGCTACCTTCATAAGTCAGTGTCAACATAGAACCATGGCGCATCGCTAGTAATTCACGAGCCGCTTTAGCCAATGCAACGAAGCTATAGCTAGAGATATCATGCGCGATGTGACTGCCTTCACGAGTCGTTGCGCTAACAAAATCCCCATCCAACTGATCCATAGGTGCAAAACCAATGGCATGTACCACACCATCAATACCGTCGCCCCAATGAGCAGTCACTTGCTTAAAGCACGCAGCAATTGACTCATCAGAAGCTACGTCACATTCTAGAACCAAATCTGCTTCAAATTTTTCAGCGGCCATATCGACGCGTTTTTTGATTTTGTCATTCGGGTAAGTCAGAATTAGTGATGCCCCTTCGCGGTGCAGCGCTTCTGCGATAGCCCAAGCGATAGAGAGTTTACTTGCGATGCCAGTTACGACAAATCGTTGTCCTTGCAATAGCATAAGATTTCCTTTTGAATCAATCGAGATGATTTAGAATAAGAATTTATTTAGAGTAATTAGAAGATTGAGACTACTAAATAGTACAAATGAAAAGATGAGTTATTATACACGAATTAATTTAAGTAAACAGTCGTAAACTGTATTTGGTTCTTGTTATTAGATCGACTGATACAAACAACTAATAACGTCAAAATGACTAATAGCAACTTATCACTTGAAGTAGTATCGACAATGAGAGTTTTTCGTGAGTTATTAGATTGCATTTTAGCATCAACGCTTCAAGATAAAATACTCAGGCTATAGTAGTTTGCTTATTTTATGAAAAAATCGCACTTCGAATATTAACACTACAACCGTTTCGATTAAGCACCAAACGCTCCTTTATTGATTAAAGACTCAACTGCTAGCCACAGCAGTATGAAGTTCAGCAGATTTCGAGTATAATCACAGCCCTTCCCAGCTTGCACAATTTTATAAGAATCCTGACATGATAGGATTCAACGTTAAGCTACACCCACATTTTGGATGGCTGCCAAACTTATGAGTAACACCCCAATAATAACCCCAGATTATAAAGAAAGTACCGAATCCTATCGCCAACTGATTGGTTCGACTGGCGAAGACTTAGATCGTCCTGGTTTGTTAGATACGCCTGTACGTGCTGCAAAAGCATTTGCTCATCTAACCAAAGGCTATCATCAAAGCATTGAAGAGGTGGTCAATGACGCTGTCTTTCCATCAGCCAATCGTGAGCTAGTACTGGTACAGAACATTGAGTTTTATTCATTGTGCGAGCATCATATGCTACCGTTCCATGGTGTCGCTCATATCGGCTACCTGCCTGATGGCCAAGTACTGGGGCTGTCGAAGTTTGCCCGTATCGTCGATATGTTTGCTCGTCGTCTTCAAATCCAAGAAAACTTGAGTGAACAGATCGCACAAACCATCATGGATGTCACGGGCTGTCGCGGTGTGGCAGTGGTTATGGATGCATCGCATATGTGCATGATGATGCGCGGTGTTAGCAAACAGCATTCAACCACACGAAGTACCGCGATGCTTGGTGAATATACACACAACAATCAAGCTCGTAACGAGTTTTTGGGTGCCGTCCCTAAGCGTCAACCAGCATTTTAAATGCGGGTCAAACGCTTTAAAGTAATCACTAAAAAAAGGACGCCGATGCGTCCTTTTTTTATCTCAGTCATATACAGTAAGGGTATTAATTATAGTGAGTCGATACTAGCTAATTGGAGTAACCTCATCTATCCAGTTCCCGTAGCCCGCAGCTTCCATCTGTGCAAGTGGAATAAAGCGCAGTGCTGCTGAGTTCATACAGTAACGCTTACCTGTCGGTGCTGGACCATCATCGAATACATGACCCACGTGTGAGTCAGCGTAGCGACTACGAATCTCAGTACGCGTCCCAAAGATACCGCGATCTGCTTTTTCGACCACCATATTCGTGTTCAATGGACGAGTGAAGCTAGGCCAGCCTGTGCCAGACTTGTATTGATCACGAGAAGAAAATAATGGCTCACCAGATACAACGTCTACATACAATCCAGGCGCTTTATTATCCCAATACTCATTTTTAAAAGCGCGCTCAGTTCCCTCTTGTTGCGTGACTTTATACTGAATGTCACTGAGCGATTTTTTCAGCGTATCTTGTGATGGTTTTACAAAGGTCTCTGGATTGAACCCTGTACTTGCTTGGTCGTTTGGCATTTGGCTAGACGTTACTGTCTGTACACTGGCTGCCGTAGGCTTGAACTGAGTAAAATCAAGTTCATAATCCTTACCATAGACGCTTTCGATAAACTGATAGCGTCCTGAATTGAACGTATAAGCCTTATAACGTATTGGGTTCTTTTTATAATAGTCTTGATGATACTCTTCAGCAGGATAAAAATTGCCAGCAGGAACAATTTCAATCACGACTGGTTTGTCGTATACGCCAGACGCTTGCAGCGATTGCTTAGCCGCTTCTGCTATTTGCTTTTCTTGCGCATTATTATAAAAAATCGCTGGACGATACTGTGTACCACGATCAACATATTGGCCTTGATCGTCAGTGGGATCAGCGATTCTCCATAACGCTTGTACGATACCATTATAAGTGATTTTCGTAGGATCATAGTACACTTGCGCCGCTTCGGTATGACCAGTGCCACCAGCAGATACCTCTTTATACGTTGGATTTTCGGTATCACCACCGGTATAACCAGAGACCACCTCTACGACGCCAGGGATTTTCTCATAACCTGCTTCAACACACCAGAAACATCCGCCCGCTACTGTGGCTACTGCCAATCCTGGCGTAGTCGGTGCATATGGGTTAGCGGCAGTTGTGTTCTTTACAGTAGAGCTGTTTTCAGTTGATGCGCAGCCTGCGTAAATCGCACTACTCGCTATGATAACTAACCCTATAATTCTAGATGGTAATATTCGATTCATAAAAATCTCCTAAGCGTAATGTCCTTTAGATATCCTAACGCTTTTGTATCACTGAAACATTCCTATACTGTAATATATTTACAGTTTATTAAGATATTTTTTATCAACTGAGTATAATCACAAGATAAATTAAACGATTATTTGATAACGACCATATATTTTATTATGACTTAACTGTGGAAATAAGACAGAAGCTTTATTAGCTCAATGCATTAAAAAAGCCTATCCTCCAAAGAGTAATAGACTTTTTTATTTTAATATCATTAGCCCTATCAAAAACTATGACGCTGTTTCATTATTACTATCAGCACGTTCATCACTTACCTGCTTAATTTTCGTTAGAATTTCTTTGATTTCAGCTGCTGACAGATAGGTTGGCACGGCATAAGTATCGCTGACCTCTTTTGCAGCTGCCTTTGCGATATTATCAAAGTCGCTGGTTTGCATACCATTGACAGTTGGATCAATATTTAGATCTGCAATCAAGTCTCTAACTTGGGTGATAAGGTGATCTGCTATCTCACTATCGCCATTAGCTGCTTGACCATTCTGTACCATACCAGTTCTTTTCGCCAATGCAGCCAGTCTTTTTTTGCTCGCTTTACGATTGACGTCAAGTACATAAGGCAACACGATGGCATTGGCACGACCATGCGGAATACTATAGTAAGCGCCTAACTGATGTGCGATAGCATGCACATAGCCCAGACCTGCTTTATTAAAGGCAATCCCGCCGTAATGAGCGGCGATACCCATCTCTTCTCTTGCTTTTAGATTGCTACCGTCTGTATAAGCTAGTGGTAGATAATGCATAACAGATTTTACGGCAGAGGCTGCATAGTAATCTGTCTCTACGCTGGCATTGGCACTCATCCATGCTTCTAAGGCATGGGTCAATACATCAATACCAGTATCTGCTGTAATATGGGCTGGCATGCCTTTCATGATAACTGGGTCAATTGCTGCGGCTAATGGTACCATTCTTGGATCAATAGACAATGCTTTTTGATGCGTTTTATCATCCGATACTACTGCACCAAGTGTCGCCTCTGAACCCGTGCCAGCTGTCGTTGGTACGCAGTATAACGGCGTCGCGGGCTTTCTTGCTTTAAGAATACCGATTAGCTGCTTTGGCTTGCACTTGTTGCCTTGAGACATAGCTATCATTTTGGCCGCATCGATCACTGAGCCGCCGCCAATGGCTACGATAGAGTCACAATTGGCCTCTATAGATTGACGGAGCCCTTCTTCAACTACTTTAAAAGTAGGATCTGGCGTAATACCATCATAGATGTGATAACTGATATTTTTCGCATCTAGATAATCGGTAACTTTTGCTGGTATGCCCAGTTTGTTGAGCACTGCATCCGTGACAATAAACACATTGGTATTGCCTTCATTGATAAGCATATCGCATAGCTCGTCACAGGCAGTCTCGCCAACGAATAACATCGGTCTTCTGATAGGTATCACATAAGACACTGCTTTTAACACCTTGGCCCGAGTTTTAGCGACAACCAAATAACCAGCATGCTGCAAGCTGTTGTTCTTTACCAATTTAGTAATACTATTTTGTGTTTTCATGAGCACAAAAATCCTTTTTAATGATGGTTTTAACTGCAATAAAGACCGTTAAAGACCGTTTTTGCCAGCCAGTTAAATATTACTAATTTACGAGCGCCAGAATGTATAAAGATACGCATCACAGCATTATAAAATGGGCAGCTCTCTAAAATTATTGTACCACTGCTTTTTTCGTTATGTCGCTATTATTATGAACTGTGATGTGTCAATTTTATACCAAGCCGCTTATTTTAGTCGCTTAGTTTGATTGATCAATCTAAGTGGCTACAGTAAGTCGTTTAAACTAGTCAGTACTTGCCCTTAATAATTGCTGAGTGTAAGTATGTTGTGGATGATTGAAAAGATCTTCGGTACGTCCAGATTCTACGCAAGTGCCTTGTTTTAACACCATGATATGCTGACACAGTGCACGTACTACCTTGAGATCATGACTAATAAAGACATAACTGATTTCTAGTCTTTCTTGTATTTCACGTAATAAACTAACTACTGTGACCTGTGTGGTACTGTCGAGCGCAGAGGTCGGCTCATCTAATATAAGTAAGCTTGGTTTTATAATGAGGGCACGCGCCAGTGCCACGCGTTGACGCTGACCACCTGACAGCTCATGCGGATAACGCTGCGCAAATGCTAAAGGCAAATGTACCGTAGCAAGACTATCTAGCACCGCTTGCTGACGGGCGATTTTTTCCACGCCTTGTACCAGCAATCCCTCTTCCACGATTTGCATGACCGTCATACGCGGATTAATACTAGCAAATGGATCCTGAAATACCATCTGTATCTGCGCGCGGAAGTTACGTAGCGCTTTTTTGGACAATGCTGAGATATCTTGATCATTGACCACTATCTGCCCATTCACACCTGCTTGGTTGCTCAGTAGTTGACTAAGCGCCAGTGCAATGGTGGTTTTGCCAGAGCCAGACTCACCGACGATACCCAATGCTTGGCCTTTTTGTAGCGTCATATCGACATCTTTGACCGCATCGAACCAGCGCTTGGTACCTCCAAGCAGACCTTTTTCAATTGGGAACTGTACGTTAAGACGCGTCACTTCTAATACGATTGATTGTTTATCTGCGTTATCGTCTTCTATGGTTAATGCTTGCCCAAAGTCTTGCTTGATAAGTGTGCGGGTATAATCAGCTTTAGGCTGATCAAATACCGCTGACGTTTGACCCTGTTCGATGGTTTGACCTTGGCGCATAACGATGACCTCATCACTATAGCGCCTGACCAAATTGAGATCATGACTGATTAATATCATCGCCATATTGTGCTTGCTTTTGAGATCATCTAGTAGCGCTAAAATCTCATGTTGCAAGGTAACATCGAGCGCAGTCGTTGGCTCATCAGCAATTAAAATATCAGGCTGCTGAGCCAATGCCATCGCAATCATTACTCGCTGACGCTGACCACCTGATAACTCATGTGGGTAACGGCTCAACTTGTTAGAAGGATCTGCAATATTGACATCATTTAGCAAAGCAATGCTGGTGTCTCGCCATTGCTTCTTAGGCACGCCAACTAGACGCAACGATTCAGCGATTTGTTTGGCGACCGTATGTAACGGATTTAATGCGGTCATTGGCTCTTGAAATACCATACCGATACGCTGTCCACGAATAGACCGCAGTGCAGCATTACGCGCCTTATCATTCGCTATAGGCAAGGTCGACATGCCTGCCGTATTTGCAAGCTGTACCACACCAGTGATGGTCAAACTATCTGGTAACAGCCCTAGTAGCGCAAGACTGGCAATTGACTTGCCAGAGCCTGACTCACCAACGATGGCCAAGGTTTGCCCTTGTCTTAACTCATAAGACAGCGCATCGACCAACTGGGTGCCTGTAGTCGTCGTGATAGTTAATCTATCTACAGTTAGCATGAGCTTATCTTGTGCACGATGAAGACTTTCATTTGGCGCATTGCTGTGCTTAGTGGCGACAATATTTTTAGTCATATTAAGAACGCCTCGGATCAAATGCATCACGCAGCGCTTCGCCGACGAAGATGAGCAATGACAAAATAAAGGTCAAGCTAAAGAATCCTGACAAGGCAAGCCAAGGTGCATCAAGGTTGTTCTTCCCTTGTACCATTAGCTCACCAAGAGACGGCGAGCCAGGTGGCAATCCATATCCCAAGAAATCCAGCGCAGTCAAAGCGATAATATTGGCCGTTAGAATAAATGGCAACTGCGACAAACTAGAAGCTAACGCATTGGGTAAGATATGTCTAAGCATGATTTGGCTGTCCGAAACACCTAAATTGCGTGCAGCTCGCACATAGTCAAAGTTGCGGGCTCGTAAGAACTCTGCCCGTACCAAACCGACCAAACCCATCCAACCGAACAGTAGCATCATGGCGAACAGCATAATAATGCTGGGACTAAACAGACTGACCAAAATAATAATCATAAACAGCTGAGGCATACCGCCCCATACTTCCATAAATCGCTGCCCTGCCAGATCTACCCAGCCGCCATAATAACCTTGTACCGCACCGACGATAATCCCAATCAGTGCACCCGCAAGCGTCAAGGCCAGACCAAACAGTAACGACACTCGCATACCATAAAGTATCCGTGCCAGCACATCACGTCCCATATCATCAGTACCAAGCCAGTTCTGAGCATTGGGTGCTGCTGGATAAGGCAGACCAAGCTCGACGTTGGGCGTCTGGTCGGCAAACGGAATAGGCGGCATTATATAAAACCCTTGCTCATCAATCAGCGACTGCACTGCAGGGTCTTTATAATTGGTTTCGGTCTCAAATACACCGCCAAACGTCGTTTCAGGATAGGCCTTTAATACCGGAAAGTAATAATCGCCTTGATATTGAACCAGTAAAGGTTTGTCATTGGCAATGACGTTAGCTGCCATACAAATAACAAATATCACTGCGAAAACAAACAGCGATATCACCCCAAGTCTATTTTGACGAAAGCGATTGAGTCGTGCTTGCCAGATAGGGTTCAAGCGTTGCTTTTTTGTGGCAGATAGCTGCTCAGGCATTGGCGCTTTATCTGGTTCGCTATTAATAGTACTGCGATTTGGTGAAGGTTGATTATTTGACATTAGCGCCCCTCAAAGTCAATACGAGGATCGATTAAGTGATAGCTCAAATCACTGATTAATTGCAGTAGCAACCCCATTAAGGTAAAGATAAATAGTGTGCCAAATATCACTGGATAATCACGTTGTTGAATGGCTTCAAACCCTAACAAGCCCAAGCCATCTAGTTTAAAGATAATCTCAATCAAAAAGTTACCCGCAAAGAAGATACCAACAATAGCGGCTGGAATACCTGCGATAATAATCAACATCGCATTGCGAAACACATGGCCATATAGCACCTGACGCTCACCTAAGCCTTTAGCACGTGCGGTCAGTACATACTGCTTGCCCAGTTCCTCTAAAAAGCTGAATTTGGTCAAATAGGTCAAGCCCGCGAAACCGCCTACGGTACTTGCCAGCAGCGGTAATGCCAAATGCCAAAAATAATCTTTTACTTTACCAAGCGCGCTTAGCTGATCAAAATTTTCGGACGTCAATCCCTGTAATGGAAAGATATTCCAATAGCTGCCACCTGCAAAGAAAACCAGTAAAATCACTGCAAAGACAAATACAGGTATCGCATGTCCGATCGCTAGCAGCATAGCAGTGGCTTTATCAATGCCTGAGCCATGATGCATCGCTTTATACACTCCCAATGGAATAGCTATCATATAGATGAGCAGCGTACTCCATAGTCCAAGCGATATCGAGACTGGCAGCTTCTCTATAATAAGGTCGGTCACCGACTGCCCTTTAAAAAACGACTCACCAAAATCTAACTGAGCGTAGTTCTTTAACATAAGCCAAAATCGCTCTGGAGCAGATTTATCAAAGCCATATTGAGCGTTGATTGCGGCGACCATCTCCTCAGAGAGACCACGCGTGCCTTGATAAGTGCTGTCGTTGCCACCTGCACTGCCCGCACCAATATTACCGCCAAGCGCATTGTCTTTTGCGCCCTGTTCGATAAGTGCCAGCTGCTGCTCAACAGGCCCGCCTGGTGCCGCCTGTACGATCACAAAGTTGGCAAGCAAGATCAAAAATAGTGTCGGCAATATCAGTAGTAGTCTTTTTAAGATATAACGACCCATAATGGCGACTTCCTAAATAAAGAGAGAGGGCAATGACGTTCAGCAGCGAATTGCGTTGTGTTAAAGAGATGCTTGAAAGCAAGCTACTTGTTAAAAACTTACTTTAAAAGTTGTTTTTCAGCTCACGTAACGCTGCAAATACCGTTAACGACTTCTCATCATCGATAGGCATTTTGGATTTAACTCCTGCGATTACACTCGGCTCTTGTGTACGTAAAAACACATTTACCGTGCGCTCATGCTCTAGTGTCACTGGTAGCGTTGCCATGCCTTGTTCAGTTTGTACCTCTGCTCGTGCTAAGGCTTGCTGCATCGATTCATTGTCAGGTTCAATAGATAGACCAAAACGTAGGTTACTGGCCGTATATTCATGCGCCGGATACAGTAGCGCCTCATGAGGCAAGCCGTTCAAACGCTTAAAGCTCTCATGCAGTTGCTCAATCGTACCAGTAAACACACGTCCACAACCTGCACTAAACAACGTATCACCGCAGAAGCAGTGCTTTTGCCCATCGATATCCAAAATATAGGCCATATGGCTAGCGGTATGCCCTGATACATCCCAGACTTGCGCAGAGCAGCCCCATGCGCTCACCGTGCTACCGTCTTTGATAGTTTGATCTTCATCGACGCCATGCTCACTATGCGCAACCAGATGAGTCATCGGATACGATTCCTGCAACTCTGCGACGCCGCCGATATGATCATGATGATGGTGAGTCGTCCAAATCGATGTTAGTTCGAGCTCATGCGTCTCTAGATAATCAATGACCGGCTGGGCTTGACCTGGATCAATGACAATCGCCTGCTTATTATTTTCATTAATCAATGTCCAGATATAGTTATCGCTAAATGCTTTGATTGGGTGAATACGAATACTCATATTAAATCCTTACCGGTAGTTATTTTTGTTACGTGTTATTTTGAGTTATCTAGGGCGTGTCCTCAATTCAAACGAGTGTCCTCTAAATGGGCTAAAAACAGCTAAATTTTGCCAAACATCGTCAAATAGTTGGTCAATATCTCGATATTATCTGCACTATTTTCCTCGTTTGACGGCAATTTATCTCATTTTTATCACCATTTTTAAAATGAGGACACGCCCTAATCTAACTGTTATTTGATAGCAACAGCATATATTTAATAAAACAGCATATATGCTCAGCTGTCCGTTGTTATCGGGTCAAACTTTATAGTAAATACTGTTTATTGTTTTAAATATTTATTGATACGCCCTTCTGCCTCTTTATCCACCCACCAGTAATCGATACCAACAGCATTGGTCGGTAGTTTTTCAGTATGGCGATACTGATCCCAATAGGCGACATTGGTGCCAGATTTGCCGTATAGCGGTACGACATAATGCCCTGCGCGTAACAACCGATCTAGCACCTGCGTATACAGTACGATCTCGTCACGATTTTTAGCATTACCAAGGGCAGCAACGACCTTATCGACGGCTGCATTCTTGATACCAGCACTGTTATGATTACCCGGCTCGTCAGCAGCAGCGCTACCCCAAAATGCCGCTTGCTCAGCACCAGGAGATAGACTTTGGGCAAACACGTCCACGACCATGTCATAGTCAAAACGGCGCATTCGCTCATAATATTGCGGCCCATCGACTTGGCGCAAAGTAGCATCAAATCCCAAGCGTTTTAGATTGCGAATATAAGGCAACAAGACACGGCCCATGGTCTCGCCTGTCATCAAAATCTCAATCTGAGCAAGCGATCCATCAGGTTGATATAGTTTCATATCCTCATAATAAAACCCAGCCTCTAACAATAGCTTACGCGCTTCTAATAACCCTTGACGATTAAAACCATTACCGTCGCTGGTGGGTAGCTGCCATTCTGCTAATGTTGCTTGGCGCTGAATTGGTTCAAGCTCAGACAATAAAGGCGTCAATACCTGCACCTCTGCATCAGATGGCGTACCCGTTGCGGCGAGCTCTGAGCCATGAAAAAAGCTTTGCAAGCGTTCATACTGCCCGTGGAATAGGGTTTTATTCATCCATTCAAAATCATAGGCAGCTGTCAGCGCTTGGCGAACTTTGATATCTTGAAAGATTGGACGGCGCAAATTCATCACCAATGCTTGCATCGGTACTGGATTTTGACTGGTTATCGTCTCTTTTTGGATAAGCCCTGCTTTCACTGCCGGGAAATTATACCCAGTTACCCAGTTAGATGCTTTATTTTCGGGACGAAAGCGGTATTGACCAGATTTAAAACCTTCAAAGGCAATTTCATCACTTTGATAATAAACAAACTTGATCATATCAAAATTGTAGCGGCCACGATTGACCATCAAATCACGCCCCCAATAATTGGGATCACGTATATAACTTACCGAACGCCCCGCATCAACTCGACCCAATTTATAAGGACCACTACCCATTAATGGTGACAGACTGATTTTCTCAAAATCGATGTCAATGGAAGACTTGGCAAAAATAGGAAACTGCCCAACGGTCAGTAAAATCTCTTTGTTTTCAGCAGATGCAAAGACAAACTTTACTTGTTGATCATTAATGATTTGAATGTCTTTGATATCGCTAAGATAACTGCGAATATACATGGGGCCTTTGTTCAATATCGCCTCAAAAGTCGCTTTTACATCACGGCTGGTCACACCCGACCCATCCCAAAAACGAGCATCAGGGTTGAGATGATAGATAATCCAGCTCGTATCATCTGGATCATATGTCACTTTACTTGCCAGCTGCGGATACATGGTAAATGCTTCATTTAATGAACCAGTCATCAAAGTATCATACAGATAGTCTGTGCCAATCATCGCGACGCCCGTGGTCATCCATTTGTTGGCGCTATTAAACGTACCGCGAGCATCTAGAGAGAGCGTGCCCCCTGATGGCGCTTTTGGATTGGCATAGGGCATGTATGGCGCGCTGATATACTCAGTAGAGCTATTGTGACCAAGCGCTGTCGTCGTGATGGGTGCAGCGATACTGCTCGGTATCCAGCTGACGGTAATGGTTAGCAACATGGCTTTTAACAGGGCGTTTTTTATTATCATGACGTTATAACAAACCTCTATGCTAAACAATATAAATATCAAAACGTAAAGCCTGACAGCAAAACAGCGTTATAGCAAAATTTTATCATAACAAACTTAGGTTTTTTAACCTAATGGTTTGCCGTGGATATCGTTTAATGGTGATAGCATTGCTCTATTATTACTACGCGCTAGCATAACCAAACTGTCTCTTTATAAATATAAAAAAGGCGCAACCATGACTAGTTACGCCCTTCTTGATGTGCAGTTTATATATGAAAATTTTATACGCTAGCGGTTACTCTTTTGCTTAGGCGTGCTTTTTTTCAAAAGCAATCATAAAGTCAACCAGCTGCTGTACCCACTCAATTGGTACGGCATTGTAGATGCTGGCTCGCATACCGCCTACGTCACGATGACCTTTTAGATTTAACAAGCCAGCTTTTTCTGACTCTTCTAAGAATACTTTATCAAGGCTGCTGTCTGCTAAAGTAAATGGCACGTTCATGATAGAACGATACTTAGAGTCTACTGGATTATTATAAAAACTGCTGTCATCGATTGTCTTATAAAGTAAGTCAGCTTTTTGCTGATTGATTTTACCGATAGCAGCCACACCGCCCTGCTCTTCCAACCAATCAAACACCAGCCCTGCTAAGTACCAAGAATACGTCGCTGGCGTGTTAGACATAGACTCTTTGTCAGCTTGATGCTCATAGTTCAGCAGCATAGGACACCATTCACTTGCTTGCCCCATCAAATCATCACGGATAATGACAATGACTAGACCTGCAGGACCGATGTTTTTCTGTGCGCCCGCGTAGATCATGCCAAATTTAGACACATCTATCGGCTGTGACAAGATACAAGATGACATATCAGCAATGATTGGCGCATCTACTTGTGGCGGCTCAAATATCTGTAGGCCATGAATTGTTTCATTAGCACAGTAATGAAAATAAGCGGCGTCTTTACTGATATTCCAATCGCTTTGCGCTGGTACGTCAGTAAAGTTATTCTCTTTGCCAGTTGCAACTAGGTTAATTTCGCCCAGACCCAACGCTTCATAGCGCTTGGCTTCTTTGATCGCTTTACCTGACCATGCACCAGTCGTCAAATAGTCACCGCGTCCACCATTTAACAGATTCAATGGAATCGCAGAAAACTGCAAACTTGCGCCGCCTTGCAAAAACAGCACTTTATAGTTATCTGGTATTTCCATAAGCGTGCGTAGCTTAGCTTCCGCTTTGTCAGTAATGGCCATATACTCTTTGCTACGATGGCTGACTTCCATGACCGACAGGCCGCGACCTTGCCAATCAAGCAGTTCGCTCTGTGCGCGCTCTAATACGGCTGTTGGCATGGTAGCAGGGCCAGCACAAAAATTTGGCAGGCGATGCGGGGTGGCAGTTGCTGTAGACGTTGGGGTTGTAGGCATAATCACAGTCCTAGGTATGATGAAATAAAAGGATGTTTTTTATTTCAGTTTGTTGATAAAGGCATTGGTATCGATGTTAGTTTTTATACAACTCAATGAGATATCTGCTCCCACAGCTGACGTTTAGCATCACTGTCTGCGAGCATTTCTTCTAATGTCGGCACAGTGGTCAGATTGGGATGTTGAAGGCCATCAGGCAGCGCGGTCAGTGCAGCAACTTGTATTTCTTCGCTTCGGCCAATTCGAAAAATATATCCTGCAAGACTGGCATTGGCAAGCTCAGCAGTATCCATACCATCACAAATCGGGAATGAGGTGGTCTCACAGGTGATTGATAGCGCTTGGGTGATGTTTTGCCATAGTTTTTGACTGTCACTATTTAGCGCTTTGATATCAACCAATATCACCCAGTCACCATAGCGGCCACCTTGCAGGTCAAATGGTGCTACTTTTTTTAAGCTATCATCATTTATGCTGTCATCACTAGTACTCTGTGGAAAACTACTTTGCGGAAAATTACTCTGCGCAGATTGAGGTTGCTCAATAGGTGCATTCGTAGAGGTTACAGCAGTTTGGTTCGATGTAGTACTTGGGATGTCATGATAGATAGACCCAGTACTTGAACTAACCGTAGTTGAATCAACGGAATCAAAACTATAAATAACAGGGCTTTGCTCGCTAGCCGTCTGCTCAGCGGTAGCTTGCAAATCAGGATCATACTCATCGGCAACATAGCCCTTAGCATTGTAATCATTGATATCATAACCATCAGTCGATCGATCAACTGTGCCTAAAATTCCAACGCTCACTACTTCATTGTTACTAGACTCAATATCAGTGGAAACAATATTTGACTGCTCAACCGAAGCTGTCGCAATGTCAGCCATATTGATGGTTTCTGACTCAGGTTGTACCCACTGATTGATACCTATCATCGCTAGAATTTGGCGTTGCTGCACACGGCGCTGTAATACAGTTAGCGGGTCTTGGGTATCACTCATTCGACTCTACTATCCTACTCATTTTGTTTATATCATTTATAGATGTTTTTATGGTTTTGGCAGCTCTCATTAAGCATGCGCTATACTATCAATTAAGTAATAAATACATGCCCATCAAAACAGCTGTCGAATACCGAGCCAACGCTCTGATATTGCCAACAAACAATCGTATTCATCTTGGCTGATTATCGTATCGTGTAACATCACCGTATGCAACGTACTTAGCCATTGGCGATACTCATTATGAGTAGGCTGGCTCATTTCACTTTCATTATAATCTATTTGACTACCATCCTGTTGCTTCTCTCGATAATTATCAGCATTCGGATCACCTACCAAGCGCTTGATAAAGTGATTGGCAGAGACAGGAACCGCAGAAATAATCGCCAATAACTGAATGCTATTCAAGTGCTGTGCGGTCAATAATAGCCACTGTAAATTAACATCGCTTACTGTCATAAGATCAATATCAATCAAGCGCGCATGCCGTCTCAAATCTACAATATAATGCGCCACACTGTCAGTACCCTCACTCAATAGCGGTTGGTCATGCAGTGAGATCATCTGGCCTTTGGCATCTTTTGATAGTCGATAAGCCAATAAGACAACAACTGATACTTCTGATTTACTAAGTCCTGTAAACACCTGACTTGAAGGATCTAGTTGCGCCCTTACGTCTTCCATACCAGTCTTCAGTATTTGCGGCCATAGAGACTGCGCGTCTGTATCTTGTAAAACTTTAGACAATATCGGTAGTAACTGCTGCAAATATAGCGCTTGCCATAATGATAATATTGGCGATTTTTGATTTGCTAAAGCTAATGGGTTATTCAGAGCCATAGCATTGGAGTTATCACTAGATATATTTTGATCTGACGAATCAGAAGCTAAGCTTTTGGTTAAGTCAGATGTCAGCTGTTGGTTAAATAACTCAAATATGCCCTGCTGATAACGCAACAACATCGTACGGCATTTCTCTTGTTTTTTATAGTACTGATGACTGTCGTGACTATGATCGTCTTTACTTTTGAGCTTCAGATCTTCGATACATAGTTCAGATAAATTCTTTTGATGCAATTGATTTAAGGCGAGCTCAATCAAAGCGCTGTCTAAACGCCTGTCCAAACTGGCTACTACTGTCATCAGCTTAGCATCTACCGTATGTGACAATACTTGCTCATAGGAAGTCGAGTCAGTCGCAACAGGGAAGCCATCATTCCAAATATCATTCAAACTATACATGACAGTCGTTGATAATGGTTGATGCTGATGACAAAGCAAGACAGCTTCGACTAATGCTAGCGCACCTAAAGGATGATGACTATGATTGAGTATATACTGAGGTAGTGATACCTTTTTAATATCATTAAATCCAATTAATGTGTTTTCTGGTAGGTCAGCGTCAGGTTTGGACTGCCACGGTTTTAATAGCTGGTGAACGCCAACGTCTTTGGCCTGTACTTGAAGCCTCCCATCGACCACGACATCAGCTTCTACGGCAAACTCTAAACCGTCATCAATCTCTGATTCGCCATTATCTTTATTACGATTTTCGCTTATAGACTCAGCAAGAACTTTTCCATCACTTATCTGTTTAGTGTCACCTGTATTAATCGTTGCAGCTGTTTGAGATCCAAGTAACGACGACTGCTGCAAGTTTTTGTCTGGTAAATCTTCACTTAGGCTATTTTCTTTTTTTGCTCCCCAATCACCTAAGCGTCGTTGCCTATATATTTCTTTGACCTTTTGCTGATTTATTCGCTTTTCTTTGGCGACTTGTACTGCGAATTGATGATAAGCATCCGCATTAATAGCGCTCATACGCTCAGTCAAGCTTGGATGGGTGGCAAACCACGATACATCACCCAAGTCTGCACCACTACTAGCAAAGAAAAAATGGCTGAGTCCATTGATATCGGCGATACCAGACAAACGCGAGCCGAGCGAGTCTTGATGAATGGCTTTTAAGGTTTCGATAATCGCAGGTGTACGTGTCAATTGAACACTGGTGGCATCAGCAAGTAGCTCACGCTCACGATTAAAACTGTGCTTAATCAACTGTGCGCTTGCCATACTAGAGAAGCTTAAACCATGCAGTAGCAATGTCCAGACACTACGCGGGGCTTGACGATCTATTGTAGGTGGCGTTTGTACCCATTTAGACTGACGCTTGGCTGAGGATTGCTGTTGTTGTGATTGCTGCTGCCAGTAGGCGACCCATTCACTATGAGTGGTGAAATTGGCCGTTTGCGCTTCTGTATTGCGTGCTAGCATATCAACCTGTCTCTGTGATAGAGACTTTTGGGAGATACTATCGCTATCAAAGTGACTATAATTAGAGAGACGATTAGAGATATGATTGGATATTGGGTCACTCCAGTCATATAGTATCTGTAAGCCTGCTAATACCACCATTAGCTGTAGATTGAACGTAGCATCGCCGTGCAATATATGACCATATTCATGACCGATGAGTCCGTATAGCGCCTCATCAGACAGTTTATCTAGCGCACCTTGGGTAACGACGAGTACCATATCTGAGCTATGGCGACCAGCGACGAAACCATTGATACCCTGCTCGTCAGGTAGCACGTACAAAATAGGGGTTTGCAAACCTGAAGCAATGGCCAGTTGTTGAGCGATTTCATAGTAGCGACGATAAACGGGCGGAAAATCGCGCTCGTCACGTACTGCTATATGACGTGAACTATAGCGAACCTTTTCTTCAGCTTCGTGTTGATGAGCGACTCCTTGACTGTGCTCCCATGCTTCTTGGCTGTTATCAATGAATAGCCTAACCGCCCCTACTCGCTGAGCAATAGCGCGGCCACCTGCTCGCAGGCGTCGATACTCTAAAAAACTACCACCAACGAAACTGCCTAACGTCAAGACAATGACCAGAACCAATACCCAGTAGTATATACCGCCTGTAAATACTGTCAGCAGTATAGACATGACAGCCAGTCCCACTGCCATATGAGCAAGTACAATCAGGAAAAACAGTCCATAAAGTAATAGACTGCGCCGCGTACGTATCCGCTGTTCACCAAAAAAATCCATCAGATTAGGCTGCCTAGAGTTCGCCAAAATTGTCTAAACCTTAGCCCATGTTTACAATCGGTGCCTGAGCAATCGCCTCTCTATCTTCGAATACCAACTGACTGAGTGGACGAAAGCCAAAAGTCGTACTAACGAGGTTATTCGGGAATACTTCGCGATCATTATTATAAAACATTACGCTGTCATTATAATGCTGACGGGCAAATCCGATGCGATTTTCCGTATTGGTTAGTTCGTCCATGAGTTCCTTGATCATACTATCGGCTTTGAGCTCTGGGTAGGCTTCGACGACAGCGGAAAATTGACCCAACGCTTTAGACAGCATACCTTCTGCTTTTGCAAACAGTGCCATATGCTCTAGCGAGTCTGGCTGATGCTTATTAGAGTCTTGTAGATCTTGAGCATGATTACGCGCGCTAATGACGCGAGTGAGTGTTTCTTCTTCATGACTCAAATAACGCTTGGCAGTTTCGACCAAGTTTGGAATCAGATCATGACGACGCTTTAGTTGCACATCTATTTGAGCAAAGCCGTTCTTTGCTTGGTTACGTGCGCGTACCAATCTATTAAAAATAGATACCCCAAACACAACTACCAACACCAAAAATGCAATGAATAGCCAAACAAACATCTTCATAATCAAACTCCAAGGTGTCTAGAATGTTAATAAAAAGTTAATACATTGTATTTTAACTCATATTAATCAATAAAACCTTAGAACTAGATCGGAACTATAAAGGAAATCGAACAGGAAATTAAATTGAAAACTACATAAGCAATTAGCTAACCATCAGACAAAAATTTGACCCAAAAAAAGCCCTTTACAATGAAGGGCTTAATACATTACAAATATGTCTTTGATACTTTATAAATATAATTATCAAATTTTAGGCAAAAAAAAGCGACTCCATCAGCACATCCTCGGCACACACTATAACTATTACCGTTGCTACCTTCCGGTCCTGGCGGGATTCATAGAACAATGTTGCGAGGCTACCAATGGAGCCACCAGTCGCAAATTATACAAGAAATTTTTAATTTTACAACCCCTATCTTAAAACTGTTTGCTTTAGGCCCTAAATAGCACTGTCATTTAGTTCATTAGCTCAGGTCCGCAATGTATGAGCACAAATTATATCAGTAACTTAGGTCACAAAATTCTCACAGCAACTTATATGAATTTTGCTATTTTAGTGAATGAAGTTGCACCCATGTCGATTTCTAGAGAACAATAGGGACAACTTTTCATGTATGAATGAGCGTTGATAATTGTCATTTATATATTATTAGAATCAACTTAGGAGATAATAATGAAAAATACTTTATTGAATAAAGCAGCACTAGCTTCTGGTACGGTTTGTCTCATGACAGCGATGATGGGTAGCGCCCATGCAGAGCCAACAGGCTATGATCAACTGACATTTCAGACAGAAATAAAAGAAGAGATTCAGAACGATGAAGTACGAGCCAGCTTGTACAAGAAAGCACAAGCAACTGACTCTAAGACTTTAGCTACAATGCTTAACACCTCAATCAACAATGCCATGAAAATCGCCAAGCGCTACCCTAGCGTGACCGTGAGCACAGGGCAACAGCGTACCTATCCACGCTACGACAAGAACGATAAAATCATTGGCTGGACAGGTCAAGCAAACATAGACTTAAAAAGCACAGACTTTTCAGCGACTAGCCAACTAATTGCTGATTTGCAAGAAACCTTGGTGATGGACAATCTTAATTTTGGTGTATCAGATACCAAAAAAGATGCTCTAGAGCAAAAATTAATGACCGAAGCTTCTCGCGCTTTTCAGCAGCAAGCTAAGAGCCTTACCCGCGCGTGGGATGCTCGTGGCTATCGCGTCGTCAATGTTAACCTAAACACAGGTAGCAACTATCCACGTCCAATGTATAGCGCTATGAGCATGAAATCAGGAATGGCAGACGAGTCAGTACCAAGCCAAAGCTTTGAGTCTGGCAACAGTACTATTTCGGTGACTGCTAACGGTACCATCGAGCTAACTAAATAAGACAGCTTATAGTTCAAATAAAATAAGTGATTCACATTAAAAAAGGCAAGCATCGTTAACGGTGCTTGCCTTTTTATTTTGCTAGCGATGTCTATTCATTATATTCAATCATTATTGAGACCATCATTGTGACTGAGCAACTTCCTGTTGACGCAGCTTTAGCATCAATTTTTGATACCAAGCTAGCTTTTGGTAAGCCAATAGCTGCGCAGCCTTTCTTTTGTTGTCTTGCAATGTGGTTGTATTTTGAATCACATATACAGTACGTGTGATTTGCTCAAGTGTTTGGCCAGTTTCGCTTTGTATAATGGCCTTAATTGTATGAGTACCTGGCAAAACATCAACAGTAGCAATAGACGCGCTCAAACCTTGTGCAACCTCTTTATCATCAAAATAAATACGGGCATTATCACCTGCCTGTAACGCAGGCTTAATCTGCACATTGACATCGATATTCTGTACGGGACGACGATAGGCTCTCTCTTCGCTAGGTTCAGTAATGGCTAACTGATAGTTTACTGGCGTGGTCACCTTAGTATTTATCGCAGGCGACTCAGTAGCAGTCACTGTCTGCGACGCATTTGATGATTGGCGACTTGTATTAGGATTGGTTGTCGTATTCAGACTAGTTGATCTGCTCGTCTCATTACCCGTCGTAATAGCCATTTGACTGACTTGTTTGCCAACTTGCTGCTCATAATCCTGTGGACGGTCGGTAAAGGTGACTTGACCGGTTTGCTCATCGACCACTTTGTAAATAGGTGCAGCATTCGTGAGAGATGTACAAAGACTAGCGAGAGCAACCGTAGTCCATAACCCAACTCTAATCCTACTCTTCAAGAAACTCGGTTTTGCTAATAAAGTCATAATCCATCAACCTAGATAGTGTCTACTATTAATATAATTTTATAAAACTATTATGCGTGAGTTTTGACATGAAATCAGTAGCGATTTCAAAGAAAATTCAGCAATTGGACTGATACACTTTATTAATACGCATAAAAAAACCAGCCAAGTTAACCTTAGCTGGTTTTGTGACTCAAAATAAATGAGTGTTTTAGCGACTAATTAGCAGCTGTAGTACATGTCAAATTCGACAGGGTGTACAGTTACGTTCAAACGTTGTACTTCTTCTTCTTTCAAAGCAATAAACGCTTCTAGCATGTCTTCAGTGAAGACATCACCTTTTAATAAGAAGTCATGATCGTCACGCAATGCTTGTAGTGCAACGTCTAAGCTCTCTGCAACCGTTGGGATTTGTGCTTCTTCTTCTGGTGGCAAGTCATACAAGTTTTTGTCCGCAGCTTCGCCTGGATGCATTTTGTTTTGGATACCGTCAAGGCCGGCCATCAACAATGCAGCAAACGCTAGGTATGGGTTAGCCGTTGGATCAGGGAAACGTGCTTCTACACGTACCGCTTTCGGACTGCTTACGTGTGGAATACGGATAGATGCTGAACGGTTAGATGCTGAATAAGCAAGTTTGATAGGCGCTTCATAATGTGGTACTAGGCGCTTATAGCTGTTCGTTGATGGGTTAGTAATCGCGTTCAACGCACGAGCATGCTTGATAATACCGCCAATGAAATACAATGCTGTTTCAGACAGACCAGCATACTCATCACCAGAGAATGTGTTTACACCGTCTTTTGAGATTGACATATGTACGTGCATACCTGAACCGTTATCACCAACGATTGGCTTAGGCATAAAGGTCGCTGTTTTGCCAAACTGATGCGCAACGTTATGAACAACATATTTCAATTGCTGAACTTCATCCGCTTTACGTACCATCGTGTTGAATGCAACACCGATTTCAGACTGGCAAGAAGCCACTTCATGGTGATGAACTTCAACCGAACCTTCACCAACGATTTCTTCGATACGTTCACACATAACAGCACGCATATCATGTGAGCTATCGATTGGTGGTACTGGGAAATAGCCGCCTTTCACACGTGGGCGATGCGCCATGTTGCCCCACTCGTAAGTCTCGTTAGTCGACCATGCTGCTTCTTCAGCCGTGATTTTATGACTAACGCCAGACATATCAACTGACCATTTAACATCATCAAATACAAAGAACTCAGGCTCTGGACCGAAGTAAGCAGTATCACCGATACCAGTAGACTTTAAATACTCTTCAGCGCGGCGTGCGATAGAGCGTGGGTCACGGTCATAACCTTGTAGCGTTGATGGCTCGATGATATCGCAAGTCACGACCACAGTCACCGCGTCAAAGAACGGGTCAACAAAAGCAGTTTCTGGATCAGGACGCAAGATCATATCTGACGCTTCGATACCTTTCCAACCAGCGATTGATGAGCCATCAAACATTTTGCCATCTTCCATAACATCTTCATCAACGGTATGCGCTGGAAAGCTGATGTGCTGCTCTTTGCCGCGTGTATCAGTAAAGCGAAAATCAACCCATTTAGCATTAGAGGATTGGATAAGATCTAATAGTTTATTCGACATGAATAGTCTCCGTTGTGTTGATCACGTAATTGCGATTTAAAATTATTAATATGATGTTCTTGTCCAAGAATGTCAGATGTGCTCTCAATACTAAAATAGCGCATTCGATATTATGCTTATTATCAGCACTATTTTGCGTATTAGTCAAGATGCTCATCTAAAGCGTTTACTCAATCAGACCAATATTTGTGCACATGGTCTAACATACGCCAATTCAATCCTAACGACATTCTAGCAATATACAACTCATAATGCTGAACTCTTCGGGCTCTTGTTAATAATTATTTTTAGACCAATTTCTTGGCTTTAAAAATAATCATAACAGCAATAATGCAAAGGCTATGCCAATGTATTGCCACTCTGATAACAGATATAGTTATAGATAGATTTAATTATCAATATTTACAGTGATTTATACGATTAATATCGTTATATATTCATTAATTCCCATCAAATTAATTTTTAGAATAGCACTTAATTAGAGCACCAGTTGAGAACCAAAGGCACTTAATTGGTGCAAATACAAATATATTTATTATTGAAATGCTATTTTATAGTGCAATGTTAATAGCTGAATTTATAACATTGTCTCTGACTACATTATTTTATGCGTCAAAAAAATAATAAAAAATATGTTTTTACTTGGTGCTTACTTAGATAGCCCGTACCCTACATTTGATAGAAAACAAAATAGTGGTAAGATAACCGCGCGCAATAACCTCCTCTGTTATAGTCAGAGCTGCTTGTGTTCGGCAATCAAGTGACTCGATAACAGTGAGAACAAATTTCATGTTAAAAATATAATAAAACTGATAAGTTGAAGACTTAATGATTTTGATGATCGATAATTACGATAGCTTTACGTACAATATCGTACAGTACTTCGGCGAGCTAAAGCAGGACATCACTGTCTGGCGTAATGATCAGGTCAGCATTGAGCAGATTAAAACCCTCGCACCTGATGTCATTGTGATTGGCCCAGGTCCGTGCGATCCTGACCGTGCGGGTATTTCGCTGCAAGCCATTGAGGCATTTAAAGGGATTATTCCTATACTGGGTATTTGTTTGGGTCATCAAGCGATCGGTCAAGCCTTTGGCGGTCAAGTGGTCAAAGCCGGCGAAGTCATGCATGGCCGCTTATCAGCTATCTATCACAACGAGCAAGGTGTGTTTGCTGGATTACCTAACCCGTCACAAGTTACGCGCTATCATTCACTCGTCATTGACAAGACAAGCCTACCAGACTGCCTTGAACTCACCGCATGGACACAAAATGCCGATGGTAGTATTGAGGAAATCATGGGTATTCGCCATAAGGCGTTTACTGTAGAAGGTGTTCAGTTTCATCCTGAGTCGATATTGAGCGAAGCAGGTTACCAATTGCTCAATAACTTTTTACAGACTCATGGCTTGGCTACCCTGACATCCGATGAGCTACCGCAAGTTGGTTAAACTTGACTAAAAACACCTTGGTAAAAAATACTGCTTTCATAAGCCCATGCCAAATTTCATACAGATTCACATAAAAAATAATAGTAAGTGAGACTACAATGAGTACAACAAAAATAGAAGAAACGCACACGCCAGAGAGTATTGCAAAATTGTCTGACGAGCAAACGCATCAATTGCTAACCACAGCTTTGGGTAGAATATTTCAACACATTGACTTAACCTTTGATGAGATGTATCAAGTGATGCTGATTATCATGCAAGGTAGATGTAGCGACGCTATGATGGGCGCTATCTTGACGGGATTACGTATGAAGGGCGAATCCATTGATGAGATTACTGCATCTGCCAGTGCCATGCGTGCACTAGCCGCCAATATTGAACCAAAGAACTGTGATTACTTGGTAGATATCGTTGGTACTGGCGGTGATGGTGCTAACTTGTTTAATGTCTCGACTGCATCGGCATTGGTTGTTGCGGCAGCTGGTGCACAAGTTGCTAAGCACGGCAATCGCGGCGTCTCGACCAAATCGGGTAGCTCAGACTTACTTGAGCAAGCAGGTATCAGTCTTGCATTAACTCCAGATCAGGCAAAAGACTGTATCGAAAACCAAGGTATCGGGTTTTTATTTGCACCCAATCATCACAGCGCCATGCGTTATGCCAACCCTGTACGCCGTGAATTAAAAGCACGTACCATCTTTAATATTTTGGGCCCATTGACCAACCCTGCTGGCACGCCAAACTTAGTCATCGGTGTATTTACCGCGCAGTTATGTGAGCCGATTGCTAAGGTGATGAAAAACTTAGGCGCACGTCATGTCATGGTAGTAGGCGCAAAAGATGGTCTTGATGAAATCAGTCTTGCGACTTCGACCACAGTCGCTGAGCTAAAAGATGGCGAGATATCAGTCTATGATATGATGCCAGAAGATGCGGGTATCGAGTCCCAAACTCTTATCGGCCTAGATGTCGACTCTCCAGCACAAAGTTTAGATCTGATTCGTGCTGCGCTATCTGGAGCCGACACTCATGACCGTGCTGTACTTAAAGCACGTGACATGATTGCGCTAAATGCAGGTGCCGCGATATACACCGCAGGGCTTGCCAGCAACTACCCTAACGGTGTTAGCCGAGCACAAAAAATCATTCAAAATGGCGATGCTTTACTCAAACTTGAGTCTTTAGCCAACTATACCCAACAGCTAGTCGCTCAAGGTTAATCTATACGCATTTATATACTGTCTATAGTCAAAGAAATTTAAAAAAAATAACAGGCAGCCGACCGCAGATTGTACAAGTCGTACATCTAAGAAGGACAACGTCGTAGCCATTTAGTAGTTATTAACAGCTTGCTGACTATATTTACATTTAACGATATTCGGATACCAGTATGACCACAACTCATTCAGACATACCATCAGTGCTACAGCGCATTGTCGCCACCAAAGTAGAAGAAGTAAAAGCCGCTCGCGAAGCATTGTCTCTAGAGGACTTGAAAGCACAGGTCGCAGCTGATGATAAACCGCGTCGAGGTTTTGCCGCGGCATTACGTGCTGCTGGCACTAAAGAAAATGGTATCGGTATCATTGCTGAGATTAAAAAAGCCTCGCCGTCTAAAGGCATTATCAATCATAACTTTACCCCTGCTCTATTTGCGCAGCAGTATGAGCAAGCGGGCGCTGGTTGTCTGTCTGTATTGACCGATCGTGATTACTTTCAGGGCGATGACATCTATCTTGTTCAGGCGGCTAATACCTCAAGCTTACCGATATTACGTAAAGACTTTATGATTGATGTCTATCAAATCTATCAATCTTACCTAATGGGCGCTGACTGCATCCTCCTCATTATGGCTTGCCTAGATGATGCGCAAGTACAAGAGCTACATGCACTCAGTATTGAGCTTGGTATGGACGTATTGATAGAAGTGCATACCCAATCTGAGCTTGAGCGTGCGCTACAATTGCCACGTTCAGTACACAATATCTACGGTATCAATAACCGTGATTTGAATACCTTCGATGTTGACCTGCAAACCACGCTTGATCTCAAGAAAATTTTAAACGATGCCCTCGCTGCTGATAGCGCTGAACAAAAACCACTTATCGTGACCGAGAGTGGTATTCATAGCAGTGATGATATTCGTCTTATGCTAAATAACGAGATTCAGCACTTTTTGATCGGTGAGCAATTTATGAAAACTGATCATCCAGGGCAAGCGTTACAATCATTACTTGCGGGCGTCGTAGCAGACGGGTAAAGTAACTCAATAATTTATGCTTAAATATATGCTAATAGCTTCAACAATGTCTATGCTATATACATAGTTCAATCAACCATTCATCAATCAACGATACGTTAACTTTTATGTCAAACTCTCTGTTTTCAAAAGAAATGCAAGACCAGCTCAAAGAACTCAAAGGCCAGCTGAGCAAGGGCCGTGATACCAATTCACCTGAAGGTGAGAATCAAAAGCCGACTGAGCCAGTGTCGCTACCGACTCAAAAGCAAGTAAAAAAGACAGTCAAGCAGCTAGATAGTGAACATATCGATGACGATAAAGTTCTGTTTATGCAAGCCATGCATGGTGTCAATCAGCTAGAAGACAAAAATGTCCGCTCACCTGCCAGCGCAACTAAAGCAGGTAAGCCTGATGCAGCGACACTATCAAAACGTGCTGCGGCTCAAGGTAGTGAAGCCAGGGATCTAGGTGCAGGCTTGTCAGATATGCAAGCACTACTGAACCCTGTTGCTGCTGAAGCTTATTTGTCTTATAAGCAACCAACACTGCAAAATAAAATCTTTGATCAGCTCAAAAAAGGCAAGCTGCGTTGGTATGACGCGGTAGATATCCATGGCTGTACGATAGAAGAAGCTCGCGAAGCGATGACTCAACTGTTGAGCCAAGCCAAGCAGAAAAACGAAACTATGGTAAAAATCGTCCATGGTAAAGGTAGCGAAGCGATTCTAAAAACCTGTATCAATGGCTGGTTACGTCAATTGCCAGAAGTACTAGCGTTTTGTTCTGCACCACCAAAAGATGGTGGTAACGGTGCTGTACTAGTACTACTTAAAAAACCTAAAGCAGATGGCGAATAGGTCTATTGTTAGTGATACGGTACTACATAAAAAGGACTGCTTATTTGCAGTCCTTTTTCTATCAATCATTTATGGTCTAGACGTAGACTGCAACGATGTTTCCTTCAATGAACGCTCTCTTTAATGTACATTCCATTTAATGTTAGCTTCTCATTCTGCATTAATATCTTGACTTGAGCTCCTTCTAATTAGCAAAGCGAAATCACTATGAATATACAGACTATTGAAAATACCAACGAGCTAGAACAGCAAATTGCTGCACTGATTACCATTGAACCAAGGTTTGCTCCTGTCCATAAGCAGGTCGGTACACCTAATCTTAGGCATAATGCAGGTGGGTTTGAGCAGTTGATGAGAGCGATGGTTGGTCAGCAGTTATCAGTTGCCGCCGCTGCCAGCATTTGGAAACGGTTGGTTGATGCAGAATTAATCACTCCGCAAGCGATACGCGAAGCGACAGATGATACTTTGAAGACACAAGGATTGTCTAAGCAAAAAACTCGTTATGTACGCTCTTTAGTGGATCATAATATAGACTTTGCAGCCTTAGAAACTTTACCAAATGAAGATGTCATAACAACCTTGACAGCTGTGACAGGCATTGGGCGCTGGACAGCTGAGATGTATTTACTATTTTCGCTAAAACGTGCAGACATACTCGCTGTCGATGATTTGGCCATTAAAGTTGCAGCCATGGAGTTATTAGGCTTAGCAGAGCGCCCAACACCCAAGCAGCTAAAGGACTTAACTCTGCACTGGTCACCTTATCGCAGCGCTGCCAGTCTATTGCTTTGGTCGTACTACGGCTCATTACGTGATAAAACTGCAGTACCTTTATAACTAATAGAGCAAAAAACATAGCTAGTGTTATTCACTACCATTCGTGAGCAAAGAGTCTCTTTTAAGGCTGGTTCCATATAGAAAAGCCAGACTTGTTTTTAGTGTGCTTAAACTTACTTTTTCTTAGCATATGACTTTTATGCTTTAGTGCCTTAAGCGCACCACTTCTGCAGACGGTCGCCATAGAGAATTTGTGGTGACTTGCAACATCATTTTTAGCCTTGTCGCTATCTTTACGAATATTAACGCCATCGTCGTTGTAATCTTTCCTGTATACGCTTGTGTTTACTTCCTTGTTATCAGACACTTCATTATTAGCAGAGTTACTACTGTTATCTGATTCATTTCCTTCTGCTGATTCATCAGTGCTACTTCCCACATGATGTTCAAGCTCCGTTTGATTAACAATCAACTGCTGAGTCGGCAATGCATGTTCTACTTTATATTTCGCGACTTTCTTTAATATATCGACAAACAAAGCGTTTTGTTTGTCATAGAACTCAATGATACCAATAGCATTCACATAAGCTTGCAACTGAATAACATAGCAATCTTGGCGCAGCTCCAAAATATTGACCTGATTCCATTCTTGATTGGTCAAATCATGCTCTTTTATAAATTCATCCAAGTCATTAACCATTTTGAATATTACGTCAAGATCAGCGGTACGCTTAATATATAAGTAATGGAAAAAACGAAACATATCGCGAGAGGTAAAGTTTTCGATTTGCATCGATGAAAAATCACCATTTGGTACCGTAACAATCGTCCGCGACAAGGTCCGTACACGCGATGAGCGAATACCAATGTCGATAACTGTGCCTTCATAAGTACCGAATTTACAGTAGTCACCGATACGCACAGGTGAATCTGCCACCACTACAACACTACCAACTAGGTTTTCGATCGTCTTTTGCGCACCAAGAGCTAACGCCAAACCACCCACACCCAGTGCCGCAATACCAGTGGTCAAATCAAAACCCAAATTGCCAAAAATAACAATCACTGCAAATATCAGTAATAGCGCTTTGACAACCTTGCGCAGCAGTCCCAAAATTGAGACACGCTCAGTATAGTTTTTCTTGTAGCTTAGATTTACCGCTCGAGTAAATATCGCATCGATCACTCGTAATAGTAGCCAAGTCAGCGCCAACCAAGAGGCTATATCCGTAAAGCGATTGACTGGCTCACGTAGTGTCACCGATACGCCTGCATAAACCATCACTTCTGATAGTATCAATGCCATAATGACCACAGAGAGTGGCAATATTACTTTGTTAGGTAACGGCAATGGCGTACCACGCAAATACGGATAAACAATCCTTAATAAGTGGTATAGCAACCATACCGCGACATAAGTAAGTACAAAGCTAGTCACAATCATGGTGAGCGCGGCAACCAAATCAGCTAGCTGATAGCCGAAAAGCTTTTTACCATCTAAAGAATCAACCGTATAGCGCGATACTAAGGTCGGCTCAGTATTTTCTATCACTTCTGGTACTGAGGTCAGCGTATCGCTAGAGAACTGCCAATATTGTTCGTTTTGTTTTGAGACCACTCTTTCTAGCAATAGCGGAACACTTCGCTCGCCGATATTAATCACACCGACATTTTCTTGGCTAGGTGGCAGCTGGTCAGTTAGATTACCCTCAGGTGAGTTACTAATCTGTAGATCCGGCTGAAAACGCCCACCTGCATCTAGTGCCTGTTTAAACTGTCGCACAACGGTCGTTGGGTTATCGGACTTTGATAAGTTGAGATAATTACTTGCCAGCAAATAATCATTTTCACCCAGCGCACTGATAAACCCTTGTACCGTATGACGCGGCGTATCTCGGCCAAACGAATCAGGCAATGGCGTACTTACTGTCTCTCCACTACTGTCATTACCTACTCCCAAAGCGCCAGCCTCAACAGCGTAGGCATTATTTGGCAATGCAATACTCAACAGCATAGTCAGTAATAGCATCGCGACTATAAATGGCATCTTAGTAATAGCAGAGAATAAATTAGGCGAAGGACTGGGAGTCAGATTATGCTTGATAGACAAAACAAACCTCTTAGTTTAAAAATGGCATGATAAATGACAGGTGATGTCCATACTATAGTAACAATTATTTATAACAGCAGTGCTTTTGATTACGCAATTTTGTAGCTAACTGTATTGGTATTTGGTTTCTTACTCTATGTGCACTTCTAATAGTAGGTGTTTTTAAGGATAGGCTTATCTTATAAAATTCAATAAGTTCTCATAGAATATCTAAGTAAAGTAATTTTTAATAGACTATTTAGCAAGCTAACCTGAATAACATTCAGCCTACCCTGAATAAACATTAGGTTAAAGTAGTTTATAAAGCAGGTTAATTTGTAGATAATGAGCACAGTTTTGCTTATATACTGTTTTTTGTAACTTTTGACCCCTTTTACGTCATAATAGTTACCTCTCATTTCTGCATTTTTAACTTGATTACTTTGGAATCGACTATGTCTGTATCACGTGCATCTTCACGTACCTATCTTCGTTTAAGTATTTTGAGCGCGCTTGGCTTACTTGCAGTAAATACCGCAATGGCAGCCACTTCTGAAAACACTTCCATCAACGATAGCAATTTGCCACAAGTTGAACTTGATGAGATCGTCGTAACAGCGACTCGCACACCTACTAAGACAAGTAATGTAATTGCGCAAACACGAGTAATCGATAAAGAAGAGTTACAACGTTATCAAGGTCAAACCGTTTTGGACGTACTCAAACGTCAGCCAGGCATTGCTTTTAAACAAAACGGTGGTCTTGGCGCTTCTTCAAACTTTTATATGCGCGGCTACGATAGCAAACAAGTCCTCGTATTGATTGATGGTATACGTTATAGCTCAGTCAGTGCTGGAGGCGCCGCGTTAAACTTGCTACCTGCTGATCAAATTGATCGAATTGAAGTTCTCTATGGTGCATCAGGTTCTAGCATCTATGGTGCGGATGCGATGGGTGGTGTGATTCAAGTATTCACTAAAGGCAGCAATATAGATCGAAGTAGCATGTCAGTTGCCGCAGGTATCGGCTCAAACGATCATTATGTATACGGTGCAAGCGCACAACTTGCCAATACTAATGGTACTACATTAAGCCTTTCAGCCAGTCACAACGAAACAGATGGTATCAATGCGACCCGTCCAGATCCCAGTAATCAAAATGACCCTTATAATAAAGACGATGATGGTTTTGAGAGCGACAGTGTAAGCTTAGCAGTCAATCAGCGTTTTAGCGACACGTTACTGACAGGTGCTAGCATCTTGTATAGTAAATCCACTACTGAATATGACGATGGTACTTTTGAAGACGCTCATGCTGATCAAGAAAACGGCGCAGCACAAGCTTATGTCGACTGGCAATATATGCCTGATGCCTCTGTTAAGCTCCAATATGGTCACTCTATTGATAAAAGCGAGTCTTATGCTAAGTATCCAAATGTATTCGATGGTACTCAAGACCAGATTAGCTTAGTTGGTAAAAACAAGCTGCTAGCTGGTGAAGGTGTTTATGGTCTCGAATACCTCACTCAAGACTTAGACAGCACGGCTTACAGTATTGATGACCGTAATGTCAAAAGTGCCTTTGCTGGCTATGTCATCGCCAATGACCGCTTTGATGCACAAGCCAACCTACGCTACGATGATGACTCACGCTATGGTGATGAAACCACCTATAATTTGGGCGGTGCAATGCATCTTAGTCCTGATTTCCGCGTTGGTGCGAGCTATGCTAAAGGCTTCCGCGCACCTGTTTTTAATGATTTAAGCCCTGTATATAGTGGTAACCCCGATCTAAAGCCTGAAACTAGCGACAACTACGAAGCTTTTGCTGAATACAACACTCTGCTACAGTCTACACGTCTCACTGGCTATTATAATGATGTTGAAAATTTAATCAGTTACGTCGCAAGCCCTACGCCTAGCAATCCTTATGCAGGAGCTAGTCAAAATATCAATGAAGCTAAAATCAAAGGTATCTCATTAACTTCTGACTGGGAAATGAACGACTATCTGTTTGGCGGCAGCTATGATTACCAGAAGGCAGAAGACAGTAGTGGCGGAAGTGATGATGGCAACTCTCTTCCCTACCGTCCTGAACACAAGGGCTTGGTATATGTCGGATACCGTCTGCCAAGTTTAGATATACGCGCTGAATATCAGTATGTAGGGGACTATTACAGCAGAATTACCAATACTGACTCTCAATTTGTAGACAACTATGGATTGCTGAACATCAGTGGTAACTACAAACTTACTGATAATTTATCTATGACTGCACGTCTAAATAACATCACTAACGAAGAGTATATAACAGATATTGGCTATAATACTGACGGTATTAACTACTTTACCTCTCTAACCTACAACTGGTACTAATTTTGGCTGAGTAGTATCAAAAAACATTAAAACAAAAAAGGTCATCAGTCGATGGCCTTTTTTATGGCTATAGATTCCTGTTTGAGGTTTTGTTTGTCTAAGGCGTCAGCTATTTATCTCAGTCAATAGGTGACAATTAACCACTCATCTATTACAATAACGACCTCCGAGAGGTGTTGCGCCATAATAGTGATTTACTGCATTAACATTCTATAGTTATGCAATCAAAGGTTATGTTAGGCTCGGTTAACTGTCGAGAGTCCATATTTTTGGTCGCTCACAGCGCAAACAACGGCACCTGCGTTTTTATTCTTTTTATCATTCGTTAACCACTGATAGGAGCATATTATGGACGCAGTGTCTACTACACCATCTGCCCATACGATCGATCCCTCTTTCACTGACTACAAAGTCGCTGACATCAGCCTTGCTGATTACGGCCGCCGTGAAATTACCCTTGCTGAAGCCGAAATGCCTGCCCTAATGGGTTTGCGTCGTCGCTACGAAGCAGACCAGCCGCTTAAAGGCGCGAAAATCGCTGGCTGTATCCACATGACCATCCAAACGGCTGTCCTTATCGAGACACTCGTCGCGCTTGGTGCTGAAGTACGCTGGACATCATGTAATATCTTCTCAACTCAAGACCATGCTGCTGCTGCAATTGCTGCTGCTGGTATCTCTGTTTATGCTTGGAAAGGCGAAACAGAAGAAGAGTATGAATGGTGCCTACGTCAGCAAGTCCATGTTGGCGGCGAAGCATCAGGCCAACTTTGGGATGCTAACTTAATCTTGGATGATGGCGGTGATTTGACTGCTTTGATTCACAATGATTATGCAGAGCTTCTTGATAACATCCACGGTATTTCAGAAGAGACCACCACTGGCGTTCATCGCTTGGTTGAGATGCTTGGTAAAGGTACACTTAAAGTACCAGCCATCAACGTCAACGATGCAGTTACCAAGTCTAAAAACGACAACAAATACGGCTGCCGTCATAGCTTAAACGATGCTATCAAACGCGCTACCGATATGTTCCTTGCTGGTCGCCGCGCTTTGGTTATCGGTTATGGCGATGTAGGTAAAGGCTCTACACAAAGCTTACGCCAAGAAGGCATGATCGTACGTGTTTCAGAAGTTGACCCTATTTGTGCTATGCAGGCATGTATGGACGGCTTTGAAGTCTTATCACCATACATTGACGGTGACAACACGGGCGGCGCAGCCAGCATCAACAAGCGCTTGCTTGAAGACACTGACATGATCGTCACCACGACTGGTAACTATCACGTTTGTGACCGTCATATGCTAGCAGCCCTTAAGCCTGGTGCTGTGGTGTGTAACATCGGTCACTTTGATACAGAAATCGACACACAGTTTATGCGTGATAACTGGCGCTGGGTTGAGATCAAGCCACAAGTTCATCAAATCTTCCGCTCAGACGATGAGAACGATTATCTAATCTTGCTTGCTGAAGGTCGCCTAGTAAACCTAGGTAACGCAACTGGTCACCCATCACGCGTGATGGACGGCTCATTTGCCAACCAAGTATTGGCTCAAATGTATCTGTTCGAAGAAAAATTCGCTGACTTGCCAGCTGACCAACGTACTGACAACCTATACGTAAAAGTATTGCCTAAGAAGTTAGACGAAGAAGTGGCCGCTGCGATGGTTGCAGGCTTTAATGGTACGCTAACCAAGCTGACCCAAAAGCAAGCTGAGTATTTGGGTGTGCCAGTTGAAGGTCCATTCAAGCCTGACGCTTATAAATACTAAAAGGAGCCTGACTGTGAGTAAGCCTGCTTTCTCCTTTGAGTTCTTTCCTGCAAAGACCGAGCAAGGTCACGAAAAGCTTCTCAGCACTTATGATGAGCTTAATAAGTTGTCACCAGCTTATTTTTCGGTAACTTATGGTGCGGGCGGTTCAACTCGTAGCCGCACCTTAGATATCGTACAGGCACTAAGTGCGCGTGGTACCACTGAAATCGCGCCGCACATGTCTTGTATTGGCGATGACAAGAGTGAAATCGCTGAATTGCTCGAGTATTATAAGACTTTAGGTATTAGACGCTTAGTAGCGCTACGCGGCGACTTGCCATCAGGTCAGGTGGGCATGGGTGAACTACCATTTGCGGTAGATTTGGTAAAATACATTCGTGAGCATTCAGGTGATCACTTCCATATCGAAGTGGCTTCCTATCCTGAAATGCACCCACAAGCGCGGAGCTTTGAGTTTGACATTGATAACTTGGTGAATAAATACCAAGCTGGTGCCAATGCGTCGATTACTCAGTTTTTCTACAACGCTGACAGCTATCTGTACTTGCGTGATAAGTTAGAGAAACGCGGTATTGACACGGTAGCTCAGCCTTTGGTCGCTGGTATCATGCCAATTACCAATTCAAGCAATCTCTTGCGTTTTGCTGATAGCTGTGGTGCTGATATTCCGCGCTATGTACGTAAGCAGTTGACGGATTTTGGCGATGATCGTAAAGCTATTCGCGAGTTTGGCTTTGATGTGGTTTGTCGCTTGTGTGAACGCTTGATTGCCGAGGGCGTACCTGCCATGCATTTTTATAGCATGAACAAAGTTGAGCCAAACAAACGCTTGGTAGAAGCATTGGGATTGACTGCTTAAACTTGTAAGCATTCTAGAATATCCTTTAATCATTCCTGAAGACATTATTAATGACTGGCGCTTTTAGGAGCGCCAGTTTTTTATTGTCAAAATTTTGACCAATAGCCCTTTACCGTTTTATTCATACACTTTATCTTATTTGATTTTTAAAAATTTCTTCACTGTGTAATAATGCTGCTCTAAAAATAATTATCTTTATTAAGAAAAATTCTCATAAAACAAATGTCATTAATTGTCTCAAGTGATATTCTATAGATCTAATAATAACTATACTCAATCAAATAATAGGAATAAGACCACGTGCGACGTTTTTTTTATGCCGTTAACAACGACAATGCTGATGCCTCATCACTACCTAAATTGGGTGAGTTACCGATAGGTAGCAATGTCGAATTACCCGATAGTATTGTCCATCACTGGTGCCGTGTACTACGAGCCAATATTGGTGATCAAGGGATTTTGTTCGATGGATTTGGCGGCGAATATACAGTAGAGCTACAGGCAATCAGTAAAAAAAATGCCACTGCTACTTTGCTTACACATATAGACGACGATCGTACGGCATCTACTATCACTCAGATTGGTTTGGTAATGAGCCGCGGTGAGCGTATGGATTATGCTATTCAAAAAGCAACTGAGCTTGGAGTGACTGCCGTTCAGTTACTCAGCAGCCACCATGGCGAAGTCACATTGAAACCTGCTCAAGTTGAAAAGAAACTGGCGCACTGGCAACAAGTAGCGATCGCCGCTTGTGAACAATGCGGTCTTAATCGTCCACCTCTTATTCTTGCGCCACAATCTATCAATGAATGGCTAAGCAATACCAATTCTGACGCTAAGGCTACTGAAGCTACGAAGGCGCAAATGGCCGTCAGTTCTATCGTTTCTGTGCTTAGTCATGATCCTTACTACCAAGTATTAGCAAACGCTGCAGACCTGTGTATGCAGATGAGCGTACCAGCAGCAGGACAGCCTGCTATGCCTAACGCTTTACCCGATATTCTTAAACAACAGACCCCTTATATCAAACTGTTGATCGGGCCTGAGGGTGGTCTGAGTCAAGATGAATGTCAGCAAGCGGAGAGTATTGGCTTTAAGCCTTGGCAAATCGGCACAAGAGTCTTGCGTACCGAGACTGCACCAGTGGTAGCGTTAGCTACTCTACATGCCTTAAGCCCCTAGTAAAAACTGATAAGTATTAGTATGACTATCGTAGTTTTTATCTTTTATGCTTATAGTCCAGAATAATGTCTATTCTGTATCGTGCATAGTAAAACGCGATGCCAACTCAATGTTAATAAATTGATAATGCAGTTCTTATTTTTATAAGCCTTTATCTTTTGTGAGCCACTATTATGAGCAATTTTGACACTATTCCAGTATCAATCAAGCAGCAGTTGATGAGTACGCTATGTGAACAGCTTGAAGACGCCATTTTTATACTAGACGAAAATCTACGTTATTTATCTGTCAATCCTAGCTATGAGCTTTTGATTGGCTACAAAGAAGAGTTTTTAATCGGTCGTCCACTTGGTATATATGCTGCTGAATTTTTATCAGAAGCAGAGCAAGTAATTCTAAAAGATATCAAGAAAAACTTAAACGAACATGGTTTTTATGAACTTGATTTTTCGATGGCCAACCGTTATGGACAGAATATTGACTGTCATATTACTTATCGCAAGATTTATGTCGAACAGACAGCCTACCATGTAGGTATGTTGCGTGATATGTCTGCAGTTATTAAAGATCAAAAACAGGTCGCCCATTTACTCAACTATGATCAGCTCACAGGTCTCCCTAACCGCAAGGTATTTTTGAGTCAGACAAGTGACATGCTATTGGATAGTTACCAAGAGGTTGTCCTTGTACGCTTAAACATTGACCGTTATCGCAATCTTGCCAGCCTATTAGGGCCTGATGGTGCCAATGATTTAATAAAAAACTTTGCAGAAGGAGTCGAAAAGCTCAAACTGCATAATTTACGCTCCTTTTCTCACTTTGGGGGTGATGATTTTGCGCTATTATTTGAAGTTAAAGATGCCAATATGGTACGTCATCAGCTAGACACACTCATGCAAATGTGTGAGCGTCCCTTCTCTACTGACAAGAGCCATGCGACAGATGCAAATATCTATTACCATATTTCTGTGGGTGTGAGCTGTTTTCCAAAAGACGATAACGAAGTAACGGGTTTATTGACCAAAGCAGAAAAAGCATTGGACTATGTCAAGCAGCATGGAGGCGATGATATACGTTGGTACGATGAGGCCATTGAAAGCGCTACCGCTGGCAGTTTAGAGTTAGAATCTGAGCTTAGGACTGCTACCATTGAAGGTCAATTCGTTCCTTATTATCAGCCAAAGTTCTCATTAGAGACTGGTGCTATCACAGGTTTTGAAGCATTGGTACGTTGGCAACACCCTACTCGCGGATTGCTCAAGCCCGTTCATTTTATCAATGCCATTATCGCGCACAAGCTCTCCTTTGATTTGTTTTCGCAACTGGCCATTAAAATCGTCAAACAATTAGCCATTTGGCAACAGCAAGGGTTTCATCAACACGTCTGTATCAACGCTGATGCTGCTGAGTTTAGCCACCCTGACTTCTTTGATATGGTCAGCACACTACTTACAGAGAATGACGTTGCTGCCCATCAGTTGCATATCGAAGTGACCGAGTCGTCTTTGATTCAGCGTCATGACAATGTAAAAAAACAGCTTAACTCGCTTAGAGAGCTTGGCGTACGTCTAGCGCTCGATGATTTCGGTACTGGTTATGCATCATTGAGCTACTTGCAAGAATACCCATTTGATTTTATCAAGATCGATAAGAGCTTTATCTCTAATATTGAAACCGATCGTACCCAGCACGCGATTGTAAAAGCCATTTTAGACTTAGCAGTCGCTTTAGATATGCAAGTCGTTGCTGAAGGTATCGAAACTGAGCAGCAGCGCGATGTGTTGTTAGATATGGGTTGCAAAATTGGTCAGGGCTATTGGTTTAGCAAACCCGTGGCTGCTGATGTCGCCACGGCGATGTTGATTAAACAAAACGGTTCTGAGTAAACAAAACGGTTCTGAGTAAACGCTAAGCTATTCGCTATACGTTATTAATCATAAACTACTATGTTAAGACTCCTAGCATACGAGCATGTTTAATGTTTATCACGTTTATATCTGTGAAATAACTTACATGCTCGGTTCTACCAAATAATGTTGTCATTTGTACTGATGCGTTTGTCTTTATGGCGAACGCTATTTTTTTGGCTGTCGTTTTTTCACGTTAATACTAATCATATAAAGGACTATCTGTCTTAGTAACGTTAGGGTTTTCATATGCTTAATGCTGCTGTTTCCTAGCGCCTAACGTCGATTGCATAACCGATGCAAGATAGGTTCATGACTTATCAGTCCTGTCACCAAACTTGTATAATCACCTATGAAAGCCTATCTTTTATAGTGAATTTGTTAGAGCACATTTAATCTCTCATTGACTCTGACAATCACCACTCTTTTTAACACTATTTTATGTAATCGATAGCATGGTTGACCTGCTTTACTGTTTATCCTTTATTTAGATTTCCAGACTGGCTAGGTAAGAATAACGCACTAGAGGATAGTGCGACCATATGCTCATTATTGGCTATGATCGGTTACATTCCAAAAAGGACAGGAAGTTATGCAATACAAAGCGCCCTTACGTGATATCCAATTCGTTATGCATGAACTACTCGATAGTGAAAGCCACTACAAAACTTTGCCTGCGTTCCAAGAAGCTGACCGCGAGCTAATGGACAGCCTATTTGAAATGGCTGCAAGCTTTGCTGAAAACGAACTGTCACCATTGAACCAAAGCGGTGATGCTGAAGGCTGTAAGTTTGACAATGGTAAGGTCACCACGCCAAAAGGCTTTAAAGAAGCTTATGACGCGTATTGTGAGCTTGGCTTCCCTGCTTTATCTGCTGAAGAAGATTTTGGCGGTCAAAACATGCCGTTCTCATTGTCTACTGTCATCAATGAAATGGTTGGTACGGCTAACTGGTCATTCTCTATGTACCCTGGCCTATCACATGGTGCTATTCAAACCATCGAGCATCATGGTACTGACGAGCAAAAACAAACTTATTTAGAAAAAATGGTCACGGGCGAATGGTCAGGCACCATGTGTCTTACTGAAGCGCATGCGGGTTCTGACTTGGGTATCATCCGTACCAAAGCCGAGCCTAAAGAAGATGGTAGCTATAGCATCACGGGTCAAAAGATTTTCATCTCTGCAGGTGAGCATGACCTAACCGGTAATATCATCCACATTGTCTTGGCTCGTCTACCAGGCGCACCTGCTGGCACCAAGGGTATCTCACTATTTATCGTTCCAAAAATGACGGTTAACGCAGATGGTAGCGTTGGCGAAAGCAACAATGTCGTTTGTGGCTCTATCGAACACAAAATGGGTATCAAAGCCTCTGCAACTTGTGTCATGAACTTCGATGGCGCAACAGGTTACTTGATTGGACCTGAAAACCGTGGCCTACAGTGTATGTTCACCTTTATGAACGTGGCACGCATCGGTACTGCTGTGCAAGGTTTGACTGCAGCAGAGTATGCATTCCAAGGTTCATTGACTTATGCAAAAGACCGCTTAGCGATGCGTTCACTATCAGGTACGAAAGCACCAGAAAAAGCAGCTGATCCTATCATCGTACATCCAGCGGTTCGTAACATGCTATTGACTGAAAAAGCCTTTGCTGAAGGTGGTCGTGCGCTAGTGTATTACCTCTCACATTTTGCAGATACCGTTGCAAAAGGCGAAGGCGAAGAGTTGAAGTTTGCTGACCAAATGTTGTCACTACTGACACCAATCGCTAAAGCGTTCTTGACTGAAACAGGTCTGGAAGCTGCCAACCACGGTATCCAGGTTTATGGCGGTCATGGTTTCGTTAGCGAATGGGGTATGGAGCAGAACGTACGTGATACGCGCATTTCTTGCTTATACGAAGGTACCACAGAGATTCAAGCACTTGACTTGTTAGGTCGTAAAGTCTTGGGTTCACAAGGTAAGCTACTTGCGAACTTTGTAAACGTTATCCAAGAATTCTGTGAAGAAAACAAAGAAAACGACGAAATGGGTCAGTTCATTCGCCCACTTGCCAAGCATCTTAAAGAATGGGGCGATTTGACTGCACGCATCGGTATGCAAGCAACTGAAACGCCAGATGCTGTCGGCGGCGCTGCAGTAGACTATATGTATTTCAGTGGTTATGTGACCCTAGCCTACTTATGGGCGCGCATGGCACTGGTTGCTCAAACTGCTATCGCAAACGGTACTGGCGAAAAAGCATTCTATGACGCTAAAGTTAAAACAGCTCAGTTCTACTTTGCTAAGTTATTGCCACGTACTACTACGCACGTACAGCGTATTAGCACTGGTGTAGAGCCATACATGAGCATGGACGTTGATCAGTTTGCCTTTTAATTAAAGCGCTAAACTTCGCAATCGTATAATCTGAGCGGCAATATACTTCGGTATGTTGCCGCTTTGTTTTGCGCGTGCTTATGACAACTATCAACATAGTTTTAACAGTAGCAATTGTATTAAAGCACCAACCTATCTACCTTCTCACATCATAGTTCTCGGCAAGGTGTCTATAAGTACTTCAATAGCCGCTGCTAACTTTTGGTGTACGCACAATTCACGAAGAAATACACTCGCTCACAAGCTTATTTGTTAAACTTTGATTATTAATCGCTAAGGTTATACCAAGAGAACAGTTGATAATCTTAACAACTTCGATTTTAATTATTTGAACCAAAGGAATGTTTATGGCTGTTTATAATGCCCCTCTTAATGACATGCGCTTTATCTTAAATGACGTATTCAAAGCGCCAGAGTTTTGGCAAAACAACGAAAACTTGGCTCATGTCGACATGGAAACTGTCGATATGATTTTAGAAGAAATGGGAAAACTGTCAAAAAACATTCTACTTCCTATTAACCGTAGCGGTGATGAAGAAGGCGCAACTTTTGAAGGTGATGGCGTCGTCACGACTCCGACAGGATTCAAAGAAGCCTATAAGCAATATGCTGAGTCAGGCTGGGTTGGTTTAAGCGGTAATGCTGAATACGGCGGTCAAGGCTTCCCTAAAATGGTTACCATGCTCACCGAAGAGATGGTTTTCACTGCCAACCAATCATTTGCCCTATATCCAAACCTAACAGTTGGTGCGACGCTTTGTTTAAATGCGGCTGGCTCTGAAGAGCAAAAGCAAACTTATCTAGAAAAAATGTACAACGGCGAATGGGCGGGCACTATGTGCTTGACAGAGCCGCATGCTGGTACTGATTTGGGTATTATCAAAACCAAAGCCGTGCCTAATGATGATGGTAGCTATGATATCTCTGGTACCAAAATCTTTATCACTGGTGGTGAGCATGACCTTACTGACAACATCATTCATTTGGTATTGGCAAAAACACCTAATGCACCAGAAGGCTCAAAAGGCATTTCACTATTTGTCGTACCGAAATTCTTGGTCAATGCAGATGGTAGTTTAGGCGAGCGCAATACGTTAGCGGTAGGCTCTATCGAACACAAAATGGGTATCAAAGCCTCTGCGACTTGTGTCATGAACTTTGATAATGCTAAAGGCTGGATGGTTGGCGCGGAAAACACTGGTCTATCATCAATGTTCATCATGATGAACTACGAGCGTGTCACTATGGGCTTGCAAGGCCTTGGTGGCTCTGAGCTTGCTTATCAAAATGCGGCTCTATATGCCAATGACCGCGGTCAAGGCCGTAGCGATACCCAGCTACAAAGTCCAGAAAAACCTGCTGATGCTATTATCCATCATGCTGACGTCCGTCGTATGCTATTGAACGCCAAAGTAAACACTGAAGCGTCGCGCTGTTTTGCGATGTACGTTGCCAAAAACCTTGATGAAGAGAAGTTTAGTACCGATCCTGAGTCAGCCAAAGCGGCTGCAGCTCGTGTTGCCCTACTGACACCAGTTGCTAAAGCGTTCCTGACTGATAAAGCACTGGAAGCCACTGTTGATTGTCAGCAAGTATTTGGTGGTCATGGCTATATCCGCGAATGGGGTATGGAGCAGATCGTTCGTGATACCCGTATTGCACAGATTTATGAAGGCACCAACGGTATTCAGGCGCTTGACTTACTAGGTCGTAAAGTTGCGCGTAACAACGGCAAGTACGTCACTCATTTCTTGGGTGAGATTCGTGACTTTGTTAGCAACATGCAAGCAGACCACGCTATCAAACAAGCTACGTTGAATGCAGCAGCTACCATCGAAGAGCTAACCACAACTGTGCTTAACAACATCGGTGAACGCAAAAACGAAATCAATGGCTGTGCGGTTGACTACATGCATGCGTTTGGCTACCTTGCTTACTCATACATGTTTGCATTGATGGTAGAAGCTGCTAATGGCAAAGAAGGTGAGTTTTATACCAATAAAGCTAAGCTTGCTGACTATTTTGTCGGTCGTGTCCTACCACGTATCGATGCTCATGCACAAATGGTCAAAGCTGGTAGTGACCCAATGATGAACTTTGATCTTGCCTATTTCGACGTTCCTGCAAGCTAAGCTAGCTTTAAAACTAACTTAAAATACCTTGATTAAAAGGACAGTCGTGTTACTGTCCTTTTTTTTGTCAAAATAACTGCTAACAAAATAATTCAATATCAATTGGCAGTTCCGATTAAAATAACGCAAGACAAGATGTCGCTCGACTACGATTGAACGATTGGCAAACATTACTCAACCACTTATACCGACTTAAATAATAAAAACGATTGAAACAACCATGATAAAGGGTGCGACGTGTCAGAATTAAAACGCATTTTACAACAGATTACCGCTTTGAGCGACGTGCCAGATCCTGCGGTACTCAAACGCTTGATTGATGAGCTACGAGTCAGTGATAAAGAACCTGCATTGGCCAACGAAAAAATTCAATCCCTTATTGATATCATACATCAGCATCCAGAATATGGAGATGGGCTGTCTAGTTTTGTACTAAAACTGATTATCCAATATCGACAAATTGCGCTATATACCGACACTGGTATTATGTCAGACCAAGGATTCTTCAACAGTTTACGCCGTTTGATTGGCCATCGGTTTTTACCATTATTACCACAAGATGACTCTGTCGTTGAACTGGCGGGCTACTTATTTAATAAACGCTCTGATGAACGTTGGCTGGCCAATATTGAAAAGGAAAAATGGGACAAACTGGTTGAGCTGGTTCGCGTAGAAGAGAAACATTTAAATCTAGTAGCTACCGCAAAAAATAGTATTTTAAACGCCATTATCATTTTGTCTTATCGCATCAGCGGTATTGGCTTGCATCCTGATTTGATGGAGTCCTATCCACAAATACTGAACTATTCCGCATCTTTCGTTGCACAAAATCAAGAAGCCGTACTCTTCGTCAATCAATATCGTCAAGCACATGAGCTTGATACCTTGACAGATATCACGCCCGAGCAAGCAGTCGATCCCGCGCCATTATTGGTCATGCTAGAGCAGTGCGAAGATATCGTCGCTACCGTACGCAAGCGGATTTATAAAACTGGTATCTCTATCCGTTTGACTAATATGATGCTGCGTTTAGATCAAAGCTTGCAGCGTATGCGAATTTTGACTGAGCTGGTCACAGACGATAACCAAAAGCGAGATCGTGCTGTTATTGAACTGATACAGGCGCTCATCACTACGGCCAATCAGCGCTATAGTATCGGTTATTTGATTGATAACAATACCAAACTACTCTCTCGCAAAGTCACAGAAAATGCCAGTCGCGTCGGTGAGCATTATATTAGTACCGATAAAGCTGGCTACCAGAAGATGCTCAAAAAAGCCTCTATTGGTGGCTTTATCATCGCATTTATGGCAACCATAAAAATACTGGCGTATCACTTAGCGCTCGCACCCATGGGTCGCGCGTTCATCAACAGTATGATCTATGGTTTGGGCTTCGTATTTATTCATGTTATCCGTGGTACAGTCGCGACCAAGCAGCCAGCCATGACTGCTGCTGCAATCGCTTCTACCATATCTGAAGGCTCTGGCAAAAAATCGCATCAGTTGACCAAGCTATCAGAATTGGTCGTCGATATCTTGCGTACCCAGTTTATCGCTATCATGGGTAACGTCATGTTAGCCGTACCCGTCGCTTTGATTATCTCTTTTGCATGGTTGCAATATACTGGCGCGCCAATGATTGACACTGAGAAAGCAGGACACCTGCTACATGATCTCAACCCGTTCCACTCATTAGCGCTGCCCCATGCTGCCATTGCTGGGGTTTATCTGTTCTTATCTGGTTTGATTGCCGGCTACTACGATAACTTGGCAGTTTATAACAACGTAGGCGCGCGCATACAACGTCACAAATTACTGAAATACATATTGCCTAGTTCATGGCTTCAGCGTTTAGGCGGCTTTATAGAAGCCAACTTGGGCGCTATCATGGGCAACTTCTTATTCGGGGTGTTCTTAGGTAGTACCGCGACTATTGGCTATATCTTTGGCCTACCAATTGATATCCGTCACATTGCCTTTGCTTCAGCAAACTTGGCACACGGGCTATTCAATATATCTGCTGATGACATCAGTTGGAGCCTCATCCTGATTTCTATACTTGGTGTGGCACTTATTGGTCTGGTCAACTTGATCGTTAGCTTTTCACTGGCACTGTTTGTCGCCTTACGTTCTAAAGAAGTTCGCTTTTTCGAATGGAGTCGCCTCACAAAACTGGTATTTGGCCATATTATTAGTCATCCGTCTGACTTTTTCTGGCCACGTGATAAGCCAATGAAATATGCGCGTATTGATAGTCAGGGTCACATGATATTTGATGATACCTCCGCACAAAAAAATGGCAAATCTATACCAAGCAATTATGTGGTAAGGCGTTTGTCTGATGTCAGAATCCTGCCTGAATCTAAACATGCTGATGCTCAACATTCCCAGACCAACACCGACATCAACTATGAAAAGCAGCCGACAGATGAGCATACGCAGCCGTATAGCTCTCCTGAAAAGGTAATGGATTTGGACGATGGTTTAATCGATGACGAACTAAACAGTGTTCCTTATACCGATGATATTCAATACGATAAGGCCACCAAAACGATAAGTGCGATTGATAGCGATGTTGTTAGTGATGAGCCACACCACACTGACTCTGATGATAAGCAGACTGGTGATGCAAAAACACCTTTACCAAAACCTAAAAAACCACCAAAGCTACCTAGTTAAATAGGTAGTTGCGGTGGGTTTTTGCTCGATCGACTGTTGTTACTAAAATTATTTGTCATAACGTCTGTTATCAGAGTATGTTCGATGCGCTATAAAGGTAGCGAAGCATTGGCTAGATAATTAGCATTCTTTTGTCTATCATCCTAAATTGTACTAAATTAATTGACCACAGACTTTGATCATAGGAAAGAAAATGTCGTTCTTTTATCCTAAAGATGTAGATTTTATGGAGATGTTTGGATGCGAGAGTCATATAGATAATGATGGTTTGCTAGAATCCACATTCATTGATACACAAAATAAAAAATGGTTTTTTCTATCAGTGATATTCAGAACTCAATATCTGCTTATATATATCAAGATGAAGCATTAATATTTAAGATATATGAAGAAGGAGCGATGAGGGTCATGATATATGAAAATCAGATCATTATAGAATATCTGAATTATCAGGATTTATACGCTAAAAGACTTACTATTATTGATGTGTATCCAATATTTAAAATTGACCACTCTACTCTGATAGACAAGGATATGAACCAGCTAAACTAAATACTTTAAAGGTATTATCATATTAAGATGTACCTACAGCGAACCAATCAGGTGCTTTCACTGGTTCGGTACCCTAGTGAGGACTTGAATATTAAGCTGTCGGCTAATGGTATCAACGTTTTAACTCGCTAAAACAGTCACAGTGTACTTCGTGGTGTACTTACCATACATATTCTATCTGTGATCGATGCGCTATACAGGCATCAATGTGGTAGGTATATGAGACACCTCGGAATTTTAATACTCTCTAAGATTGTTGGATATCAAACAATCCCAGCGTGGTTCAGCATATGTATCAAAAAAACATTTTTTATTAGGAAAGGCCATGCTGCTTAGTTTTATTGCGCGCCATAGCACATTAATTATGCCAGTTTGTGCAATTATGGGCTTTGTTTTTCCAAACTTATCCAATGCAGTATTGGTATATTTACCCCAAATATTGTTCTTCTTGATGTTTTTTACTTTACTAGGCATTGACCAATATGCACTTTTAAAGCGTATAGCGACAAGCTATGTATGGGTTTTTGCCTTGTTACAAAGCGGGGGCATGAGTCTAGCTTTAATAGTAATTGCTTATGCACTCGGTGTACGTGGCGATTGGCTATTGGCGATTGCAGGTCTTGGTGCCACTGCCCCATTATTCGGTAGTGGTGCGTTGGTCAATGCGGTGGGATTTGATGCACAACTGGCGACGGCAAAAACTATCGCTGCTACGCTCGTTATGCCCTGTACATTATTAGGCGTATTATGGCTATTAGGCGATGAAAGTTCGAATTTAGACGTTGGTCTTTATGTCAAACGCTTGTTAGTTTATATTTTCATGCCAATGGTGCTAGCTGTGGGAGTGCGTCGGTTTGTTCCACCTGCTATTTTGTCACGTTATTATCCCAAAATTGGGCAGTTTAATATTTTACTGCTGATGTTGTTTCCACTGGGACTGATGGCAGGATTTCGTACTACGTTTGACCATAATCCCTGGCAAGCGTTGTTATTACTAGTGCTAAGTTCGGTATTGGCATTGGTGTTTTATTTTACCGCTTATATAATATATCGGCGTTTTGGCTATGAGAATGCTATTGTCGCGGCGCTGGTATGTGGCGGACGCAATGTATTACTTTCTTACACCATAACTGTACCCTTTATGGGTGCGGTGTTTCTACCGTTACTGGGTGCTTTTCAATTACCAATGTTTTGCTTACCCTTACTGGGCAAATATATGGCAAAACGCCATACAACTAGGCCTATGGATTTAAAATCAAGTTTTTGAACAGCCAGACTGTTAATAGATGATTTATCGTTTAAAGGATTTATTTTTTGAGTATACCCCAACGAAACCAGTTATTTCACTCTTCAAATCTATTAACAGACCATCTAAAACAGACTGCTATAATGGAACCACTTATAACAGACTGTTTATTTAGCCTTGTATATTAAGACGCTTATAACCCTCTTTATGGACTCGGGCACTGTGCGCTTGAGGTTATTACCTTGCCGTCACCCAATCTATAAGCCAATAGATAATTACCCCACACGCAGCCACCGTCGAGTGCACGCGTATGTGGCAAATCAATCTCGCCTTTTAGCGCAGCCCAATGTCCAAATAGTATCTTACGAGTGCGCGGTACTTGCCACTCAAACCAAGGTAAAAAGTCCTTTGGCATAGTCTCATCTAAGCCTGCTGAAAAGCTAAACTCAAGCGATCCATCCTGCTTACACAAGCGCATACGCGTGAAGTAATTAGCAATCGCCCGCATCTTGGTAAATCCTTCGATACCTGCATGCCATTCATCCGCTTCTTTGCTATATAGATTCGGCAGCAATTGATCGAGCTGATTCAAATTACTTTGCATCTGAGCTTCCAATTGTTGTGCATATCCTGCAGCGGCTTCAATACTCCAATGCGGTGGAATACCCGCATGCACCAACACCGTTTGTTCATCAGGATAGGCTAATATCGGCTGCCTACGTAACCATTCGAGCAACTCATCACAGTCAGCCGCAGCAAAGATAGGTGCGGTTTTGTCTTTATTTTTAAGCTTGGCGGCCCCGCGCCAGACTGCTATCAAATTAAGATCATGATTGCCCAATACTGTTGCCGCTGCGCCCTGCTCACACAACGCTTTGACATGGCGCAGCGTGTTCAATGAGTCCTCGCCGCGTGCTACCAGATCACCAGCAAACCATAATTTGTCTTGGGCAGGATCGAAATCCAGTGTTTTTAGCAATTGTAGATACGCAGCATAGCAACCTTGTAAGTCACCGATAACATACTGATGGCGAAAACTCATAATACCTCAACGATTTAAACACGATAGTTAAAGACAGCTCGATAAGAAATAAATACTTAAGTACTAGTCATAAAAATAAAGCATAAAAAACCGCCATTATAATTGACGGTTAGTAGCATGCTTTTATGTATCAAAAATACATTATACGTCTAGCTGTTGTGAATGATTGCTTAGGTTCACAAAGTCTGTGACGCTTAATGTCTCAGGTCGTGCCTGCGGATCAATACCACAAGCCTCAAAATCGTCTTCGCTCAATGTCGGTAGCAACGTTGATTTTTTGAAGATAGCACGTAGCGTCTTGCGACGATGGTTGAAAGTCTCACGCACGACAATAGCAAAGTGCTCTTCATCATTTGCGACTACTGGTTTGTTGATATGCGGCGTCAGGCGAAACACAGCACTGGTCACCTTGGGTGGTGGATTAAACGCACCGCGAGGAACGGTCAGCAAGTAATCTGTATCACAGTGGTATTGCATAATGACCGATAAGCGGCCATAAGTCTTGCTACCTACGTCGGCTGTGATACGCTCGACCACTTCTTTTTGCAACATAAAATGCATGTCTTGAATCACATCGGCATAGCTAAGCAGATGAAATAAGATAGGCGTTGAGATGTTATACGGTAGGTTACCCACCACGCGCAGCTTACCGCGCTCTTCACTATATAGCTCACGGTAATCCACATGCATCGCGTTGTCTTTAATAATCTCAAAGTTTGGATGGCTATTGGCACCGATACGAATACGCAAGCTATCTGCCAAATCGCGATCTAGCTCCACCACTGTCATCGCATCTACTTCTGCCAATAACGGCTCGGTCAATGCGCCCATACCAGGCCCAATCTCGATCAAATTGTCATCGCGCTCTAGACGAATACTTTCGACGATTTCGCGAATGACGCTAGTATCATGCAAGAAATTTTGGCCAAAGCGCTTACGCGGCTGATGTTTGGCAGCACGTAAGCTGTTAGAAATAGTTTGAGCATCAAATGAAGTTTTGGACATAAAAGAGTCTTAATGTATAAAAGATAAATGGGCGATGATAATGTAATGGCAGCGATATACTGACTTTATAATGGTGAATTATACCACAGCTCATAATTAGGCTGTGTTTTTGAATAATTATTATCGATAGACGAGCCATGCTTTCGAGTAACCGGCCCGGTAACTTTTTACCTCTACATTCATATAATATAAACTCTGACTATGCTAAATAGTAGCGTCAAATCAAGTGCTAGCAGACAGAAACAGGTCCAAAGATGGCGACATCATAACGATTGCGGCGTAAAACTAAATCGATAATTAAACGATTTTTAACGCTTCTTGGGTTTAATAAAGCCCCACTGCATAACGCAATTGGTTATGTTTCACCTTTTGAGTTTGAAAAGCGCTATTATGATAATTTAACCCTGTCAGGCATTGCTGTCTGACTCCAGTAAAGTAAGCCAGTCTCTGATATAGTCGAGGCGGTTCAGCCCTACGCGATCGTCAGCCCGCCAGATAAATACCCTTAGGGAATTCACATATGATCCTGAAACTTAACGTCACCCTCCATTATCGACTCTCAGAGCCAATGGATCTTTTGCTTCAGATCGAAGCTGCTGATCTTGCGGATCAACGGGTACGGTCAGCCGAGATTTGGACATCAGACGTTGCGCATTTTTCACGGGTTACCGCCGATGATGGCATAGGAGAGCGGATTTGGATTCACGCTGAAGGGGATTTTAGCTGCACTTATCTCGCAGAAATCGCCGTTGACCGTCCTGCCTTGGACATATCGGTACTGTCCCAAACGCCCCTGCATCTTTTGCCCGGAGAGACGATCAGGCATTTAATGCCGTCTCACTATTGCCCGTCAGAACAGTTCCATGCCTTCGTGGACGCCGAGTTTGGCGATCTCGCTGGCGGCGCACGGATTGCCGCGATGCGTGACTGGATCGAGTCGGCATTTAGCTACGTACCCGGATCAAGTCATGCTCAAACCACCGCGCTTGACAGCTTTGCTCAACGTCAGGGCGTATGCCGCGACTTTGCGCATGTTCTCGTAACACTAGCGCGCGCGTCGTCAATACCAGCTAGGTTTGTGAGCGTTTATGCGCCCGATGTGACACCACAAGACTTTCATGCCGTGGCCGAGGTCTATCTTGAAGGGAGCTGGCACCTCATTGATCCCACTGGCATGGCAGGTGCCGACACAATGGCCCGCATCGGTGTTGGGTCCGATGCGTCCAGCGTCGCGTTCTTAACCTCGTTCGGATCCATGGAGCTCATCAACCAATCGGTATCCGTAACCAGACAAGCTTAGGGTCCTGATCCTAGGCTTTCGAGCCTGTGTTTAAGACAGATGCTGCCTGTCATACACGATAAAAACTTTACTAAATCGTCTTAAGCGGCTGCCTTTTTAGGTAGGCATTACTGATAATAAAATTATTAAGTACTATGTGAAAAATATCTATAAGCACTGACTTATACAGCAGGTACATCGATAAGTGACTTATCCGCCATCTCATTAGCCATATTTAGTGCTTGATATAAACTGGTCGCACTCGCACCGCCGCTTCCTGCCAAGTCTAACGCCGTACCATGATCGACAGAGGTACGAATATAAGGCAAGCCCAAGGTTAGATTTACCGTATCGCCAAAACCGTGCGATTTTAATACTGGCAATCCTTGGTCGTGATACATGGCAATGACCGCATCACAGTTTGCTAAATGTCTGGTGGTAAATAACGTATCGGCAGGCATCGCCTCTGATATATTGACACCTGCATCGATGAACTCTTGCAACACGGGATTGATAATCTCAATCTCCTCACTTCCCAAGTGCCCGCCCTCGCCTGCATGTGGATTGAGGCCGCAAACCAAAATACGAGGCTGCGTGAGACCAAACTTCTCTCGCATATCATCAATCACAATTTGTACCGTTTGGCGTACATTATCGGCAGTAATCGCAGCAGGGATGTCCTTTAATGGTAAATGCGTAGTGACAAGCGCGACTTTCATCGCTTGATTGGCCAGCATCATGACGACTTTCTCACAGCCACTTTGCTGCATAAAAAACTCAGTGTGACCGCTAAACATAGTGCCATCTAACAGCTTGATACCAGCATCTATCAGCGCTGATTTTTGTAAGGGACCTGTGACGATAGCGGCAACTGTTCCATTTACTGCTAACTGATGAGCAATGTCTAATTGCTGAGCCACCATCGCTGAGTTGGCAATATTGATTTGTCCGCCAATAACTCGTTCTGCACAAGGGACATTAAGCAAAATGAAAGGACTATCAGCGTTGATCTTTTGCTTTGATATCTGCTCTACCAAGTTAACATCGAAGTTACCGGCATTTACATCTGTATTGATAGTATGCCAACTAGGTATGCTTTTGAGCACGCCAGCCGCGACCAACTCCTCTGCACGGACTTGCATCGTGCTCGCATCAGCGGTTACCCAAATGGGACGGTCAAAATCTTGCAGCTTGCCCTCTGCCGCCAGATTCAATACGACATCCATGCCAATGCCCGCAGGCTCACCTGTCGTGATTAATAATGGACGTTTTTTTTCTGTCATAGCAATAGCCTTATTTTATTTAAATTTTTGATTTTATTATATTTATCGTCAATATTTTCAGTTGTTACGTTTAGACAATGGATGCGGTCTCTTATTTTATGCATAACAACCACTGTAGATTTAGTTGCTTACCCAGCCTAAAAAATCACATAATGTGTTAAACTTTCGCTTCTGATTGTAGCATTTGCAGGCAAATCTAAAACCACGTTTTGGTACATCTACCGTAGAGATGTACCATATCTGTTTTGCGCTACCATCGACATCCTTTTTTATACCCATTTTGACACATTAGGCACTCATGGCAGAAAACGACAAAACCGACGACTTACTCAATCAGACACCGCCGCACAATATCGATATTGAAAAGGCATTGCTCGCGTCTTTGATGAGTATCGAAGAGGCGTACGACAAGATTGCCGATATCGTCACCAAAGATGACTTTTATGCTGGGCGACATCAATATATTTTTGATGCGATTGCTCACCTTGCAGCCGTTAACGAGCCTTATGATACGGTCATGGTACACGACTGGTTAGAGGCGCAAAAGTTACTCAAAGGTGCAGGTGGGGACAGCTACTTAGCCGATATTTTGAGCCAAAGTCCGGCGACCTTGTTTAACCTGACCGCTTACGCTCAGCGCGTACGTGAGCTCTCAACGCTGCGTCAGCTCATTACCACGGGTAATGACATGCTGACGCTTGCCTATAATCCAAAAGACCAAAGCGTTAGCGACATTCTAGACAATGTCGAGGGTAAGATATTTAGTATCAATGAGCAGCATAACAAACGCGCAGAACAGCGCGGACCTGTCGGTATTACTTCGGTCTTAACCAATGTTATCGATAAGATTCAAGAGCTAAAATCTAATCCCGACGGCATGATTGGTTTGCAGACACCATTTGCCGAGCTGAATAACAAAACCCAAGGCCTACAAGCGGGTGATCTGATTATTGTCGCTGCGCGTCCTTCGATGGGTAAAACCACTTTTGCGATGAACTTGGCAGAAGGGATTTTGTTTAATGAAGATTTGCCCGTCGTGGTGTTTTCGATGGAGATGCCCGCTGAATCTATCGTCATGCGTTTGCTGTCCTCATGGGGCGCGATTAACCAGACGCACCTGCGTTCTGGGCAAATGAATGAAGATGAATGGGCAAAGATGATGAATGCCATTCAACATCTGCAATCGAAGCATTTATATATTGATGACAGTACCGCCCTACCGCCGTCTGAGATGCGTTCTCGCTGCCGCCGTATTGCCAAAAACCATGACGGTCGCTTGGGTGCTATCGTAGTCGATTATCTTCAGCTGATGAAAGTACCCAGCTTAGATGGTAACCGTGTTGGCGAGATTTCTGAGATTTCTCGTAGTCTAAAGGCACTAGCGCGTGAGCTTGAATGTCCAGTGATTGCGTTATCACAGCTTAACCGTAGTCTAGAAAACCGTCCAAATAAACGCCCTATCATGTCGGATCTACGTGAGTCTGGTGCGATTGAGCAGGATGCCGATTTGATTATGTTCATCTATCGTGATGAGGTTTATAATGAAAACTCGGACCATAAAGGCGTGGCGGAAATCATTATTGGTAAACAGCGTAACGGTCCTATCGGTACTATTCGTCTAGGCTTTGAAGGTCAATTTACCCGCTTTATCAATCTAACGCCAGAGTACTATCAAGGCGTGAGTTTTGAGAATGATGAGTAATTAACCTTATAAATTTAACCCTGATCAATACTAAGCCTCAAAATTAGGTCTAATCATAGGTCAATAAATAATTTTACATAACCAGTTTTAATACAATAGCCAGTACCGCATCAACTCAATCGATGCAGTACTGGCTTTATAATTTCATAATTCTACTCATACAGAAGGCGATTATGCGCACTATCACCATAAAACCAAAAGCCCTTACTCATAATCTAAATCAAGTCAAACAACGAGCACCCCAATCTAAAGTATTGGCTATGGTCAAATCCAATGCTTATGGACACGGCGTGGCGGCAGTCTTGCCAGCCCTGCAGCAAGCAGATGGTATCGGTGTCGCTACGTTGACTGAAGCGCTAGAAGCTAGACAGTTAGGTTGGGAGAAAACCATCGGTCTAGTAGAAGGTGCATTTACCGCTGATGAGTGGCAGCAAGCGATTGATCATGAGATTAGCTGCGTGATTCACCACGGACCACAGCTAGAATGGGCACTACAAAACATCCCGCCAGCTGGCAGTGCAACCAGAGTGGCTTGGATCAAATACAATACAGGTATGAACCGTTTGGGTTTTAACGCTGAGGGAGTGCTATCAGCAGCAAAACGCCTACATGAAGCGGGTTATCAGCTGATCCTAGCCACGCACTTCGCCAATGCCGATGACCACGATCATCCATTAAATGCGATGCAGATTGAGCGCTTCTCAAGCGTACTAGCGACTTTGAAAGATACCATTGGCCCAGATATCCAAGGCTCATTATGCAACTCTGCTGGTATCGTCAACTTCCCAGAACATCATTATGATTGGGTACGTCCAGGCATTATCTTATACGGTAGCTCTCCTGTCGTTGATAAGAGCGCACAAGAACTAGACTTGCAGCCCGCGATGGAGTTTAGTGCTCAAATCATTGCTCTACAAACCGTTAGCGCAAATGATGCAATCGGCTATGGTAGCCGCTGGCGTGCGCAGCAAGATACCAGAACCGCTTTGGTCAGCGTGGGATATGGCGATGGCTATCCACGTGTGGTCACTGATGATGCGTATGTTACTGTCATGGATGCTAACGACAGCCAAAGCTACCGCTGCCCAGTTATTGGGCGAGTAGCTATGGATATGATTGTCATTGATATCAGTAATGCACCTGAGAGTCTTGCTATAGATAGCAAGGTCATGCTCTGGGGCGATGCGCCTCGTGTCGACGAAGTAGCAGGTCATGCTGGGACAATTAGCTATGAGCTGTTATGTCGCCTTAGCATACGTCCAAACCGTACACAGGCATAATCATTAGCGGCACAGTCATTAGCATATAAGATATTGCGGCTTGCTAAGGAGATTTTGGTCTATTTGGCAAGCCATTTAATCTTGATAAAAATGAACGTTTACATTGAAAGTAAATACGCTATACTAAAAGTTTGTTGTCAACCCAGTATACGCACTGACGCGATGCTATTGAAGACTGATAACGTTTCACTGACTGCGATCGACTGCTAGGATTACTATGAGTTTGCGCCATTTTTTAACCTTATCTGATTTAACCAAACAAGAACTAGAAAACTTAATCAAACGCGCAAGCGAATTGCGTAAGATGCAACACGCAGGCGAGATATACCAGCCTTTTGTTGGTCGTACGCTTGGCATGATATTTGAAAAATCTTCAACGCGTACCCGTATCTCATTTGAGACGGGCATGGGTCAATTTGGTGGTAACGCCATATTTTTATCACCAAACGATACGCAGCTCGGTCGCGGCGAGCCACTAGAAGATTCAGCACGCGTGATTTCTAGCATGGTTGATATCATCATGATTCGTACCTTTGGGCACGAAAAAGTTGAAACCTTTGCTGAATACTCAAGTGTGCCTATTATCAATGCATTGACCGATGACTATCATCCATGCCAGTTGCTCGCTGATATGCAGACCTATTACGAGCATCGCGGTAGTATCGAAAATAAGATTGTGACTTGGGTTGGTGATGGCAACAATATGTGCTCGTCATTTATGCAAGCTGCCAATCAGTTTGGTTTTGAATTACGCGTGGCAGCACCTTATGGGTTTGAGCCTGATCCGAAACTTATGGAACGCTTCTCACATTGCGTCAGTCTGGTAGAAAACGTACAAGACGCGGCAAAAGATTCTAACTTAATTGTCACTGATGTGTGGGCAAGTATGGGTCAAGAATCAGAGCAAAACACACGTGCACGTCGTTTTGCGCCTTATCAAGTGACACCGTCTCTATTAGACAAGGCTGATCCTGAAGTGGTGTTTATGCATTGCTTGCCCGCCCATCGCGGCGAGGAAATCTCTCATGACATGCTTAATGACCCACGTTCTGTCGTTTGGGACGAAGCTGAAAACCGCCTACATGCACAAAAAGCATTGATGGAGTTTTTACTTAAAGACAAAATCAAGTTGCCTGCATAACTTAGGTTATTTTATAAAAAGACAGTGAGATAAATAGTACAATAACTTGCTAACAAACTCCTAAATAAGTTCCCAAATAAAAAAGCCATCCAGATCTGGACGGCTTTTTTGTTTATACAAATGATTTGATCATAGATTAACGCGTGAGCGTTGTCACGCCATTTGCACCTGCTTTTAGCAGAACGTCTGCTTGGTTTGCTGCAAAGATACCATTACAGACCACACCTACGATATTATTCAACTCTTTTTCTAGCGCGATTGGATTACTCACATCCAAATCATAAGTATCTAGAATGACATTACCATAATCAGTGACAAAGTCTTCACGATATACTGGCTCGCCGCCCAATTTGGCCAATTGGCGAGCCACATACGAGCGGGCTTGTGGTAATACTTCAATCGGTACTGGAAACGCGCGACCTAATATATCAACGCTTTTGCTATCATCGACCATACAGACGAACTTGTTTGAAGCTGCAGCCACAATCTTTTCGCGAGTCAATGCACCGCCGCCGCCTTTGATAAGTTGCAAGTGCTCATTGACTTCATCAGCACCATCGATATAAACATCTAACGTGCCAGCAAAGTTCAAATCGACTATTTCGATACCAAGCGCACGAAGTTTGTCTTCTGTCACCTGTGAGCTAGCGACGGCGCCAGCAAGCTTCAATTGTGGCAACAACTCAATCAAACAGTTGACCGTACTACCTGTCCCTACCCCAAGTATCATATCGTCTTCGATATAGCTTAGAGCAGCTTTGGCCGCGGCTTGCTTTTGTGCTTGCTGATCACTCATCATAAATCCTTGGAAAATAAACGTATGGTCTTAAAAAAAGTAAAAGGCTAAAACAGATAAAATGCGCGGCTATTATAACCGATGATATTAATGGATGTTAGCGCATCATGACGCTAATTTGTGAGTCCTATCGTGCCTAGCTAAGACTTAACTTAGGTAAATACCTGCACTTCATGTAATTTCAAGCACGAAATCCCAAGAAAACTGCAATTGAGTCTTGCAAGATACTAAAAATCGGCATAGGCTAATCTATTTCGTTTTTATATTCATCTACACTTTTTATATTCATTCTGTTTAGGGATTACTATGCTGTCACACTGGGTACGAGCCATCTTACAAGCCACCGTCTATGACGTTGCTATTCAAACACCACTTGAAACGGCGCCCAAGCTGACCCAACGTTTTGCCAATGACATTAGATTTAAGCGTGAAGACTTACAACCAGTCAAATCATTTAAATTGCGCGGTGCCTATAACCGTATCAGTCAGTTGAGCGACGAGCAAAAAGCACGCGGCGTCATTTGTGCTTCCGCAGGTAATCATGCGCAAGGCGTGGCGTACTCTGCGCGCAAATTATCACTAAATAACATCATCGTCATGCCAACCACGACTCCTGATATCAAAGTGGATGCGGTAAGAGCACTTGGTGGCAATGTAGATCTGCACGGTGATAGCTTTGATCAAGCAAACCGCTATGCGATTGACCGCGCTGAACGTGAAGGCCTTACTTTTATTCCGCCTTATGACGATGAACTGGTCATCGCAGGACAAGGTACCATCGGTCTTGAGCTGACCCAGCAGTGGCGTAATATGGACTATGTATTCGTTGCCGTGGGTGGTGGTGGCCTAATATCTGGTGTGGCCGCATTCTTAGGCGAAGTGGCACCACATGTTAAAGTGATTGCGGTAGAAGCTGAGCAGTCAGCTTGTCTAAAAGCCGCGCTTGAAACAGGTGAGCGTGTCAAGCTCGAGCAAGTAGGATTGTTCGTGGATGGCGTGGCAGTCGCACAGATTGGCGAATTGCCTTTTGACGTTGTCCGTACACAAAAAAGCGATAACTCAGGTCCTATCGTTGAGACTGAAGTGATCACTTGTACCAATGATGAAGTGTGTGCGGCTGTCAAAGATATCTTTGAAGAAAACCGCAGCATCGTTGAGCCTGCTGGTGCGTTGTCAGTCGCTGGTATGAAAAAATATATCGAAGCCAACAATATCCAAGACAAAAACTGCGTCGGCATCATTTGCGGTGCCAATATGAATTTTGACCGCCTGCGTTATATCGCTGAGCGTACTGAAATTGGTGAGAAAAAAGAAGCAATCTTTGGGGTTACCATCCCTGAACAAACAGGCGCTTTCTTAAATTTCTGTCGCAGCCTACACGGCCGTAATATCACTGAGTTTAACTACCGTGCTGACAGCAAAAAATCACCAGATTCTATGGAGCCTGCCTCAATCTTCGTAGGTATCGCGTTAAAAGAAGGTGAAAAAGAGCGTCAAACCATCAGTAACCAATTGTCTGACGATGGCTACACTGCTCACGATCTGACCGACGATGATATCGCCAAGTCACATATCCGTCATTTGATTGGTGGTCACGCCAAGGTCGAAAACGAGCAGTTACTACAAGTGGTATTTCCAGAGCGTCCGGGCGCACTGCTGACTTTCTTAGAAAAATTGGGCGATGACTTTAATATCACTTTATTCCATTACCGTAATCATGGTGCCGCTGAAGGTCGGGTGTTAGTGGGTTTACAAGCCTCTGACAGTAACTCGCGCCAGCTACAAGATGCCTTACTAGATATCGGCTACGACTGTACCATGGTGAATGACAATATTGGCTATCAGTTGTTTTTAAGATAACCTCCTAAGAGTATGTTCCTAAGATGAATAACAAAAGCGGCTTCTCTTATGATTAGCCGCTTTTTGCATCATATAACCCGATACTAGGGAATGTCCCTATTTTAAAAATGGTGATAAACGTTTGAACTGGGAACACGTCCTAAGCACTACAATCACAAAAATACATTTGCAAATAGTAAAGTTGCCCTAATATTGTTTATATAAAACTATGATTTAATATAAAAACGAAGGCAGAGTGATTCTTATGAAGAAAAGTGCTGATGATAACCAAGGTTTGGTGAAAATCCGTCTCGATAAATGGCTTTGGGCAGCTAGGTTTTATCGTACACGCACCCTAGCCAAACAAGCGATTGAAAGTGGACGCGTGCACTATGCTGGTAGCCGGGTAAAAACCAGTAAAGAGATTTCAGTCGGAGATGAGCTAACCATTCGTCAAGGCTCAGCGACCGCTATGACTGAAAAGACTGTCGTTGTTGAGGCGCTATCTGCACAGCGTGGCAATGCGATTGCCGCTGAGGTACTATATTCAGAGACAAAAGAGAGCGAGACGCGCCGTGCTTACTATGCCGAACAGCGCAAACTGGCCAATCTTGCTCGTCCTGACAACAAGCCCAACAAAAAAGAGCGACGCGATCTACAGCGTTTTAAAAGTAATCAAGATTAAAACCGTTTCACTATCTCACCTTTTGGCCATGCATCATATGGCCAAAGCTTCATTGTTAAATGACGCTATTGTTTAGTCTCTATCCTTGCCATTCCAAGCATTAAGCGTTAAGCTAGCAGCTGATTCAATCGATTGCATGCTAATAAAAGCCGCATTAACAATGCTGGTCTCTTATAGCATGTTTTTTTTGTTATAGAAGGTCATATTATGCTGATGAAAGCCTGTACTCCCTCGTCTGTATTATTGGTATGTTTAGGAAATATCTGCCGCTCCCCTACTGCTGAAGAAGTTTTTCGTCAGCAAGCAGCGATTGCTGGACTATCTATAAAAGTAGACTCAGCAGGCACCAGTGATTGGCACGTTGGCAGTGCGCCTGATACTCGCTCACAACGTCATGCTAAGTCACACGGCTATAAAATTAATAAGCTGGTCGCTCGTCAAGTCAGTGCCAATGATTTTCGTGATTTTGATTTAATCTTAGCCATGGATTCACAGAATCTAGCTGATCTACAAGCTATCAAAGATGGCATTATAGAGTCAGAAGATAATTTGGCAACACTAGCGCTATTCAGTGAAGAAGACCCTACCTACTGCGGCAGCGATGTGCCAGATCCATATAAGTGCGATAACGATGATTTTGAAGAAGTGATCGAGCGTATCGAATCAAGCGCCCAAGCTTGGATAGAAAGCTGGAAAGCCTGCTAGCCATACTGTCTATATTTCTGCTACTCTTGCATCCGGTATCCTCTATAATATAGTTAATCCTCTATAAAAGAGCTACAGCGTTAACCTCGCTTGAAGTATCACAGTTACGTCTGCACTCAGTTGCCTTGTATCTCTTTTAAATTGAATCAACTATAGCTACCTTATCATTTATTATCCTTTTGCCACATAGGCTATGTTATGACCCAAGCTTCACGCCTTGACCACAGTACTCAGTCTACCATCAGCTCTGATGTTTCGAATGCTTCATCGACTGCCGTAGTCAATGATTCAATCGACTTGTCACATGATAATACTATGGCATTGGCCTGTGTTGCTGACTCTGTCGTGACATTAGAGAATGAGGCGCAGCTTGATGACTTTATGGCAGCTTATATAGAGGATACAGCAGACAAATTGCCACTGTTTGTACTGTCTGGCGGTAGTAATGTCTTATTACCTGCCGCTTTGAAAGCCATAGTATTACAGCCAAAGATGCGTGGTATTCATCTGACCAATCAAACCGACGATTATGTCGATATCGAAGTAATGGCTGGCGAAAACTGGCATGATTTGGTCGTACATACGGTCAATCAAGGTTGGTATGGGTTAGAAAACCTTGCACTAATACCGGGCCTGACGGGCGCAGCACCCATACAAAATATCGGTGCATACGGCGTACAATTAGAAGACCGCTTACAGTATGTACGCGCCTATCATTTGCCGACACAAACTTGGCACCATTTGTCAGCTGCTGATTGCCAATTTGGCTATCGTGACAGTATTTTTAAGCGTACACCAAACACTTGGCTTATTAGCCGTGTAGGTTTCAGATTACATACTGATCCTGCCAATATTTTAGCCAGTTATGGTGATGTACAGACTGTGGCGCAGCGCTATGCAGAGCAACAAGGGCGCGAGCAAGCAATGCCTGCTGAGGTTATGCAAGCCATTATAGATATTAGACAACAAAAGCTGCCAGATCCAAAACAGCTACCTAATTGTGGCAGTTTTTTTCAAAACCCTATTATCGCTCAGGAGCAGTTCACAGCGCTGCAAGCAATTTATCCAGCTATCGTTGGTTATGCGATGCCTGATGCAATGGTAAAGGTGGCTGCAGGGTGGCTCATTGAACAAGCAGGGTTAAAAGGCGGCGGCATTGCACCTATTTTTACGCATAAACAGCAAGCACTCGTACTGACCAACCATACACCTCAGCAAGCCACGCAAGAAGATGTAGCCATAGCGCAGAAACATATCGCTGCTACTGTCTATGAAAAATTTGCCATTCAATTGTCACGTGAGCCAGTCTGGGTAAATGCTGATGGCTCAATTGGATATGCTGAGCATGTGGCCTAAAAAATCATGGTCTAAGCGGCTATTATCTAAACGATTATGGCGATATTACTTGCGGTTTTCTGAACGCATGGTGACACTATTTCGCATTATCAATATTACTTTCATACTAGGCTCCACGTCTGTTATTTTAGTAATTATTAGCCTATTTACCCCGCTGTTTTCGCAAGCAATCGTTTATATCTTTTCTCTACTGCCGCTACCTGATATGCCTTCTGCTGCCATGAGCTCCCCGCCTACCGCTTATGTAGTCTTAGGCGGCGGTCTGACCAATGACCACAACAACCAAATTATCCTAAATCGTTATAGTCTTAATCGCGCTCGTACCGCTGCGGGCGCTTACCATGACTTACCCCTACCGATCGTACTGAGTGGCGCCGAAGCTCCATGGCTCGGTCAATGGTTGATGGAACACGGTATCGACGGACTGATCAGTGAAAATGCCAGCATGAATACATGTGAAAACGCCCGTTTTACAGCCAAACGCATTCCGTTACGCCATGTATATCTGATTACTGATAGCTATCATATGGCGCGTGCACGCAGACAGTTTGCCTTAAATGGTATCAATAGCACACCACTCCCTGCGCCACTGCCAGTAAGACGCGACTGGATGAAACCTGCGCACAACTTAAGCCACTCACGGCGCGCTGTCTATGAGGTCGCAGCCTACCTGCGAGATGTGATACGTCCACAGATGGACTGTCGCCATGCCAATGATGTGACTTCACAGCAGCTATTGACTCCAAGAGGCAATGCCGCAAAAGACTCTGACGAATAAACGTTAAAGATGTATACGATACCATTGAGAAACTCATTCTAAATGCTACCGATCATCCACTACATTTGTGATGGGTGTATAATAATAAGAGACACTGCTATTTAAGAGATTTGCCATGCTCAGTATATTTTTATTAATTCCATTAAGTCTCATGCTGTTTGTGGTTGCTATTTGGGCAGTGCGTTATGCGGTCAAGTCAAATCAATTCGAAGATCTGGACAATGCATCACAGCGTATTATATTGGATGACCGTCAAGAACGCCGCCAAACCATGCAGGCTCATGAACGCTCAGCATCTACCCAGCAAAAAGATAAAACAGCGGCAACTGATGGAAATAACGATAATTCTGAGATAGATAAAGATTCAAAAATCTAATTTATCTACCTTATAAATGCGTAATTTATTAGTGCCGTTTTATTAAATAATTCAGCACTAGCAAGTTCGCCCTTTACCATTCTTAGGAGACGCATTCATGACCATCGCTTTACTTGTGGCGGCATTACTAATGGGATTCTTTGGTTCACCGCATTGTTTAGGCATGTGTGGCGGTCTTGTGACCGCGTTTGGTCTGTCTATGAAAGATGTCAGCCCCGCCAAACGCCGTGCTTTGGTGGCTACTTACCATCTGGGGCGTTTAACGAGTTACGCATTATTGGGTTTGATTGCAGGGCTTATCGGTATTACCGTATTAAAGCCATTGATGATGGGTAATAGTACACCGCGTATTTTATTAGGATTGGTACTGGTATTCGTCGGTGTAACGATGCTTGGTGCACCGTTTTTGACTAAGCTCGAACGTTTTGGTATGCGCTTTTGGCAGTATCTTAGCCCATTGCGTCAAAAGGTATTTCCACTCAATACTTTTCCGCGCGCACTGACAGCAGGTTTGCTTTGGGGCTTTTTGCCTTGTGGTTTGGTATATGGCGCTCTACTAATTGCAGTCGTTGCTCATAATCCATTAAGCGGTGCTGCGTTGATGTTTGTCTTTGGTCTAGGGACCATACCGATGTTGGTTGCGACGCATGAGACGGTCGGTTGGCTACGTGATAAGATCGGACGTTTTCGCTTAAGACAGCTAAACGGTGCAGTTATGGTCATATCAGGTTTTGCAGTAGCGGTCGTGCCGATGGTCATGGCAAATATGCATGGCAGTCATGGTGAGATGAACCATAGTAGCCACGCTGCTATGATGTCTGATATGGACTCTCATGATATGAGCCAAATGAATCACGATATGGATATGGCAGAAGATATGGATCATAATATGCAAAATATGGACAACCATATGGATCATAGTATGCATGACATGAGTGATGAATCAGTGGACATGAATCACCATGAGCATACTGAAATGATGGAACACGCTCAATAAATTTATCGGTACAGATACTATTAACACTTCGCATATAAAAAAGCCCTCAATACCATTTGCGATATTGAGGGCTTTTGCTTGTTAAGTAGTGCTCAGTTTATAGCAATTATTCCTGCCATTGCTCAAGCGTAAATTTGGTTTCCAAGTGCTTCTCTAATGCCGGTATATTAAAGGCATCATCCTCACTCACAAAGCTGATACTAATGCCTGTCTGGCCCGCACGGCCCGTACGACCAATGCGATGCACATAATCATCTGGCTGATCAGGCAAAGTAAAGTTAACCACATGGCTGATATCATCGACATGGATACCGCGCCCTGCTACATCTGTCGCCACCAAGATAGACGCGTGACCATCTTTAAAGCGCTGTAAGTATTTCTCACGTTTTTGCTGAATGACATCGCCCGAGAGCATCACAATATTATGCGCTTGACGCAGTTTGTGATACAGACGCTTTACTTGGTCTTTACGATTGGCAAAGACGATAACCTTCTCTACTGCTTCATCACTGATAATACGCTGCAAGGCGTCTAGCTTTTGATCTTCTGTCAGCAAATAAAAATGCTGATCTACTAACTCGCTGGTCTTGTGTTCAGGCTCAATTTCAACAAACTGAGGCTCATGTAACCAGCGGTAAGCTAAATTCATCACATCTTGGTTAAAGGTTGCAGAAAACAACAAGCTTTGACGATCGGTATTGGCAGGCATTCGACCAACTAAGCGCTTGATATCAGGAATGAATCCCATATCTAGCATACGATCGGCTTCATCAAGTACCAGTACTTCTACTCTATCTAGATACACCATGCCTTTATTAGCAAGGTCAATTAGACGGCCAGGCGTCGCTACCAAGATATCAACGTATTGACGTTCAAGCTCGTGCTGCTGAGTTTCATAATTAGTACCTCCCATAATACAGACGCTATGTAGCGAGGTATATTTGGTTAATGCAATGCAGTCATCAAATATTTGCTGAGCCAGTTCGCGAGTTGGTGCCATGACCACAGCGCGCGGCTCACCAAGATAGCGCTCTTCGTCGTTGGTAAATGGACGCTTAAGCAAGGCTTCCATAATAGTCAGTAGAAAAGTCGCTGTTTTCCCTGTGCCCGTTTGTGCTTGTCCGATAGCATCTTGATGTGCCAATGTATGCGGTAGTATCTTTGCTTGAATGGGCGTCAATTCAGTAAAACCTAGATCACTTACTGCACGCAGGGTCGCTGTTGAAAGTGGCAAATCAGTAAACGTTGTAAAATTGCTCAAAAAAATATCCTTTTAAATGAATTGCTCGTATTTTATTAATTATAAATAGGCTCACAATGAACCTTTATAGTGTCAAATGTAGCGTTTAAATCGTAATCAGTAAGAGTAGCTTTATTAATTCTGCGGAGAACCACCAGACATATAGGCATAAAAAAAGCCAAGCCCGAATCCAACCCTACCAAATATGCTGCAGTTCACTCAACATAGGTAAGATAAGATGGGCTTGACTCAGTAGTATATCAGTAGTTTGTACAGACATTATAACTAAACCGCTTTAATGTCTGGGTAAATTACTCTTCTATCTTTCTGACTTCTTCAGCTTGCAGACCTTTGTCACCTTCTACTACGCTGAACTCAACTTTTTCGCCATCTTTTAGAGAACGATAGCCATCACCCTGAATCGCGCGGAAATGGACAAAAATATCTTCTCCGCTGTCACGTTGAATGAAACCAAAGCCTTTTGAGTCATTAAACCACTTAACGATACCTTGCTCACGAGCTGACATAATATTACTTCCTAAAAAAGTCCGCTTAGCCCTAGCTTCCTTTGCGACATTGCATATAAACAGGGTCTAAGATTATGAAATCAAAAATTAAGAGTATTACTACTCTACTTACCATCGTCTATGTAGTACTTCAATTACCTATATAGTGTGTCCATAACGAATTCGCTAAACGCGCTTATTGTCATGAAATTTGATGATAGCAACAAACTTGCAATATTTATTGCATAAAAAATATCATAGCACGGGTTTTTAGCAACATAAAGACTTTTAATATGCTTTTTGATATCTAGATAATTTTTTTAGACAAATTTTTATAACCCAGCTGACAAGCTGTTATGATAAAGAGCAAAATGCGTTGAAGCCAATTTAGCTTGGCAGCTCGCGCCTTAAATTATTCATATATTATTATAAATTATTAACATCGCTCAATAGTTACCGAGACCATTATGACCTCCTCTACTCCATCAAAAACAGCCAAACAATCGACTAACGAAAATTCAAATCAAATACTGACTTATAAATTACTACTGGTAAACGGCGTAAACTTGAATTTACTAGGCAAGCGGGAACCGCACATTTATGGTCATACGACACTTGCCGATATAGAAAAGCAACTAGTTGAGCACGCCGCTCGCCACGGCGTAGAGTTAATCTGTATACAGTCCAACCATGAAGGTAAGCTAGTAGACGACATTCAGCATCATGGATTATTGGCGGATAAATCTGCGCAAGTTGATGCTATCATCATCAATCCAGCTGCATTTACGCATACTTCAGTGGCTCTGCGCGATGCGCTATTGGCCACCCAAAAACCATTTATAGAAGTACATTTATCCAATGTTCATGCCCGTGAGCCTTTCCGTCATCATTCATATCTAAGTGACGTTGCGGTCGGAGTCATTTGCGGCTTAGGACAATTGGGTTATCAAATGGCGCTTGATTACTGGTTGAGCAATATGTATGCAGTTGACACAAACAAATGATATGACTGCGCTTACTTTTTTGTAAATGATTACTCGCGTCTTCACACATTAGTCAAACAGTAATCTTGCAATTAAAATAATAGAATTACGACTGAGCAAACAACCCATTATACGGTGACATGAATGGCAAAATCGTCCGGAAAACGCTTTATGAAACTCGCTGGTATGACAGCAAGTATTGCTGGCAAAGCCGCTAAAAACTCATTTAAGCATCTCTCAAGTGACGAAGAAAAACGTCTGCAAGCTCGCTCAGATCTGATGCAAGACGTGGGCGTTCAAATTGCCGAAACGTTGGGTGAGATGAAAGGCGCAGTGATGAAGGTCGGACAGATTGCTTCACAATATAAGGATGTGTTCCCGCCTGAGGTTGCATCAGCGCTCGAAAAGCTACAGAAAGATGCGCCGCCAATGCCGTATGCGCAGATACGAGCTCAAGTTGAACGCGAACTGAAAGCGCCAATCTTAGAATTATTCAGCGAGTTTGAAGAGACACCCTTTGCCGCAGCATCTATTGGACAAGTGCACAAAGCGACGTTGCCATCGGGTCAAAAAGTGGTAGTTAAAGTCCAGTATCCTGATGTCGATGAAAACTGCGATAGCGATCTCAAACAAGTGCGTATGGCATTAAAAATCGCTGGCGTGCTCAATATGAGTAAGCAACTACAAGAGCAGCTTTTCAATGAGATTCGCCAGAGTCTGCACGATGAATTGGACTATGTTAAAGAAGCTCATAACTTACGCGTATTCGGCGCTTTTCATGCAGAAGATGAAGGCCTTATTATTCCAAAAGTGATTAGCAGCCATTCTTCTAGACGGATTTTAACGTTGACCGAAGAGATGGGAGAGACATTGACTGTCGCTGCGACATGGGACAATGACGTCAAACAAAAAATAGCAGAGCGTCTGTTTCATTTTACCGCAGGGCAGCTGTTTGGGTTGTACCGTATGCACTGCGACCCTCATCCAGGTAACTTTGCGTTCCGTCATGACGGCAGTGTCGTGGCATATGATTTTGGGGGTATCCGCAGTTATAGTGATAGCGAAGTGCAGCTATTCAAACGCTTTGTCAAACATGCGCTAAGAGGTGACGTCACTGCACTTGAACAGGATTTGATTGCCCTAGATATTCGCCGCGAAGATGATAAGAACATCCCTGGTGAGTTTTATGAAAAGTGGCTATCGATTGGTCTAAAACCTTTATCTATTAGCCCGTATCAAGAAGGTTCATTTGATTTTGGCAGTAGCCAAGTCCATCACGAGGCAATTGCACAGATGCGTACGTCTTTAAAGTACTTTGGTCAGTTTCAACCCTCAGCCACCACTATGATGCTAGATCGTACTGTATCAGGACAATACTGGAATCTGGTCAATCTAGGCGTCGAGATCGACCTGTCTCCACTGGTTGATGAATACATCGATGCGTAATATATTCATGTACTTTCACGATTAAATCTATCTTTAGATATGTAGCGCGTGTCCACAACGATCGCAAAAGTCTGCCCCTACTGCATGGCCGAACTTACCACAGTTTGGACAAGTCACTGGGTTAAGTTGTGGACGCATGTTACGTGCTAGCTCTGATGTGAAAATACCTGTTGGTACCGCAATAATCGAATAACCCGTGATCATGACCATGGTTGCAATTGCTTGGCCGAGCGGTGTTTTGGGTGACATATCACCATAGCCAACCGTCGTCATGGTGACAACTGCCCAGTAGATAGACAATGGAATACTGGTAAATCCATTTTCCGGCCCTTCTACCACATAAATAATTGAACCAAAGATGGTTACCAATAATACAAGCGATAAGAAAAAGACCGTAATTTTCTGCTGACTGGTTTTTAATGCAGACGCTAAAAACCCAGCCTGTTGCATATAGGCTTTGAGCTTAAGAACGCGGAACACACGTAAAATACGTAATACCCGTATCACGAGTAGATACTGCACGCCCACAAACATTAAGCTCAAATAACTTGGTAATACAGATAGTAAGTCTACTATCCCAAAGAAGCTAAAAGCATAGCGTAAGCGGTTGGGTGCTGAGAACAGTCTTAACGCATACTCAATGGTAAACAAAATGGTAAAAAACCACTCTGCATAAAGGAACAACGTGCCATACTGCAAACGCATATATAGCACACTATCAAGCATGACGACGGCCACACTGGCTAAAATTGCAATCAGCAATACAATATCAAAGAGCTTACCCAGACGAGTATCTGTGCCTTCAATAATGATATGCGTACGGTTACGCAAGTGTGTAAGAGCTTCGGCGGTTGGTTGCTTCATAGAATCAGTACTTTATAAAATCAATGGCTTGATAGCACGCAATGACTTAAAATGTGATGGATAAGGGCAAGTTGGTCAAAATAGCTAAAACTGGTTTATAATATCGCTCACCTATCACAGTGAATACAATCTATAAGTTGCCACAGTGTAGCAAAAAAGCACTCTCAACAACATACAAATCGTTAACGTGCCAGTAGCGCTACTACCTCAAATAGACAAAGTAATGATAGTATAAAATTAGGCAATCAGATATCGAAGGTTGTTGTTGATCACTTTTTTTACCCATAAAAATAGTACGTAGAACTTAAGGATGTTATATGGCAGGCCATTCAAAATGGGCAAATATTAAACACCGCAAAGCCCGTCAGGATGCAGTAAGGGGTAAGATATTTACCAAGATTATTCGCGAAATCGTTTCAGCTGCCAAACAAGGCGATCCCGATCCTGACAAAAACCCACGCTTACGTGCCGTTATCGAAAAAGCCCTATCAGTCAATATGACGCGCGACACGATTAATCGTGCTGTCGATCGTGGTACAGGTGGCGGCGATAATGAGAATATGGAAGAAGTCAGTTACGAGGGTTATGGTGTTGGTGGTGTGGCTGTACTGGTCGAAACCATGACGGATAACCTTAATCGTACGGTCAGCGAAGTACGTCATGCTTTTACCAAGAATGATGGTAATCTTGGCACATCAGGCTCAGTGGCGTACCTATTCACTAAACGTGGCGAAATCACTTTTAACGATGTCAGCTTAGAAGATGAGGTCATGCTCGTTGCACTAGATGCGGGCGCCATTGATATCGAAAATGATGGTGAAAGCTTACTCGTTATCACTGAATGGGAAAGTTTCGGTCAAGTCCAAGATGCTCTTAATGCGGCTGGTCTTGTTTCTGACAACGCCGAGGTTACTATGTCACCATCTACCACGGCTGAGATCGACAATGTCGATGATGCTGAAAAGATCATGAAGATGATTGATATGCTAGAAGATGCTGATGATGTGCAAGAGGTTTATACTAACGTGAGCTTCTCTGCTGACGTCATGGCTCAGCTTGAAGCATAAGCGTATTAATTGTTCAGTAAAAAGTGCCAGATACTAAAAGTATTTGGCCCTTTTTTATTAAAATAGCTCCAGACTCAGTTTTACGTCCAACTTCCTTCTAATGATAGTAAATACTCTTTTTTATCTAGCCCGCCTGTATAACCACCGAGCTTACCGTCGCTGGCAATCACTCGATGACAAGGAACAATAATGCTAAAAGGGTTTTTGCCATTGGCCTGCGCAACCGCACGGAATCCCTTTGGACTGTTGACACGCTGCGCGAGTGTGGCATAGCTGATGGTTTCGCCATACTCGATACCTTGTAGTGCCTGCCATACTCTTTTCTGGAACTCAGTACCCATAGAGAGGTCTAAAGGCAAATCCAATGTCTTACGTTTACCATCAGCATAGTCTTTAAGTTGAAAAATCGTTTCTATTAATAATGCTTGAGCAGGTTCATTCATGCTTAGGCTATTTTTATCTATAAAGGTAAAGTCTTCGTCTGTCAGGCCATAGTACTTTTTAAGTTTGGGTACAGATTTTGAGCTATGCCATGAGTTACCTGCCAGCAGCCAGTTGGCTTCAACGAGCATAGGCTGACCATGCCCATTGACACGAGCAATCAGTGTTAATCGATGTGACCCAAAGGCTGCTGTGGTAACTATCATAGCGTCTACTTCCAAATTATCTCAAAAATGATTTACCAATTAAAACTGGCTCTCTTATTCTTTATCGTCGGTCTCGAACAAAGCGGCGACAAATTGTTTCGGACTAAAAGAACGCAAGTCATCAATCGACTCACCCACACCGATATAGCGGATAGGCACATCTGTCGTTTCGGCAATATTAAATACCACACCACCTTTAGCAGTACCGTCTAGCTTAGTAATAGTAATACCTGTCAGTGGCACAACTTTATTAAACAGTTCGACTTGGTTGATAGCATTTTGACCCGTGCCAGCATCTAGCACAATCATACCTTCATGCGGGGCACTTGGATCCGCTTTACGCATGACACGTACGACTTTCTCCAACTCTGCCATTAAATGTGTCTTGTTTTGCAGACGTCCCGCAGTATCGGCGATAAGCACATCGATATTTTTTGCTTTGGCTGACTGCATTGCATCAAAAATGACAGAAGCGCTGTCAGAACCATGACCTTGAGCTACCACTGGAATATGATTGCGCTCGCCCCAAATCTGTAGCTGCTCAGTAGCTGCCGCACGGAACGTATCGCCCGCTGCCAGCATGACTGATTTGCCTTCACCTTGTAGGCGCTTGGCAAGCTTACCAATCGTTGTGGTTTTCCCTACGCCATTGACCCCTACTACCAATATAACAAACGGCTTTTTGCTAGTATCAATCACCAATGGCTCAACTTTTGGTGTAAGGATATCAACCAACTCACTTTGCAATGCTTTATATAGAGAGTGTGCATAGATCAAGTCACCACGATCTGTCTGCTCGGTGAGGCTCTTGATGATACGGTTCGTCGCGTTGACGCCAATATCGGCTACCAATAGCTGATCTTCAACTTCTTCTAATAGCTCGTCATCAATCTCTTTACCACCGATTAAGATACTGACCATGCCTTCGGCTAAGTTTTTGCGTGACTTACTGAGGCCCGTTTTCATACGGTTGAACCAGCTGCCTTTCTTCTTATTTTCTTCAGTCTCTTGTGACTCTGTAGCAGGCTCTTTTGCAGTATCTGCCTGTACGTCGCTGTTAGCCACTGGGTTTACGCTTGGCGTATCACCTAACTGTTCTTGCAGCGGCATAGCGGGAATAGTTGACGCAGCATTTGATTGACCTGTAGCGCCTGTCTCTGTAGCGCTTGAAAAGCTTTCAGAATTACCTTTAGGGACATTATGCTCTTCTGTCATAACAATTGGCGTCGCTAAAGCAATATTGTCCGCAGCATCATTACTAGAGACGTCTTGGTTTACCATACTGTCCTTTTGCGGAGCAATATTTTCTATTTCATCAATAATGGGCACAGATTGCACCGGTAGACTGGGTAAGGTAATATCATCGTCATCTAAGTCGTCAAGACCAGCATCAAGGTTAATGACTACGCGGTTGCTATTGTTTGGGTTGTTCATAAATTTGCCCTAAAAGTTATCACGATCAATTATTTGTTTATTGTTAATGGATTCATAGGTTGTCATCTGGCTACGAGCGACATGACATCTAATTTTGACCTATTTTAGCATAATTCAAGTCATGCTCAGCCCTTACCCTATTAGACTATCGTCAAAATTTATCTGTTTAAAAAATCACTCGATGATTTGAGAAAGTTTTGCTTAAGGTTTAGACACAAAATTCTGACCTGTTACTTGTCAGACTTCGCCTACTCTACCAAGACTTATTCGATAAAAACTTATTAGGAATCCGTTATGTCATTACTCTCTAAGCACTATAAGAAAATCAGCAGCATCAGTGTGGCTGTTTTATTAACGACGACTATATTGGTGACCGGTTGCACCACGACGCAAGAGTTCAGACCAACTGCTAGTGTTATGGTTGGTGCCCAGACCTCTTTATAATGTTTTCTATCGCTATGATTAGTATCTAATTCTTCTATTATTATTTTATATAAGTAGACCATACCATGCCATTGTCTTTACCTCTAGCAGCTGCACCATTACGCATGGCTTGTGCCTTAGCAGTAGCAGCGTCACTTACTGCGTGTCAAACCAACACGATGCCTACTAATTCTGCAACCGCGACAAGCTCAATCACAACAGATAGCTTGGCTCAAAACATATCAGATGAGAATAAAACAAGCAAAGACACAAAGCCGTCTGAGTTGACAATGGACATGTCAGGTCGACATGAATACCAATTAGAAAATGGTCTAAAAGTCGTCATAAAAGAAGACCACCGTGCCCCAGTCGCTATGACACAAATCTGGTACCAAGTGGGCTCGGCAGATGAGCCTCTTGATAAAGGTGGTATCTCTCATTTACTCGAGCACATGATGTTTAAGGGCACGACCAATGTCTCTAGTGATGATTATGAGCGGCTAATTGCTAAGTTTGGCGGCGTCAACAATGCCTTTACCAGTTATGACTATACAGGATACTACGAGCTATTCCCTGCCAATCGTATGCCGTTAGCGCTGGAGCTTGAAGCAGATCGCATGAAAAACCTTATATTCGATGGCAAAGAATTTGCCAAAGAGCATCAAGTGGTCATGGAAGAGCGCCGCCAACGTACTGATGACAATCCGCTTGCCAAAGCGTATGAGTCATTTCGTCTGCTGGCCTTACCTGATAGCCCAAAGGGTGAGTCTGTTATTGGGCCTATGAACGAGCTAGAATCGATCAAACTTTCAGATCTAAAAAACTGGTATAAGACATGGTATGCACCAAATAATGCAACGTTAGTCATCGTCGGCGACGTGCAACCACAAGAAGTACTTACTCAAGTCAAACGTTACTTTGGTGATTTAGAAAAAAGCAACCTACCCAAACGTACCTCTGTGACTCAAAAAGGCTTCCGTGGTTATCAAAAGGTAGACTCTGAGCAAGCCGTTCAAGTGCCCGTTCTACTGATGGGTTACAACGTGCCAAGCCTTGCCACGGCAGGCACCAACAATGAAAAACAAGCTTATGCCCTTTCACTTGCGCAAGATGTGCTCGATGGCGGCTTATCTGCACGCTTAGAGAGTCGACTGATACGTGAGCAAGGTATATTGACGACGGTTGGTACTTCTTACGACTTGCTAGATCGCGGTGATGGGCTGTTTTTGATTCAAGCAACACCGCGTGAAGGCGTCAGCTTAGAGCAAGCACAACAAGCTATAACTTCGGAAATAGAAAAGCTAAAAACCGATCCTATTGCCGATGACGAGATCAGTCGCGCCAAGACCAATACGGTTACTGGTTTGATTTATGCGCAAGACAGCATGGAAGGACAGGCACGTATGATTGGCTCGTTACAATCTATCGGTCTAGATGACAGACTGCTTGCTAAGTTACCAGCTAAGCTCGACGGTATCAGTGTGGCTGACATTCAGGCTGCCAGCAAAAAATATTTGGTCAAAGACAACTTGACGGTGATGCATGTCGTGCCACCTAAAGACAGTAAAACCCCAGCGAAATAGTCGCTGCCTATTATCAAACGTCTCATAAAAATGGCCATAGCACCGTATTCTTAATAAGAAGAAACTCATGATTCAGAATAAATACGACTCTAAAGCAAAACCAAAATCTTTTAAAACTGCTTCAGCCTCTATAAGAAGCACTATCGCATCTAAAAAGGGATCTTATCTCAGTGCTAGCGTAATTTTTGCTTTTGGTATCTTGGCTACTACTGCTCAAGCTGATACAACAGCTGCTGAAGATTACCGCTCACCTGCTGCAGTCGATGCAAGTGCGCCAATTGCTGCTCTATCTAAACTGACCAGCTTAGCCGATGACAAACCTTTAAAAGTCACCGTACCGACCATTCAACAGTTTAAGACCAAGTCTGGCGTACCTGTTATGTTTGTACAAACGACCACCTTGCCAATTGTCGATGTTGATTTGCGTTTTAATGCTGGTAGCGCGCGTGATGGTAGTATCAAAAAGGATGGTTTTGGTATTGCGAATATGACAGCGACGATGCTCGAACAGGGCTCAAAAAGCCTAGATGAAAACGCATTTACGCGTGCAGTGGAAACGTTGGGCATCAATCTAAGCAGTAGCGCCTATAAGGACATGTTCATCGTTTCACTGCGTAGCCTATCTGATGATAAGCATCTCCTGCCAGCCATTGACTTAATGACACAGATGGTGAGTGAACCTACCTTTGACGAGCAAGTTCTAGCTCGCAATAAAGCAAGACTGTTGGTAGGCCTGCAGCAACAAAAACAAGATCCTAATAGCTTAGCAAGTATCGCTTTCAACGAGGCTCTATATGGTACTCACCCTTACGCGCATCCATCAGTCGGCACACTAGAAAGCGTTCCTACGATTGAGAAGCAACAACTGATAGACTTTAAAAACAAATATCTAGTGGCAGCAAACGCATCTGTCGCTATGACCGGTAACCTGACATTAGCACAAGCCAAAAAACTGGCAGAAGACATCACTGCTAAATTGCCTACTGGCCAAGCTGCCACTGATTTACTTGAGCCGAAACCGCTTACCAAAGCGCAGCACGTTCATATTCCATTTCCAAGCACTCAAACCACTGTACTCATGGGACAGCTGGGTAGTAAACGAGCTACCGACCCAATAGCACAGCAGCAGCAGACCAACTTTGCTGTTGGAAACGAAGTTATGGCAGGCAGTGACTTTAATGCGCGACTAATGACGGAGGTAAGACAGAACCTTGGCTATACTTATGGTATCTCGGGGTCGATGAACCCAATGCTCTCTCGAGGTCCCTATCAGATTGGTTTTTCGACACGTAATGACAAGGCGCGTGCGGCTATTGATGCAAGTTTAGCGGTTATCAACGAAACGCTTGACAAAGGTATCACTAATGAGGAGATGCGCTTAACTACAGATAATTTGAAAAACAGCTTTCCGATGGGATTTGCAAGCAATGCAGGTATTAATGGCTTACTTGGAATGATGAATTTTTACCAATTGCCGAATAATTACTTAGCTGACTATACCAATCGCATTGATCAAGTCACACTTTCAGAGGTCAATCAAACCATGCGAGATACGCTAAAACCTGATAACTTTTTGATAGTTACGGTTGGGCAAGAAGATCCGTGGAAAGAAAATAAAGCGGCAAAAAAAACCAGTAAGAAATAAATTGCTAGGAAGCGGTTTAAAGAAGATAAGGCCTATTAATTTTGTGAACGTATTATGAGTGGTAAAAAATACTTCTCATAATGCGTCTATTTAAGTATTTTAATTACTATGATTTCTAAATAAAAAGCAGAACATTCTTAATGCTTATTGTTAGGAATGCTTGGCATCAGAAATTTTTAGCGCAACATCATAGACAAAATGCTCAGGCTTATGGGTAGCCCCGTTATAGCTTAAACGGATAACATGCTTATCATAAGACGTTACTTTATAATTACCATTGGCAAAGTTATGTAGCGTTGGCACAATTAATAGCGCTTCTATCTGACGGTTATCTACTTTAACATTGAGGCGCTGACCCTCTCGCGGATATAAAAAATAATCACAGTAGTCATTTACCATGACCTCTGATATACGTTCGATAACCTGATTACCTGTTTCTTCTTGAATTAATTTTGGACAGACATCAGAGCGCTTAGAGGCTAAACGAGCGTAAGAATTCTTGATACTATCTTCTATCTCTTTAGAGCTTTGTATATGTCTATCAGCCTTATCCGTCACTATCATATTGTTTTCAGAGGACATCTCTGTACTACACGCATTAATCAATAATACCGACATAAGTACAGAAGTAAACAAAGCGCCATACTTATAGTTCGAGTGCAAAAGACCTTGCTTCTCGTTATTTAATTTATGATAGCTTTTCATTGTCGAGCGCTGATTTTTCATAGTTTTCGCTTAAAGTAAATTTGGTGGTTTTCTTTATAAGCCATGAAAATATAAAGGCGATTGATAACACATATTATTAAAGCATAGTTTTTAAATACCAAACAAATTTTTAATGGACTCATGCGTCTAACCTATAAATCCTACCAAATAATTACAAAATTATTATTTTTAGTAAACACTAGAATAGTATATATAAAAATGAATATATATCTAGCGTTATCTCGGCTAACTTTATATTCATTTGAATTCTCAATTCTTGATAAGTCAATTAATAGCGGCAAGAAGAGGAACTACTAGCGTGATTGAACCCCCACTTACGATAACCATCCGTATCTAAATGGATAGCCCCTGTCGCATATAATCCTAAGCCAAAGTTATAAGGCTGTCCTTGATACTGCCAAAACTGGCATAAGCCATCATGCATGGTACTCAAGCGCCATAAATTGTCTTCGTACTCAGGTACCCAGATATCCATAGCACTTGCATTCATATGCTTACTACCGTCTGCCCCGCCTGCACAATCATTCAAACCTGGGTTACGATATACCGAACGTATCTCACTACTAAGTGGTAAAATACCTTGGTTTTTCAACTCACTATAAAGGCGTAATGTTGGTACAATGTTAGACCATAGTTCTTGAGGTGGCAGTTGATAAGGCTCATATCCGCATTTACTCCAACTACGGGCAGTCGTCAGCAGTTGCGACAGTGGCGGTACATTCTGCGACCCGACTCGTGCGCTGAGATAGCGTTCATACTCTGCTACTTGTCTGGCACGATAGCTATTGCTATTTAACCATGCGTTAAAGTCCATACTCATAGAATCGTTATAAGCACCATTATAGGTGTTGTTTGCTGTACTATAAGTAGTACCACGTCTCACTACATTCACACGTTTGTTTTCTTCAATGGACAACCTAGCATCAATCTCGAAATCACGCTGCTTTTGCACAATCAAGTTTTGCATACTGTCGCCATTTGATGCACTCGCACCACTCAACATAGTGACACCAGGACGCTGATTTGAACTGTTGGCAGATGGCGTTATATAAGCATTACTGTTATTGCTTGTACTGCTACTTTGACGTATTTGAATACGGCGTTCACTATCGTCACTGATAATAACGGCATGAGCACTGATACTGCCAGCACACAGAATAAGAGTAATAATAGGTTGGCAAATTTGCCTATACGCATGGATTTTTGATTTTATCATTGCAAGAAACTACCGCTAAAAACGTTTTATCGATACTATCAAATTTTCAACAAGCAGGCTAAACTATCGCTTCTAATTTGAAGTCCAATATTGATAATTAACACTTATCCTTACAACTTTTATAATTGAGTGACTTTATTATTATTTGTGAATGATATAGCCATTGCTTGCTCGCATACTTTTATTAAAGTTAGTACTTTTTAGTACGATTCTCATTATTATTTATAATGAGTTAATTTAGTTAGTACTTCCCTCCTACACCAATTGTTAGCCAAATTCTGCCTATGTCTTCTAACCCGCAATATCGTTTTTCACGTCAGAGCCATCATTTGGGTCAAGGTCATGCACCGACACTATGGCAACGTATTCATATCGACCCATGGTTAACTTTACTGTTATTGACGGTTTGTTGTATTGGTCTGACGATTCTATACAGCGCCGCCAGCCAAGATATTGGTATGGTTATTCGCCAAATGGTCAGTTATGGAGTGGCATTCGCGGTAATGTTTACCATGGCGCAGATACCGCCCAGTCTCTATCGTACTTTTACGCCCATATTTTATGTCTTAGGACTTATATTATTGGTATTGGTAGATATTATCGGTGAAGTACGTATGGGTGCTCAGCGCTGGATCAATTTGCCTGGGTTCGGTAGTGTGCAGCCTTCAGAGTTTATGAAGCTTGGTATGCCAATGATGTGTGCTTGGTTTTTGTCTAAGCGTGATTTGCCACCGTCAGCATCTAGCATTGCTATTACCTTGGCATTAATCATTGTACCGGTGCTATTAATTGCTAAAGAGCCTGATCTTGGTACGTCGTTACTGGTCGCTGCTAGCGGCATATTTGTGCTTTTCTTAGCAGGCCTCTCGTGGCGATTGATTTCTGCTGCTGTAATTTTAGCTGTGCCGTTTATTGCTTTTGCTTGGAACTTTTTACTTCATGACTATCAGCGTACGCGGGTATTGACACTCCTTAATCCTGAAGCAGATGTACAAGGCGCTGGGTGGAACATCATTCAATCGAAGACAGCCATTGGTTCTGGTGGCCTCACTGGAAAAGGTTATCTAGAAGGCACGCAATCACACCTACATTTCCTACCAGAAGGCCATACTGACTTTATTATTGCCGCCTTCTCCGAGGAGTTTGGTTTACTCGGTGTGATGCTACTGATGTTCATTTATTTCTGCCTTTTATCACGCGCCTTATATATCGCTTTCACTCATCCTGATGTTTATAGTAGATTGTTGGCGGGTGCTATCGCTATGTCTTTCTTTGTTTATATATTCGTCAATGTCGGTATGGTTGGCGGCATTTTGCCTGTCGTAGGTGTTCCACTACCATTCATTAGTTATGGTGGTACGGCTATCGTGACTCTGATGGCAGGATTTGGCTTGCTCATGTCTATCCATACACATAAATCTGGCTAACTGGAATAAGGTACTTTCTGTATAATTCGTCTTTCGAGTAAGTCGTTGTAATAATTATGGTATTACCATTAAAATAAATTATTTTGTACTACAAATGATTTGATAAAAGACAATGAGCCATAGCGCGAAGAAGAGTTTTATTCTTAGCGCTATGGCTTTTTTATTTTGATGGTCTTCATATAATTTATGTTCGTATCAATCACTATAATAGTTACAAATCCGAAATAATCATTCGTTTTAGCGCCTCTTATTTTTAGTAGTAAATAGACACAATTTCCGATATCAGTTAATTGCCTATGAGTCTAGAAAGATTTTATTCCTTGTTTTTTACAAAAAATTGCGTTAACCTCGTTTTACTGTACTCTGATACATAACCCGTACATAGCTACTAATAAACTTTGCATTTAAATATATTTAGGTTGTAGCGTAGCCGTATAGTTAGCATCTTGTAGATTCCAGACTTTCAAATACACTACTTAATTAACGGTTTGATAACAAAGCGATACGCGATGTCCTCTGAACCTTTTATTAACGTAGCATTCTATAGAAGTTTGTATATCGCACATCATGTAAATACGACATATAGTGACATTGTCACTTAGTCCTGATTTTGGACTTTGTATTCAATGCTTATCGCTAACTATCATTTGAGCGTATCATCAGTCACTCTATCTATTAGATGTACTGAATACTGATGATAATGAAATGAAAAATTACCATATATTAATATCTATAAGAGCCGCTCATTAATCAATATGAAAATAATAGATTAATACCATGCTCAATCTAAAATATTTAGAGTTAGGTTTTGATGTATAAGTTATAGAGGTATTTATGAACAAGCGTTTATCTGGTTTACTTACAATGTCAGCAATGCTATTTGCTGGCTCTGCAGTCGCTACCAATGCAAATGCTGTAGAAGCAAAGACCACACTTGCTATGATTTCGCAAGATAACGCCTCCCACATCGACCGTGTACTTGGTGAACTAAGCCGTCAACATGATGGTGCATCAAGTTTGGTAAAGTCAGCCCGTCAACCGACCTCATTGGCACTTAGCAGCTCATTGTTAGCCAATGATACGACACAAGTTACCAATGATGAAGACGTACTAGAGCGCCTAACAGCTGTTGCCTCTAACTCTGTCAGTAAGTTCAAGCAGACTGGTCTTGCGTCTTGGTATGGTCGTAAGTTTCATGGTCGCAAGACTGCCAGTGGCGAAACTTTTGACATGAACGGTTTAACTGCAGCGCATCGCTCATTACCATTGAACTGCTATGTCAAAGTCACTAACAAGACCAATGGCAAAAGTGTCGTGGTAAAAGTGAACGATCGTGGCCCATTCCATGGTAATCGTGTGTTAGATTTATCTTATGGTGCTGCCAAAAAACTCGGTATTACGAGCAAAGGCGTGGGTAACGTTGCTATCGAGCGCGTTGCAGGACCTTAATTTCAGGTATCGGTTTTAGAGACCAATAATATTGCTAGCCTATATAGCAAAAAAAGCCTAACTAATGATTAGTTAGGCTTTTTTTATGGTCTATATTTATCGCTCTAGGCTAATAGTAGCGACTGAACTACTCAAAATAAAGTACTATTAATTCTATATACCTTATAACTCAAATGCGCTTTCGATAGCATCGTCAAGACGTTCAACAGCAATCACATTGATACCTTTGAACTGAGGCGCATCCTTAGCAGGTGCATTGGCCTTTGGAATGATGGCATGCTTAAACCCATGTTTCATCGCTTCCTTCAGGCGCTCTTGTCCGTTGGGTACTGGGCGTATCTCGCCCGATAGACCAACTTCGCCGAATACTGCTAATGAAGATGGTAACGCTCTCTCTTTAATACTTGAAGCACAGGCCAACAGTACGGCCAAATCAGATCCTGTCTCTATGACTTTGACGCCACCAACGACGTTGACGTAGACATCTTGTCCACTGGTATGTATCCCGCCGTGGCGATGCATCACTGCTAGTAGCATGGATAAACGCTGGAAGTCTAAACCTAGCGCCATTCTTCTAGGTGAGCCTTGTGAATCGTCTACCAAGGCTTGCACTTCTACTAACAATGGTCTTGTTCCTTCACGACTGACCATCACCACAGAACCTGCAACAGGTTTGTCATAACGACTTAAAAATATCGCTGATGGATTGGCGACTTCTTTGAGCCCCATATCGGTCATACCAAAGATGCCCAGTTCATTAACCGCACCAAAGCGATTTTTGACCGCACGAATCATACGAAAACGCGAGTCAGACTGGCCTTCAAAATAAAGGACGGTATCAACCATATGCTCTAATACTCGCGGACCTGCTAACGTACCTTCTTTAGTTACATGTCCTACTAAAAATAGTGCCGTTCCCGTTTGTTTAGCATAGCGCGTCAAAATTGCAGCAGACTCTCTAATCTGACTGACACCACCTGGTGCAGAGTTGATAGCGTCCGTATAAATCGTCTGAATAGAATCAATAATCGCGATGGCTGGCTGCTCTTGCGTTAATGCAGCACAGATAGTTTCTACGTTAGTTTCGGCCAGTACACGCAGTCTATCAGCAGGTAAGTCTAAACGTTTGGCTCGCATAGCCACCTGTGCAAGTGACTCTTCACCCGTCACATATAGTGCACTACCTGCTAGTGAATCCGCCCGTGCCATATTGGTCGCCGTTTGCAGCAAGATCGTTGATTTACCAATACCTGGATCACCGCCGATTAACACTACGGAACCCGCCACTAACCCACCACCCAGTACGCGATCGAACTCACTGATACCAGTTGGTAGGCGTGTGTCGAGCGTCACACTTACTGCATTAAGCGGCATGACAGCACTGTGAGTACCAGAGTAGTTACCAGCTGGCGCACTGGTACCACGAGTAGCAGCTCGTGCGTTATTAGGCTTCGCGGTGCTCTTATTGTGATGAGGCATGCTGACATTTGGGGCTTCGACCAAGCTATTCCATTCCCCGCAATCCGTACACTGCCCGGCCCATTTACCAAAATGCGCACCGCAATGCTGACAGACATAGCTGCTTTTATTTTTTGCCATAGCTTATAAGCCTTATTCAGAGGGTCAATCGAGAATAATGAAGAAAGTATTGTCACGCTTTATAAGCGCTGATTCAAAAATATTTGTTATGATAAGTCAGCTATTGGTTTTGGAAGCTGTACTTGAAAGAGAATGGTGTTAATTGTAGATATAAGTAGTAACTGGCTTATAAGCTCTATATAAAATAGTTTTAGCCAGCTCTTATTAGTTAATCAGGAAAAACAAAGTTATTGGTGTAGTTTTACGCAGCGTTTGTAAAGCAAAATGCATAGGAAGTAAGGAAAATCTATAACAGCATAACTCTACTTTAACGGCACCTTTTTGTTTTGAGCGCACTATATAAAATAGAGTATGAGATAAGGGATTTAACGCTCTCACTTATACTTGAAAGTCTTTACCTAGATAAACAGATTTTACTAAATCATTTTCTAACACTTCAGCCGAAGTACCTTCTGCAATGATAGCGCCTTCTGATACAATATAAGCCTTTTCACAAATAGCCAGTGTATCTCGAACATTATGATCGGTGATTAAAACGCCAATGCCACGATTTTTTAACGTCAAAATAACGTCTTTAATATCACCGACAGAGATAGGATCTACCCCTGCAAAAGGTTCATCCAATAAGATAAACTTAGGATCAGCGGCCAATGCTCGCGCAATCTCACAGCGTCGACGCTCACCGCCTGATACGCTCATACCCTGAGACTTGCGCACATGTTCTAAATGGAACTCGCCAATCAACTTTTCAAGTTCTTGCTGTTGTTCAGCTTTACTTAGTTCTGTGCGAGTCTGTAGGATAGCTAAGATATTGTCTTCAATAGACAATTTACGAAAGATTGATGCCTCTTGTGGTAAATAACCAATACCTGCACGCGCTCTCTCGTGCATTGCATATTTAGATAAATCCATTTTACCTAGCGTAACGCGGCCCTTATCCATATTGACCAGTCCCACCACCATATAGAAGCTAGTCGTTTTACCAGCACCATTAGGCCCCAACAGTCCGACAACTTGTCCTTGCTCGACAGAAAATGAAACGTCTTTGACCACCCAACGCTTTCCGTAGCGCTTGCCTAGATTTTGCATAGTCAATCGAGCGACAGGCGCCGTATTGGTGTTTGATGCCGATAGGTCTAGATTTTTATCATCGCTCATAACTTACTCTTACTTTCACAAAATTTAAGCATTGCTAAAGGCAGACTTATTTACTCATAGCCTGTTTATTTGGATTAACGTACGCCACTTTGGTTTGTACCATTGTTAGGTGGGAATACCAGTTCAACGCGCTGATTGCCGCCAGCAGTCGCTTCAACATCACCTGCTTTTAGGCTATAACGGATAACATTACCAGCGAAGCTTGCACCATTCTGAACCAGTTTTGCATTGCCAGTTAGCGTAATAATCCCAGACACTGCGTTGTAGTCAATCTTGTTAGCCTGCCCTTTTGCCAAGCCTTTTTCTTGTGTGACTACTTGCTGCATAGTCGCTGGACGGCCAGTTGCTACCGCTGAGTTAATGCTACGCTGCTGAGATAGATTGACCGTGATATTGTCGGCCGTCATCTTAAACGTACCTTGAGTAATAATGACATTACCTGCATAACTGGTCACGCCGGTACGCTCACTATAAGTGGCTTTATCCGCTAGCAATTTGATCTGCTGATTAGAATCTGATGGCAATGCATGACTATATAGCGGTAGCGCCAATAACATCACCATTGGCAGTGCGCGCAATTTGTGCAAGCAGAGTGATGATGCGCGTAAAGTAGGCAAAAATTTAAGTTTCATATAAATAACTCATTTCATAATAGGTGGTAGGATTTGCAAACTTTATGCTAGCTGCTATTTTTTGATACGGTAAATAGAAAGACTTTGACTAAAATAATGCTTTATCTTGGCGTTCAGATGGAGAAAAGGCAACAGCCACTTGGCCAAATTCATACTCACCCGTCTCAAGATTGGCAGTCATACTAGAGGCTTCAAATCGATTCATGCCTTGTTCGATTTTCACAGGCGCGTCACTGTATACTTTGCCTGATTTCGTATTACCTTTTAGCGTACTACCAGTTACTTTTATTGGTTCGATATCAGGAGTACTCTTATTGCCTTCGCTCACCAGTGTAAATCCACCTGATAAACTAAGCTCCCCTGTCTGTTGACTAATAGCTGCACTGCCCGCTTGAATACGATAGCGTTGCTCTGCAGATGGTTCCCAATTCATGGTAATACCTGACATTTCATCCTGATTGGTCTCAGGATTATGCGTCAAAGACTCAGCGGTAAGCTCGTATTCGGTTTCACCTTGTTCATTGGTCTGCACGGCTTTGATATCAGTGGCTTCATAATCGACATCTGTTGTTTCAATATTGACTGGCGGCGTTACGTTGCCTTGCTGCTGAAAAAACCAACCTGCGATACCAGCAATAATTAAGGCTAATACAATTAAGACACGTGTATTCACGACTGGTTATCCTGAGTTTGCGCCTCATCAAGCGTGTAATGCGCGATAAAGTCTTGATAATGTCCATGACCTTTTAAAATAAGGTCACATATCTCGCGCACTGCACCAGTACCGCCAGCATGAGTCGTTACCATGTCACTGCGCTTGATAACTTCAGCATGCGCGTTAGGTACGGTTGCCGCGAATCCTACTGTTTGCATTGCTTTGATATCCGGTAAATCATCGCCCATATAGGCACAGTCGGCAGCAGTGATATTCAGGGCAGGATCTAAAGACGATAGCAGCTCGTTTAATGCGATTAATTTATCATCACGGCCTTGAACCACATGGTTGACGCCCATTTCTGCTGCGCGCTTATTCACCATTGCACTACTACGACCGGTAATAATGGCTGTCAAAATACCGTAACGCGCTAACGACTTAACACCCACACCATCCTGTACGGAGAATGCTTTGGTCTCAACACCATTGGCATCATAGATAATTTGACCATTGGATAAAATTCCATCGACATCCATGACCAATAGTTTTACTTGTCCGGCTTTCTGTATCAAGTCCTGCATTATTTATCTCTTTTTAATATTTATTTTCGAAGCGTTATTCTATGTAGCTTAACTATTTCAACGGCAACTCACAAACCTTATTTGACACCAGCTTGCAGCAAATCATGCACGGTAATAATAGCTTCTAGACGATCTTCATCATCAATAATCAATAACTGGCTAATACCACTCTCATTCATGACACTAAGCGCATCTGACGCACGCATCGTTTTACTGATATGGCGTGGATTGCTGACCATTACTTCTTGCATTGGCGTTTGTAGATCGATACCTTTTTCTAACCCTCGGCGCAAGTCACCGTCTGTGAACACGCCGACGACCTTATTAGCATTATCAGTCACCACTGTCATACCCAAGCGACCAGCAGACATGGTAAACAAAGCTTGTTGCAATGGGGCCTGCTGATGAATCAAAGGCAAGTCTTCTGACTTGGTATGCATTAAATCTTCGACACGCGTCAATAGCTGACGACCCAGGGCACCAGCAGGATGCGATAGTGCAAAATCTTCAGACGTGAAATTACGTGCGTGTACTAAAGCAACCGCCAATGCATCTCCGAGCGCTAAAGTAGCTGTCGTACTGGAGGTAGGCGCTAGATTAAGCGGACAAGCCTCTTGCGACTGACCAAGTGTCAATACAATGTCAGCTGCTCGTGGCAACATACCGCGTTTATCACGACTGATACTAATGAGAGGAATATTTAGATGCTTAACAACTGGCAGTAGCATCTTGATTTCATCTGACTCACCTGAGTTTGAAATAGCAAGCAGCACATCACCTTTTACAAGCATCCCCAAATCACCATGCCCTGCTTCACCAGGATGCATAAAAAAAGCAGGCGTACCAGTTGAGGCAAAAGTCGCTGCTATCTTGCGTCCAATTAATCCTGATTTGCCCATGCCCGTGACCACCACTCGACCCTTGCAAGTCAGAATGATGTCACATGCTTGTGCAAATCTGTCGTCAATCTGCTCTGTTAGTAGTGCTAACGCAGATATCTCTGTGTTAATGGCCTCGATAGCAGTGGTAATAAATTGCTCATGGGTTAAGTTGTTTTTGGTATCACTCATGAATCCGCTCTGTTTTTATAATGAATCAATACGCTATTTTACTACACTATGTTTCATATTAGTAATGGTCTACAAAATCTACACTAATATAGTGCTTTGTACCAAATAAAGAGCATGCTGCTATTTATACAAAAAAACCCACTATTATCAGCAGGTTTTAAACGAATAAATCATGTCTTAATATTTTTTTAGACAACATGCTCGACTATGGCAATGAGTTAGCTGTTGCTATCATTAGAACCATCGTTTGGCTTATCTTCGAAGCCTGTATTATCTGCCGTGGCATCAAAGCCACGATCTTGACCAAAACCACCACGCTCAAAACCGCGCTCTTGACCTTGACCAAAGCTACCGCGTTCAAAGCCGCGATCCTGACCTTGGCTAAAACCACCGCGATTAAATCCACTGCGACTCGATGCAAAACCACGTTCTTCAAAGCCACTAGCAGCAGGGTTACTACCACGTTCAAAGCCACCGCCTTGATATCCAGTCGGTGCTGCACTCTGAGGCTGAGCACTTGTACCTGTCGTCGTACTACTACGCGGGTTACGTGCTGGCACGACTGTTGAGATAGCATGCTTGTATACCATTTGGCTCACTGTGTTTTTTAGGAGAACGACATATTGATCAAATGATTCAATTTGGCCTTGTAATTTAATACCATTTACCAAAAAAATAGAGACAGGAATGCGATCTTTGCGCAGCGAGTTCAAGAACGGATCTTGTAAAGTTTGTCCTTTTGACATGAAATCTCTCCTAAATATTATATAGTTATGTTTTGAGTGCCAATTATTTTAAGTGTTAATTTAATTATAATGGCTAAAAGGTAGATACAATAAGGTGTTTTCTTTATAAAACGTATCTAAATAAATATTCGTTGCTCTTAAGTGATTCCACTTTATCGCGAATACGTTATTATTGTAAATAATTAAGTAACTAGTTGTTTCGTTAATACTTTCTGTCTACAAAACTTCATAACCTAGACATCATAACAATGCTCAACGTACTGAGCCAAATTATAACAGCTATCTATGCCAATTTTTGAAACTAATTGTGTTAGCTATTATTGAACCTTAAGACAAATACTCTCGTGCTTCGGCCATGGTTTTAAACGTTTGCAATATCATACGACTGCTAGCATCAGCCTTGCTCTCAGATTCTGCTATCCCATTTGATGGTGCACTGGGCAATTGCATTACTTTTCTCAGCCATGTGTACTGACGTTTTGCTAGCTGTCTTGTAGCATATAATGCCTTATTTTGCATTTCCTGACAAGCAAGCGCCTCGGTCTCTTGGTTAGCCATGTTTGGTTGAGCAGCTGACTGAGCAACATTAGCTGGGATTTCTTCTCCGTTGACAGCTGTATGCTTGCCAAAAGCTTCATAAAATTGAGTTTTATCCAGATGAGTATCATCAAATATCGGATGCTCAATATGCACCAAGTATTCTAGTGCTTGCCTGTAACCCACACAGCGCATCGAAGGCATATTAGGCGTGAGCGGATACTTTTTTAGTAAGTCTATGACTTCAGCCACTAGCCCTTCATTCCACATGATATCTAGACGTTGTTCGATACGATTATGTAGCCATGGACGATCTGGCATTACCGATAGCGCATGCCATTGCTGATTCGGATTATGTGCCAATGCTTGCTTTGGCTTGCGCTGCCAGTCACTTATTGGAATATGTGTTTGTAGATAGACTTCAATTGCTCGCGTGATACGCTGAGTATCAGTAGCATTCAAGCGCTCATGACTTATAGGGTCTATACTCCCCAAATAATCATATAGAGCGCTAATACCTTCCTCTTGACGCCACTGCTCTACGCGCGCCCGTACGCTGTCATCGCTATCAGGCACAGGAGACAATCCATCGAGTAGCGCCATGTAATACATCATGGTGCCACCTACTAATAATGGTATCTTGCCATTTCTGTGACACTCGTCAATAAGACGAGCAACGTCACTGACAAACTCCGCCACGCTATAGCTTTGCGTAGGATCGATGATATCGACCAAATGATGTGGATAACGCGCCAGCTCAGCCGCTGTTGGCTTGGCTGTGCCAATGTTCATGTCACGATATATCAGCGCTGAGTCCACAGAAATTAATTCAAAACGACCTGTATCGTATAGCTCGTATGCCAGTGATGTCTTGCCGCTAGCAGTTGGTGCCATAAGACAAACTACGCTATTATCCGCCAGCTTGTGAGGTAGGCTATCAGACGAATGTTGCATAAAGTGGCCTTTCATAATATATGGATAACTCAGATATCGATTGGTTTAATTGCTTTAAGATGTTGTAATTATTTTCAGATATTCAGGATAGCATTAGCTTTACTAAGAGGTGACTGTCTATCGCTTTAATAGCATTGTTCATGATTATTTCAGTAAGATCATTTGCAAAAACTATTGAATCTTGCGCAGACATTTGCGTATTGACACTAATAAGTTGCTGATTAATCTCAGTAGCACTGCTTGGCAATCTATCTTTTTTGAATACTTGATGACTAGAGGTAAGTGATTCGAACAACTGGCTTACTTTAAACTGCCAGTCTTTAGCACTTATCAGTGCACACTGCCCTTGGTGATAAAATAATAACCAAGGTAGCTTTTTATCATCTGTGTTTAAGTCCATGTCAACAGCTTCTACATCGTTAATGATATCTAAGCAAATTGGTAAAGATGCAGAGGTAGCTGCTCCATCAGAATAATGTGAAGTGCTGTGGTTACTATTGTTACTTTGGTCTGATCGTTCATTGATATAAGATCGCGCTGACTCTTGCAATGAAGGATTATATGAAAGTGATTGGTTTGCAGTAGACTGATAAGACTGTCTAGTAGATTCTACTCGATTATTCTGCCTTTGGTTATTGCTAGACTGACTACTTGAGATGGGCATTTCAGACGAACGACTTTCAGAAGCATCTACGTTTGATAATTCCGCAGATATATATTGGCTATCAGCGTCTGTCATCGCTACGGACGCAGATGCAGACTCAGATCCAAACTTAGCTACATCAATCGTTTTCAACTGCGTACGAACTGTATGGCCTAAGTGCGCCATAATATTATTCAATGGACTTATTTTGATACGTTGTTTAGATGGATGTACATTGATATTTAACCATTGAGTTGGTAAATCAAAATACAGTGCATACCCCATACCTGCTAGCTGCGCACCTTGTGCCAGTTGACGTATTTGATTGCTAATCAATGCTTCTTTTACCAGTCTGCCATTTACATAAATCAGCTTGGGTACATCAGTTTTTTCATGATGTAGCGGCCATAACCAACCACTAATCGCTGCCTGATTAACATTGTTATCATCGTATTCTACAGACGAATGCACCAGACTCGATAAGTCTATCGATATTGCTAATGCATTATCTGTCAACGCCATACCAGTCGCTTGTTCCAACCGCGGCAGTGGCAAGCGACTGGTATTATTGTCATTATTACCACTAATACTCGTAGCACTTGCAGATAATGATAGACGCTGTTTATTGTCATGAAAAAGTGTCAAAGCAACATCGGCACGCGCCAGTGCGACTTCACGGACAATGGTTTCGATATGACCGAATTCAGTAGCAATAGATTTTAGGTTGCCACGGCGGGCAGGCACGTTAAAATACAAATCTTTTACGACAATCGTGGTACCACGGTTATGGACAACTGGTAACAGTTTCGGTGTGTCATCTAATACGCCAGCGACCTGTAATTGACGGCCAATGCCACTATCATCATGACTACTGATTAAGGTCAAACGCGAGACAGCAGCCATCGCCGCTAACGCTTCACCGCGAAAACCCAACGTCGTAATACCATGCAGATTAGCAACGTCAGCAACCTTACTGGTCGCATGACGAGTGATGGCCATAACCATGTCATCAGGATGAATGCCGACCCCATTATCCACTACCTCAATCAGACCCATACCACCTTGAGTGATGCGCACCTCAATATTGGTCGCACCAGCATCGATGGCATTTTCCAGCAACTCCTTGACCACCGCTGCTGGACGGGTCACCACCTCACCTGCTGCTAATTGATTGATTAGCAACGGCGATAGTTTTTTAATACGGGTATTAGGATGATTATCTGGCATTTATAGATGTCATATTTTTGGAAAGTAGCGTTTGGTATAATTTAGATATTCATTTAGATGATAAGTTGTGATAAATCCAAACCCTGCGCTTGACCTGCCTTTGACACTCTCAACTGCACTTGGCGTGCTTCAGTGTCGTTATCACCGCTTACACTTTGGGTCATATCGATGAATAACGTAGGCGGTGGCAAATAGCTATCCGCGCGGCTAGCCCATTCGATGATGACTAGCGCTTCAGGCTCATCGAGATACTCATCAAACCCAATAAAAGACAGCTCTTCTGGATCTTGCAGACGATATAAGTCTGCATGATAAACTGGTTTGATGGAACCATCTTTTCGCTGAATACTGTAGGGCTCAACCAAGGTATAGGTTGGGCTTTTCACCGCACCTGTATGACCAAGCGCTTGTAACCAATAACGCGTTAGTGTCGTTTTACCAGCGCCCAAGTCACCTGCCAGCCACACGCTACCTGTCAGTGACAAGGTCGCTAATTGCTCAGCCAATGCTTGAGTATCTTGCTCAGAGTTTAATATCAGAGTCTTTAGGTATTTGCTATTTTCTATAGATTGACCATCACACATCAGACTGAACCTGCTTGTACTTGCTCTGTCTGAACCTGCATGGTCACGGTTGGATTGGTAAAGCTTTCACCGCGAATCAGCTTGGCATACAGCTCAGAGTCAGTCCACTCAGCACGAACCTGCTCACTGAATTCAAAATCTTCTAGAACTAGTTTACCCATTTGATCGTTTGCAACATCATCAGCAAAACACTGCGCATACCCTGTCGCCGTCTCATGGGCAATCACTGAGTACACGCTGACATCTGCTTCACCATTTTGCATTTGTGTCTGACGTAGTATTTCTTGTGCCCAAAAGAATATCACTCGTGAAAACTGCTCTGCCGATGGCGAAACTGGTAGGCTGATCCAACGTGCGCTAAATTTCTTACACGCTGCGACATACTCAGGATCATCTTTGTTCCAAAAGCAAATGGCATGATCAAAGCTATCGATAATGTCTTTGATAGAAGATTTTAGTAGGCCAAAGTCATAAACCATTTGCCCATGGTCTAAACGAGTGGCCTCAAGGATCAGCTCAATCTGATAGCTGTGACCATGAATCGAATGCTTACAACGCTCAGAACTACAATTACGAACGATGTGAGCATTTTCAAATTTGAACAGTTTACGAATACGCATAATAATTTGACCAAAACAGTAAGCACTATGGTGCTAAATGTTAATAAATAAGAGTTTGCCGCGTTTATGAATCGGTTTATGGCTCATTATAGCAAATCGCCATGTATCCGTAAGTAAGCACTTATTAATACAATGATTGATTGAACGAATCAATTGATGAACTAGGACTAACCGTATTGGGGTTGCTCGTCATTCTGCGCAGAGAACACTTAGCGAAAACCATAAACGATTTGAATGATACTTGAATCGTAGACGAATTGTGCGAGCGCTATCTATTACTAAAGCTTAAGCCTATACTCTACTCGGTAAACAGCTATATTAGCTGTATTCACACTGTCTTGAATTCGCTTAACTTGGCGTAATGAGTAGTGTGCCGTAAAAAAGGAAACGATGATGAGCAAAGGTCAAGATAGTAAGAAGAACGTTAAGAAAAAGCCCCTTTTGACTGCTAAAGAGAAGAAAGCTGCCAAACAAGCCAAGAAAGACGACAATGGTAGTATTTTAGGTAAACATTAATAATCAATACATCAATATGCCAATCTGACCTAACCGTTTGATCGGTATTTTTTGATTCGTCATTGGCCTTTAGCTAAGCACTGTCTTTAATTGAGCTTAGGTTTTTATTAAGCTCCGCGCGGCGCAAACATAATAATCGCCATTCCTAATAGCGCAACTATCGAACCCACTATGTCCCACATGGTTGGTCGTATACCATTGACCGTCCACAACCATAAAATCGCCATGCATATATAAACACCACCATATGCAGCATAGACCCTGCCCGCAGCAGTTGGGTGTAATGACAGCAGCCAAACAAACGCGACCAAACTCAGCCCACCAGGTATCAGTAGCCAGATTGACTTGCCTTCTCGCAGCCAAAGATAAGGCAGATAACATCCTGCAATCTCAGCCAATGCAGTAAGCGCAAATAGCCCAACCGTCTTTAATTCTGTCAAAACTCACTACTCCTCATCTACTACTTTTCTAACCTGATAAAACCAGTCAGGTATTGTACGGCATTCCCCAAAATAATCACCCTATCTCTGTCACCACTTATAAAAAGCTATTTTTTCTGACATGACAGTTAAAATCACAGTAAAATCTATCATAACAAACAAACCTCTTGGATAACCATCTATCGAGGCCATACCGACATTGTAAATAGGAAGTTAGCATCATGATGCGTATTGGATTATTTTTATTAACCAACTTGGCAGTGATTGTGGTATTTAGCATTGTGTTTGGTATTTTATCGAGGTTTTTTGGAATCTGTGGTGTGCACAGCGCAGGTGGTCTCAACTACATTAGCCTTGCCGTTATGTGTGGTATCTACGGTATGGTCGGCTCGATGGTGTCGCTATTTATATCGAAGTGGATGGCTAAAAGATCCACTGGTACGGTAGTCATAGAATCGCCACGCACCGCTACTGAGCAATGGCTAGTCGATACAGTCGCCAAACAAGCACGAGCCGTAAATATCGGTATGCCTGAGGTTGGTATTTTTAATAATTCGCAGCCAAATGCCTTTGCGACTGGTTGGAATAAAAATAAAGCACTGGTAGCGGTTTCGTCTGGTCTACTACAAAATATGAATCAAGATGAAGTCGAAGCGGTACTGGCGCATGAGATTGGCCATGTGGCTAACGGTGATATGGTAACCCTTGCCCTCATTCAAGGGGTCGTAAATGCCTTTGTAATGTTCTTTGCACGTATTGTAGGCAGTTTCGTTGATCGTACTGTGTTTAAAAATACCAGTGACCGCCCAGGTATTGGTTACTTTATTACGAGTATCGTAATGGATATCTTACTTGGATTTTTGGCATCTGCCATCGTGATGTGGTTCTCACGCTTACGTGAATTCCGTGCGGATCAAATGGGCGCAAAATTGGCCAGCCGCGAAAAAATGATTAGAGCGCTTGATGCGCTTCGTCCTTCTGCACAGCGACCAGATCAAATGCCTGAGAGTATGAAAGCATTTGCGATCTCATCAGGACAAACGCAAGGCTTTAGTATTGCCAACCTATTCCGTTCACACCCAACGCTTGATGACCGTATTGCGGCGTTGAGAGAATATAATCCTAATTAATGACAATCGATTTAAAACCAACTTGCTACTTGTTAGCAGGTTGGTTTTAAAAAAATACTTTATATAGAAAATTAGAAGTTAGAGTATGAATACTCAGTCACTATCATTTTATTTAGTAGTAAAAGGCTAAACATTAGCGCTAGTTTAAATAAAAGAGATATTACTTCTTTTCCTTAGACGGAAAAAGCGATACCAAACCATCTCCTATGATTCCTCGCCAAGCAAAGTAATCATGTCCTGCAGCATACTCTTGATAATGTGTATCGTACCTTTTTGCCAATAAAACGTCTCGCAGATGACGATTGGTTCCCAATATACCGTTGCTACCACTTTTACCACGAGCCGTTTCAAACACGCCTGCGCTCAAAAAGAAACGAACGGGTGCCTTATCCATTTTTATTACCTCAGACGCTACGAAGTGTTTATCTTCTGCTGTCTGATCTTTTGGATGCCACCAGTAAGACCCAGACATAGAGATAACATTGCCAAATATGTCGGGGTGACGTAGTGCGATAGTCGTCGCTGCTAAACCGCCATAACTTGACCCTGCAATGACCGTTCTATCCGTTGGTATCGCTACTGGCAATCGTTTATTTATTTGTGGTACTAACTCATTGGCCAATACATCTGCAAACATTGGGTTGGCAGGTAATTCACGTGCACGGGCATCATTGTCAGGATTGCTAATAAACACCGCTGTCACTAGTGGAACCTTACCTTCTGCAATCAAATTATCTAAAATCGTGGGCAATCCAACCGTATCAATATAGGCTTCAGCATCAAAGATATATAACAGCACCGCATCATCTTTACTATTCTCCTTGTTGTTATTAACAGTTGGGGAGTAAATGGTGATATCGCGAGTATTATCCAATGTACTACTAGTAAATTTAAAGGTAGACAACGCTCCTTTGGGAACCTCTGCCTGTCTTTTTATCCAACGCCTATTTGGTGCGTCTTTTAACGTAATAGTAGATTTGGTTGTGTACTTATCAATGGCTGAACGTGGCCATGAATGGTGATTATAAGGATCAACTTGAGCCACGGCTTTTATGGCGACTCTACGAGCAAACTCAGACAGAGGTGGCTCAGGGATATTAGGGGCAATTTGATAGGATAAGTGCGTGTTGTTTGGCACAATAAAACTTTTGTACCATGTATCAGAGTCTACCAATCGTTGCAATGCATCATGATTGGTGGACGGGCCACCCATTAACTTGACATTGCGATAGTCTCCTCGCGCTAAAAACGTCATCACAGTGCCCAAAGCTGTGTCTTCAATCAGCGGTGTACCTAATACTTCCACTTCCGCCCAAAAGCGATCTGTACTCTGCCCTTTCTGCAATGACTCAAGTAATGCCGATACTCTGGGGCTGAGTAACGTGTCAGAACTGTCTAGAGAATTTCCTAAAGAACCTTTTAAATCTTGCTCTGCTAAACTAACACGTTGTTCGAGCACTATCTGATAAGCACCTGAGCCAGACAGTCGCCAGGTCTCTGCACAGTTTTCGGCTACTGAATAGAAGTGTTGTTTGCCACTTTTATTATCAATCAAACGGCGCGATACTTTTCCTGTGGCATCGATAACATCTAGCGTCATCATACTTCTATCACTCTCAACATATCCGGTTAGATAATCGCCTGTATCGCAAGGAACGCTAAAATCTAATGACTTATGCTGTGGCTGTGGCTGTGGCTTGATATCAGCGTTTTCCCTGTTGGAATGATTTAAATCGCCTTTTAAGGGACTTTCAATCGTTAGCATCGTTGCCTCCGAACCAAATGCAGGGAATGACGCCGAATATAATAAAAAGGTAAAGCCTGCTATGGCCCATTTCTTCTTAGGAAGAAATCGTATGTATCTCATTCACTACTCCCTCTTTTATTCACTGACAAACATCTAATTTCTACCTTTACAGAATGTCTAGCGAATGATACAAAAGTGAAATACTACCTTATTTTTAATATAGATGGTATTGAAAATCATTATCATTTGATAGTTTATTCTTTATAATTAAATAAACAATGATAATTTATTTTTCCTTTATAAAATAAAAAGCCCACCTGACTCAATTAAAGTCAGATGGGCTTTTAGAATAGATATGATGACTAACTAAATATCAAACTCAAGCGCTCTATCACCTTCGCTATCTTTGATACGCGTTGGCAGACCAATCTTGTTGAGCAGATTAATAAATGGCTTAGCATCTAGCTCTTCGACGTTGACCATCTTGCCTGCATCCCATTCACCAGTCGCGACCAGTATCGCAGCAGCAACAGGTGGCACGCCTGCGGTATACGAGATACCTTGGCTACCCACTTCGTTATAAGCGTCTTTATGATCTGAGACATTGTAGATAAACACTTCTGTCTCAACGCCATTGATTTTGCCTTTGACTTTATCACCAATGCAGGTCTTGCCTGTATATTCTGGTGCAAGCGAGCTTGGATCTGGTAGCACCGCCTTCACGACTTTTAGCGGCACCACTTCTTGGCCTTCAGCAGTCATCACTGGCTGCTCAGATAGCAATCCTAAGCTCTGTAGGACAGTGAAGACATTGATGTAATGCTCACCAAAGCCCATCCAAAAGCGAATGTTTGGCACATCTAGATTGGCTGACAATGAATGAACTTCATCATGACCGCTTAGATAGCTGTTTTGTACACCCACAACTGGCAAATCGTCCGTACGTTTGACTTCAAACATTTTGTTAGACTGCCACTTGCTGTCTTGCCACGAGTAAACCGTACCGGTGAACTCACGGAAGTTGATCTCTGGGTCAAAGTTGGTCGCAAAGTACTTGCCATGGCTGCCCGCATTGATATCAATGATATCGATATCCGTCACAGATCCTGCATCCATCATGTCATAGCCCAGACGCGCGTAGGCGTTGACCATACCAGGATCAAACCCTGCACCTAAAATGGCAGTGACATTGTTGTCTGCACAGCGCTCTTTACGTTGCCATTCATAGTTGTTGTACCACGGCGGTGTCTCACAAATCTTACGCGGGTCTTCATGAATAGCCGTATCTATGTATGCAGTACCTGTCTCAATGCAGGCTTCTAGTACGGTCATATTGATAAATGCCGAACCAACATTGATGACTATTTGTATTCCAGTGTCTTGTATCAGCTGCACGAGTGCTTGGCTGTCCATCGCATCAACTTGATGCGTATGCAAGACCGCAGCCTGCTTAAAGCTGTCTTTTTCTTTTACACTTTGGGCGATGGCATCGCATTTGTCTTTTGTACGTGAGGCGATATGAATCTCACCAAGTACATCATTGTGCATCGCGCATTTATGCGCGACCACTTGAGCGACACCGCCTGCTCCGATGATCAGTACGTCTTTTTTGTTGGGCTTAGCTTGTTGGTTTGTGTTCAATGAACAATCCTCCTTTGTGTCCCTGTCGATACCATTGATAGCGGCTATGCAAAACAGAAACGAGTGAATGATATGCGTGAATTAAAAAGGAAGACCGAGGAAAACCCACGCACCCGTCGGGCAAATAATACTCCATTATTTGCCCGACGCGATTATAACAATTTTTATTCCCTTATCGGTAAAAAATAATGTATCAATAGCAGATACCTTAAAATTACCCATTATTAAGACTAAGCCTTTGTTTTCTAATGTAGAAAAGTCTTGAAAGCATCCCGTTAAGACAAGCTGGCTTTATAATCTTGATAATCAAACTCACGCTGGATATCGATACTGCCATCCAAACGGTGGATGACTATCGCTGGCATGTTGACACCGTTGAACCAGTTTTTCTTGACCATCGTATAGCCGGCAGCATTGCCAAAGGCAATCTTATCGCCTATCTGAAGATTACTCGGTAATGCATACTCACCAAAGATATCACCTGCCAAGCAAGAACGACCATAGATAATGGTATGGTCTGCTGACTCAGCATCAGCTTCAGACGGTGCAGCTTCTGCAGGATTGCCAATAGGCGCAATATCGGCAGCTGTATGGTTAATCGCAGCAATCGGTGCGGACTCACGATAAATCAATAGATCAAGCATATGCGCTTCAATAGAAGCATCAACGACTGCTAGATTTTTTTCATTATGCATGGTATCCAATACAGTAGTTACCAACGTACCTGCACCATGGATACTTGCTTCACCTGGCTCAAGATAGACTTGCACGCCATAGGTTTCGCTAAAAGCTTTCAAACGTGCAGCCAACTTTTCTAATGGATAATCAGGCGCGATAAAGTGGATACCGCCGCCCAAACTCACCCACTCAAGCTGCGCTAAGATATCACCAAATCTATCTTCGATATCTGCCAAGCTTTCACTAAAGGCTTCAAAGCTGTCATTCTCGCAATTGTTATGAATCATGACGCCAGTGATATCGCCAAGTACTGCTGCGATTTTATCTTTATCATGCTCACCAAGACGGCTAAATGGACGCGCAGGATCAGCAATCAAAAAAGATGAGTTGCTGGTCTTTGGATTGAGTCGTAGACCTACGGGTATATTTTGCGCGGCGGCTTGCGCTTTAAAAGCGTTGAGCTGTGAGATTGAGTTAAAAATGATTTTATCCGCATAGTTCAGTACTTCAGGGATTTCGTCTGCACTATAGGCGACGCTATAAGCGTGCGTTTCTTTTTTATCGCTGCTACTGGCATCATCGTTATTGCCAAAGGTCTCATAGCCCAATCTGACTTCGTTAAGTGAAGATGAAGTCGTGCCATGCAGATAAGGCTGCATCACATCAAAAACACCCCATGTGGCAAAGCATTTTAGTGCCAATAATGCTTTTGCACCAGACAGCTCACATAGCCTCGCGATGATTTTCATATTGGCAACGATGGCCGCTTCATCAAGCACATAGTAAGGCGTTGGTGGCAATGTCGTGTTGATAGAATTCTCTAGATTTTTTGCATTCATAATAGATTACCTAATAGACACTCTGCTGTTGGTATCTTGACAGACAGATATAAATATTTGCGCTATAGTAGACTAAATTCATCATAATTAGAATATCTTATGGCACTCTCAACCGATTATTCCACCTCAGCCAGTCGATCCCATTCATCACAATTGGATCCGAAAAACATAGATTTGACTTATCTAGATCCTGATGCGCGTGCCGTGTTGGATTTTTGGTTTGATAAAAACAATGAAGCTTACTGGTTTGAACAAAACGATCGTTTTGATAAGCAGATACAGGATAAGTTTGGCGATATTTGGCACGCAGCAAAACAAGGCGAATGTGTCACTTGGCGTATCGCAGAGTCTTCATTGGATGGTAATAGCTCGATAACGGCATTGGCAGGACGCTTGGCAGAAATTATTGTGCTAGATCAGTTTTCACACAATTTATGTCGCGGACAAGCAAGTGCATTTGCGCAAGACGGTATGGCATTAGCACTCGCCCAAGAAGCCATTCAACAGCCTTATTTTGATACTCTACCGATGCAATGGCGTAGATTTATTATCATGCCGTTTATGCACTCTGAGTCGGCCATGATTCATAAGCGTTATCTACTGCTATTTGAACAATTAGATGATGCAAACACATTAGACTTTGAATATCGTCACAAACAAATTATCGATCAATTCGGGCGATATCCACATCGCAACGAGGTACTAAATCGCGACTCAACCGAAGATGAAAAGAATTTTTTAAAACAGCCTAATTCATCGTTTTAGGCCACATTCCTAGTATTGTACGAAGATAATTAAAGTTATTACACAAAAAATTATTACATAAAAAGAAGGTCTGAATCATATCACTGATTCAGACCTTCTTTTTTACGATAAATATTTAGAGATTATTAGATACTTATCAGTAATTTACCTTACCAGTAGTAAACGTAAATGACTGCTGTTCTAATGTTTTATCGTTAACCAAAATATCAAAGCTGCCCCCATCATATCTTTAAAACGAGATAATGCATGTTAGAAATCAGCTTTCTATCTACTTCTTTTATAGCTACTGTATTTCTAGCGCTTTTCTTACTGGTGCAAAACTACGTCTATGCGTTGGCAAGACACCATGTTTTTCGATCGCCTCCATGTGCGCACGCGTTGGATAGCCTTTGTGTTTGGCAATACCATATTCCGGATACTGAGTATCCAGTGCATACATCGTCTCATCACGACTTACTTTTGCCAATATACTGGCCGCTGCAATACTAGTATGACGCGCATCGCCTTTTACCCATGCTTGACAATCAACTGCAAATGGCGCTACCTCTAACTTTTTAAAACTATCATAGTTCAAGTCAGGGCAACGGTTCCCATCAAACAGTACTTCGACTTTAAATTGATCGAGCGACGTGCTTTTATCATTTCTAGTGGTCGAGAATTTTTTAAAAATCACTTCTAGCAATGATTCAGTACATAAGCGCATGCCAAGCATCGTTGCTTGCAAGATATTCACCTGGTCGATCACTGCTGCTGGTATATCAGCGATGATATAACCGATAGCATGCTGCTGAACCAATGGATAAAGGATATCGCGCTTTTTTTCACTCAGTTGTTTGGAGTCTGTCAGTATCGACAACGGCGTGTCTTTAAGCGGTTGTTCCTCAATCAAACCTGACCAAGTCGCAGGTAATATTGCCGCCGCCACATTGACACTGCCTAGTAATGGCCCACGTCCTGCTTCATCAACGCCGATTTGTAGCATTGATTGCGCTGCATCTTGGTTATCATTAGACAAATATTGAGTGAGCAGTTCAGCGGTATTCATTTTCCCATATAAGTGTATGGGCGCTGCTAACTGAATATATTTTCCTTTGACATCAATATGCTCGATATTAATATCAATTATTTGAACTGAGCTTTCTGTATGTTGGTTGATATGCATAATATTAGGAGGTCTTTCTCGTTTAATTAGGATTGACGGTATCGGTATTTTGGATAAACCACTGTTCAATCACGCTGTTTGAAGGCTCATGGTTACTTTGCTGTTGTAGCGACTGCTTTGTCACTAGTAAGTCGTGTAATTGCTCGGCATAAGCGCGTGGTTGCAGCAATCGCATCACGGTACGGCATATATTGTCACCGCTTGCTTGCTCTTGAATCAGCTCAGGTACAATCGGTGCATTAGCCAATATATTAGGCAATGCCACATATGGTACTTTTACCAGACGCTTGGCTATTTGGTAAGTTAGCTGATTTAATTGGTATACCACTACCATTGGCCGTTCAAGCAGCATTGCCTCTAGCGTTGCTGTTCCAGATGCTAGCATCACGATATCTGATGCCGCCATGGCATGTTGGCTAAATTCTGGCTGGGTATCATCGTAGACCACCACAATTGCTGCACGTAGCTGCTCTGAGCGTTGGTCGATTACCTCTTGCACGATATATTGATGGTTTTGATCGACCGTTGGAATAATAAAGCACAGCTTAGGATCTAACAGGATTAACTTTTGGATACCATCAAGCATCAATGGCAAAATGGCTGTAATTTCACCGCGCCTAGAGCCTGGCATCACACAAATAAGCTGACTCACATCATCGAAGCGTTCAATAAAAAACTGCTGCAACCCATCATTGTCCCAAACGAGCTCACTGCGACGTTGATTGATTGGTGTATCGATTAGGTTCTGATCAATGGTTCGTAGCAATGGATGACCCACACAGATCGCTGGATGGTTATGTCGCTCATAAACTGGCAACTCAAACGGGAATAGACATAGCACCAAATTGGTCGCCGCTTTAATATTATGGATACGCGACTCGCGCCATGCCCAAATAGAAGGGCTGACGTACTGCACACAAAACACGCCTTGGGGCTTTAGTTTTTTGGACACGCGTAAATTGAAATCAGGTGCATCAATACCAACGAACCAATCAATATTAGCAGCCTTAAATGCGCTCAATAGCTCGCGACGTGCTTTGAGCAAATCCGGTAGCTGCGACATGACCTCAACCAGACCCATCACTGCCAAGCGCTCTAACGGAAAAATACTCTGTAGCCCTTGTGCTTGCATCTTTGTACCGCCCACGCCTACCCAGACAATATCATCACGTAGATTATTCATTTGCCGCATAAAATCTGCGCCTAAGCTGTCACCAGATACCTCACCTGCGACGATGCCTATCACTAGCGGCGTAGCATTTATATTTGCTACTTGAGAATCCGTCTCGGCTTGATGAATGAGGTCAGTATGGTGATGAGACGTAGCAGAATCTGTCATGACAAGCTCTCGATATTAGAAATACACAAAATAAAATAAACCGTTATTATAAAATATAACGCAATAAATCAGCGATACGACCTCATGAATAATATGCGCACTCATCCGTACTGTTTTAATACCACAGTTTGGGCCACCCATCGCTAATGTTGCTATCATACTTGACGATGGTACAAATAGCGAAATTCATACATAAAATCTGAGCGTTATGCATCAAAAACTCAACCAACTCTTATTAATAGATAGAAAAACCAAATGCTAAACGTGCATTTAGAACGTCAAATATCACGCTAAGTCTTTATAAGTATAACTAAGTTTTAGTTTCCTCATTCCAGTTATCAGTCAATTAACTGCTCGACTACCCTTGTCAACCAACACTTTTGTCCGCATAATGATTATTCCTATAAATCAGCTAGACGATATATAACCATGACAACATCAGTTACCCATAATGCAGATATTGACGACGTGAATATTGAAAAATTTATTCCTTTGATTACCCCCGCCGAGCTAAAAGCCGAGCTGCCTCTGTCAGACGACGCGTATAACACCGTACTAAAAGGTCGTAATACTATTCAAGATATCTTGGATGGTAAAGACAAGCGTTTGTTTGTGGTCATTGGCCCTTGCTCTATTCACGATATCAAAGCCGCTCACGAATATGCCGATCGTTTAGCCGTATTGGCAAAAGAAATTGAAGACAGTGTATTTGTGGTCATGCGTGTTTATTTTGAAAAACCTCGTACGACGGTTGGCTGGAAAGGCATGATCAACGACCCTGACATGAATGACAGCTTTGATATAGAAAAAGGCTTGCGCACGGCTCGTAAATTGCTACTTGATTTGAATGAAAAAGGTCTACCTTGCGCGACCGAAGCACTTGATCCAAATACACCGCAGTACATACAGGATCTAATCAGCTGGTCAGCCATTGGTGCACGTACCACTGAAAGCCAAACGCATCGCGAAATGAGCTCTGGCTTATCATGCCCAGTTGGCTTCAAAAATGGTACTGATGGCGGTATGACGGTAGCTGTAAATGCCATGCAAGCGGTTAAAGAAGGTCATAGTTTCTTAGGTCTATCGTCAGATGGTAAAGTCTCTATCATCAAATCTAAAGGTAATCCTTACGCGCACGTGGTACTTCGTGGTGGTAACGGTAAACCTAACTATGATGAAACTGCGGTAGCTCAAGTTGAAAATGAGCTGGCAAAAGGCAAAACCAATAGCAAGATTATGATTGACTCTAGCCATGCTAACTCAGGTAAAGACCCTTACCTACAACCGATGGTTATCAAAAACGTCGCCGAACAAATCCAAAACGGCAATAAATCAATTATCGGTATGATGATTGAGAGTCACTTGAAAGGCGGCAATCAAAAATTGACTGCTGATTTAAGTCAGCTTGAGTACGGCAAATCTATCACCGATGGTTGCCTAGATTGGGAGAGCACTGTCACAGCATTACGTGACTTACGTGATATGGTGAAAGATGTGCTTCCAAATCGCAGATAGCTAATAGCTAATAGCTATTAGCTATCTGCGATAATTTATCGTCGAGCAAACAATAAAAAGCCCTTTTCGCACTGATGCGAAAAGGGCTTTTTATTTATGAACGTTTTATAAGAAATACTGTATTCTCAAACTTGGTTAGCAATGACCAACAACGATACATGTTTCATTAATTGGTCAAAGCTAACCAAGTTTTCAATTAACTATTTGCAGCACCTAACACACTCTCTAAGCTTTCGAGCACATGCTTAGATGAGACATTCTTTTGTAAATCTATCAGCTGCTCGTGCGCCATTTGACGACGAGGCTCAGCCAACGTATTCCAGCGGGCGAGTACTTGCAGTAAGCGTGAGGCTAACACAGGATTGGCATCATCTAATTTTTGAATCACGCCTGTATACATCTCTAGACCTTCTGCCGTCCAGAGTACCGTCGGTTGTGAGCTAAAAGCACTGATAACTGAACGGACACGGTTAGGGGTATTCCAATCAAAGTCCGTATGCGTCAGTAGCGACTTAACCATATCAGGCGTCACATCGTCAGCGGCAGCTTGTACACTGAACCACAAATCGATAACCAGATCATTTGCTTGGAAACGATCATAGAAGTCTGCTAAGTACTTATCTGCACCTGTCAATTGATGATTGACCATGGTCTTCAATGCACCAAAGCGCTCAGTCATACAGCTCGCATTGTCATACTGCTGCTGTGCCCAGTCTGCTGCATCATCCACATTGGCAGTCAATGCCATATCAAGTACGACATTACGCAGCGCGCGAACGCCTCGAGCTTCAGCGCTATCCTCATAAGACTGCATTGGCAGGTTGTTGTACAGCTCAGCCCATTGATCTTTTAACTTATCAGCAACTTGCTTGTATAGCCCATCGCGCTGCTCTTTAACCAGCGCTGGATCGTAGTCTTTAGAAATAGCAGAAGCCAACTCTTGCGCTGATGGAATATCAAGCAACCGTGCCGCTAGCATCGCATCGTCAGCCGCTAAGACAGGCAGCGTCTGTGCCAATGCTTCCAAATACACATCAGGGCTACTCTTCGCACCTTGTCCTTGCAGCAAAATACGATTTACCAGCATTTGAGTGACCTGCCAGCGGTTAAATCCATTGGTTTCATGCTTAAGCAAAAATGCTAAATCTGCATCTTGGTAGTCATAGTTGAGCTGTACTGGCGCGCTAAAGTCACGTAGTAATGACACGACAGGCTCACTCGCGACATTCTCAAAGACAAAGGTTTGCGTCGCCTCGTCAAGCAACAACATACGCTCAGCAACGATAGCGCCTGAGTCTTTATCAAATAAGGCGGTTGCTACAGGTATTGGCAATGGTTTTGGTGCATCAAAGCCTTTAACATGGCGTGTTTGCTGATTCAAAGTGATGGTCAGCGTCTGTGCGTTGCTATCATAGGTTTGAGAACCCGATACCACTGGCGTACCAGGCTGACGATACCAATCAATAAAATTCTCGATTTTGTCATCAGTGATACTCAGCGCTGATAAAAAGTCCTCGACCGTTACCGCTTGTCCATCATAGCGACGGAAATACTCATCTGTTCCTTTGCGGAAATCATCTGGCCCTAACGTATTGGCAATCATGCGTACAATTTCAGCGCCTTTCTCATAGACAGTCGTCGTATAAAAATTATTAATCTCAACGAAGCTCTCTGGACGTACTGGATGCGCTAATGGGCCTGCATCTTCGCTAAATTGATGGGCACGCAGGGTCGCCACGTCATCGATACGCTGCACTGCACCTGACTGCTGATCTGCTGAAAATGACTGATCACGGTAAACGGTAAAGCCTTCTTTCAAACAAAGTTGAAACCAATCACGGCAGGTAATACGGTTACCTGTCCAGTTATGAAAATACTCATGAGCAATAATGGCTTTTACGCTAAAACTACGGGCATCAGTGGTCGTCTCAGGGCTAGATAACACGCAAGCAGTATTAAAAATATTCAAGCCCTTATTTTCCATCGCCCCCATATTAAACTGGCTGACCGCCACAATCATGTAGCGATCTAGATCGTAGGCTCGACCGTAATTGACCTCATCCCATTTCATCGCATCTTTTAGGGCTTGCATACCGACATCGCATTTATCGATATCAGCAGACTTGGCGTACAACTCAAGCAATACTTCTCGACCTTCGCTGGTCGTATAAGAGTCTGTCAATACATCTAAATCGGCTACCACACAGGCAAATAGATAGCTTGGCTTATTGGTTGGATCGTGCCAGATGGCATAATGGCGGTCTGGTGCATCGGCCACTTCGCCTGCTTCGACTAAGTTACCATTGGCCAATAACGTCGGATAGCGCTTATCTGCTTCAAGTCGCGTGGTAAATATCGCTAGCACATCAGGGCGATCCGGATAAAAAGTAATCTTACGGAAACCTTCTGGCTCGCACTGAGTCACAAACATCGTGTCGTCACCGCTACCGGCCATATATAAGCCTTCAAGCGCCGTATTGGTCTGTGGGCAGATACGCACTTGAATATCTAAAGTAGCTCGCTCAGGAGCATTATGAATCGTCAGCTTACCCGCCGCTTCCTGCTGATAATCCTCAGTGCTCAGTGCCTTACCATTCATCGTAATCGTTAGCAGCTCTAATGACTCACCAAATAAGACAATATCCCCTGCCGTTTGGCGTACCATCTCAAGCGTACTGTCTACCTGCGCATAGTCTTCGAACAGCTTAATATCTAAATGTACTGTCTCGACATCAAAACTTGGTTTGGTATAGTCTTTTAGATTAATCTTACTTGGCGCATGGGGCGGCACATCTGGCATTTCAGGATTGATGATTTGTGCATCAGTTTCAGCAGTAGACATATGGTGTCCTATTATTATCGGTGATTTGGTTATAAGGTAGTTTTACTAGGGATGAGCAATATAATAATGATTAATATCATTTCGCTATTTGCAGAAGGCTCTAGTGCGAATAAAGGCTTAGTCTTTAGGCTAACTAATCAGCTAAGCACTTAGTAAACTAAGCACATAGACAAAGCTTTGCAATGATTAAGCTAATTTTTATTACTAATTTGGTTTTCTCATCAAGCTTATAGCTAGATTGACCTAAATCGCCAAATTTCAAGTATGTAAAGTAAGATATCGTCGGTTCAATATGATTTAAATATGAAACATACGTTATCAATTGGATAATGTCGTTGAAAATGATTTAATAGTCGTACTGATGACCAATCATTTAACTAACGGCCTATTATATGACAAAAAATACGGTGAAACGCGCAGACATTACCCTACCTTTGCTTATAGAGTATGTTGACGCGCTACTACCCTCATTGACGACTCAGACAGAACTGTCACCTGAGCATAAAAAAGATAATAGTGAAGCATTATGGGTAACACATAACCATGCCAACTTATTAGCACTACAAGCACAACTTGACGATACTACATCTACTAATGAGAACACTGAAGCAAGGCTGAACGCACGACACTTATCAACGCTATCAGATCTTGCCAAACAGCATGTACCTGATCGTTATGAGCTTGCTTGCTTTTGGCTACCTACTTTGTCAGAAGAGCTGACTCAACACTATGTACCGCTACTCATGCGCTATCGCGACCTGTATGCCGCGCATTTACTTATTGCATTGGACAGCTCGATAGATTTGAAACCTTATGGCTTTACGCCATTTGATATATTGAATGAACCATCTCTAAATATTGATGACATTCAATCTATTACCTCGTCAACCGTTACTGCGACGCTTTGGCAATTTAATCTATATGACTACAAACAACTGCCAAATTGGCTCAATGCTGATTACTGGGCTAACCCTGAAAAATGGGACAAGCACCGCTGGTAATACGCTCGATTTTATCTATCGTAATTTACAGTAAAAATACTTACATAAATTAACATTTAGTATATTATAGATAGAGATTGCCTAAGTTTTATCGGAAGCAGTTTAAAAAAACAAATTTAATTAAAATTTTAGGAGCTCGTCATGTCAATCAGTTTTTCTAAGATCGCTGTTCTTGCTGTACTATCAAGCGCTGTTGCATTAACCACCGGTTGTGCTACCAAGCGTTCTACCTCAGAAGTTGTCGTTGCCCCACTAGGTATTCCAGGTGGACAAGTTGGCTACAATGGTGCGGTTATCGTTGATAACTCAAACGCTGTCATTACTGGCGCTGAGAATATTCAAGCAGTGGTCTACTTTGCCTTTGATAGCAGTGAAATTACTGCTCAATCAGCGAGCGTCCTTAACCAACACGTAAGCCTGCTAAATTCAAACCCAGCAGCGACGGTAGTTATCGCAGGTCACACTGATGAGCGCGGTAGCCGTGAATACAACATGGCACTAGGTGAGCGACGCGCACAAGCTGCACGTAACTACCTTGCTGCTCAAGGTGTCACTGCAAACAACATCCGTGTCATTAGCTATGGTGAAGAACGCCCTGCAGCAGCTGGCAACACTGAAGACGCGTATGCACAAAACCGTCGTGCTGAGCTGTCTTACTAAATTGTGATTTAGCGTTATTTATAGCGTTCGATAGTTTAACAAAAGCCCAGCAAGAGTGTATTGCTGGGCTTTTTGGATTTTTAGTAGGTTAATTAGATATCAATTATTTAAATATAGCTATTGTATGATCACCTATGTATCAAATACATAGCGTTTAGACTTACACAATTTTATATACTCAATTCCAAAATAATCTTTCTTGATGACTATTAATATATGCCGACTTCCAACCTTACCCAGATACAGTACACGCAACTCGACACCACGACATGGTGCGTGACTGCCCAAGTGAGCGAGTCAATCAGTCATTTAGTCACTGGAAGCTTGTGGAACAAGTCATTATGGTTGTCATCATGTAATACGTCGTATGAAGACATCATCAAGTTTAATAGCCTAAATTGGCAATATCAGATGGCGACAGCAGTGCCTAAACACTCAGTACCTACTCTAGCGCGTAAACAACGTCAGCAGCAGCGGCAAGGCGTCAGGCAACTATTGCAAGAGCTGCTCAAAAAATTAGAAATAGATGACACCTTGGATGAGTCAAGCTTTCCCTATCGGCTCGTCAACAGTCAGCATTACGTATGCTTTAGCCATACAGGAGCTGGTAGTTCAAAGCAAACCACAGAATCGAATCAGACAAATTTTACGTATTTACACAGTAAAATAGCGGTTGTTATCAGTCGTCAACGCCCTGCTGGTATCGATATAGAAATCAATAACATTGCGTGGCATGTAGTCAAGCGTTTCTACTCAGAGAGTGAGTTGACTATTTTACAGGAGCTATCTACAGATCAGCGAGAACGCACTGCCAAACTGTTATGGCAAATAAAAGAAAGCTTTATCAAAGTGAACCAATATACGTTAGCTCAAGGCTTAGGTATGGATTACTCTCACCTTATTCCTAGCTTGATTGAAAATAATAAAGAGGTTAACGCTTCTTCCCTACTCAGTAATGTTGAGGATACGAAGCGCCAATCTGTTTACCGTATTGCCACGTTACAATCTCAGCAGACTGTCATCGTTTTCTGAGCAGAGTTTTCTGAGTAAAGTTCAAACCTGATTTTTAGAATATCTTTTAATACTTTATTTTAAGCATAAAAAAACGACCCTAAAAAGGATCGTTTTTTTATTTTCTACTAATGACAGTCTTTAAACTGTGATTAGATTAGAAACGGTAAGTTGCACCAACTTTAACAATTGGGAACCACTCTAACCAATCTTTATCTTCTAAGTCTGCTTCTGCCTTACGAGCTGCGTCCTGTGCCGCGACAGTGTTACCTTCCTCACCAGTGTAACGTACTGTTGCATCTACTTTACCCAAATAAGCTGCACCAACTTCACCAAATACACCAAAGTTATTGGTAATGTTAGGACGGAAACCTACCGTTAGATAAGGAGCAAGTTTATTACGATGTTCTAGAGAACCTTCTAAATTGCCAACATTTTGGCCACCAAAATCATCAGCAAGTGCTTGTTCAACTTCTGCTGTGCCAGCATAATATTTTTGGCCATCAATACTATAGTAGCCTTCACCTTCAGCATTTGCACGCACATCAATATCGTTGTCAGGAACGATGATACCAGCACCCATCGTAAACCAGTTACCAGTAGGACGCAATTGCACACCTAAGTAAGGATTGCTAAAATCACTATCAACATCATAATTGATGTCATTTGCGTCAAAATCACCGCCGAAAAGGTCAGCTACATCGCCACCTGCCCAACCAGCTTGCAGTTCAACTTTTTCGTTTAGTGACCAACCAATGTTAGCACCATATCCCAAAGAACCAACTTCAGCACTAACTGACGCTGGGTTCACTACTTTATTAAAAAAACCTTTAGTGCCACCAACAACAGCGCCAGTAGTGTTGCTTACTACACCAGCGTCAGCATTGTATGCATAAGAAGTAGGTTCTGCTTCATAGGCTACAGCAACTGGCTCAGCTTCATATGCGACTGCAGCATTGTTATCAACAACGATAACTGGCTCAGCAGCTAATGCAGCAGTTGATGCTAGAACAGCAGCAGAGATTGCCGTCAATTTAATCAATTTCATAATTATTCTCCTAAAGTGTGAAATAAACCCGCCCATAAAAAACGATGATTGTGCTTTTTTTAAACCATCATTTTGTTGAGGTGATTAAAACAATTCTGACTTAAAAAGTCACCCCTACTGATGCTGTTTTTATTTACCATTATGTAAAGATTGCATAGGTACTGTAATAATTGCTACACCAATCTGCAAAAATTCGCTTTTATGTTACATAACGTCCTTAAAGTAACCAAACAGCGTAAATATGAGACTTCGCTTGCTTAATGTTTATGTAAGGGTATTGCAAAATATGTCTACATAATTTCCTATAACGCCTTTTGACTCAATGACAGTTATATAGCTTAACCTTACCGAATAGTGTGCCTTGTGAGTTAACGTATCTATTGTTACTTATATAAGAAAATCTACACCGATAAATAAAACGATATAAATGATCTCATATAACGCGACTAACGCTTGCCTCAAGCGAATATTATGCTAAATTAGTTGTTATAACAGATTTGTTATAGAACGTCAGTATTGTCACTATTTGTCTTAGTTATGAAAACCTTGTGACGCTGTTTGCTCTATTTCTTTACTCCTACTGAGTCATATATATGCCTAAAGTATCTTCGATTACCCGTGTACTAGAAATCATCGAAGCAGTGTCCTATGCTTCAAAACCGCTTTCTCCACTCGAGCTTTCACAAGAGCTAGATATTCCTAAACCGACCATTCATAGATTGATTCAAAACTTGGTTGATGATGGTTTTTTGACTGTTGATATTGGTGGCAGTATTATCCCTGGTAAGCGAGTACGTAACCTAAGCGTTGAGCTCTGGCAACAGCGTCTGTTTTTTAATGAGCGACAGATGATTTTGCAAAAACTCGTTGATGAGCTCAAAGAAACTTGTGGTATCGGTATTCCTTATCATATGAATATGATCTACACCAACCGTGCTCAGACGACCTTGCCACTACAAATATATCTTCCTGTAGGTGCAAAATCTCCGATGTGGTGTACCGCGACAGGTAAGCTTTATTTGAGCCAATTGTCTAAGAGCAGCCGTATGAAAATACTGCAGGGTTTGCCATTAGATAAGTTCACCAAAAACACCATCACTGATATCGATGCATTGAATGCCGAGCTTGATCGCATTGCTGATACTGGTATCGGTATTGATAATGAGGAATTTATATCTGAGATGGTGGCAGTCGCTGTGCCTATCTTGGATAAAAAGCAACGCTATCTGGCCTCACTCTACTTACATGCGCCCACCATACGTGTCTCATTAGATGATTTGCTTACGCACGTACCAAGACTGCAAGAAGCAGCACAAGATGTTCAGAGTCTCGTCTACGATCTGCAAAGCTAATACTATCTATTAGTTACTAAAAAAGGTCTACGCTAAAATCATAGCGTAGACCTTTTTCTTTTTAGCAAATGCATTCTCTTAATTAATGCCACCTACTAATGATACGAAAAATTCTTAATATTAGTATCTTTAAGAATTGGTATTCCTAAAAATTGATATGTCTAAGAAGGTTACATTCAAAAGAGAAGCAGTCAAGAGAGTCATGTTTAAGACAATAATGAGACATCATGACGTCCGATAATACTAGAAAAATCTTTATCACCATTCTCTACAGTATGTGAGGCATATAACTCTGTTGCTTTGGCACCCATTGGCGTTTCTACTTCAGTGTCTTGAGCAGTCTGCATCGCAAGGTTCAGATCTTTTTGCATCAATTTGCTCATAAAGCCGCCTTGATAGCCATTGCTAGAGGGCACATTTTCCATGACTTGTGGATAAGGGTTATAAACTTCTAGTGTCCAGTTACGCCCTGAGCTCTGTAGCATGATGTCTGATAGCACTTTGGGATCTAAACCATTCTTGACGCCTAGATTAATCGCCTCTGCCGTTCCTGCCATTAGAATGCCTAGCAGCATGTTGTTGCAAATTTTTGCCACTTGTCCTGCGCCGTGCTCGCCAGCATGAAAGATGTTTTTTCCCATCACGGCAAGTATTGGCTCAGCCTTAGCAAAAGCGGCATCATCACCACCGACGATAAAGGTCAAACTACCAGCAACTGCCCCGCCTGTACCACCGGAAACTGGTGCATCCAAGAAGTCTATACCAAGCTTATCTGCCGCCTCTGCTACTGTCCTTGCATCAGCCGCCGCAATCGTACTACTGTCAATCACAAGCGTGCCTTCTGGCAACTCTGCTAGCAGACCATCAGAGCCACTATCACCCAAGTACACCGAATGTACATGCTGGCCTGCAGGTAACATACTAATCACAACTTGAGCATTACTGGCAGCATCTTTAGGACTTTTTGCGACACTAGCCCCTGCTTGTGCTAAGCGCTGGGTTGCAACCTCAGACAAATCAAAAACAGATAGCGCGTAACCTGCCTTTAATAAGTTCTCTGCCATTGGCGCACCCATGTTACCAAGCCCAATAAAGGCAATATGTGGTTTAGTGGTGTTATTCATTGTACTTATATCCTTTGTACCCATCTCATCACTCCTTGATGATTTATAATGTAGCCATGACTACATTCTGTCTTACATTGTTTATTAGTGAATATTACTTATTATAAATGTCGTTCTTTCACGCCCTAGCATACTTCTTTAAAATTTTATAAAACGGCTAACCGTCCTACTTAATAGAGTGCTTTTAGGCAGTTAGCGGACACTTTGACTACCCAAAGCGTCACTACCTAACCAATCACTCAAAGGATGCTCACCTTTTGGATAAGGATTGACAAAATGCTGATCGATATACGCCTGCCCTTCTACACTGATACAATCTGCTAATGAACGCGACCATTTAGGATTTTTATCTTTATCAATCAATAATGCCCGCACGCCTTCTTTAAAATCAGGATTGGCTGCACAGTGCACTGCGACGTTGGTCTCTAAATACAGTACTTGTTCGATCGATAGGTCAGCGACTTTGTGATACAGCGCATAGGTCAATGCAGATGTTACTGGGCAGCCATGACGATAAGTGGCGACTGCTCGCTGCGTCCAGCTGTCTGCTGCAAAATCTTGGTTTAGCTGTGCGAGTGCTGCATCGCTTTGTAGCAGCGTATCGATATCAGCCAAACCGCCACTATTCATCAGTTGCTGGATAGGTTGCCAATATGTTGCCAGCTTACTATCTGGCAGTTCGGCTACGGGCAGTTCAGCAAGCGCACGACTAACAATACTATGTGCGCTATTGTCATGGCACTTATCTGCACTGCTAGTGTTATCGACTGCCTGCCAGTTGCTCTGTTTGAGACATTGGATAACAGCATCATAGTCATAGCTAGCAACAGCATACTCTGCCAGATTGGCCAATAGCGCGTCACTGCCATTACACATCGCGCCAGTTAGACCTAAAAACAAACCCGTCTTAGCAGGCATACGCTGCAAAAACCAACTACCAGATGCATCGGGAAACAGTCCAATTGTGACTTCAGGCATGGCAAAACGCGTACGCTCAGTGACCAAACGATGACTACATCCTGCCATCAGTCCCATACCGCCGCCCATGATGATACCGTCACCCCAAAGTATTAATGGTTTCGGATAAAAGTGCATTTGACGATAGAGACGGTACTCGTGACTAAAAAATTCAGTAGCATATGGGTTTGGCATTGGTGCACTGGTAGACATGCTGTCATAGAGCTTACGAATATCGCCGCCCGCACAGAACGCTTTATCCCCTGCACCTTTTAATACAAGCGCAACCACTTGATCATCGGCTTGCCATTGCTCTAACTGCGCTGAGAGCAATTGACACATATCAACGCTGAGTGCATTAAGTGATTTTGGGGTGTTAAGTGTCATGACTCCAATCAAGTGCCCGCAATCTGTCGGTTCAGTACTGAACAGTACAGGCGCTTCTTGTGCTGCATTATTGACTGAAATTTGGGAGTTAATATCATTCGTCGCTGCTGTCATAAAAGTGACCTACAAAAATTAAATAATAAAAATGGCTCAAGCGTTTTGATCGCTGCTTATTTGTTTTGCCAATTGGGTTGACGCTTTTCTAAAAAGGCTTGCACCCCTTCGCGCTGATCGTTGGTATCAAACAACTTCACGAACGTTTCACGCTCATGGATAAGATTTTGTGCAGGCGGGGTATTTCTCGCCGCTTGGATAAGCGATTTAGAATAGCTGACAGCAACAGGAGACTGTTTAGCAACTTTTTGCGCTAATGCTTGCGCCACTTTTAACCCTTCTCCTTTGGCAGCAACTTCTTCGACCAGACCAATACGCAACGCTGTTTCTGCATCGACCCGCTCACCGCACAGTATCATGCGCTTAGCCCAACCTTCCCCTACTAACATAGGTAGGTTCTGTGTGCCGCCAGCACATGGCAATAATCCCACGCCCGTCTCTGGCAATGCCATCTGTGCGTGCGCTTCTGCGATACGGATATCACATGCGAGCGCACACTCTAGTCCGCCGCCCATCGCATAGCCATTGATGACAGCGATACTAACACCGCGATAGGCAGACAATGCTTCAAACGCCTCACCAAATGCAATTGCCATACTTATTGCACGGCCTTTATCACCGTCTGAGAAGTTGTTTAAATCCGCACCTGCTGAGAAGAACTTTTCGCCATCACCATGCACGATTAATGCGTAAACATCATCGTTGGCATTGAGGTCGTTGATGAGCTGCTTAAGCGCATGCAAACTGTCCATCGTCCATGTATGTGCCGGTGGGTTATTCAACGTCAATGTTGCGGTATGGCCATCAATTGATAGCTGTAGATTTGTATACTCTGTCATAAAACATCCTTGTTTCAGTAAAACGAGATAAATTAGCGTAGCTGGCTTAACCCTTCATCTTGCAAGACCTGACGTGAAATAATCACTCGCATGATCTCATTGGTGCCTTCCAAGATTTGATGCACACGTAAGTCTCGTACATGGCGCTCAAGTGGATATTCATTTAGATAACCATAGCCACCGTGCAATTGTAGAGCTTCATTGGCAACATCAAAACAAAGATCCGTAGACAGACGTTTTGCCATTGCGCAGTAGGTAGACGCTTGCCCATCATTATTGTCAACTTTATCAGCTGCTAGATACAGCATTTGCCGTGCGGCAATGGTCTGAGTCAACATATCAGCAAGTTTAAACTGTACCGATTGTAAGCTAGCAATCGGACTACCAAATTGACTGCGCTCTTGCACGTAACTGGTTGCGGTCTCTAACGCCGCTTGTGCCGTTCCTACTGCACAAATACCGATATTAATACGACCACCATCTAGTCCTTTCATCGCGATACGAAAACCTTGGCCTTCCTCGCCTATTAAGTTCTCTACTGGGACTTTAACGTCTTTAAAACTAATCGTGCGTGTTGGCTGTGCTTTCCAGCCCATTTTGTGCTCGTTTTTGCCATATTCGATACCAGCACTATTGGCGTCTACGACGAACGCTGACACACCTTTTGGCCCAGCATCACCAGTACGTGCCATCACCACCAATACATCGGTTGAGCCTGCGCCAGAAATAAAGGTTTTTTCGCCATTCAGTACGTAATGTTCGCCTTGCTTATCCGCTTTGGTACGTAATGAAGCTGCGTCCGAGCCTGCATTTGGTTCTGTTAAGCAGTAGCTACCCAACCACTCACCGCTGACCATATTGGGCAGATATTTTTTGCATAGCGTATCGCTGCCATATTCACCAATCATCCATGCGGCCATGTTATGAATACTCATATACGCTGCTACAGCCGTGTCGCCCCATGCAAGCTCTTCGAATACCATCGCTGAGTCCAGTCTTGGCAGGCCCAAGCCATCATACTCTGGATTGGTGTATAGCCCCAAAAATCCAAGCTCACCAGATTTTTTGATCACATCTATTGGGAAATGCGAGTTACGATCCCATTCAGCAGCATTTGGCTTTAGCTCTTTTTGCGCAAACTGACGGGCGGTTTGGCGAAAGGCGACTTGGTCATCGGTCAATGAAAAATCCATAGGGTCATCCTTGTTCTTATAGATCAAATATAGGGCTTAAATCTCAGATAAACGTTAATAAAAGCTCTAATGAAAATGTTGGTCAGAGATTTTATAAGACATTAGCGCGACATGATAGCGGCATAACGATAATAAAAGTGCGTTTAATAGTACCGCAAGTCGCATGATCGTCATACCGAAAACACAAAATGTCATACTGAAAAGACAATGAGCTGACGATTAAATTGAAATCGTTGTATTGACGCCGCGGCTTGCCTCATCATCAAACCATCGCGCAGTGACAGTCTTGGTCTGAGTATAGAACTGTACGGCTTGCTTACCATAAGGACCGAGATCACCAAGTTTGCTGCCACGTGACCCTGAGAATGAGAACATTGGGAGTGGCACAGGGATTGGCAAGTTAATACCGATTTGACCGACTTGAATGTCTTGCTGGAATTTATGTGCAGCTGCCCCTGACTGAGTAAATATCGCCGTACCATTGCCATGTGGATTGGCGTTCAGTAGGGCAATCGCTTCGTCCAAGCTGTTAGCACGCATGATACATAGTACTGGACCAAAGATTTCTTGTTGATAAATTTGCATATCACTTGTGACGTTATCAAAGATAGTTGGGCCAACGAAGTTACCTTTTTCGAACCCTTCAACGGTAATTCCACGACCATCTAGTATCAAGCTTGCGCCCTCTTCCACCCCAGTTCCAATCAAATGCTCGACACGGGCCTTTGCAGCAGGCGAAATCAATGGTCCCAAATCCTTGTCATTTTTGCCAGCTGAGACGACCAAGCTTTCTGCTTTTGCTTTAATCTCATCAATCCACTCACCAGCTGCGCCTACTAGTACGACGACTGACAGCGCCATACAGCGTTGACCAGCTGCACCAAATGCTGCGCCTGCTAATTGATTGAGCGTCTGTTCTTTATTAGCATCTGGCAGGATAACGCCATGGTTTTTGGCACCCATCATGCACTGGGCACGCTTACCTGATTGACTGGCACGCTCATAGACGTGTTTGCCTACATGAGTAGAACCGACGAAAGAAACCGCTTTGATATCTGGATGGTCACAGATAGCATCGACGGTTGCTTTACCACCATGCACCACGTTCAGCACGCCTTCTGGTACGCCCGCTTCAATCGCTAGCTCTACCAAACGCATAGTCACCATTGGATCTTGTTCAGACGGTTTTAGGATGAATGTGTTGCCCGTGGCAATTGCCATTGGGAACATCCATAGCGGAATCATCGCTGGGAAGTTAAATGGTGTGATACCAGCGCAAACGCCGAGTGGCTGCCAAATACTATAAGTATCGACACCTGACGCAACGTTTTCTACGAAGTCGCCGATTTGCAGGTTAGCAATACCAGCGGCATGCTCTACTACTTCTAAACCGCGGAACACATCACCGCGTGCATCAGCAATCGTCTTTCCTTGCTCTGCGGTCAAGATTTCTGCCAGCTCATCCATATGATCACGAATCAAAGATTGATACTTTAAAAAGATACGCGCACGCGTGGTAATTGGCGTTTTGCGCCATGTCTCAAACGCAGTCTGTGCGGATGCAACCGCTTGGTTAATCTCATCATTGGTAGTTTGTGGCACTTTGGCGATGACTTCTTGCGTCGCAGGATCGGTGATATCGATCCATTCATCGGTGTTTGATTGTACGAACTGACCATTGATGAGCTGTTGAACGTGGTGCATAAGATATCCTTATCTTTTTTGCGAGACTACCGTGTGACGGCACCTATATATTTATTAGAAAAATAAAAGCGATGAGTATTTGTCTGTAAAGCATTATTAAAAACTGAATTTTAAAATGATTTATTTTGTATCGTTATTGACTATAACAATAAATCATTTTTACGGTCAAGCGCTTTATCGAAATTTTATCTAAGTTTGTTTTGATGGCACGTGTTTTTATAAAAATTGTTTAAATAACAAAAACAAAAAAAGCCCATGATGACTCATGAGCTTTTTGAAGTTAACCTGACTTTGATACGCAATGAACAACATCACTATTTTTGTATGAGGCTAATTTATACCAATCAATAATCCTTCATCGCTTGCTTGATCGCATCGATTGCTGTTGGATTGTCAAGCGTTGACATGTCTCCTGTTGGCTGGTCTTCCGCTAACGCACGAATTGAGCGACGTAGGATTTTACCCGAGCGAGTCTTTGGTAATGCCTGCGGGAAATAAATAGCAGCGGGTCGAGCAATACCGCCCAAAGATTTGACGACAGCACCTATCACTTGTTGCTCGATACGGAAACGGTTTTCGGTAGTTTCAATTTGCGTCTGATCTTTTAGGACACAGAATGCAATAGGTAGCTCACCTTTTAGCTCGTCTTGGATGCCTACCACAGCGCATTCTGCCATCTCTGGATGCGTACTGATTGCCTCTTCAATCTCTTGCGTGCCTATACGATGTCCTGCAACGTTTATCACGTCATCGGTACGTCCTAAGATGTAGAAATATCCTTCTTCATCTGTCACTGCATAGTCCGAGGTTGAGTACTGCTGACCATCAAACAAACCAAAGTAGCTGCTAATAAAACGCTCGTCGTTACGCCATACCGTGGTGAGACAACCAGGCGGTAATGGTGCTTTAATTGCAAGCAATCCTTTTTCGCCAGCCTGACAAGGATCGCCCGTTTCCTCGTTGATGACATGTGCCTCATAGCCATACATCGGGTAACCAGGTGACCCCTGCTTGTGCGGCTTATGATTGAATTTTGGCGTATGGCTCAAGATTGGCCAACCAGATTCTGTTTGCCAATAGTGATCTAAAATTGGCACGCCTAGGTGCTGAGTCAACCAACTAGCTGTCGATTCATCAAGCGGTTCACCTGCCAAAAAGAACGACTTCACACTGGAAACGTCGTAGCGCGTCATCCAGCTTTCATCTTGTTTTTTGAGCATACGCACGCCTGTGGGTGCGGTGAATAAAATATTAACTTTGTTAGCTTCAACGATACGCCACCAGATACCAGGGTTTGGCATATGCGGCAAGCCCTCATACATAATACTAGTCATACCCGCCAGTAACGGCGCATAGATCGTATAAGAGTGTCCTACAGCCCAACCAATATCAGATATCGCCCAGAACGTCTCGCCAGCCTTACCATCATAGACATAGTCTATCGACGTCGTCAGCGCGACGGCATGACCACCCGTATCACGCTGCACCCCTTTTGGTGTACCGGTCGTACCAGAAGTATAAAGCAAATAGGACGGGGTATTTGACTCAAGCCAAACTGGCTCTACGACTGCATTGGCCTCACAGCTATGACGACGCTCGGCCGCATAATCAACATCGATCGCTTTGGTTTCAAATGGCAATATACCGCGATTAATCACTAGCACATGCTCTGGTTTGACAGTCGCTTGCTCGACGCCTTGATTGACTAGGTTTTTATAATTGACGACCTTACCGCCACGTAGCCCTGCATCTACGGTAATGACCATTTTGGCCTCGGCATCATCCATACGGATAGCCAAGTTATAAGCAGCAAATCCACCAAACACGACTGAATGGACAGCACCAATACGCGCACAAGCCAGCATGGCATAAGCCGCTTCTAATATCATTGGCATATAGATAATGACACGGTCACCCTTGCCAATACCGTGACGCTGTAGCACATCGGCAAAGTAATTAACTTCTTTATACAAGTCATTATAAGTCAGGCGGCGCTTAGTATAGTCTGTATAAAACTCGACGTTATTGCCCAAATCTTTAAACGAATCAACGACCGCTGGAAAGGTTTCTATCAATTCTTGATTAATCTCTGATGACACCCACACAAAAGCATCTTGCTCTGCACGGTCTGCTAGATGACGATCGACACAGTTATAACAAAGATTGGTCTCACCGCCGACAAACCATCTGGCAAATGGCAGATTACTGTCATCTAGAATTTGATTAGGCTCTTTATGCCAATAGATACGCTTCGCCTGCTCAGCCCAAAACTGCTCTCGATCCGTAATAGACTCATGATAAATATCAGCGAATTTTGGCGTGTCTGTCGTTTGGGTAGAAACTGGGGGTTGGAAATGGTCGCTCATAGTAGCTGTCCTTAGCATAAACGAGAAATGAGGCAATAGTATTTTATAGTTAAGGCACTCAATAAGTTATAACGGTATTCACCTCGCACGGCGCACTGTCTGCGTGCAACTGTTTGCGTGCAACTGACTGATACCAACTCTAAAATGCTTCAACTATAAAAAACCATGTCTTAGTAAATACTGGTCATCCTTGCCAGAATTAAAAAACCGATATGATATGTATCGGTTTAAAATGTAGCAGAGCCTATCGGAAAGGTCAACTATTAAGCGTGTAATACGCACTACATTTTGACGAATACAAATATTTGAAAATCTAACTAATACTAATTATATCTCAGTTTGATTGGCATACATCTCACGCATGACTTTTTTGTCATGTTTACCAACGGAAGTTTTTGGTAGCTCATCAACGAACTTAAACTGGCTTGGCACGCCATACTTAGGAATGATACCGCGCTCTACCGCTTTTTCTGCAATCGCTTTGATATCATCAGCACTGGTATCCTTAGCATCGGGCTTTAGCACCACCAAAGCTAATGGACGCTCGCCCCATTGCTTATCACGCACCCCAATCACAGACACATCAGCCACTGACGGATGCAATGATAAAATGGTCTCAATCTCTAGTGATGAAATCCATTCACCACCTGATTTAATCACATCCTTTAAGCGATCGGTGATTTTGATATAACCATCAGGACGTATGTACGCAATATCTTGGGTATGCATATAGCCATTTTCCCACAGCTCTTTGCCAGCGTCGTCGTTTTTAAGATAGCTTTGGGTCAACCAAGGCGCACGTAATACCAGCTCACCTGTATTTTCTGGCCCAGTTCCCACTGACTTGTTGCCTTCGCCCCATACCTGAGCATCAACCATGAGTACAGGTTTACCTGTCATACAACGACGGGCAATATCCTCTTCTTCAGTCATTTCAGGCTCATCGAGACTAAAACCCGTTAAGCTAATAAGCGGGGCGGTCTCTGACATCCCATAGCCTGTGTAAACTTCAATACCTTGAGCCATCGCCGTTTTTGCTAGACCTTCGGTCAATCTTGAACCACCAATAATCATTTTTAGACCATTAAAGCTGGCATCGCGATCTTGTGCTTCTTTGAGTACCATTTGCAAAATCGTTGGTACACAATGGGTGATACTGACCTTTTCATTGACAATTAAGTCCATCAACGTATCAGGTGCATAGCGACCTGGATAGACTTGCTTTAGACCAACCATCGTTGCTGTAAACGGAAAACCCCATGCATGTACATGGAACATTGGCGTCATAGGCATATAAACATCACCATAGCTCACGCCTTGCTTATCAGGCAGCATACCCAAAGTTGCCGCTTCTGCTAGTGTATGTAGGACTAGCTGACGATGACTAAAGAAGACCCCTTTTGGATCACCTGTCGTGCCTGAGGTATAAAAAGTCGTTGCGATGGTGTTTTCATCAAAATCTGGGAAATCAAATTCGCTATTGGCAGCTTCTAATAGCGCTTCATACTCGCCTGTGACACGGCTTTGATTGCTACCAAAGATACCTTCAGCAGTGACACCGTTGTCATCAAGCCAGATAATATGCTCAATGCTTGAGTTCTCAAACTGATAGTCTTTAACCAATGGCGCAAACTCAGAATTGAGCATGAGTACTTTGGGCTTGGCATGGTTGATGGTGTAGAGGATTTTTTCAGGTGATAAACGGATATTGACGGTCTGTAAAACGTACTCTGACATTGGCACGGCAAAATAAGACTCAAGATAGCGATGACTGTCCCAATCCATCACGGCAACCACATCACCTGCATCTAGCTTTAAGTCTGCCAATACATTGGCCAAGCGATTGATACGCTCAAACAATTCTTTATAAGTCAGGCGCTTTTTGTCCGCATACACAATCTCTTGATCTTGCGATACCGTTTTTGCACGGCTTAATAATTGCTTGACCAGTAATGGATAATCGTAGGCAGATGGTGCACTGTGGTAAATATTTGACATAGATTTGACTTCCTTGTTTGTCGTACTTATAAGGGATAAATAACAATCAAGTTAATAGCAGCATAAAATCTACTGCGCTAACCATTTTAATTTTTATAATGTAATAGGGTCTGTTAAACATTCAAATGTGGTGCTGGCAGTCACTATTTTTTTAGACAATATGCAGTGCAATTTTTGACGCCTAGTCATCCTAGGTTAGACAATTTCTCCACATATTGGCAAAAAATAGTACTGCCCTGAAAGGCTGATGCTAAAATCACCCCAAACGTTGTTGCAAACCTAGCTAAGGTCTCGACATTATCGTCGGCTTGCGCCTCTTTTGGTGCACCTTTATCAATCAGCAGCCCTAATATTTGAATGTTCAAAAGACCCTAACATCGTTATTGATAGTAAGAAAAAAGCGGCGCTGTGTAAAGCGGTCTTACATTAAGTATCACAAGATGGCCGACCAGACCTATGCTACATAAGACAGCCAATCACTTTGCCCGTACTGTGGTTTTAATCATTCCAAAACTGGCTATTAATAACGCCAGTACCTGCACAAATAATAACAACCATACGGTAAGAGACCACTGCCCTCGCGCATAAGCTATGCCACCCAGCCATGCTCCTAGCGTACCGCCTGTATAGTAGCCCATATAATATAGACCCGATGCTAATGAGCGGCCTTTTTTCACATTGACCGCGATATAGCTGATGGTCGCTGACTGTGTGATAAATACACCTGAAGACATAATAGCCAGTCCTATAATCACCCCCCATAATGGCGTGACCAGAGTCAATAACACCCCAACCATAGATACGACGATAGCCACCCGTACTGTACGCGCCGATCCAAATCGGCGTAGCAATGTCGTAGATAATGGCGTGATAATAACACCAAGCAAATATACTGCAAAAATATTGGCGAGCGCACCAGTACCAAGCTCATAAGGCTTATCTGCCAAATGTAAATTGATAAAAGTGAAGCAGCCTACAAGGGAGAACAGCACACAAGCGCCAAGCAGACAAGCTGTCACCACATAGCGATTGGTGACATGCTCACCTAGCGTCTGTATCGCTGAACGAAAATTAGGATTGGCCACAAAGTGACGAGACGATGGTAGCATCTTGCCGACCCATATCGCGCCTAGCAGGGTCATTGCCGTCATCACATAGTAACCATGACGCCAGCCTATCAGCTCATGCAAATGCCCCAGCAAGAACCGACCCATAAAGCCACCAAGCACGCATCCTGACACATAAAAGGACATCAGCTCAGTCATTGCCCGTCCCTCAAACTCCTCACCGATATAGGCAATTGTCACCACCGTAATGCCCGGTACAGACAGTCCTTGCATAAAACGCCAAATGCCGACCCATTCAATGCTCGAGCTCTGGGCGATGAGCGCTGTTGGTATCGCTAAAAACAATAAAGCGCCAACGATAAACGACTTGCGCCCGACTGCATCTGAGAGCATGCCCAAAAATGGTGACATAATGGCAATGGCTAATACAGTGGCACCAACGATCATGCCAGCCTGTACTTCGGTCGCTGAAAAGTCCACCATCATGACCGGTAGCACCGCTTGGATAGAGTACACTTGCAAAAAAGCAAACATACCTATTAGGCCAATTGTGAGCTTCAATATCCACGACGTTGAATGATTGGAAGGAGCTGGTGGCACAGCTGTTATATCTCGGATCTGATCTTTAGAATTATTCACAGGGGATCTGACTATATTGGTTATACCATGACTGCAAATAATAACCGTCACTGGCGTGGATGATAGAGAGGAATAACGGTGATTTTGCTTATGCTAAATTTATAAGCAAAATCACCGTTATTAAACGATAAATGCTCATCATAATGACAAGCAAATTATGGTAGCACATTCACTAATATACTCAGGTTTAAAAGTGTTATTTCCTCTTGATAGATTTTTTATTTGAGCTAGAGATTATCGTAGAAAAACTTGACTAGGAATCACATTTCGACTTGAGACGGTGAAGACAGTTTTCGACTCACGAGGTCAAGATCAATGTTACGTTTATTGCATATACAGGATAGTATGGTTAGATGCTATTGACTCACTTGTTAAGTACTTAACTTCTTTAACGATTGATAACAATGACAGTTCACAATCATTACCTGCGTCTATCTTTTCTAACGTAGAGACGTGCACGACTACACAACCTTTGAGAATACGATTTACGATGACAAAAAATATGGTGCTTTTAAAACTTATTATTGCGGTGAGTACATTGGTTTTCTCTACGATGGCTGTAGCAGAAATAACTGTGTCCGAAACTAGCGTTAAAAGTCTCAGTCCAGTTGGATCAACGCTCGAAGCTACAAACTCACTAGCGGCAGTAGACTGTATAAAGGATGACGTTATCACTGCTACTGAGCTCACTAAAACACGCGATAACGGTCCGTTTTCTATCAGTACCAAGCACGTGAGTCGCCAATCTGCCAATGGCTTTGGTGGCGGTACCATACACTATCCAACGGATGCTGCTAGCTGTGGTCTGCTAGGTGGTATCGCGGTGGTGCCAGGTTACGTGTCGTATGAGTCTTCTATCAAATGGTGGGGACCGCGTTTGGCCTCTTGGGGATTTGTCGTTATTACTATCAATACTAGCTCCATTTACGATAACCCAGATAGCCGTGCTGAGCAATTGAGCGCGGCTCTCGATCATCTCATCGCGGATGAAACAGTGAGTCATATAATCGATCCAAATCGTTTGGGCGCGATTGGTTGGTCAATGGGCGGCGGCGGTGCGCTACGATTGGCAACTGAGCGCAGTACGGTGCAAGCCATCATTGCACAAACGCCTTATCACGATACGAGCTATGGCGCGATGGATACGCCTGCTCTATTCATCGCTTGTGAAAACGACCGTATCGCCCCGAATAAAAAATATACCAATACTTTTTATCAAAAAGCTGACGGTCCAAAAATGAAGGTCGAGATTAACAACGGCAGTCATTTCTGTGCCAGCCATCGTTTTAACGAGAAACTATTAAGCAAGCCTGCTATCGCATGGATGCAACGTTATATTAACGGTGATACCCGTTTCGATAAATTCTTATGTGGCAATGAAAGCTACAAAGATGATCCTCGTATATCAGCCTATGATTACAAAGACTGTTTATAAGCTATCTTTTAACCCACTTAATAAAAGGAAGGAAAGACAGCTTTCACTGCTGATGATGACATTTGAATAACAACTCTTTTTTATTTTTACACATTTACATTGCTTCTATCTTTTTTCTTACAGACTTTACTCCCATAAAAATTAATAATCATATAGTCAATCCTCTATAAATTGGATACGATGTCAGGCCCGATTAGTCTACAACTGGTAGTACTTTCACTCGCCTTCCTTGTATCCAAATTATATTGAACCGACTGTAGGCTGCTACAAACAAGTAAGATGATTGAATAAATGAAAGATTAAGGAGCAATATTGATGACTGATGAGATGTATGATTTGGGTGCAGGGTTTTGGAGTATTCGAGGCTCATTTATTAAAAATGGCATACTTGATATCGGTGTCCAATGTACGCTCATAAGACTATCATCAGAGCGATTTATCTTTATAGATAGCTATACATTAACTGGCGATGTGCGTCAGCAAGTCATGGCATTGACCAATGATGGTCAAAATGTCGAAGCTGTCCTCAATGTTCATCCGTTTCATACAGTACACTGTGTTCAAATGGCCAAAGACTTTCCGCAAGCCACATTCTATGGCAGTAGCCGACATCCGAAACAAGTACCTGAAGTTAATTGGGCAGACGACTTGGTCGAAAGCGATGCCGTTGCTGCGCGCTACCCTGAACTCAAATTTTCTATCCCTCAAGGCATCCATTATATCTCACCGGATGAAACGGTTCATGCCAGCTCATTATTGGTCTATCATCCTGCTAGCCAGAGCATTTATGTCGATGATACCTTTGAGATACCCCCTTCCAAGTTAATAAATGCCGTGCAGCCTAATCTGGGCTTACACCCTACTACCAAAAAAGCGCTCAAAGATGAGCCAAATGCAGCTAAACACTATTGTGATTGGGCAGTAGAGCTGGCAAGTGAGTGGCGTGATGGTCGTCATTTTTGCGGCGCACATTCAGGCTTAGTGGTATTTAAGGAAGGTCAATTTGAGACAGCACTTATATCAGCGATTGATTTGGCTTGCACTGAGCTTGAGAAAGTATAAAAGCGTGAACCTTTAGAAAACATATTATTAAAACAGCTCGAAAGATGAAGTTTACAGTGAAAAAGTAGCTTGGTTTTGTTTACATATTTTATTTCATTTACTAGACGAGGAAATTTATAAATGACTGATCACATTCATGATTTAGGCGCAGGATTTTGGAACATACGCGGAACATTCCGTCTCGGTGGCGTGCTAAATATCGGCACTCAATGCTCGTTGGTCAAGCTGCCATCAGGGAAATTTATCTTTTTGGACAGTTACGCTCTAACGGGTGATGTTCGAGATGAGATTATGGCACTCACTAACAATGGTCAAGATGTCGAAGCGGTGCTGAACGTACATCCGTTTCATACAGTCAGCTGTGCTCAAATGGCCAAAGACTTCCCGCAAGCGACGTTTTATGGCAGTAGCCGTCATCATAAAAAAGTACCAAAAATCAATTGGGCAGATGATTTGGTAGAAAGTGACGCAGTCGCTGCACGCTATCCTGAGCTTAAGTTTTCAATGTCAGAGGGCATTTACTATATATCGCCCAATGAGATGATTCATGCAGGTTCTTTATTGGCTTATCATCCTGCCAGTCAAAGCTTGCACGTAGATGATACTTTTATGAGTCCGCCAACCAAGTTATTAGAAGCTGTATTGCCTGAGCTGATACTACATCCTACGACCAAAAAAGCTTTGAAAAACGAGCCAAACGCTGGCACGCAATATTGCGACTGGGCGACCAATTTGGCTCATGAATGGCGTGACGTTCGCAATTTCTGTGCTGCACATTCTTATCTTGTTCAGTTCAAAGAAGGTGGGTTTGAGAAAGCATTGTTAAAAGCAATTAAGAAAGCTCGTCCAAAACTAGAAAATGCCTAATTTCTCACACCTTAGACATATATTTTTGATAAATATAAAAACGGGTCGCTATTACTGTATTTACTAGTGTAGCGACCCATTTTTGTGAGCTGGTTATAATCGTATCGAAGCTATTACCGAAACTTATTATCGAAACAGCAAAGTAGCTAACTCATCTTCATTGTTCAGAATATCTGCTAATGTATAACGCTCAAGCACATTGATAAATGCGGTGAGTGCTTCAAAAAACACGCTTTTTAGCTGGCAGGCTGGACTAATCACACAGCCTAGTGATTTATTGTGTTTTTCTTCAATGAATGTCACTGGTAAATCCGTCTGATGATCGCCCTGCTCACTATCATTATGAGACACTGGTACGGCAAAGCACTCAACCAAATTAAAATCAGGCTCTATCTGTTTGATCAATACGCCCAAATTTATATCTTTAGGTGCACGTGCCAATCGTATGCCACCGTTTTTGCCGCGCACACTTTCTATATAACCCAGCTGACCCAGCTGATGAATAATCTTGGTCAAATGACTTTTAGAAATGCCATAGCTGTCAGCAATATCGCTAATATTAGCCAATAGTGATGGATCTGGTCTCACAGCCAAATAAATCAATGAGCGTAGCGCGTAGTCACTATAATTGGTCAGTCGCATTCATTTGCGCTCCTATTTTTATAAATTTTATATATTAAGCTAGGGCGTGTCATCAATTAGATTATGAGCATTAAAATAAGATAAATTGATGCTAAATAAGGAAAAGTTTGCAGTGAATATGAACATATTGACAAGAACTTTGACACAGTTTAGCGAAAATTTAGCCATTTTAAGGCCATAAATTGCATCAATGTGCTAATTGATGACACGCCCTAGACAAAGTAAGTCGCATTTTTGGTAATAACGTTTAGACATAGCATTTGTAAACAGTATCGTTAGCCCGCTTTAACCAAATAAACCATCAAGCCGAGGACGTACCAGCATGGGCAGATAACTGATGCAAAATAGCACAAAACAAGCAATCCAAGCACTTTGCGCCATCATAATCCACATTAGGTAATGATTCATATCTACTAGCGGTAATAGTACGCGGCTAATAAATACTAAGACCATCAAACCGTACATAACGCTTACCGTTTTTGGCGGTTGATGAATACTGCGACCCGTGTGTCCCAGAGATACTCTAGTCATCATTGCTAACGTCATCATACCAACACCAGAAATCGCCAGTCCATGCATAGCGATGCTGTGCGGATAACCGAGCCAAGGCTGTAATGCGTATAATAAAAAACTCAAACACAAGCCTAAAAATGCAATATACAACGACCAAAGTAATGGCTTTTGCCAAATACCTTGATGATACCATCCTATCAGACGAACGATATTAATCACTGCTACACCGAGCGCGGTCACCGTCAGCAAATATTTATTTGGATAAAATACATCACTAATAAAAAAGGCCAAGAAAAACACTAAGCTTGCTATATCTTGTACCTTACTATTACGTAACTTAATGGGTTCTGACGTTTCCACACCTATACTCATACTAAGACCACGTTCGATAAAAAATGGCACTACGCGGCGGCCAATAGTCAGCACCAAACCGATGATCAAGTAGAACCCAAGATAAATACCTATCTTAGTTGTATTCATATCAGCATTAATAATGCCCCAATAGCAGAGTCCGTTGCCAAAGGTCAGCAGTGCCAGTTTTGCCAAGATACCCATTTGCTTGTACTGCTTAACTTGCCATACTGCTCGACATATCACATATGCCATCGAGGCGACAAATACTACATCAAAAATGGCTGCTATATATAGCCACGAGATACTATCACCTATGAGCGTTATGCCAAGCCCAAAACCCAACCAGCTCAGACGAGCCAGCAACCAACAGACAAAGATACCTAGCAATTTATAACCATGCGGCATCATCACCCCTGTCCATGTCTGGACCGCGGTTAGCAAAAACCCGGCTGCCACTGCCAAGGCATAACCATACACCATTTCATGGCCATGCCAGTATAACGGGTTCAAAACCTGTGCATCGATATCCGTGTGACCAGTAAACATAAACACCCATAGCAGCATCGTTACTACGGAAAATAGCGCAGCAGCACTAAAAAATATGCGAAAGCTCAAATTAAGGATAGGATGCGGAGATCTTGGTGGTTTGCTAGGTAACTTGATAGAGTGCATAGCCATCTTCTTAAAGAATATAGATGGCTTTAATTATAACATTCATTTTAAATGAACTTTATAAATCTTTAGTCTGATTATTGAAATATTCTATCCATTAAAGTGCAGCGCCTACGGAAATCTCTAGAAGCAAAATCTCAAGTATAGTTGAATTCAAATAATTTCGATACAAGGAAACCGAGCGCAAGTTATACATTAGTATGCTTAGCGAGGATGACGATGTAGCGGATTTATATGGATTTGACTATATAAAAATAGAGAAAGCAATCTGGCTGTTCTTTAGCTATTATTTAGCCATGACTTAGTTAATTTCACTTATAACTGTAATGCCGCAACAACTAACGATACGACGACTATCGCCGTTACATATTGTCTAATTTTAAAATATACATCGCTAATAATCTGCGCGCGATGCAGACTATAATCAATAACCAATAGACTTATAAAACCGACAACCAGTAGCCAAATAAAGCTACTGGCTGATAAGATTAAAAACCCAAGCCAAAGGCCAAGCGCAATGACATTGCTATACAGTGGAAGCCTAACTGCCCACTTATTGTCATCAGCTAAATCTAAATGATTGCCCCAATGTGCGCCTGCCATAAATGATGCAATCACTAGCCCATAAGCACTTAATACATCGATTACTGAACCAAGCATAGGCACGGTAAAAACGTCTACTATCAATAAAAATGCACAGGCGACAAACGGAATAGCACCTGCAAAAATGAGATAAGGACTGGGCTTTTTCATTGTTTAAACCTATCTTATAATTAGTCTAATAATAGTTGTCACCTGTTAGGTGGGAGTTTTCAACATAAATTAGTCGATCTTTTGAGCGTTGCCTTGCCACTGACGGATAAACTCACCATTTGGATCGTATTGCTGAGTTTGCTTGTCGAGATTAAACTGCCTGCACCCTCTTGGGTCAGCGCCGACGCCTGCCAGATATTGCCAATTACCCCAATTACTGCCTACATCATAATCAACAAGATGTTGCTCAAAGTAAGCTGCCCCGTAACGCCAATCAAGCCCTAGCTCATGAATAAAGCAACTAGCAACCAGTTGTCGTCCGCGATTCGACATATAACCTGTCGCATTCAATTGGTTCATGCATGCGTTGACGATAGGATACGGTGTCGTACCATTCTTCCATTGTGCTAACAGATTTTCGTCCAATTGATTTGAAGGCGCGTGCTGAGCGATGCCCTTAAACCAAAACAACTTTTGCCGATGGGTGACAGCATACCAATAAAAATACTCACGCCACAGCAGCTCGAACCATATCCAGTAGGTAGAGTCATTTGCGATAATATCGCGCTCATAACGGCGCAAACGATTTAATACTGTGTTTACAGACAGCGAGCCGTTTGCAAGCCAAGCGGAGAACTTTGTGGAATGCGACCACTCATCAAGCGCGTTTCGGGTAGTTTTATAAGTGCTGGGCGCATCGGAACAGAAATAAGCATCTAAGTGCTTAAGACCATTTGACTCACCACCTGTAAAGTTAGATGCTTGCTTTAATGTCTTATTAATCTCTGCCTCATTAGATAATTGAGATTCAAAAAAGTACTCGTCCCTACTCTGCATATTTTCAGGTAATGGAGCAAGTGATTCTAGCGTTGGGGAAATGGCTATATCTTTTCCTGCATGCAGCAAATCACAATCGGCTTCTACTTGTTTACGAAATTGAGTAAAGCTTTTGGGTAAGCTCTCTAACGGTAACCCATCAAACAAAGTCGCCGTTGTATGTATATGCCACTGTATCCCTGGATGCTTCGCCTGTAGAAGGTCATATACTTTATTTTGATTATAATCTGCCGTCTGGCTGACGCAGATATCTGTCACTTGTTGCTGCGCTATTAGACCACTCAACTGAGTAAAGACGTCCAATGCTTCATCGTCTTTCTGTAAATACAGCAACCTATTACCCCGTTGCCTCAATGACGCATTTAAATCAGCTAGGCTCTCATGCAAAAACTGCTGACGAGCTTGCCCCATACTGTCGTAATGATAGGCTTCGTAATGGTCTTTATCATCTAATATGTCTGTCAACGATGACGCATAAACCAGTAGTAGCTTTCCATAAGTGGAGATTTCAGATGTTTTTAGCAAAGTGGCATTGTCCGCTACCCGCAAGTCATTATGAAATAGCACCAATGTGACATTTCTGTTCGCTGAGTTGTTCGCTGCTTGATTTAGCATACCCTATCCTTCTGGCTGTTTAGCGCTTATCTATTATTTTTAATCTTTAGTCTTTAATCTTGAAATATCATATACGATGTAAAACATACTTAGCATTCAACTATGATGCAAGCCTAACACTTGTAAGGCAATGCGTTCAGCCCCAGAAACCACTTATAAGCATTGACTCTCATATGTCTGACTGCTTAAATGGCTTACCTCTAGGAGAACACCATGACTCAAAATAATACTACGACTGAAGAAAATAAATCAGATGAAAAGCGTAAACTTATCAATCGATTTTTGATGAGGTTGACAAAAGAGCAGCCTCAAATGTATTACGCAACGACCTCTGAGATATCGCGAAGTATTCATACAATGATAAAAGAACACACCAATCGCCTGTCAGTAGAAGAGCAAGCACTGGTAAGACGGATAACTATGGAAGAAATTGAAGGATTACTTGGCTTTCATGCCAGATAAATTATTGACTAGCTTTCAAATATATCGCTCTCAGTAAAACATTGAATGTCTCACAAAAAAAGACCGCTATCAAAGCGGTCTTTTTTATTAGCTATCAACTAGATTCTAATTTAAGGCAATTAGAACGGATATTCACGTGGCTCATTTTGCATTGAGATCCAATGTGTTCTGGTGAATTCTTCTAGTACCCACTCACCGTTGAAACGGCCAATACCTGAATTTTTCTCACCACCAAAAGCCACGTTACTTTCATCGTTTACTGGAATATCATTTATATGGGTCATACCTGCTCGGATACCACGAGCGAAACGTAAACCTTTTTGCATGTCTGCGGTAAACACCGCACTAGATAAGCCATACATAGAATCATTAGCTATCGACAAAGCATCCTCTTCATTTTTGGCTCGAATAATGCCTATCAATGGTCCAAATATTTCATTATAGGCAATATCCATCTCTCTAGTAACTTCGGTAAAGACATGGGGTGGGACTAATTGACCATTGATTTCACCGCTCAAGAGCATTTTTGCGCCTTCTTTCTGTGCCTCATCAATCTTATCTCTAAGTGACTGAACTTGTTTCTCATTGATGATTGGGCCAATAGCAGTACCTTGATCGTTAGGATCACCTACCTGTAACGTTTTAACATGAGACAAGAAACGCTCTACAAACTCATCGTACACTTCATTTTCAACAATAATTCGGTTAATAGCCATACAAATCTGGCCTTGATGCAAGAACTTACCGAACACGGCTGCTTTTACTGCCTGATCAATATCTGCATCCTTGAGTACAACAAATGGACTGTTTCCACCTAACTCAAGTGCCACTTGTTTGATATGCTCACCACCATTAGCTAGCTCACCGATGTGTTTACCCACTGAAGTTGATCCTGTGAATGACACAAAACTTGACGCTTTGTGTTCAACGATTGCATCGCCTATCTCACTACCTGAGCCGACCACGACGTTTAATAGACCTTTTGGTAGACCCGCTTCTTCAAATACTTTGGCCAATAGCAAGCCACCTGTCACTGGCGTATCACTAGCAGGCTTGAGTACCACGGCATTACCAAGCGCTAGGGCTGGTGCAATAGAACGCTGCGTTAAATGTAGTGGGAAGTTCCATGGGCTAATGACCGCGACTACACCGATAGGCTCGCGGTAGATGAAGTTCTCTTTACCAGGGGTATTCGATGGGCGAATCTCACCATGGACACGATTAGGGAATGTCGCTGCTTCAAGGGTAATCGCGCGCGTCGCACCGAACTCGACCATGGCTTTGATACGGGTACTGCCCGACTCTTTGATTAGCCAATCAACGATTTCTTCTTGGCGCTGATCAAGTATGTTTACGACTTTATACAACACTGCAGCACGCGCTGCTGGTGTTTGCTTGGCCCACGCTTCTTGAGCTTGGGTCGCCGCATCATAGGCTTCGTTCAACTGATCCTTGGTCGCTTGCTGGATCTCTACCAGCGTATCACCGTTATATGGGTTGGTATTGGTGTTGGTACTATCGTCTTTACCGGTTTGCCATTCACCAGCGATGAACTGTAAATGGAAATCACTATATGTACTCGTAGTATTGGTTGACATAATCATCCTTATTTTTAATTTATTATGTTAAGTATTGGTTTTCGATTATTAAAATAAAATTATTAAGTCGGCGATATCTTAATGAGAAAATATCTGGCAAGTAGTAAGTCTAAAATCGTTACCGATCTATAGTCATCACACTATAAAAGTATTACAGCGTTAACCTTGCTTGAGGTATCAAATATACATCTGCACTCGGTTGCCTTGTACTACTCTTAAATTGCATCGACTAGATCAATTAACAGTTATCAATTAAAAAAGCTCTAATGAAAGATGTTCTTTAGCAATAAACACTAACGGTAACGGATAACAACAAAACCTATCTTGCTAGACGACCGGTCTAATGCTACCATAGCTATTAATAAAACAAGACTACTTTGTCAGTGAATATTGTTGATAAAACGTAACATATATAACTATATCCTATTACAATACGCCATCAACGTGACGTTCAAATGAACGTTAACTGTTTTAACTGACTATCTAATACATACGCTAATATAAGCAACTACTAAGGGAGACAATCCTGTTTATGTCTAATACAGACGCAACTACCCCAGATACCAAAGCTCATTTACTTGCTACTGGCTACCAATTAATTGCTAAGAAAGGTTTTACCGCTGTTGGTCTAAAGCAAATTTTAGATACAGCAGGTGTGCCAAAGGGTTCTTTTTACCATTATTTCGCTTCTAAAGAAGCCTTTGGTGAAGCAATTATTAATCATTATTTTAGTTTATATAAGACTCGGTTGGATGTCATCGATGCACAAGATGTCAGTGCACAGCAAAAACTATATGATTATTTTCAAAACTGGTATGACACCCAGCAGAACGGCTGTGACCATGAGAAATGCTTGGTAGTGAAGCTCAGCGCAGAGGTGGCCGATATGTCAGAAACCATGCGTAAGGCACTCGATACTGGCTATCAGCAGACGACCATGTGGCTTGCTAAGCAGATCAAAGCTGGCTGGCTCGATGAGTCTGTCCCTCGTCACGATAACATCTCGGCTGAGAGTATGGCCAAGCGTTGGTATTTTGCATGGCTTGGCGCAAGCTTGATTGCAAAGATTAGCCAAACCAATACGCCTTTAGCAGAAATTTGGCAGATGACCACGACCCAAATGGGACGCTAATCGTCAACTGTTCGGATTTCTAGCGACTGCACTTCTAACGTAACCATTAAGGCACATTGAATATTCATAACGCTCATAGATAGTAGCTGTCAGTACTATGCTTGAGTGTTCAGTATGCTTCATTGCCTTCTCTTTTTTAAACAAATTTCTGAAAGACATCTGCATACGGCTTAGACAGTTATACGAGAGTTTTGTAAATATCACTAGACGACTGGTCTAATTGATGTACAATGCGCACAAATATTAAGAATGAATGTCTATACGAGCATTGCTTATCATTCATTGATTGATATCAGACAATATCTCATGTCAAAACCATTTAATTGAACCGTTTTTATTAAAAACTTTTTATTACTAATTAGGAATCTTATGAATAATTTCCAATATTACAACCCAGTCCGTATCGTTTTTGGTGAAGGTCAAATCGAGCAATTATCAGATCTAGTCCCTACTGATGCGCGTGTCCTCATTACTTATGGTGGTGGTTCAGCACAGCGCACTGGTACATTAGATGAAGTAAAAACAGCATTAGCGGCAAGCGGTAACCGTACTGTATTTGAATTCGGTGGCATTGAAGCCAACCCAGAATTCACTACGTTATTAAAAGCCGCTGATATGGTTAATGAGCACAACATCGACTTCTTATTAGCAGTTGGCGGTGGTTCTGTGATTGACGGCAGCAAATTTGTCGCACTCGTTTCTTCGTTGACTGAAGAAGACGGCACTGTCTCACGTGACCAAGCTTGGGATGCCTTAACTGGTTATTGCAAAAACATCGACTCTGCTGTCGATTTGGGCGCGGTATTGACCATCCCAGCCACAGGTTCTGAGATGAACTCAGGCGGCGTGATCAACTATAGTGAACGTCAAGCAAAACTACCATTTGGTAACCCACTTGCCTTCCCTAAATTCTCAATTCTAGATCCAATCAAAACACTTACCTTGCCTGAGCGTCAGGTTATGAATGGTGTGGCTGATGCATTTGTTCATGTAATGGAACAATATCTGACTTACCCAGTAAACGCGAAAGTACAAGATGCCTTTGCTGAAAGCTTGCTTAAAATCCTTATCGATGAAGGTCTAGTTGTTAAGCAAGATCCAGAAAACCTAGAAACACGTAAGAACATTATGTGGACGGCGACCATGGCATTGAATGGTCTGATCGGTACTGGTGTACCACAAGATTGGACAACTCATATGGTTGGTCATGAGCTAACATCACTACACGCTATCGATCATGCACGTACGCTAACCATCGTATTGCCATCAGTGATGCGTGAGCTAAAAGAAAGCAAAAAAGAAAAATTGCTTCAGTATGCACGTAACGTATGGAACATTACCGATACTGACCTAGACGACGATGCGATCATTGAAACTGCTATTGTCTATACTGAAAACTTCTTCCGCGAGCTTGGCTTGCCAGTTAGCCTAGAAGATGTTGACTTGACGGAGTCAGCGATTGATCCAATCATCAAGCAGCTTGAAGTACATAACATGGTTAAGCTTGGTGAACATGGTACCAACGACTTAGAAGTATCACGTCGTATTTTGCAGCGCGCTGTAACTAGCAAAGCGTCTTAATAGGCGCTTTAGCAAGAACCGTCAGAACAATTATAAGAAAAATCGCGACAGTAACAATAAGTACATATCGTTATGCTATTTATAATAGTAGCTATTCCATGCTGAGTAGCTACTACACTTAATACCACTATAATAATGACAATTAATAAATATAAAGGAGTCCTACAATGAGCTTCGACAAACAACAGAATCAACAAACAAACCGTCAAATCAAATTGGCTAGCCGTCCTAATGGCGTACCTACTGCTGACAATTTTGACATGGCGACTAGCGATATTCCTACGCCAAAAGATAACGAGATGCTACTACGCACTGTATATCTATCACTAGATCCATATATGCGTGGACGTATGAGTGATGCCAAGAGCTATGCAGACCCGTTAGAGGTCGGTGACGTCATCATGGGTGGTACCGTAGCGCAAGTGGTCGAGTCGAATATCGATAACTTTGCGGTAGGCGATTTAGTCGTATCAAACTCAGGCTGGCAGGACTACAGTGTCAGTGATGGCGAAGGCGTCCTGAAACTGGACAAAAACATGGCAAACCCTTCTTATGGTTTAGGTGTGTTAGGTATGCCCGGCTTCACTGGTTACATGGGTCTGACTGATATCGGCAAACCACAGAAAGGCGAAACGTTAGTTGTCGCTGCAGCCACTGGACCTGTCGGTGCTACGGTCGGTCAAGTGGGTAATCAATATGGTCTTCGCACTGTTGGTGTGGCAGGCGGTAAAGAGAAATGCGATTTCGCAGTCAATGAGCTTGGCTTTGATATCTGTATCGATCACAAAGCTGACGACTTCGCTGAGCAATTAAAAGCAGTATGTCCAGATGGTATCGACATCTACTATGAAAACGTTGGCGGTAAAGTATTTGATGCGGTAATGCCGTTACTTAACGACCACGCACGTATTCCAGTATGTGGTCTGGTATCGCAGTACAACGCCACTGATTTACCGGATGGCAAAGATCGCCTAGGTATGTTGATGGGTCTTATCTTAAGTCAACGCCTAACTGTCAGAGGTTTCATTATCTTTGAAGAGTACGGCGACCACTTTCCAGAGTTCTTAGAAACTATGAGCAAATGGGTAGAGTCAGGCGAAGTAAAAACCAAAGAGCACATTACTGACGGTCTAGATAATGCCCCAGATGCATTTGTCAGTATGTTAAACGGTGATAACTTTGGTAAAACCGTAATCAAAGTATCTGACGTTAAATAGTTATTGGTTAAACATTGACTAGTTAAGCAGCTGCTGACAGTTAGCAATCGTTATGAATAACTACTTAACAACATAAATTTCTAATATTACTACTGAAAGTTGCTCACAAAGCAGGAATAATGCTAACAGTCATTATTTGCATCTAGGCTAATTAAGTAAAAACGGCTAATGATGCAACGTAAAACTTATGACTGTTGGCTATATAGTTACTAACACATAAATAATAAACAAGGATAATTATGAACATTTTAATGGTACTAACTTCTCATGACCGTTTAGGCGATACTGGCAAGAAAACTGGCTTTTGGCTAGAAGAATTTGCAGCTCCTTACTATGCGTTTCTCGATGCGGGTGCCAATGTTACTCTAGCGTCTCCTGCAGGTGGTCAGCCACCACTAGATCCTAGTAGCGATACTGAAGATACACAAACCAAAGATACCAAGCGTTTTAAAGACGACAAAGAGGCGCAAGAGCACTTGGCCAATACCAAGAAACTTGCTGACATGAAAGTAGAAGATTTTGATTCAGTCTTTTATCCAGGTGGTCACGGTCCATTGTGGGACTTGGCAGTAGATAAGAACTCTATCGAATTGATCGAGAATTTCGTCAAGCAAGACAAGCCTGTTGCCTTTGTTTGTCATGCACCTGGCGCGCTTAAAAGCGTCAAAGTTGATGGCGAGTACTTAGTAAAAGGTAAAACCGTTACTGGCTTTACCAACTCAGAAGAAGAAGCGGCTGGCCTAACAGACGTGGTGCCTTTCTTAGTAGAAGATGTCTTGAAAGCCAACGGTGGTAACTATGAAAAAGCCGCTGATTGGGAAGAGTTTGTGGTCGAAGATGGTTTATTGATCACAGGTCAAAACCCAGCCTCATCAGAAGAAGCGGCTAAGCGTTTGATCAACAAGCTCAAAGGTTAATATCATGATTCGCTTACATCACCTTAATCAGTCACGTTCGTTGCGTACGCTTTGGCTCTTAGAAGAGCTAGGCGTGCCTTATGAAGTGGTCAGTCATCAGCGCGATGCCAAAACTCATTTGGCACCAGATTCTCTGAAGGCAGTTCACCCACTCGGTAAATCTCCGGTTATCGAGATGGACGGCCAAATTTATGCTGAATCAGGGGCCATTACGGAGTTATTGATTGAACGATTTGCGCCAGAGCGTCTGCGTCCTGCTACAGATAGTTCAGATTATGGATATTATCTGCAGTGGATTGACTTTGCAGAAAGCTCGCTGATGTTGCCATTAATGCTTGAGCTATTTACCAAAAAAGCAGGCATTGATGAAAATGAGTTTTTGAGTGGCTATATCGATACAGAAAAAACCAGACTGTTTAAATATCTGGATACCTCAGTTGAAGGTAAGTCGTTTATTGTGGGTGATAAGCTAAGCGGTGCCGACTTTATGCTGTCATTCGATTTGATTATTCTTGCTAAGCGTCAGAAACTTGACGCCTATCCGCATATCAAACAGTATGCTGAAAAACTGGCTGGTCTTGATAGCTATCAGCGTGCAATGCAGCTAGAAGCAAAATATGATGAATCGATTTAGTACTTAGTATTATTAATACTTAGTATTCATTGATACCTCGGTATTAGCCACAATACTATTTACTGACTGAACAATTTTTCGATACAAAAAAAACAGCTCTGTATAGAGCTGTTTTTTATGCGTGCTTTATTTTATGATTGCATGAGTAACCATCGAATTATAGTCATCAATGTCATATGAGAGCATTAAGCTACAGAGCAACCAAACAAATTGCTCAGCACCATCCATGAATTACGTGTCGATGACAAAAGCACGATAAAAGTTATGATAAAATCCTTTCTGAATTTTTTGGGTTATCTTTCAGATACCATCAGTGAGTTGACTGGCTTTTCACGCTATAAATACCAATTACAGTGACCTGACTCCCCGTCTGGCATCTGTCCTATATCACTCTATTTCCTTATACAGATTGTGGTACGCCCATGAGTAACGAATACCAGTTTAAGCCCCACGAACAGCCAATAATGGTGGGATCTCCAGCCAATCCTGACCATCCAGCACGCCGTAAAGTATTTTATTTGCTTATTGGGATTTTTGTGGGTCTCACAGCCAGCTTCCAAAATGGTCTGCTCGTCGCAAATCTTACTCAAATTCAAGGTCAACTGGGCTTAACGCCAGCCGAAGGTGGTTGGATATCTGTTAGCTATAATATGACCAACGCCTGTATCACCGTTCTGCTGTACAAAATTCGCCAACAATTTGGTATGTCACTGTTTAGTAAAATCACTCTGTTCTTTTTGTTGGCTGCCACGAGTTTACAGTGGCTAATCAGTAGTCATCTACTAGATACGCCTAATATTGGAATTGAGCCTTATTATCTAGAGATTGTAGCCAGAGGACTTAGCGGTATGGTCGCAAGTGGCATGACCATCTTAGGGTTATTCTATTGTTTGCAAGGTATGCCAACCGTCAAGCGTACCAGTGGCTTGATATTGGGTTTTGGCTTGGTACAGTTTGGTATTCCATTATCACGAATCATCTCGCCCTATCTCGCCATCGACGGTCAGCTTGAAAACTTATTTTTATTTCAATTTGGTTTGGCACTGATTTGTTTTGGGCTGATTAATATATTGGAGTTACCACCAGGCAATACAGAAAAAGTATTTGAAAAACTCGATTTTTTAAGCTTTGCTTTTTTTGCGAGCGGTCTAGCTGCACTGGCTGTTATTTTGGTGCAAGGTAGGATTTTATGGTGGACGACGCCTTGGCTCGTCTATCCCCTAATGATTGCTATCGTTGGAATTGGCGTCGCTCTATGGATTGAAACGCATCGCAAAAACCCGATGCTACAAGTTCGCTGGATGCGTAGCCGCAATATTATTGCTTTTATGATTACCGGCGCGGTCATGCGAATTTTGCTATCTGAGCAAAATGTTGGTGCTGCAGGGTTACTTGCCAATTTGGGCTATGGTAACGATCAGCTGGTTACTTTTTATGCTGTCATAATAGCTGCCAGTGTATTGGCTTTGGTGATTAGTATTTTTAGTACCAATCCGATGGACTTGCGCCGTCCCGTTATTTTTGCAGTGGCATTGATTGCCTTGGGCTCTTGGATGGACGTTGGGGTCTCTATTAATTCTGCTCCTTATATGTTTTATATTAGCCAGTTTTTGATTGCATTTGCTGCGGTATATTTCATGGGGCCTTTGGTTTTTGAAGGATTCCTGCGTGCTATTGCTAGTGGTCCTGCTTATATTATTAGTTTTTCGGTTATCTTTGGTATTTCCCAAACGGTTGGCGGATTGGCAGGTGCAGCGGCTATTCAGGCATTTACGACCATTCGTACGCAAGTACATTATGCGGATATGGTCAGCTCACTGAATTTTGGTGATCCTACGTTTAGCGCTCAAATTGCTGGTACTCGTAGTGTATTGTCAAACCAAACGACGGACGCAGCACAAGCGAATGTGGCCGCGATGAGCCAAGTGTTGCAAGGGATTCAGCGCCAAGCAACTGTCTCCGCTTATAGCGATTTGTTCTTTTTGATGGCCAGTTTTGCTACTTTCGTTACAGCCATTTTATTGATCAACTATTTTTATAATCGTTACCACAAGCGTAATCCACTTGCTAAAGAGCTTGCCGTTATTGCAAAAATGCGTGAGTCAAAATAACTCAGCTTATTATATTGATAATGTCTCACCCCATTCATTTATAGCCAGTCTATTTTGATATTTATTAAAAATTTAGGAGCACGTCATGAGCCAAGAAAAACCAAATGAGCTTAATCAAACACCTCAGACGTCCACTGGCGCTCCAGCAACAGACACACCTCTAGCGTCCGATATAAGTAAAAAAGAGTCTGCTACAACTTCTTCGCCATCAGTAACTGAGACAGCAGAAGGTGATGTAGAAAACAGTTCAGATAGCAATGAACCGCCGATGCCGCCAAAAGAGCCGATACCCGATACTACTGGTTGGTCGCCCAAGAAAAAGTCCTATCTAAACTTAGGCTTATTAATTTTATTGATTGTCATTGGCGTAGCATTGATCTTGTATGCATGGAAGCTCCCACCGTTCACCCCAACGGTACAGCAAACCAATAATGCTTTCGTCAAAGGTCAGACGACTATTATTAGTCCGCAAGTTTCTGGCTATGTCACTAAGGTAGCAGTGCAAGACTTCGCCAACGTAAAAGCGGGCGACTTACTCATAAAGATTGACGATCGAACCTTTCAGCAGCAGCTCGAACAAGCACAAGCGAATACCGAAGTAGCTCTTACTAACCGCTCTACTAATGAGCAAGATACGCAAACCAGCCAAGCACAAATTGAAGCACGTAGAGCTGATTTATATAGTGCCAAAATCAATGTGGAGAGTGCACGTGAAGATGTTAACCGTTATCAAGGTTTAGATGCTATTGGTGCGGTATCTAAAGCAGAAGTTGCTCATATCAAGGCGCAATTGGCTCAAGCGCAGGCAGGTGTACAGCAAGCAGAAGCCAATTTACAGGCCGCTCAAGAAAACCGTGAAAAGACTAGCGGTAGTCGCTCATCGCTAGATGCAAATATCAAAAATGCTGAGGCAGGCGTCAAGCAAGCGCAAATCAATCTAGACAATACTATTATCACTGCGCCTGAATCTGGCCAGCTAAGCCAAGTCAGTGTCAAAGAAGGCCAATACGTCAGCGCTGGTACGCAGCTTATGTATATCGTGCCAAAAGGCATTTGGATCATTGCAAACTTTAAAGAAACTCAAATAGCCAATATGGCAATCGGTGAGCCTGCGACCATTCATGTCGATGCGCTTGGCGGTGCCAAATTTAATGGTCACATCAGTAATATCTCGCCAGCAACGGGCAGTGAGTTTAGTGCAGGTGCAGCCAACCCTGCGACTGGTAACTACATAAAAATCGCTCAACGTATCCCTGTACGCATCGACTTAGACCAAGATCAGCCTGAACTGGCACGCTTACGTCCTGGTATGTCAGTCTCAGTGGATGTCGATACCAATATTAAATGAAAGGTTAAATAAAAATTTAATTAAAAAATAATGCCAAATAAGGTAAATAGTTAACGTAAAAAAGCCACCCTAGATACCAAAGAAATTGGATTTAGAGTGGCTTTTTTAGTTTTATATAATCTATAGCTTCAAACTATAACAACTATGGTAATAAGCGTTTGGTTGTCCAGCTTGTACTGCCTTCACTGTCGTCACCGCTACTCTGCGTATACACAATGCGGTCATGCATTCGATTGGCGCGACCTTGCCAAAACTCAACATTTTCAATCGTAATCTCATACCCGCCCCAAAATTCTGGCGTTGGTACGGTAGTATTATCAGGATGTGCTGCTTGCAGCTGTTCAAACGTTTGCTCCATGACTTCACGATTGGCCACTTCACCACTTTGCGGTTGACTGACCCAAGCACCTACTTGGCTATCGTGAGGACGCTTTTGGAAGTAAGCAGCCGATTTATCAGCAGCAATTTTAGCGATACTACCGCTGATACGGACTTGACGCTCCAGCTCATGCCAGAAGAATAATGCTTCGGCATTAGGGTTTTCTGCAATATCTTGCCCCTTCGCGCTTTCATAATTGGTATAGAAAACAATACCTGTCTCAGTAATTTCGCGTAGTAACACAATACGGACGCTAGGCTTATTGTCTGCGCCACATGTTGCCAAACTCATTGCATAAGGCTCTTGCACCTTTTGTGCTAACGCTTCATTCATCCAAGCTTTAAAGAGCTCAAATGGTGACGTTGGTACTGACTGTTGGTCAAGCTCGCCTTTCTCGTATGAGAGGCGTTGGTCGGTAAAGTCCATGCCCATAGCAGTTCCTTATTTGAAAACTATAATGTTGTTGTCTTAAATACCAGTTATTGTCTTAAATACTATTAGCCTAGTACTGATTTTATAAGATCAGCTAAGTCATTCGCCATTACATCGCATTCAATTTCATCATCTGACTCTACCATCACGCGAATCATAGGCTCTGTACCTGACTGACGTATCAATAGACGACCTCGACCCTCTAGCGTTGCCTGTGCTTTATCAAAAGCAGCAACCAACTCTTCATGTTTGAATGGGTCTTGCATTTGAGATAAGCGTACATTGACTAACTTTTGCGGCAACACTTCAAAACCTTCAACAAGTTCACTTAGCGCACGCTCTCTGGCTTGCATGACTGCCAGTACTTGCAAACCAGCAATGATAGCGTCTCCTGTGCGACTTTTGTCCAAGCATAAGATATGACCAGATGGCTCACCGCCCAATATCCAACTATTAGCTTCTAAGTCCTGCATCACATAGCGATCACCCACTTTTGCGCGAGTAAATTGAATATTTGCATGTTTTAATGCCAGCTCTAGCCCCATGTTACTCATGAGCGTGCCCACTACGCCTTCAGCTTTGGTTTTACCTTGGGTAGCAAGCACATATAAGATACCGTCGCCGTCGACTAGCTTACCCGTCTCATCAACCATTACGATACGGTCACCATCACCATCAAGCGCAATACCGACATCTGCGTCATGCTCAAGCACAGCCTTTTGTAAGCTTTCAGGATGAGTAGAGCCACATTCAGCATTGATATTGATGCCATCTGGCGTATTATTAATGGCAATCACGTTGGCCCCCAATTCGCGCATTACTCTAGGTGCTACGCTATAGCCCGCACCATTGGCACAATCCACTACTACCGTCAGATGACTAAGGTCGTATTGATAAGGAAAGCTGCCTTTGCAAAATTCAATATATCGACCTTTTGCATCATTAATACGATTGTTCTTACCTAAATTTGCAGGATCAAGAATAGGCATCATAGCAACGTCACTATTAACGTCATTCATAATTGCCGTCAATTTATCATTAATTGCAGTTTGCATCTCATCAGTAAGTTTTTTGCCGTCGCCTGAGAAAAACTTGATGCCATTATCATAATAAGGGTTGTGCGAGGCTGAAATAACCACGCCAGCATCTGCATTAAAACTACGGGTCAAATGCGCAATCGCTGGAGTCGGCAATGGACCAAGCATATAAACATCAACACCAGCCGCATTAAAACCTGATTGTAGTGCTCCTTCTATCACATATCCTGAAAGACGCGTATCTTTACCAATCACCACACTTGGCTTACGCGCAGGATTTTCATTTTTTTCTATGAGAACAAGCCCAGTGACGTAGCCCAATTTTAAAATAAAATCAGGTGTAATAGGCAATTCACCAAACTTTCCACGAATACCATCGGTGCCAAAATAGCTCATTATGTGTTCCTCAAGTCAAAAAAATAAAAGGCCAAACGTATATGCAGGCAATACTATTGTTGTAATAATCTGTTTCTGTATTTTACAAAAAAAACAGCCAACAATAACATAGCATTGTTGGCTGTTTGTATCTTAAGCTCGCTGCAGCCTTACGTCTCAGCTAACATTAATACGATTTAAAACTATAAAAGAGAAGTATTTCACGGAACGATCTAGTTTACTCGATAGTTCGGTGCTTCTTTAGTGATTTGCACATCATGCACATGCGACTCTTTCATACCCGCTGAGGTTACTTTGATAAACTGCGGATTGGTACGCATATCTTCAATCGTGGCAGAACCCGTATAACCCATTGATGAACGTAAGCCACCAACCAACTGATTAACGATACCCGCAACTGGTCCTTTATAAGGAACACGGCCTTCGATACCTTCTGGTACTAGCTTCTCTACGCCGTCTTTTGCATCTTGGAAGTAGCGATCTGAAGAACCGTTTGATCCTGACATCGCACCCAAACTACCCATACCGCGATACGCTTTATAGTAGCGACCTTGGAACAGCTCAACTTCACCTGGCGCTTCTTCAGTACCAGCCATGAGTGAACCAACCATGATGCATGATGCACCAGCAGCGATTGCTTTTGCCATATCACCTGAATAACGAATACCACCGTCAGCAATCAATGGAATGCTGTCTTTTAAAGCACTAGCAACATTATCAATGGCTGATATTTGTGGCACACCGATACCTGCAATAATACGTGTGGTACAGATAGAACCAGGGCCGATACCTACTTTTACTGCATCAGCACCTGCGTCACGTAAAGCGATTGCAGCTTCACCTGTTGCGATGTTGCCACCGATTACTTGCACATGCGGGTAGTTTTTCTTAATCCAAGATACTTTATCGATCACGCCTTTTGAGTGACCGTGCGCAGTATCAACGACGATAACGTCGACATCAGCGGCGATTAATGCTTCAACGCGTGCTTGCGTATCTGCACCTGTACCAACAGCTGCGCCAACACGCAGGCGACCTTGCTCGTCTTTACACGCATTTGGATTGTTTTCAGCTTTGGCAAAATCATTAACAGTAATCAAACCACGCAGGCGGAAATTATCGTCAATAACGATGACTTTTTCGATGCGATGCTCATGCAACAATCTTTTGATATTTTCGTTGCTTTCACCTTCATGCACAGTTACTAGCTGCTCTTTAGGCGTCATAATCTGACTAACTGGCAATGACAAATTGGTCTCAAAACGCCAATCTCTATGAGTAACAATACCCACAACGTTATCCGTGCCTTTTTCGACCACAGGCACACCTGAGATATTATTATCTTGAGTCAAACGCAGCAATTCACCGATGGTCATCTCTGGATGCACAGTGATAGGGTCAACGACGGTACCCGCTTCAAATTTTTTGACACGGCGTACTTGTGTGGCCTGCTTTTCGATGTCCATGCTCTTGTGCAAAATACCCATGCCACCAAGCTGTGCCATAGTGATAGCCATTTCAGACTCAGTCACAGTATCCATTGCCGCAGAGATTAGCGGAAGATTAAGTGTGATGTTTTTGGTCAAACGAGTAGACAGATCAGCAGTTTTTGGCAGAACTTCAGAATAGGCTGGTAATAATAAAACGTCATCAAAGGTTAAGGCTTCATCGACAATTCGCAACATACAGACCCCTAGTGGTGGTTATTTTGATGGGTAGGAGCTCAGGGTTAAGCGTATCAATCATTGCAGCTGCAAGCACAGTGCCGACTCATCGCTAACCACTCAGTTATCCTATAAAAATAACGCCACATTATAACAAATAAGCGCCTCGCTGACACACTATATTTGTCAGATTATTTTACACAAGTGCGTCTTTATCGATGGTAGTTGTGCTTCAAACCATTAATAACTGGCTTTTAAAGCTAATTAAATTCGCAAGGCTCATCGCTATTCCCAATTTCTAGTCGCCTTTTGTTAACGTAAAGCGCTCTGTAGGTAGATATTGGTTCTGTTGTGCATGCAGGTAACCAAGCATTTGCTCCCGTATCTCACAGGCTAGCGTCCATGCCTCTATAGGCCCTACCGATGAAACAGCGCCGCGCAGTTGAATGGTATTTTCGGTCACATCAACCACATACATCTCAGGTTCTGTTTTATTATCCCAAAGCTTATTGTCCTTGACCATCGATATAAACGTCTCTCGGATAGCGTCAATATCTGCACCATAGTCGATATACAAAAACACAGGACAGGTCTGATGAACCTCCGTATGCGACCAGTTTTCCACTCGTTCAGTGATTAGCTCACGCATTGGCACGATCAAGCGACGCTCATCCCATGTTTTTAACACGGCATACGTGTAACGCAGGTCTTCAACAGTACTAAAATTGCCATCCATTATCACACTATCGCCGATTCGCACTGGCTGCGTCACTGCTACCTGTACACCAGCGATGATATTCCCTAATATTGGCTGTGCCGCAATACCGATAACCACACCTGCAATACCCGCTGAAGTCAATAAAGTTTTGCCAAGGCCTTCCATATTTGCAAATTCACTAAGACCTATCCAGAAGCTTCCCAAAATCATCGCGAAAATAAACACACGGCGAAATATTGATACATAAGTACGGCGGCGACGTTCTTTATCGAAATGCTCTGCAGCCAAATTTTCAATCTGCATGTCTTGATAGCGATTGGCAAAAAAGTTAATGATACGAATACCCAACCACATGGTACTAAATACCAGACCAATCCAAATCAATGGACGAGTGGATGAGGCGACTGCATCTAAATAAGGAAAACCACCAGAAACCAAGGTAAAAACCAGTGAAAAACTGATGGTAAAGGTTAATGGTACTGTTAGCTTGCTAACCAAATCTGCGACGCCGTTGGTACTGCCAACATACATGCTGTATTTTTCTTCATCGATATAATGATTGATGATTTTTGCAGTACCTTTACTCAGTAGCCAACCCATACCCATGGTTAATAAAAAGAACAATATGAGCGCTGAGAATTCCCATAACGCAATTCCAAAAAACTTTAGCTTTAACCAAGTAGGCAAATAACGTTCGAACTCGGCTGGATGATACTGCTCATAGAGATTATCAATATTGCCTACTGTCTGCGCCGAAAACACCCAAACAGGGGCTTTATCCCCTACTCGTACTCGCTGCAAATAGATAGGAACGCGGCGCTCGCGATAATCAATATAGCCAAGCTGAATAGAACGTCTGGCAATACCCATGACACTGCTATTATTACCAAGTGGTGGTTCAATTAAGCCATCGGGACGATCTGGCATATCGTCGAATACATAGAGCTCTTTTTCAGACAATAAGAAATCCAGTCGCTTTGTGAGATCAAGCGCACGGCTACGTTGGCTTTTCTCATCAATCAAATTCATGTTTAGTGCGTAAGCGGCCAAATCATACTGCTGCTTCATTAACGCTGATTGAAAAAACTCTAAGGCTGCAAGCGGTGTTTCTAAATTAGCTGGCTCAGATAACGGTGGCAACCCTGCATTTAGTTTATCGAGAATATAGTAGCTCTCACTATATTCTCCGGTCAGTGCCGTATCCCCTTGTAGCCTGCCTGCCTGCTCTACTGCGTTACGTTCAGTAGGATCAAAGATTTCTTCAGTAATACCAGAAATACTAACACTTTCATCTTTAAGCGCATTGACTTGCTGAGCGGCATATTCAGAAAAACTATCAGGCTTACTAGGCGTTTGTTTTTCCGGCTCGCTCGCACTCTGTGCATTTTCACTATTTGCTGCATAAACGGGTGAATAGATGACATTTATAGCGACAATCAAAAAGCCCAACAGTACTTGCAGCACATGGCTTTTAAAACGACTTTTCTCTACATCTACTTGATGATTATCATCTGAGCGCAAAACGGCACAATGATGGTCCATAGGATTGTCTTTAAGTGTATTCATGTTTTCAAAGCCATCAGTCTACAAAAAGAAAGTATAAAAAATATATCGCTGCTGCTTTAACCTAATTCAGTAAGCAAAAAAAAGCCAGCCTAAAGCTGACTTAATTTATTACGAGATTTGTAGCTATTTACCCTATAAACGGCAAGAGTTGTTTTAAGCGCGGCGCCATGTGGTGCCAGCACGGCTATCTTCGAGCTCAATACCCGCCTCTTTTAGTTGCTCACGTATCTCATCAGCACGGGCAAAGTTTTTGTTGGCTTTAGACTCTGCACGTTCGATGATTAAATTATCAATAACCGCATCCGTTAGACCATCTTCTGCCTGATCACCAATCACTGCTTGCAAAAACTGCTGCACTGGCTGCTGTAAAATATTTAATACCTGAGCCAATGCTTTTAGTTGCTGGGCTAATTGCCATGCGGTATCGACGTCTTCCGCTTTAATGGCTTTATTGATATCACGAGCCAATCCGAATAAGACGCTGATGGCGGTCGAGCTATTAAAGTCGTCATTCATCGCCTTGATGAAGTCTTGTCCAACCGCGCTATTATAAGCTTCAGCCACCAAATCTTCATTGATTACGATTGACTGTCCTTTTTGCTGCTCAGCCAATTTTAGTGCATTGTACAACCTACTTAGGCTATTATGCGCTTCATCTAAGGCACTATCAGAGAAGTTAACTTGGCTGCGGTAATGGCTCGATAATAAGAAAAAACGCACCGTTTCGGGTAAGTACTTTGCCATGACATCACGAATGGTAAAAAAGTTGCCCAGTGATTTAGACATTTTTTCACCATCGACATTGATAAAACCAACATGCATCCAGTTGCGTGCATACTCACAACCAGTTGCCGCCTCAGACTGCGCAATTTCGTTCTCATGATGCGGGAACTGTAAGTCATGACCACCGCCATGAATATCAAAGGTATTACCTAGGCACTTAGTCGACATCGCTGAGCATTCAATATGCCAGCCTGGACGCCCTTGACCCCATGGTGATGCCCACTGCGGCTCGTCAGGTTTTGCCGCTTTCCATAGTACAAAGTCAAATGGATTACGTTTATCGCTTTCAACTTCGACTCGCGAACCTGCTTGCATATCGTCCAGATTACGCTTAGATAATTTACCATAACCGTCAAAGCTATCAACAGCATAGTAGACATCACCGTTGTCGCCTACATACGCATAGTTGCCAGTGACTAACGTCTCAATCATATCCTGCATGTCATCGATATGATCGGTCGCACGTGGCTCAGCATTTGGCATCTCACAACCAAGGGCTGTCGCGTCTTCATGCATCGCTTCAATGAAACGCTGCGTCAATGTACCAATATCTTCACCGTTTTCAGCGGCACGAGCAATGATTTTATCATCGATATCAGTGATATTACGTACGTAATTCACGTCGTAACCCAAACGTGCCAACCAACGAACGGCCATATCAAAACCGACCATCACTCGCGCATGACCAATATGACAATAGTCATAAACGGTCATGCCGCATACATACATACCAACCTGCCCTGCTTTTAGTGGTACAAACTGACGCTTGCTGCCAGTCAATGAATCGTAAATGGCAAGTTGGGACATCGCATCTGCAAGTGGTGTGCTCATAGTAAAAAAGCCTTGTAACGTAAATAAAATAGAGAAATGGGAAATCTCAGCCGCCGTGTATGAATAAGCCATACCAACGACTGTAACTATAAATCAAGAAAATAAAAAATTCAGACCAAAAATGTCGTGATATAAAACGTAACCCATTATCTTAGCGAAAACAGGCGTAAAATACTACAATGAGCGTGCAACTAACGCTATTCAATCATAAAAACCGTTAAGGATGTAAAGATGGGCAATCGCTTAAGCAAAATATACACACGTACTGGAGATGATGGCAGCACTGGTATGGCTGATGGCAGCCGCCTTAGTAAAGCGGACGATCTATTTAGCGTCATGGGTGACATCGACGAGCTCAACTCGCATATCGGCTTGGTACGTGCGCAACTAAAGCACAATAAAGGGCAATCTATAGAGAAAGAGTTCTCTGAAGCCTTGGTCATCATTCAGCACCTGTTATTCAATATAGGCGGCGAGCTTGCTATGCCAGAGTATGAAGGGGTTAATGCTACTCATATTGAATGGTTAGAGCAGCAAATCGATATGATGAATGCCACATTGCCACCGCTAAAAGACTTTATTCTGCCGACAGGTTCTATATTGGTCAGTCAATTACACGTGGCCCGTAGTGTATGTCGCCGTGCTGAACGTCAAGCTGTGATATTGCAGCAGCAGCGCCCACAAGCGATTCGAAGTACTGCTGTCAGCTTTATCAATCGCTTATCCGATTGGCTGTTTGTCGCTGCACGCTTTTGTACAGATCCAGAAAAAGTCTCTGAGGTGTTGTGGGACAGTCAAGCATTGAAAACGTTCACTGACAGTCAATAATACAAACTAAGTATTTAACAATAAAGAGCTTAAACCCAAAAAAACCCCGCGACATAATTGTTGCGGGGTTTTTATTATTCAGCGATAGCAATTCGCTCTACTGGATATCGCTATCTCTTATTACAATGACCAATTAATAAGTCGCGCTGTTGTCTTCAATGATCACCATATCGATGGTTTCATCTTTAGGTACGGCTTTTGGCGTGGCGGGCTTACTAGGCTCGGCAGCATCTGCTTGAGTGTTTGCAGTCGAACTGTTCTGACTTTCAGCAGGTTTATTGATGGTTGGCGGCGGCGTAGGTTCAGTTGGACGAATTGGCTCAACTGGCGTTACGGTTCTTGGCTGACGGATTGGCGCTGTTTGAGCCGTATCGTTGTTCTGTGTTGCACGGCGCTCAGCAGCACGTTGGGCACGTTGCTCATCCATTGCAGTTTTAAATACAGAACCTGCCATCACATCTGCAACGACAGTAATCAAAGCAGGCTGACCTGCAATACGCGTACGCACTTGACCGCCTTGAGTACCGACGATGTAAGTAAACGCGTCATCAACGAGCATATTGTTATTGATACGGATATTGTCTTGCGCTAAACGCGATTGTAGACTTGGCTGATTATTGGCCGCTTGTACCTGACTGGCTTGATACAAGTCTTCACTTGGTATCGTCATGCTGACACTTGCTTGGCAAGTGGTCATACCGTTTTCATTGGCTTGTTGCAAGATGGCAGCGTTTTGAACGTCAATGACAACGCCATTGGTTTTTTCGCTAACCACACCGTTTGCTAAACTGATTTCAGCATCATTTGCATAATTGGCAGCCAATGACTGTGCTTGTTGATTGAGCGTATTTTTCAGAGCTGACTTAAGGCGATCTTGCACCATAGGATCATCACAACTGATCGCAGGCGCAACGCTATTTTCAGCATCGACCGTCTCTTGTTCTGTTAGCTCTGCCTGCTCAGTAGTGTCTTCTTTATCTGAGCGATCACAGCCTGCAAGCGCCAAACCACATACCAATCCAATCCCAGCAACTTTATGCCACTTGCTCAAACTTATATTTGCTACGCTCATACTAACTCTACTCCCAATTTACAGGTTCGTACCGCCACTGACTGACAGTGTTCAACATTCAAATCGCAACGCTAGCTGCTACAGATATGAAAACCACATTATTATACGGTGTTTAAATCAAATGGTCATTAGTGTAGCCCATGGATATACAAATAGTGCCCCTTATTATGGGAAAAACCTGCGTTTGGTTGCAAAAACATAACAAACATTGTCAAGTTTAGTCCCTAAGAAGTCATATTTATAAAACTACGGATTGCATCACAGTTTTTGTTAGACGTCATTGATATGACGCTATATGATTGGGCATAAAATCATCGATAATTGGTGCATATGATAAATTTTAGAGATACATTATTACTAGGTCATCGAGGCGCACGCGGTGAGGCGTTAGAAAATACCTTTTCAGGCTTTCAATACTCTCAAAATCTTAAGTCAAGAGGCTTAGCAGGCGTAGAATTTGATATACAACTAAACGCTGACGGTCACTTAATTGTATTCCATGACGATGATTTAGAGCGTATGTGCGGTCGGCAATCACGTATTGATCAGTTAAAACTGACTGAGATTCAGTGCCAATTGCAGTTTGGCCAACCTATTATCACATTGGCGAGCATAGCGCCTGCACTTAGTGGATTTAACGTTATTGAGCTGGAAATTAAGACGCATAGCCGTACCAACTATGCAGTATTGATTGCAGCGCTTCGGCAGGCATTTATTGATACACCTCTTGCCAGCTTACCAGTTGTATTGACGAGCTTCGATGTCGAGTTACACAACCGTTTACAACGTCACAAACTATTATCTCATATGCCTCGCGGCTTGCTTATTCGTACGCCAGAAGCGTTGGCAAGCGCGACCAATACCGCATTGCAACTCGGCTGTATTCAACTGGGCATTCATTATCCGCTTTTGACCCAAGCCGTCATCAAGCATAGCCACCGTTATGGATTGCCCGTAAGTGCTTGGACGGTTAATGATATTCCCACCATTGAGCAGCTCATCAAATGGGAGACTGATGTCATCATTACGGATTTTCCAAGTCATTTGCTGTTGCCTTGACCGAGTTATCCGTACTTTTTTGATATTTAATCATTTTTTCGAGAAACGCATTCTTTCCTACATATCTACCCTTCTTGTTACACTTCTCCTTCATGTCTGATAAGTCACTCGTATTTTTGATCAATACATTCTATAATCCATACAAGTTATTGTTATTTAGCAATATTTTTATAGTGTATAAGTGTTCACTTTACACGCTTTTTAAGGTACTATGGTGGCTTAAATTAATACCGTTAGGGATATTATATGATTGCAAAAAAAGCACTTGGCTTACCGCTTAAAGGCTTACGTTTCGCTATCAAATCTGGTGATACGCTTGTAAAGACCGCCAGCACTCAAGTAACGCGTTTTAAAACTCGTTTCGATGAGAAAAAAGCGCAAATGGCGCTTGATGAGCAGCCTGTTGCAAAACGCAATTATGCGAAAGCTTCTGAGCAAGCGGATCTTTCTGCGCAAGAGCAAAGCATTGATATGCGTGAGTTTGAATTTACCAAAGCACCAATTAACTGGATTCCAGCGGCTATTTTAGTAGCGACGCCAATTGCTGCTGCTGTGATTACGCCATGGTATCTATGGACTCATGAAGTTAGCGCTCCTGTTTGGGGTGTGTTTGGTGCCTTTATGGTATGGACAGGTATCAGTATCACGGCGGGTTACCATCGTCTGCTATCGCACCGTGCTTACAAAGCGCACCCTATTGTCAAAAACTTTTTATTGTTAGGTTCAACCTTAGCCGTACAAGGCTCAGCGTTTGATTGGGTTTCTGGACATCGTACTCACCATCGTCATGTAGATGATCGTTTGGACGATCCATATTCAGCACAGCGTGGTTTTTGGTTCAGCCATATTGGTTGGATGCTACGCAACTACCCTAGCGGTAAATTTGATTATAAAAACATTCCTGATTTGACCAAAGACAGAGTCTTACAGATTCAGCATAAATATTATGGTTTGTGGGTAGTTGCCATGAATGTTGGTATGGTTGCTGCTATTGGTTGGCTCATTGGTGATGTTTGGGGTACTTTACTGATCGCTGGTTTGCTGCGCTTGGTATTAACTCATCACTTCACCTTCTTCATCAATTCGCTATGTCATATGTTTGGTACACGTCCTTATACGGATACTAATAGTGCTCGTGATAACTTTATTTTAGCGATATTTACGTGGGGTGAGGGTTATCATAACTATCATCATTTCTTCCAGTATGATTATCGTAATGGCGTGAAATGGTGGCAATATGATCCAACAAAATGGTTGATTGCTGGTTTATCAAAAATCGGTTTAACGACGGATTTGCGTACTGTTGATGATACGACTATTAAGCATGCCGAAGTGCAAATGCAGTTCAAAGCAGCACAACAGCAGATCGATACAGCCACAAGCACTGGGCTTGATCTTCCTCATGCGATGAAGAGCTTCCAAGACCGCATTAAGTTTGAATACGATGCATTTAAACAAACTGTCGAAGAATGGCAATCACTGAAAGCTCAAACTATTGAAATGAAAAAAATAGAATGTGCTGATCGCTTACGTGAAGTTGATGATAAGCTAAAGCATGATTATGCGAAAATTGAACAGAAAATCCTTGAGCATAACAGCAATCTAAAAACTGCTTTCCGCTCTATTGGCGCGAACGAAAAAGCGGCTTAATTAATCTCTGATTAGTTTTATAATTTTGAAGCTTCTCCATCCCCCTATCCGTCCTAGATAGGGGGATTTTTTTGCTTATACTTTATCGATTATGTCATTACAGCTACTTCTAATGATTTTATTATCATAATAAATAATAAAATACATTGGCTGAACCATTGCTTTCTCTAATCCAAAAACAATAACCATCTCATCCATCATATTCAGTTAATTAAAGACCGAAAAATTTATTTTTTGTCCAGATATTACAAGAGACGGACAGAGTGCAACGATGCCATATGAGAGCTATGCTATAGTGACATTCTCACTTTTATATTTTAATGGAAACGGCCTGTATGCGTTATCAAAACACTTACGTCAACCTAGACACGCGCCTTTATCATGAGCAGCCACCGACGCCACTAGACAATCCTCGTGTCGGTCACTTCAACACTCAAGTTGCACAGCAGTTAGGTTGGGCAAACGACGAGGACCTGATGACCAATTGGGTTGAGATATTGGGCGGTCAATACGTGCCAGCTAACTTTAAACCATTATCGATGGCCTATGCTGGTCACCAGTTTGGACAGTGGGCTGGGCAATTGGGCGACGGACGCGGTTTGCTCATGGCACAGGTACTCGATAATGATGGACAGCCACAAGACTTGCACCTCAAAGGCGCTGGCTTGACGCCCTACTCACGCATGGGTGATGGACGAGCAGTCTTACGTAGTACTATTCGCGAATACCTGTGCGGTCATGCATTGACCCAGCTTGGCATCCCCTCATCTAACGCATTGGGGTTTGTGGTATCTGATACGAGAGTGCGCCGTGAGCGTATCGAAGCAGGTGCAGCGTTGATGCGTGTGGCTGATAGTCATATTCGTCTCGGTCATGTCGAGTGGATTGCCAGCTTCGCCCCTGATGTACTGGGTGAGTTCACCGACTATATGATTGACACTTATTATCCAGAGTGCCGTGATAGCGAAGCGCCTGTCTTAGCTTTTTTGACCGCAGTGGTCGAGCGTACGGCCCGTATGATTGCTGATTGGCAATTGATTGGCTTTGCTCATGGTGTGATGAATACAGATAACTTATCTATCACGGGCAGTACTTTGGACTTCGGGCCGTTTGGCTTTATGGAGCGCTTCAATCCTGCATGGATTAATAATCATTCTGACCATACGGGTCGTTACGCTTATCAGAATCAGCCTGCTATTGGGCATTGGAATCTAAACGTTTGGCTGCCACACTTTATGCGCCTAGAAGGCGTTACTCGTGAGACGCTTGCTGATTGCCTAGCGCCTTACGAAGCAACCTTTATGCAGCACTATCAGCAAGGTCTGTGCCGTAAGCTTGGCCTACCGCATCAAAGAGAAAGTCTCAGCTTGGCCTTTGAATGGTTGACGCTATTAGAAGACAACTTGCTCGACTACACCAATAGCTTCCGCGCACTACTCGGTTTGGTCGCACCAGCAGATCATCCTTATGAGCAAAAGCTACTGGATACCATGACCACTGAATTAAGCGGTGATGCGCAGCAAGTATGGCAAGACTGGTCAGCACGTTATCTGGCACAGATCGAGCAGCTGCTACTTGAGCAGGCAGTTAACGACATGACAACCAACAATCCTGTTTATGTTCTTCGTAATAGCATGGCGCAGCGTGCAATTACTGCCGCAGAGCAAGGTCAGTTTGAAGAGGTTGATCGAGTGTTTCGTTTATTAGCCAATCCTTATAGCGTGCAAGATATCGCTAATGATCTAGATAGTAATGCGCCTGCGCCTGATACACCGCAGATGCCCATTAGTTGCTCGTCTTAGTAGTTGCTCGTCCTAGCACCTTTCAATTCTGTAATATTTTGAAATTAAGGTTGATATTTAGACGCATTTCTTGGCATTATCAACGAGATAAATAACGAATATCATTTTATTATATTATTCGCACAATTCACTGTTGTTGACTAGGCAGTGAATTGGCAATAATGCTAGAATGAATATTTTAGCTAGTTTGCTTTTTTGACCTGATCTTTGATCGTCGACCATGATTCTGATGGTCGTGAGTCGTTTAACGTCTTTGTACCTTTCAATTATTATCATTCAATGACTTTTGGAGGGTTAGACGTTGTTTTTTATCACCATTTAATTTATTCCAATTTATTCCAACCATGGCAATTATTATGAATGACGATACCACTTCGAATACGGATAACCTCAGTACAGAAAAAGAACAGTTTGAACAAGCTGCCTTACATTACCATGAGTTTCCACGCCCAGGTAAAATTTCGGTAACCCCTACTAAGCAGCTAGCCAACCAACGTGATTTAGCACTCGCTTACTCTCCAGGCGTTGCTGTACCTTGTCTTGAGATCCAAAGAGATCCAAAACTTGCGTCTAAATACACGGCACGTAATAACCTAGTTGGTGTTATCACTAACGGTACTGCTGTACTTGGTCTGGGTAATATCGGTCCATTGGCATCGAAGCCAGTTATGGAAGGTAAAGGCGTTCTATTTAAGAAGTTCGCAGGTATCGACGTTTTTGATATTGAAATTGCTCAAAACGATCCAGATAAGTTCATTGAAGCGGTTGCCTCGCTTGAGCCTACCTTTGGTGGTATCAACCTAGAAGACATCAAAGCACCAGAATGTTTCAAAATCGAGCGCGTACTACGTGAGCGCATGAACATTCCTGTGTTCCATGATGATCAACATGGGACGTCAATCATCGTTGCCGCAGCCATGCTAAATGCTTTGTTGATTACTGGCAAAAAGATTGAAGATATTAAAATTGTTTGTTCAGGCGCAGGCGCAGCAGCCATTTCTTGCCTAGATATCATTTGCGCACTTGGTGTTAATAAGAACAACATCATTGTTTCAGATTCACGCGGTATCATCACCACTAGCCGTGAAAACCTTGACGAAACCAAACAACGCTATGCTCGTGATGTTACGGCTACTTCTATCGAAGAAGTCATGGACGATGTCGATATGTTCTTAGGCTTATCTATGCCTGGTACATTGTCTGAAGACATGGTTCGCCGTATGGCAAAAGACCCTATCGTCTTTGCACTTGCCAACCCAACACCTGAAATCATGCCAGAATTGGCACATGCCGTACGTCCAGACGTCATCATGGCAACTGGTCGTTCAGACTATCCAAACCAAGTAAACAACGCGCTATGCTTCCCATACATCTTCCGTGGTGCATTGGATGTTGGTGCGACCACCGTTAACGAAGAGATGAAAGTCGCCTGCGTAAAAGCAATCGCTGCGATGGCACACGTTGAAGCCACTCCAACTACCAGCGCTAGAAACATCGAAAAGATGCAGAGCTTTGGTCGTGACTACTTAATCCCAGGCCCTCTAGAGCCAAATCTAATCATTGAAATCGCATCTGCTGTTGCCAAAGCAGCGATGGATTCAGGCGTTGCCACGTTACCGATCGATGACATGCAAGCCTATCGTCAGCGTCTGTCTGAGTTTGTTTATAACTCAGCGTTTGTCATGAAGCCAATCTTTGCTCGTGCTAAAGCCGATCCAAAACGTATCGTGTACTGTGAAGGTGAAGACAACAATATCTTACTTGCTGTGCAAGTCGTCGTTGATGAGAAGTTAGCACAACCTATCTTGGTTGGTCGCCCTTCAGTTATCGAAGCCAATATCAAAAAGCTAGGCCTACGTCTAAAAGCTGGCGAGAACATTACCATCGTCAACGTTGATGACGATCCTCGCTACAAAGACTACTGGCAGGGCTACTACGAGAAGAACAAACGCCGCGGTGTAAGCATTGAGCTTGCTCGTCGTGATGTTCGCCGTAAGACGACTTTGATTGGTTCTTTGCTGGTTGAAAATGGTGCAGCAGATGGCATGGTATGTGGTACATTTGGCCATTACCAATTGCATCTAAAATACGTTGAAAGCGTCATTGGCAAAAAACAAGGTATGAACGACTTCTATGCGATGAATGCGGTACTCATGCAAGATCGTAATATCTTTATCGCTGATACTTATGTCCATGAAGACCCAACAGCTGAGCAATTGGCTGAAATGACTGTCTTGGCAACGGATCAGCTACGTCGCTTTGGTATTACGCCACGCGTCGCGCTAGTGTCTCATTCTAACTTTGGTGCTTCAGATCGTGCCAGCGCTGTCAAAATGCGCAAGGTTCATGAACTATTAACAAATATGAATGTCGACTTTGAGTTTGAAGGCGAAATGCAAGGTGATGCCGCGCTTAACGAAAATATTCGTCTAAACGATATGCCATCAAGCCCATTGAAAGGTGCAGCGAACTTGCTTATCTTGCCAACCCTTGATGCCTCAAACATCGCTTTCAACCTGCTTAAAACAGCGACTGGCAGTGCTTCTATTGGCCCTATCCTATTAGGTACTAATAAGCCGGTACACATTTTGACGCCATCAGCGACAGCACGTGGTATCGTCAACATGACTGCACTGACCGTTACTGAAGCGCAAGACCTAGAAAACGAAAAATAATCATATATCATACCCATTATGAATGCATTATAGTCAGTTCAATATAATTTGGATACAAGGAAGCTGAGTGAAAGTACTACAAATAGTAGACTGAGCGAGGCTGGCACCATACTCAATTTATAGAGGATTGACTATATTAAGAAGGGCTCTGTCATCCATTGACAGAGCCCTTCTGATATACTAAAACCAGTCAATGCGACTTATAGAGCATTGGCTGTTTTTTTGATTCATAAAAATTGGGCTAGTGATATAAAGCTCAATAATAAGAAGAGGCTTTTATGCAAATTTACCTTGTGGGCGGTGCTGTACGCGATCGACTGCTTAAGCGTCCTATCAAGGACAAGGACTTTGTCGTCGTTGGCGCTACTGTGGCAGAGATGATTGATGCAGGGTTTCAACAAGTGGGCGCTGACTTCCCTGTGTTTTTGCATCCGACCAGTCATGAAGAGTATGCGTTGGCACGTACAGAGCGCAAGCAAGGCTCAGGCTACAAAGGTTTTAGCGTACATGCCAGTCCCGATGTCAGTCTAGAGGATGATTTGCGCCGTCGTGATTTAACCATCAACGCGATGGCAATCGAAGTTACCAGCTTAACCGATGATACCCCGATTAACGGACAAGTCATCGACTACTATGGCGGACTACAAGACTTAAAAAGTAAGACATTGCGTCATGTGTCCAGTGCTTTTAATGAAGACCCATTACGTGTACTTCGAACAGTACGCTTCTATAGCCGTTACTACGATTTGGGCTTTACCATCGCGGATGACACTTTAACGCTGATGCGTCAATTGGTTGATACAGGAGAGCTGGCTCACTTGAGCGCCGAGCGTATCTGGCAAGAATCAAGCCGTGCGACTATGCAACTATCACCGCAAGTCTATTGGCAAAAACTGTTTGAAATTGGTGCACTCACAGAGTATTTCGCGCCTTTGCATCATGCTTGGGACAATGTCCAAATAAGAGAAACAGCGCAGACAGCATTATATTTCGCAGGACAGATGCATTTAAATTTATCACAGCGTTGGGCGCTATTAATGACTAGCCTGTCTTCATCATTATTTAATAGCGAAAACTCTGAGTCTACCTCTAACGTATCAACCGCTATAAAAAATATTAACGCTATCGGCAATAAAGCCAAAGTCCCCAAAGCACATACTCAGTTCGCAATTTTATTCGCTCAGCAAGCTGAAAAACTAAGCACAATAAACAGTCTAAATGCGGCTGAAAAAATCGATCTAATCCAAGCCTGCGGTGCGCATAAGGAGCCTGACAAGCTCTCTCAACTGCTAGTGTGCAGTCATGTGTTACAGCTAGCAACACAGCATCGCCAAATGATGCTAGCACTAAATAGCTTTCACACCATCGGTATGACCGACATTGCGCCAGACCTTAAAGGCCCCGCTATTGGTGCGGCCTTACGCCAAAGCAGGATTGAACACTTGCAAGCGCAAGAATGATATAGACAAGCACCTTAGAGAAAAAAGTAGTATTGCTATGAATCAAGAAGCTAATGCCTACCAAGCAGAAAATATGAATAACCAAGCGCCAGTGATGCTGGTCACAGGTAGTGCTAGGCGTATTGGGGCGGCTATTGTTAAAGCGGCTCATAGGCAAGGTTACCGCGTCATCATTCATTGTCACCGTAGTGAACAAGACGCTAATGATTTAGCTGACCATCTGAACGACATCCGTGCTAATAGTGCAAAAGTTATCGTTGCTGATTTAACGATAGTTAATGATGGTATGGCTTTAGACAGCTTTGTTGGAAGTATTATAGAGGCGTTTGGACAGCTTGATGTACTGGTGCATAATGCCTCGCGGTTTTATCCTAGCCCACTTGGTAGTATCAATCATGCACAGTGGGATGAGTTGCTTTTGACCAATGCCAAAGCCCCTTTATTACTAAGCCAAGCCCTACTACCTTATCTTAAGCAACAACAAGGCTGTATTATCAGTTTATTGGACATACACGCGCATGATAGACCATTTAACAACTATACCGTTTACAATATGGCGAAGGCTGCGCATCGAATGATGGTACAGTCGCTAGCGTTAGAGATGGCGCCAGAAGTGCGGGTCAATGGGGTTGCTCCTGGAGTCAACATTTTGCCTGAGACTGATAGCGATCAAGCGCTTGAGCCTACGCTGCAGCATAGTATCGTTGACTCCATACCTCTACAGCGAATCGGTAAACCTGAAGACATTGCTCACAGCGTACTATATTTAATACAAGCCAGCTATGTCACCGGACAGATTATCGACGTTGATGGTGGACGCGGTCTCACCCTAGCAGGTGGTAAGTATTAAAATTTAGTAAATAGTTATAATTGTGCTTATCTTTTACTTGAAAAATTAGAGAAATCAGGTATCATTGTGCGTCTAACGTTAGGGCCCATAGCTCAGTTGGTTAGAGCAGAGGACTCATAATCCTTTGGTCGTAGGTTCAAGTCCTACTGGGCCCACCATATTCAAACCCTTACAGTCATTGACTTGTAAGGGTTTTTTATTGTCTAAAATTTATGCGAACGCATGGACTTAGTTGGTTTTTTGATACTATCTTGATACTTTGACCCTTATAGTAATTAAAGTATGATACTACTAACACTATGGTTATATACTGCTGCATGGGTGATATATGAAGGTTAAACTTACCAAAAAATTTATAGATTCAGTAGACTATACCGCTAAAGGTACTGAAATCTATATGGACGATGTGTTAACTGGTTTTGCGCTACGTGTGGGCAAACAATCCAAACGTTATACATTACATAAGCGTATTAACGGAAAGCTATATAGAGATGAAGTGGAAGAAACGCACTTGATTACGCTAACCGAAGCACGTGAAAAAGCCAGCATAATGATGGCTAATATAAAAAAAGGTCTGCATGTTTATGACGGGCTTCATGAGGTCTTGGAAGAGCCGAAAGATAAGACCAATAATGTACCAACACTGAGAGATGCATATACCTACTTTAAATCAGCAAAGACTAGCTTAGCTAAAGGCACTATTGACACTTATGATGGTCAAATACTAAACAAGCTAGATGATTGGCTAGATATATCTTTAAATGATATATCTAAGTCAATGATAAGTGATAAGCATAAAGAGATAAGCAAGCATAGTAAAGCTCAGGCTAACGCAACTATGAGAGCTCTAAGGTCAGTTTGGAATTATTGTCGTGATAGCTTTTTAGATGATAACGAAGACTTTTTAATTAAAGAGCAACCAGTACGCATACTTAACGCCAAGAAAGATTGGAATATAATTAAGCCGCGTACTAAACATGTTGAAGAAGAATATTTAGGTATGTATCTCAAAACACTTTTAAATTATGTTGATAGAAGCTCACACCTGCAAGCGCCCCATAGCAATAATGCACGAGATATCATGCTACTTTTTATGTTCACTGGTGTGCGTTTAAATGAAGCGCAGCCCTTAAAGTGGTCTGACGTCGACCTTATAGCTGGCAGGATAGTATTCAAAGCTACAAAAAATGGCTCTAACTATCATATGCCTACTAGTGATATTCTACAGGCTATACTTAAGGAAAGGTGGAGATTGAGTTCAGGCAAGCAATGGGTATTCCCGAGCAACTTGAAAGCTAGCGATGACCATATAAAAGATTTAAGCCGTAGTTATAAGGCCATAAGTAATCAAACAAACTTGTATATTACACCACATGATTTGCGCCGCACTTTTGGAACGGTAGCTAATAACTCAAGCATCAGCTATCCAGTCCTTAAACGCTTGCTCAATCACCGTGAAGCTAAATCAACCGATGATGTTACCCTACAATATATCCAAGTGTCACAGCGGCAACTAAGAGACGCTTTAAACTCAATAGAAGCTTTTTATTGTAAGCATGCTGGCTTGACACAAGCTGAAATAATCAGCAAATATTACTAACCTACTAAAATCCCAAAAAGAGTTCTTTAAAATGTCGTCAACTGATTTAGTCAGAACAAGCCGTGATGGTGACCAGTTTCACTATTTATGGGCATCAAGAAGAGCTTTATTACTGCTACAGTCCGATTCCAAATTAAAGCTAATAACGATAGAAGGAGTCTCTTCTGTTGAGCTAGGTGACCAGCATGTTTCTGATGGAGAATATGTGGTTGACGTCGCTGAATATTATGGCGGAGAAAGTTTTGCGACAGCTGATAGCATAAAATATTATCAGCTAAAGCATACGACGAAAAGTAAGGAAACTCCTTTTGACCCAAGTAAACTAAGAAATACGATAAAAGGTTTCAGCGACCGCTACAAAGCTCTTATTGAGGTTATTGGTAAAGAATCAGCCCAAGCTAAGCTCAAGTTTATATTCGTATCGAACAGATCTATCAATGAAGGCTTTCATGAGAGTATCAAACAAGTAGCTTTAGGGCACTCTACTAATCTGACTAATCAGAGAAAGCTTGAGCTATATACAGGCTTAAACGGTCACAACCTCTCTGACTTTTGTAAATTAATAACTTTTGATATCACTGCTGACGATTACTGGGAACAACGTAATATTCTTACCTCAGAAACCGCAACTTATCTCGCTGGTTCTGACGCACACTCCCCTATTAGTTTAAAAGAGCTAATCACGAGAAAGGCGTTAAGCGAAAGTCAAAATAGCAGCTCTATTAATAAAATCGACGTTTTAAGAGCGCTTAATACGAATGAAGACGCTCTATTTCCAGTGAAAAATCTAATTAAGATAGTTGAGAACCCTATTCAACGTAAGCAAGAGCAACAACTTACTAGCCAGATTATTGATGATAATTTCAATGTTTTTATAATTCAAGCAGAAGGTGGTGTTGGCAAAACTATCTTTGCTTCTCACATTCATGAATACCTACCTGAAGATTCAATCTCTATTGTTTACGATTGTTTTGGGGATGGATCTTATAGAAACACCTCAACTTTAAGACATACTCACAGGACAGCTTTGGTTCAAATAGCTAATGAACTAGCTGCGCGAGGGCTATGTTACCCTTTAATTCCAACTTCTTCTGCTACAAACTCTGACTATATCAAAGCATTCTTATCACGGGTTGATCAAGCGTCACAAAAGATTAAACATGTTAATTCTAATGCAATAATTTCAATTGTCGTTGATGCTGCCGATAACGCCCAAATGGCAGCTGAAGAGTTTGGGGAAGCAAGGTCTTTCATTAAAGACTTAATCAAAGAGTCTTTTCCTGATAATGTTAAGTTAATTAGTTTCTGTAGACCCTACAGATTAACCTTACTTGATGCACCTTCAGCAGTTAGAATTCTTAATTTAAATCCCTTTACTCTTGAAGAGACTAAGCAGCATTTAGAAAAATACTATGATCAAGTGTTGCCTGAAGATGTATCAGAATTCCACAGGTTAACATCTCAAAATCCACGTATTCAAAACATCGCTTTGGCTAAAGGTCAAAGTTTAACGGAAACTCTACGCTTTTTCGGTACAAACCCTAAAAGCATCGAAGATACTATAAGTGATTTATTAGAAGCAGCTATCAATAATATTAAAGAGAATAACTTTAGTGAGAGCACCAAAATAGACAAGCTATGTGAGTCAATTGCGATTCTTAGACCTTTACTACCTGTCGAGGTACTCGCAAAAATATCACAGGTCCCTGAGGAACAAATCAGAAGCTTTATCGCAGATATTGGCGGACATCCTATTCGGTTACTGGATGACTATATCCAATTTATTGATGAACCAACAGAAACTTGGTTTAGAGACAATTATCACCCTAAAGACAGTCTACAACTTAGAGCTTATATCACTACACTCAAACCTTTGGTTAGCGACTCACATTATGTCGCCTCAGTTTTACCACAGCTAATGCTTGAGGCTGAAGAATATGAAGATCTTTTTGATGCTGTCTTAAACTCTAAACTCCTCCCTGAGACCTCCTCACTAGAGAGAAGACAAATTGAAGTACAACGGCTTCAATTTGCAATCAAAGCAGGCATTAAGCTTAATAGATTAGTTGATGTTGCTAAACTGTCATTAATGGCTGGAGGTGAAAGTGCCGCTCAAACCAGACAGAATGTTTTAATAGCAGATAATTTGGACTTAGCCGCAGTTTTTTTTGATGATAACCAGTTACAAGAATTAATAGCGAATAATATTTTTACTTTAGAGGATAAATGGGAAGGTGCGAAATTTGCTTGCGAAGCACAGCTGCTCTCATATAAGCCAAATTTATTAAGTGAGGCTAGAAGTAAACTTAGAGTAGCTGAAGACTGGCTTCATAGTTGGCTTAAACAACCCGTAGATGAAAGATATCAGAGAGGATTTGACGAAAAAGATATTTCAAGACTATTTATTGCTCATTTTAATATACATGGTCCTGAAAAAAGCTTAGCTTGGCTAAATAGATGGAAGCCAAAGTCTTTAACCTATATTGTGGCAACTTACGTAGCTCAAGAATTTCTAGAACATAATAGACTATCAGATTTAAAGTCTATGTTAGAACATGCCAGCAATAACATTTATTTCACATTAGGTATAGTGAACGAAGCCGTAAAACAAAACTATGGCATTCCTAAGCAGTATTTATCAAGATCTTTCAAGATTATAAGTCGCAACGGTGTTTTAATTAAATTGGAAGATGGTATTAAAACTATAAGTTTGAATACCATAACGAACTATCTACTTGCCTGTTATAGGTCTGGAGTCTGTAATAACATAACTGCCTCAGATGTATTATCTCGTTATATGCCAACTAGACTCCCTTATGAACTTGAAGATACTTGTGGTCACTATGAAAAATCAATATATATGCTTGCTTATGCATTATTAGCTAAGTGGCAAGCTAGCGAATTAACAATAGAAGACATTATTGACGAAGACACTAAAGAAAAAATCGAAGAATCTAACAGTTCATCTGAACTGAATGAAATTACCAATAATATTGAAAAATTAATTCCTTGGTATAAATTGTTAGCTGATAGCCTGTTATCTACGTCAACCATTTCAGGTATTGAAGAGTCGATTAGTATGGTTTTAAATGACTCCTATCTCCCTAAGGCAGATGAATATCGCTTTAATCGTAGTATGGCAGAAGACATTGTATGGGCATGGTTTAAAATTATCATTACTAATAGTCAAAACATAAAACAGTTAGTACAGGAGTTATTTGATTATTTAAGTATTAGGAAAATTACATTACTTCCTAGAACCCTAAATGAGTTTACAAAAATATGCTGTCAACATTCTGAACTTGAAGAACTCGCTTACGATTTGAGCCAACAAAACTTCGAGAGAGCAATTAAAGCTCAAGTAAATGCAAATGAGATACTGGACGATATTGTAGAAGTTGCGAGAGCAATACTACCGTTAGATACCAAGCAGGCTGAGTCATATTTTAATAAAGCTATAGAAGTCAGTAGTAAGATTGGCGATGAAAACTTTTCTCGATGGGAAGCTTTAATTTATCATGCTTCTAATACCAATGGGTTAATGTATAGTGAACAACCTGAACTAGCCTACAGATTCGCTAGATGTTCTGAGCTCACATATAAATATATATACGAAGACCATTTTAACTGGGATGCAACCGTTAAAGCACTCGTTGATATCCATCCAAATTCAGCTTTAGCTATTGCAAGTAGATGGCGTGATAGACGTTTTGGAGAAGATGAATTAGTAATCAGTACAATAGGAGAAAAGCTTTTAGAACATAAGCTTATCTCACCATTAGCACTTCTTTCCTTGCTTTGCCTAGAAACAGGTTCTTATTTAAAAGAAATATTAGATAGTATTCAATTTAATAGTTTAGATAATGAAATCCAAAAAGCTGTGATTCTTATAGTCTATCAATATCAAGTTATACCTAATCCATCTGAAAACAATATAACTATACTTAAAAAGCTATACGATAATTACTCACTACAAATAGATGAAATACAACGGTTTTTAGATACCTATGAGCCTGATGAATTGAAATCAAAAGACTCCAGCTATGATTGTAGCTCTACAGTCGAGAGTATAGATTGGGACAGCGTTTTTATCGATGATCAACTAGATAGCCAATACGATTATCAATCAGCTCAAGATAGATACCTAAGTATTAAAGAATATAGTTCATTAGATGATAGATACTATAGCGAGCTTCACAATAGGCTGTCCAATGCCTACGTTTACGATTATATAGAGTTGACCTTAAATGATCCAAAAATAGGAATATATAGATTAAACTTTATTTTGAAAACAATACCTGATAAATGGAAAAGACGTGAAGCCGTAAGAGAATGTTTTAGCGAACAATTCAAAGTATATTGTCGCAGGCATGCATTAGAACTATTTATCAGTCTTCGCTATGGTGACTTAAAGTTAATTACTGTAATGAGTTTAATATCTAATCTCCCAGAGAGTGAGTTACTTGGACAGGTATTATTAGGGCGTTCAGAAAGTGCGGAACTTCTAGATAGTGACCAACTATTTAACATGGTAAGCATGATTAGTAAAATCATCGATCCTGGAGACTCAAAAGACGTATTAGAATATGGTTTAACCTTGTTGGAACAAGATTTATCTGATGATATATCTGACGGTGAGTGGCTTGCTCACTTGATACCTCCAGATACTATTGAGGAAGCCTATGCAGGTTATCTTGTTTCAGGGCTAGCCTCACCATTTCTTTATACACGTTGGCTTAATGCTCATGCTGTCAAAGTACTGGGAGAGCTCCAACAAAAACCCGTATTAGATGCTTTAGTAAACCAAATAGACACTCAAGCTAATAAAGCTTTTATAGACAACCGTTTCAGTTATTACAGTTATACTGCCCTTCAATGGTTGCTCATAGCTTTTTTAAAGGTTTCTAATGGACACGCCAGCGCAATAGCACCTTATATTGACTTCTTCAAGTCTAATATAAATCCAGATAAACCTCACATTTTAATCCGTTTGTATTCTGCTAAAATTCTTCTGAACCTACATGAGCAAGATATTATTAGTCTAACACTGACTGAAGTAAAAGCTTACGAGTCAATTGGAACTTCAAATTTTGAGGTTATAGAAAAAGAAGCTGTTAATTTAGATGAATATCAGAATATCGATAAGTCTGAAGTAGATTCATTTGGTATTGATTTTGGACCTTATTGGATTGAGCCTCTTGGCGAATATTTTGGTTTACATGCCAAATATGCCTACTATGAAGTATCACTTGTCAAAGATAGCTTGTTTAATAATCCGAATAAATTAACAGATCATAGACACTCATCTTCAATATATGAGTGGCAAGCAACAAATCATAGTCGTGGCTCAGCACCAGAAGTAGAAGATTTAGAATTTTATAAAAACTATCATTCACTGATGATTGCGGCAGATATATTGCTAAATAAAAGGCCCTTAGTTCAACAAGACTGGTATACATTTTCTTATTGGCTATCGAAGTATGATTTTACATTGCTGAATGGCGTTTGGCTATCGAACTATAGAGACCCTACACCTAAACGAACAACCGAGTGGCATATTGGTATAGAGCAGAATAGTCCAAGTTGGGAGTACAGTATGTCATCAAGCGACTTTGATGAACATTTCAATTTTGATAACGATTGGTTGCCCATATGGGGTAGTTGGACAGAAGTACTTGATAGAAAAGAAAAAAGTTTTAACATGCGTTCAAGCTTAGTAAATCCTAAGACATCTTTTGCTTTATTACGTTCGTTGCAGTCTTACACAGACCCTAGCGATTATTGTTTACCAAAACAAGGCGATGACTTTAACATTGGCAACGGTGTCTTTAATTTAACATCATTTATAACAGAATCTGAATGGTTCGATAATACCATTTTCGAGAAAGACCCTTGGTCAGCATCTATTGAGTATAGAAGTCTAAAACCTACTGACAGTGTTATTGAACTTATGAACATAAGCTGTGACTCACTTGGTAAGACTTGGTTTGATAAAAATGGTAGTGAAGTTATTAGAACGTCTTATTGGGGGCGTTTGCGCTCTCGTAATCAAGAGTACTCCCGTGGTACTAAAATGCTCGTTTCTAAGCATTTTCTCATCAGTATGCTCAAAGCTTTAAATATGAACTTAATAGTATCATTTTCAGGTGAACATCGACTTCATTCAAGACATGGAAAGGAGGAGGATTATTACAAGGAGTTTGGGTATATTCCTAATAGTAAAAAAGCATATTTAATCACTAAGGAAAGCGAACTATATGGATATTAACTCACTGAAGCAGTTAGGCAAGACCCTTATAAAAGAATATGGGCTTGAAAGCTCTACCAATACTTTAGAAAGATGGATGCTTCACTATTTAGCTGAACTTTTTGATAAAGAAAAAGAATGTAATAATCCCAACGAGACAAAAACCATTCAACTTGAAATTAAAGAAATAATTTTAGAGTTTTGGCGCTTAAGATATTGCTTAGCAGATGAAGATAGTTTATTTAAGAAAAACCAAGCCCTTATTGATACGTTAGAGAAGATAAGCCCTCAGTCCTTTATACCCATTAGCTCGTTTTTTAATCCCTATGATAGTAAAGACACACTTGAAGTTAGCGAAGCAGGATGGCAAGAAAGACTGTTAGCTATTGACAAATCGTCAAAAGTAGTCATGTCACATTGTGTCTTAAAACACCTTAACGATATTGCTGATAAAAATAGTGATATTGTGAAACTCATTGAGTCTATTGAAGCTTTTAACTCTCCAGAATCCTTTTTAAGTAGGTTTTATGGTGATGAGACAGTAGAGACAGATAAAATTGAAAATATAGAAGAACGCATTCAAAACTTAACTGTCTTTATCGATACAGCGGAGTCTGTAATTGAAGAATATAGGTCTGAGCTAGATAGCTTAGATGTTGATTCACATAATAAACCTAAATAATTTTGCTTATCTAGGACAGCCCCTAATTTAATTACTCGAACTTAATTGTTTCATAGCTGCTACTTGCAACGACAATGATTGTTAACTAGCTATCATCATGTTTAATTAACACAATCAAAAGATACCCTAGATATTTAAGTACTCCCGATGATGCATAATAGTAATCAGTGGTAGCCAAGTTTTTGTCAGAGTGTTTACGTTTTCTCTGTACAACCCTTACCTCATAGCCATGAAAACTCTCACGAGCACCGACACGTATTGAGCTGTTCAGACCTAAGTCTTTTTTAACATCACTTACAACTTGCTCACTATATGTCCTAACTTGCCAATGATTGGCATCAATAAGCTGACAACCTACTAGCATAAAACTCTGTAGCATCTCAATCTGGGTCTCCTTAATACCAAAATGGATCGATGAGTTATTTAAGTTATGCTTATGCGCAAATATCTCAATAAATACTCTCAACTTCTCAGGATCCTTTATAGACATCTGATATGCCCTATCTAATGCTCTAATGATTACTTCCTGATTCTTACTACCTTTAGGCCTACCTAGTAATAGCCTGTCATCGTCGAACAGCTGACTAGCGCGCAGGTATAAACATTTAGATTCATTTAGACTTATACCATGTCTAATAGCAACTTCAGGTAACAGCTCATCTCGAGAGTTTTCTTTTAACTCCTGCAGCTCCTCTAGAAAACCTATGACGTCCGCATATTTAGGGTGAATAAAAATTGAATTTGTATTCGACTCTTTCAATTCATTCAAACTACTATTTAACAGTGGCTGGCTAGCATTGCTATCAGGTTCATCTGCATTCTTAAATAATGGTGTTTTATTAACAGCCGTTTTTTTAAGGAAATATGGTCTTATCTTATTTAATTGCACAGTCTTTGTCGTTGCATCATAAGCAGTTTTGTCTTGTCTATAGATAGCAGAGTAATCTAGATCTGTTATTAACTCTAAAACTGTTATAGGTAGCTCCAAGCAAGCATTACTCAGCCGCTCCCCTGCCAGCAGATGAGCAGTATGAATATAATACTCGAAGGTTGTGTCGCACGTTAAATGTCCTGCAAAGCTGGCCAGTCCAAACCAGGATCCTTGTTCCTTGTGATAGCCAAGGACCCCTTTTATTACTTTTTCGCACTGCTCATTATCATAATCAGTCATCACCTGTGCCAATGGCGACTTACTTAGTACTAACGCCAGCTGACTAATCGCAGTATGCCTAAAGCTGTGAAATGTGAAATCGTGCTCTCCTAGCAATCTGTCCCAAATTAACTTCATGAGATTACTGAAAATCACACTGGGTAACGGCTGATCACCTGAACCTTGAGAAAACAAGTAACGACGCTTCAACCTTTTCTGCTGACGATATAACTGAGTAAATTGTTTTAACTCGTCTTTCTTAAGTAGGCAGTTAATGGGTATAAGGCGGCTTGCGCTGCTACTTTTCAATCTCCGATAGCGATTTGGTCTTAACCATATTTGCGGCTGCTCTATTCGTTGTCCATGTTCATCAATATAGATGTCAGCTATATCACGAACTTTAACACCGATAAGTTCTTTAATTCGCAACCCTGTTCGATACGCAAGACTTAACACTACTAAGCACAGGTTTTTCTGTTCATCGTCTAAGCCCGAATTGACCAAATACTCTTTCATCGCATGATATATCCGAGGTGATATCATGTTCGCATTTACCACTTGGCGTTTATTACCCCATGGGAAATGCACAAACGGCGTATTATAGGATGCTCGCTGATAATCATGGAAAGCTCGTAGTCTGCCGTAAGTAAATTTTTGAGTATCTTTGAGCTTATCCAGATATGAAACTTTGTTTTTGTTTATATGCTCATTCTTTAAGCCATTGAGACTACATTGACTTATCACATCGTCTGCACAGCCAACTAAATCATCATCTGTATCTAGATTGTCTTCACCAAAGCCTGAGTTTTTGTTCAAAATAGACCGCTTTCTTCCATCCTTAATCTTACTTTGAATGATCTCCTCATATACAGCTTCAAAGTCCTCACCAGACCATTCATCAAGATTCTCATCCATTGTTAGCATCAGCCAATCCCGACCAATACATCCCAGATATTTACTAATGGTATCTAACCTGTTATTACTATCACTCAACAAGCTATTGACCCATCCTAAAAGACGAGTAGCATTAGGTTGAGTAAACTCCTGCTGCAACAGCTCTAGTTTTACAATAGCTGGGGCTTTACTGCCCTTAAGGGCATCTTGAACCTCTTTAATAAGATTCTTACTAAAACTCGGATACTCCCTACTATTGGTGCCTTTTTCGTCAGATTCTGAAAAGCTTGCTACAAATAACTCTTCCCAAGTAAGCGGCTGTAGATTTGAGTTAATCACCTCTTGATTATAATTAATAAGCTTATTTGTGGTTAAGCCCGTCGTTTTAATCTTGCCCTGTCTAACAATAGCCAGTGCAGTGTCTATATCGCCTCCCTTCATCTGCCGCCAATGATAGTCAGCGTACTTTATTAACTGTGATAAATGCGGTTTACTTTTATCTTTATTTTGTAGTTTTAGCTTCTTACAAATCTCATTAATAATGATTTCAAACGACTTCACATCTTCTTTTTTTAACTTTTTATCTTTTAGCACGTATAAAAAGCAAAGTGTCATATCATCAGGTATGTACTCTACATAGCGCTGTAAGCTTGTAGCAGATACATCCTCTGAGGTATGACTTTGCGTATAAGAACAACCGTAATTGTCATCATCAATACTGAGCAAGATTAGCGCCAAACTCTCGCTGCTGACACCTGAATCTGGTAACTCATCAGTTGCTGGTAGCTGCAATTGATATATGTCACGTTCGCCTAGGAGCCATTGATACAGTGCTTTTAACACATCTATGTCATTCAATCCCCCATACATCACGCTACAGTAGAGCACTGACTCAATCAAATCATTGTTTGAGAACCTTCTTTTCCGTTGCCATATCTCAATTATTTGCTGGCTAGCAAGGCTTACTTGAGCACCACTTACCATCCAATCATAGGATATTGTTAAATGATCACGCTCTGCTATGACTGGCACAACTGGTTCATCCATACTCAGTTCATGAGCTTTGTTATAACTCCGTATGTATTCTAAAAACCCTTGTCTGGCTAAGTGATAGCTATGCGCAGTATCAAAATGCACCTCAAGTATGCTACCAATGGTTTGATAGTATTCAGTTAGGTCTGTTCCTGTGAGTATGTGATTGTCATCAACATACGAAGCTATCAAAAATTTTGCCTCATTTTTGATACTCTCATGACTCTTGCTTTTATTTTCTTCTCTTAACTGATGAGCAACGGCATTATCCATATATATTCACCTCAACTTGTCGTAGGTTAAGCTCAACTGCAACTTTCTCTAAGTCAGCGGATAACGCTTTTAGCTCATTAATGGATAATGACGACATGGGATGCATAGCCTCCTGATCTGGATGTTCATGACCATATAGGGCGCAGATCAAATGCTCAGGGGACCTATTCGTTAGTAGTGAGCGTAATTGATGTCTAAGCCAGTTGTCTTGGTGACTAAAAAAGTGTTTTATCTGATAGCGAACCTTACTAGGTTTAATACCGGTAAAGCCTTTGGGATTTTGGCTAAATAGCTGAATGAGTGGCTGACTAGAGTTCAAAATTTTATTTATAGGAAATTGGTCATTGGGATATATAGAATTATGCATGACCGCAAATTGCTTGATATATTTAATATAATTTTGAATCGCTGTGATTAAGAAATCACTAAGAGGAATAAGCCTTCCCTGCCCTTGTCCCTGACGCTCTTCTTTATCCGACACCCATAACAGCCTTTGCCTAAAATCAAATTGATTTAAAAGCCCAGGCGCATGCTTTACGGGTCTAATCCCAGTCTGAATAAAGATGATGTGCCATAACCAGACACCATAAGCATTAAACTGCTCAATATAACGGTCCTGCCTTATGCTTACGTTCCGCTTTAATCGACCGTTATAACTCTCAGTTGCTTCAGCAAGCTCATCAAAAAATCTTTGGCAGATATCAATATTTAAAGTCATGTCACTACCAATATATTTTTTATAACGATTGCTTTTCGTGCTAGACATACTAAGCTGTCGTAGCTCACCTTGGCTGTCCGCAGTACAGTATTCGGTCAATAGTTGTATGGCGCTGTAGTAAGTCTTCTCTAAGCTTATCGTCTCAATACTGGTGTAATACAAAGATGAGCTGTGCTTCACATCAACCCCAGTAATCATGTCGGCATGTAAAGGCTCTTGCAGCTCATTCTTTATAACTGTGTATAAACAAGCGTCAATATGCTGATTCGATAATGCTGGTAAGTCCAGTTGCATTTTTAAACTTACCAGCACTTCAGACACTTCATCGCTATCCACTAAAAACTTATTTTCAATAACTGCTTGCAGCCTAGTTGGCAGAGGTAATTTAAATTCATTATCATGGCTTTGACGATGTGGCAATAAGTGACTTCTACGATTCGAAGTTACGTTAATAGTATTACTCATAGCATAAATATCAGCAGCCAAACCGCTCTCATGACTCAACCACTTGCGCTGACTTTTATCCAACGCCAGCTCATAAATAACGTCTTGGATCTTCCGTCCACTTATCATTGATAGCAATATAACGGCATAAACCTGACGCTGTTTATAGCTAACAACGGTAAAAAGCTGCCACACCCGAGCAAATAGCATTTGATAGCTTAGTAGGCTTAGTTGACGTAGGTTGGTAGGAAAATGAAACTGATTACGGCGGGCGTGTCGATAGTTGTTTTTTAGCTTCCATTGCTGCAACTCTGAGGATTTAGCGGTTGTCCTGGAAGGCTTAAAATCGTTATCTAAGAACGCAGGCGGGTCATCATCAGCAATATTCTCAGCGTCCGCCACGTTATCATTTTTATGGGGTCTGCCAAATACTGTCGCTCGTATTGGCTCATCAGCACTATCAAGGTATCGCTTATTAGTGTGTTCTTTGCTAAATTTATTGTTTTGTGAGTTGGTATAGGTTTTGCCTACAAACGCTTTGTTCTCTGCAACCACCTCATAGGCAAGTCTTATTTGACCAATTTTACCAGCCAACTTTTGATTAACCACTTTGCCTGACTCTTCATCACTTCTTATCTTAGCTTCATATACGCGTAATGCTGCTAGCGCATTCGTCAGTGAAGCACGTTGAGCATGGATATCAATCAGTTTTTTAACAATCTCAGACTGTGGGTTATTGTCCTTTAACCCCATCCTTAGACGCACACTTAGCTGACTGACTTTGGCAGAGTGCTCATCCTTACGTATAGCAATCATTATAATTATCTGCAGATATGCACTCATAAACTGCCATGCTTCATCATCCCTACGTGCTTGGCCATACCTCTGGTAAGACAAGACCAGCATATAAGTGACTGCCCAATCTTCAATCTTTTTCTCTTTGACGACTTCCCTGGCAATAGCTTCATATTCAGACGATGCAAATACTGGCATATCTATGTTGGCCTGTTCACCAATATGTAGGCAGAAGCCTGGATTAATATAAAGAGTATTGATAATCAGACTTTGTATTTTTATACAGTACGGTGAATCAAGTGGCACTAGATGATCTAAAACCCTCTGTAATTCGCTATTATCAAACTGCTTTATATTCATTAGGGTGCACCACTCAACCAGCTCATACTTTGAGGAATACCTAGAACTCGCTCTTCTAGTGCAAACTTACATTGGCGATATTCATAACTACTCTGGCTAATACCTGCAAAATGGCAATACTCCCTTACAGTCAGTTGCCTAACCCCCATAAGCTGACATATCACACTTTGAGGCGCCGTACTTTTAAGCGCTTTAAACAAATCAGGATGATGAATGCCTTTCAAGAACATCAAGTCTATGACCTCCATCCATGCGAGCTGCTGAACATCTTTAAGACTTTCAGGGATTATTAAACATGGGTAATCGCTATCACTCTCGAACCTTAAAACCTGATCGACTCTTTGGAAATCATTAAAGAAATAGAAAACACCGTCTCCTTCATTAACCAAGCGCAGTGGTGGACGGTAAAAGTTATTCAAAAATTTCGTATTGATATAAGTAGTCTTAGGTCTCAATCTCTGCCAAACACATAAAGCAGTTCTAGCATACGGATGTACATACAACTCATCCTTACTAGGATTAGCAAGTTTTTGCCCAACCTTAAGTTTATTATTCTTCATTATATTTTTAAAAATAGTGAATATAATTCATGTTATCTAATAATCATTTAGGTGTCAAACGCTTTAGTATTATGTGGCTTAATATCATAAAATAATTAATATTACTAAGTAGTTAATATGATTTAAGACACAAAAAAACCCCTTAATACTATAAAAAATATAGCTTTAAGAGGTTGTTGCATTTTATATTTTTATTAGCTGAGAAGGTTAAACTTGGAGTTTCATGCCTCTTAGCTATTCAAATAAAATTCGACTATACTTCTCACGTAAATCCTTTTTCACCATTTTTCCAGTACCGCTAATTGGAATTTCATCAACAAAGATAACTTTGTCTGGTATCTGCCATTTAGCAATTTTTCCCTGATAAACCTGCAGAATGTCTTCTTCTGTAGCTTGATTCTCGCTACGTTTTTTCACAATTAAAACTGGCCGTTCATCCCACTTTGGATGTACAGCAGCAATTACGGCTGCCATCGCAACTCCTGAATGTTCTAATGCAATATTTTCAAGTTCAGCAGATGAAATCCACTCACCTCCTGATTTGATTAAGTCTTTGGCACGATCAGTTAAACTCAGGTAACCGTCGCTATCGATTGAAGCGATATCTCCTGTATCAAACCAACCGTCTTCAGTTAGTAAGGCTGTATCTTTGTTATAATAATGCTCAATAATCCAATGTCCTTTAATCTGTAGATGTCCTGTCTGTCGTCCATCCTCAGCTAAACGATGAGTTCCATTTTCTTCATCTGTAATACGGATAGAAACACCAAACGGTGGACGCCCTTGAGATAAACGAACCTTAAGCTGTTCATCTTCAGACAATTCACCATGCTTTGCCTTCAACTGATTAATCGTACCTAGCGGACTTGTTTCAGTCATTCCCCATGCATGAATAGTGTCACAAGCATAGCGATCCTTAAATTCTGAAATAATTGATGGTGGACAAGAAGAACCACCCACGACCGTTCTTGTTAAGCTCTCAAGCTTGGTTGCTGAAGTTCGAGCATATGTTAAAAGCCCTTGCCAAATCGTTGGTACTCCTAAAGCCATAGTAATGTCATAACGATCAATGAGCTCAACTAAGCTTTTGCCATCCAAATCTGGCCCTGGTAGTACTAAGCTACATCCAACCATTGCAGACGCGTAGGGTATACCCCAGGCATTTACATGGAACATCGGAACTACGGGAAGGACAATTTCGCGTGACGATAAACTAATAGTGTCAGGGAAGCAGGTTACAAAACTATGTAAAACCGTTGATCGATGTGAATACAAAACTCCTTTTGGGTTCCCTGTAGTCCCCGAGGTATAACATAGTGAACTTGCAGTATTTTCATCAAGCTCAGGCCATTCAAAGCTTGCTGTTTGTGCTGCAACTAACTCATCATAGAACTTTACGTTTGGCAAAACCTTAGTGATCTCAGGATCTGCTTCGCTCATACAAACAAAGTGTTGGACGTTTGGAATCTCTTCTTGGATAGATGCAATTAAACCTGCAAACGTCTTATCAAACATTAAAACTTTATCATTCGCATCATTAATAATGTACGTCAACTGCTCAGGAAATAGGCGTGGATTAATAGTATGACATATCATACCTGAGCCAGAAATTGCATACCAAGATTCTAGATGACGATGGTTGTTCCATGCTATTGTAGCTACTCTATCATTCGGTTGTAGATTTAGACTTTTTAATGCATTTGCATACCTTTTTGCATTTTTAGAAATTTCTAGCCATGTGGTTTCAACGATATGACCATCTACCTCTTTAGAAAAAATCTTTGTATCGCCATGATAGTGTGCAGCATGTTCAATTAAACTGCTAATCAGCAGCGGTTTAAACATCATATTTCCTAACATATAAAACATCCTTATTTCAAATAACAATCAGCCATTTGATATTAGCTGCTGTAATAAAGTGCTTCGCTCAATACTACAAAGCAGTTTAAAAAACAGCTATGAACATACCCATGAAAAGCTGATAAATATCACTTTACGAAAACCATTACTATGATCTATCTAAAGCGCCTTATTGAACTTATGTTCGTCTTTAAATTATTAAGGCGTTGCCAGATTAAACCCATACTCAAAGTCATCTAGCATAGAGAAAAATTGCTGAATCAATTTTAAATCGCCTTGGTGTTGTACTTTCCCCTGTGCCATTAACGTCTCAAAAGAGGCTGTTTTTATTAGCAACTTATCAAAATCTTTCCGATTTAAAGTGAGAGTCAAATCAGCATCAGACGCTTGAGAGTCGGCCATCACATTTAAATGTGAATTCTTTAATTCTAAAGCAATCTTTTCATTGCGATCTGGCAGTACAAAATTAATCTTAAACGCTTTGCCTAGCGCCCGCTCAGCATTTAAACGCACACCCATATAGTCGAATACCAACTCTGTGTCCATCGCGGTTATTAGATCTGGGCCAACTTTAGTCGTTTTGACCTCTTTAGGCACACCATTACGTAATTCATAAGCTGCCGATAGATAGGCATTTCGCCATCCTGCACTTTCAGCTTGATAGCCGAGTTGTTCCAAAGTATCTGCCTGTAAAGCTTTTGCTTTTATGTTGTCAGGTTCCGCAAATATCAAATGATTCATCAGTTCTGCTACCCAACGGTACTCACCACGGTCAAAAGCCACTTTTGCTTTTCTTAATAACGCTTCACCACCCCCTGCCAAAGCCACATAGTTTTTACCCGCTTCGTTTGGACTAAGTTTGTTTAAGGTAGCTGGATTACCATCGTAATAACCTATATATTTATTTACTACACCTCGCACATTATGACTGACTGTACCGTGATAACCACGGTTATACCATTCTTGATCCAAAGCTTTAGGCATCTTAAATTCGTTATGGATTTCATTAATAGTGATACCTTTATTGACTAAATGTAGGCTTTGATCATGTAGGTAGCCATACATATCACGTTGTTTTTCCATGTACTTTACAATATTTTCTTTCCCCCAACGCGGCCAATGATGTGAAGCCATTAACACATCTGCCTTCACTCCAAATGTTTGCAATGCATGGTTGATGCTTTTACTCCACATTGAAGCATCCCGAGCTGCTGCACCACGAATGGTGTATAAGTTATGCATACCGGCAACGGTATTTTCTGCCATCCATAAGGTTTTGAACTGAGGGAACCATGTATTCATCTCTGATGGCGACTCTGTATTTGGTGTGTTTTGGAATACCATTTCTACACCATCGACATTTAAGGTCTCCTGATCTTTTTCTACGATATAAGTTGGCGTAATCAAACCAACTAAACCCGTAGGTACTCCTTTACCTAATGCACCATCTACCACGCCATACTTATTCTTAGGCATCATAATGCCATATTGATACGAGCTACGCCGCGCCATCGCATTACCTGCAAGTACCGACTCTTTTACCACGTGCTCCATAAAATCACGCGGGGCAATGACTTGTACTTCACCATTATCGACTTGCTCTTGACTGATGACGCCTTTTACGCCGCCAAAATGATCAACATGAGCATGGCTATATACCACGGCTTTGACAGGACGCTCACCCAAATGTTTAGTCACCAAAGCATGAGCGGCTTTTGCAGACTCTGGTACGGTTAGTGGATCGAATATAATCCAGCCTGTATCACCTTTAATATAGGTAATATTGGTCAGATCGAAACCACGAACTTGATAAATCCGATCTGTAACTTTGAATAGGCCATAATTCATATTGAGCTGAGCTTGGCGTTGTAAGCTTGGATTAATTGAAGCTATAAACTTATCTTGATTCAAAAAATCAAACTTTGCTAAATCCCAAACAATTTCGCCTTTTGCGTTTTTTATCTGCTTAGTTTCAGGCTTTGCAATCAAGCCCTTAGCAGCAAATTCGAAGTCCTGTTTGTCGTTGAATGGCAATTGTGATAATACGGCATAGTTTTTTTGTGTCGTAAATTTACTCGCAGGTTTACTAACGAACTTATCATCCGCTTGGGCTGCACCTATTATTAATATGCTCGAAATAGCAGCTACTAAAATTCTCTTAATCATTATAGAAATTCCTTTTCTTTTACATGGTTTAAGTCACTTGCTAAATCTCCTATCCCTTTGATATGGGAGATTTGTCCTGAAAGTGGTTCATTAAAGTGAATACGCTTAATTCTGGATGCTTTTTCTTCCGAAAACACAGGAATACGACTCATGGCAAACTCTGATAGGGCAGTAATGGTCAAAGACGGATTGACACCTAAATTTCCTGGGATGATCGACCCATCTAGCACTCTCAAGTTTTTATAACCAAACACCTCACCCGAAAGATCTACTACGCCATTAGATTGATCTGTGCCCATTGCTACCCCACTCATGATATGGGCAGTCGTTGGTGTGCCAAGCAACACTTCAGTTAAAGCAGAACCAGCTTCACCTCCTAATTTTTCAGCATATAGTCTGGTAGCTTTTTCAGCTGCGGGAAAAGAGACTGTCAACGGAGTGTCATTGGCTTTTTGTACAGCAGTGATACCATTTTTAAAAAAGCGATACCATTTGCGGCGCCATTCTAAATGTATAAAAGCCTCAGATTTTTGCATCACTAAAAACAAAATAGAACTACGAGCTTTACCTTTAGGACGTAACATTTTGGCAGTCTTCATTGGATGCAAAAGTGTGTTGAAAACAAACTTTACAATTCGTACAAGTCCTTTCCCTGTTACCATTGGAATATAAGGTACATACAACCAAGTGCCATCTGAACCCTCTCGGAAACGATTTATCTCCATATTGGTATTTCCATCAACGGAAATAAACGAGCTAATAGCAATACCATCATCGACCTTTTCACGTGTATCATTTGCGGTCGTTAAGGTTTCCGAATTGGTGCGGATTTCTTGACCTAAAACTGCTGAAATATTTGGTAGCGTTTTATATTTATCACGCATTTTTAATAATAGTGGAACTGTGCCCATTACTCCTCCAGATACTACGACCCCTCGGCTGCGTAATTTATACTGGCGTACTTTTTTAGAAAGAGTTTCTTTTACTAGGAGCTCATACCCTTCACTACCGTCATGATTTAACGGGGTGATTTTAATGACTTCAGAGCTAGGGCGTATCTCGACTCCATTACGTTCTGCAAAATACAAATAGTTTTTCATTAAGGTATTTTTAGAGTTATATCGACAGCCAATAATGCAGTTACCACAATACTGACAAGTTCGACGATCTGGGCCATCGCCATTGAAATAAGGGTCTTTTACTATCTTGCCTCTTTCGCCATCTTGTAGCGGGAAAAAGACCCCTGTAGTGACCGTTTTATAGCTATTACCATGTCCCATCTCTTGTGCTACCTCTTTTAAGGTATCATCAGCTATGTTAGTGTAAGTGTTTTCAGCCGTACCAAGCATACGCTGTGCCAAACCATAATAAGGTAGCAACGTTTCTTTCCAGTCATTACGTAATCGCGTCCAAGCCTTGGAATTAAAGACTTCGTCATCAGGAATAAGATGAACATTGGCATAAATTTGTGATCCGCCTCCGACGCCCACCCCATGTAATATAGTAACTTTACTAGTAAAACTCATCTGCAAAGTGCCATGCATGCCTAATTGAGGTGCCCATAGATAGTTTTTGGTATCTAAATTTGTTTTTGGAAAGTCCTTATCCTCGCGTCTTAATCCTTTTTCAAGGACTAAGACACTATTGCCCTTTTCACTTAAGCGTAATGCGCTGACAGAACCGCCAAAACCTGAACCAATGATGATTTGATCAAAGTCAAAATGTGGCTTTGACTGTGGTTTAACGTCCTTATTTACCATGCTATTAACTCCTTTAATAGTCTGTGCTTAGTCTTTTGTTTATGATAATACAATCATTTTTCTGATAAATTTAATTACTAAAAAATCTATATTTGTTTGTTACTGATTAAGATTTAGCATGAGTCAAGAAATTTAATACTCGATCGGCAAAATTACCGTATGGCGGCGCTAAAAACTTCATACTTGAAAAACTGGATTGATAAAATACAGGACGCATCTTTGAGAAGTTTAAAAACCCTTCGTAACCGTGATAATGCCCCATACCGCTAGCGCCAACACCCCCAAACGGTAAATCGTGTTGCCCTACATGAAATAAGGCGTCATTAACGGATACCCCGCCAGACATCACGTGATTGATGTAATAATTAATTAAGCCTTTATTCTGACTAAATGGATAGAACGCTAATGGGCGATCTCGCTGATTAATATAGCTGACGACTTCTTCAGGCTGATCATAAGTCTTGACCATTAGGATTGGACCAAAGGTTTCTCGAGTATCTATCTCCATTGCATCAGTACTATTAAAAATCAAAGTTAATGGGAATTTACGTGTTGATGCATCAGCTTGTTGATTATTTAAGTTGATTACTGTGGCGCCTTTGCTTTGTGCGTCCTCCACACACTGACATAAGCGTTGGAACGAGCGATCATCAATGATTGAGGTATAGTCCTTATGATTAATATCAGGCACATGCTTTTCTACCCATTTAATAACGGCTTGGATAAAACTATCTTTTTGTGACTTGTGTACAAACAAATAATCGATATTGGTACAAATTTGCCCAGCATTGAATTGCTTGACGAACATGATGCGCTCGACTGCTTTTGCCAAAGAATAATTAGGATCAATAACTGCAGGTGATTTGCCACCTAGCTCTAAAGTAACTGCTGTTAAATTCTCTGCCGCTGCTGCCATCACCTTTTTGCCAGTAGCGCCAGAGCCTGTAAACATCAGATGGTCAAAGGATAGCTTAGAAAAAGCAACACCTACCCCGCCCGTTTCATCAAAAATTTGTAGTTTTTCAGGCTCAAAATACTGCGGGATCAGTTGAATCAACAAGGCAGCTAGATGACGGGAGTTCTCTGATAGCTTGACCATAGCTTTATTGCCTGCGGCAAAAACGGCGGAAAGTTGAGAAAATAATAAATTAATAGGAAAATTCCATGGCACTATTAAGCCAATAACGCCTAAGGGTTGCGGAACCAGACGGTTTTTTGCGCCAAAGTACATACTCATATCTACTTTACGCTTTTGTACTTTAGTCCATTTTTTTAGATTTTTGATACTGCTATTTATATCATCTGTTGCCGTAATAATTTCGGCTAACAAGGTCTCATGTCTTGAACGATTGCCATAATCCTGATTGACGGCTTCAATTAATGCTTCACGATGATCGTTAATGATTGCTTTTAAATTTAATAGATGTGCTTTTCTAACCGCAATGCTTTCAATACCTTGTTTCTCTGCATAGCTTTTCTGCTGTTGCAGGCAGTAGTGTAGTTCACCTTCCATGTCTGTAGAATCAAATTTGGCTTTCATAAAAACTCCCTGTACAGCCGCTATCGTGATGATTCAATTAGATTTTAATAGATTGATTGAATCTTTATTCACTTTACTTTAACAAGGTTTTCTAATACATTCTTGACATTTTAGGACAAATTATTGATTATATAGGACATTAATTTAACTATTTGAGACAAAATAGAGGGTGATATGGGTAGCTACATCAGAGCGGCAGGTCTAAACGGTTTTGAAGAATTGGTTCGCAGCTATGGAAAAGACCCTACAAATATCTTTGATAGGATAGGCTTAATACCTTCTGTGATACGCGAACCAAATTCTCTGATTGATCATGATAAATATATTAATTTATTAGAGCTGGCAGCGATTGTCTGTAACGAGGAATGTTTTGGTTTAAAGCTTGGCGCCAAGCAGAGTATCCAGACGATAGGGTTGATTGGCGTCTACATGTCTAAACAAACTGACATAGCCAAAGCATTACTTGTGGCACAAAAATATATTTATAGTCATGCTGAAAGTTTTGTTTTCCAGATCAATGAGGTCTCTGATAAATTATGCGAGCTTGATGTGGTGCGTCAAAATGCACAGAACATAGATAGAGCACAGAAATCACAGCTATCTATATGCTTAATTTGTAATATTTTAAAAGATTTAATTGGTCCAAAATGGCGTCCAGAAAAAGTAAGATTAAAACAAAATCCATCACCTCAATCAAAAAAGTTATTAACCCAAGTATTAGGATGCCCGGTCGAGTTCAATACCAAAAAGAATGCGATATATTTTTCTACTGTTTATTTAAGCTACAAACCGCACTACTTTGAAGATAATTTGGTGAATCAACTGATTGTGCAACAGCTAGAAAATGAAAACAGTACCTGTACTCATGATGATATATTTTTGATAGAAAGCTCTATGAAGATGCTACTAGCTACTGCTGATTGTAGTATGGCAAATGTTGCGTTATGCGTAGGACAGCATCCCAAAAAAGTCCAACGTCAACTGAAAAACGAAGGGACTACTTACAGAGACTTATTAGAGGAAGTGCGAAAAAAGGAAGCAGTGCGAATTATTAATACTGGCGACGTCAGCCTAACGGACGTGGCTTTTCAGCTGGGTTATGCTGAGCTGTCTGTTTTTAGCCGACAATTCAAAAGCTGGTTTGGTATTACGCCAACAGAATGGAAGGACAGCTCCAAGGTATTAGTAACATAGTTAATTATGGTTTAACTACCCATATGCGCTCCTAACTTAGTTGACCACTAGAGTTATGCCTGTTTTAATACATTAGCGATTTGGTTTTCGCTAAAACATGTCTTTTTCATAGGTGAATCATACTGCTAGCTTAGCAGTTAATCTCTATTTCTAGCTTCTATTATTTATATAGTGCATAGGGCTGGACTATGAAACTTAATTTTCTTATGTGACGCTATTAATGTCGAATTTTGATATAAGACGTTTTAGGTCTCAATCCCTGCCAAACACATAAAGAGACTCTAGCATACGAATGTACATACAAATCATCCTTAATAGGATTGACAAGTTTTTGCCTAACCTTAATTTTATTATTTTTCGTCATTTTTATAAAAATAGTGAATATAATTTATGTTATCCAGTAATAACGTAGGTGTTAAACGCTTTAGCGTTGTGGTGCTTAAAATTGGAGAATAGCTACTAGTTTTAGATATTTCAGATTATTTTAAGCACAAAAAAACCTCTTAAAGCCACAATTGATATGGCTTTAAGAGGTCATTATTTTTTAGAATTTTACTAGATGATGAGCTCAAAGATGGGGTCTTGGGGTTTGGGTTTTTACTTTATTATTTTTGTTCTTAACCTCTTAAGCTCTGAAACCGACTAATAGCCTTAACTACTAAAAACGGGGATATGCATTAGGAATTCAAATTCGATTGGCAACCGTTCATCGGTTAGAAAAATAATCAGTATTTCAGACGCTATAATCAACTCATCAGCAAGGCTATCATTTACTTTGTCTGAAATTAAAAACCATAAAAGGATATAGTCATGAAGCTCAAAAAAACACTGATGGTTACTCCATTGTTATTACTTTCTATTAATGCTATTGCCGGCATGGGTGATATTAATGGTAACACCAAATGCACCATCGTTGACTCTATTAGTAAGAAGAAGGTTATTGCAAAGTCTTGTACTTACGATGGTGCAGTAGGAGGGAGCATGAGTTATGCCATTAGCCAACTAAATTTTAAACTGCCTAATGGTAGTACTTATCGTACCGTCAATAATGCTACGTTTGATTTTGATAAAAATGGAAACGTCCAAAATTTAAAAAAAGTATCTCAGTCAATGGTAAAGCAGCTGAAATAATAAATTTACATCATAAGACATTTAAAAAAATTTCCGATAAAGAAATAGAAAGTCGCTATGAAAAGAAAAGTCCTAATTTTTCTGATGTTTTGCAATGTTTCAAGTACATCAAAAAAGACACTGCTTTCTGCGTACCTTATGAATTTATTAGCAGCATCTCCTAATAATTATTCGGCTATAATGCGTTCTTTACTCTCTACTTTAACTACCTATATTTATCTACTGGAGCACTTATGAAATCCATATCTATAACTTCTTTGGCCTTATTAACGACTGCATCTTTACTATCTACTATTACTCTAGCTGCTCCTAACTCTTCTAAAAGTGTCAGCAGCTATAAAAGTAATGATATGGTCCATGTATTTGGTTGGATGGAAGATGCTTGTTCTGGTGAAAAACCGCCTTATAAAAAGATTGCTGCTAAAGACACAGCATTTATAGAGAGTATTAGCGGTCAAAAGGCCTCTGGAGACTTTGTAAAGCCGAAGGCGAAATGGTTATCAGAATATCGAAATATGATAAAAGATGTAAAAATGAAGAAAGGTGAACCATACACTGAATATCGGGTTATTTTTAACAAAGGCGTTACCTACCGCGGTCAGCCTCTAGACGAGTATACATTCAGTTTTATACCTGAATCATCAGGTGGTGAAAACGTTTTAAAGTTTGCATCGACTGCGACTGTACCTACCATTATGCCGAACTTTCAAACTCGAACCATGGAATACTGGGGTGAGATGGAAAAAAGAGGGGCTACTTACAACCCTAAAAATAAAACCGTCACCTGTGAGTTTTGGTAAATAGATTTTTTGAGTAGTGACTTCTGCTGTCAAATCCGTAGACATTAGCTTGAGAGATTATAATTTTAAAAAATTTTCATCTGATGTTTATTTTTATTAAAGTATAGTTTTAAAACTAACATCGATAGCGAAGAATGGTTCAATGCTAGAATGTAGTCGATACACTCTAAAAATGTCATAGCGCTACTGGGATGAATTTTGCGCAGCCTCTAGGAACGCAGCACGCAAGTAAAATTTATACCAGTAGCGCGTTTAAATCCATAACAGTTTTACATTCAGCTAACTATAGATCAAATATTAATTTAAACTATACCTTAGCAGATGGCACGTACCCCAAAACCATGGTGTTCAAAATATTAATAACATCTCCATATACCATTAATTTATTTACTCTGATAAGTCTAAAAACCCCTACATACTATTACTTGTATAGCATAGAAGGCTGAGGTATGAAATCCACTTTTCTCAGGTGATGTTGTTAATATTGGGGTTTGCTTTGATACAGATCGACTGTACCTTTCTCACCCTCAGAATGATTCATTTCCATTTCAGGATATAGTCGTCTAGTCAGCTCATAAATCTCATCCTCTGCCTTCATCCCCCGCTTATCAGGATTTGGATAAAGAGCGGCAGTAAGTATCAATCGGGGTAGCTCTAAGTGATGAGAAAACACCCTTGCAAGCTCTTTTCTTAAAAACTCAAGCCAAAACGACACCGTCTGTGTAGGCGTGTGTGGATCTGGCGTACTATAAGTAAACAAATCTGCGTTAAGACAATATTCCATACGGAACGCTGCCGCCATACGATCATGCAACCACTGCAAAGCTCTATGATCAAAACTATTCAGCTCATCTCGCAAGTCACTAAGTTCTGTACGGACATCAACCACCCTTTCGGCATGGCGATGCTTATCGATAGCAAAGTCAATGATGATTCGTAATGCTTCTCCGTAGCTGTCATGCTGGATCATTCCTATACGAATAGAATCTCCTTGAAACTCAGTACCCACTATCATCGTTAATCCCTGTTGATAAACTTGTAGCGTATTAAATTAATAAGCAATAAAACACTATATCCACCCTATTTTTCAGAACACTTAAGCCTTCAAATACGATAAGATAGCGCTATAATTGCACATTAGCCTGCTAATTTACACCCGTAATTCATCGAAAGAGACCTCCATGGCATTTAACCAAACCCAGTTTTTTGAAGATTTAGAAAAATTAACGTCCAAAGTCATTGATAAGAACAAAAAAGACGACTTTATCTTTGATTTTCTGAAACTGCTCGATGTCTCGAAAACCACGATAACGGCACTTAAAAAGAACGATAGCCGTTTTAACGTTGCCGCCAACCCTGAAGCTGGTGAGGTTGCCAATAAGCATCGTATCTACTTTAAGCCTGTCGCTGAAGGCCAAGACCTTGCTAAAGCACTAAGTGAGGTGATAAGCAGCCCAATCATCAATCAGCACAAAATCCGTATGGTAATGGTGACAGACTTCAATACAGTACTGATTAACGACACTAAGTATGATGAGACGCTCGACTGCGACTTTGCTGATCTTTATAAGAACTACCATTTCCTATTGCCACTTGCCGGCCTAGAGCGTGCTCGCGAATACTCAGAACATCCGGCTGATGTGCAAGCATCAGAGAAAATGGGGCGCTTGTTTGACCACATCCGCAAGCTCAATGAGTTTAATACTGCTGATGACTTACATGCGCTTAATATATTTTTGACGCGGTTGCTATTTTGTTTTTATGCTGAAGATACGGGTATCTTTAAGCCCGATCAGTTCCATGATGTGATCGATGGCACTACCAATATAGATGGTAGCGATGTCGATAGCGTCTTATATGAGCTGTTTGACATTCTCAACTTACCTGAGTCTAGCGCTGAGCGCGATGCCAAACCCACCCATCTAAGCGCCTTCCCGTACGTCAACGGTAGCTTGTTTGAATATCCCTTTGCCATCCCGGAGTTCGATGCGCGTACCCGCCGTATCTTGTTAGAGTGCGCACGTTTGAGCTGGGCTGAGATTAACCCCGATATTTTTGGCTCCATGTTTCAAGCGGTGATTGACCCTGAGCAGCGTGGCAGCTTAGGACAGCATTACACCAGTGTTAGCAATATCATGAAGGTCATACAGCCGCTATTCTTAGATGAGCTACATGAAGAGCTAGACGCGGTGAGAGCATTAAGTTATGACAATCGCCATAAGAATAACAAAGCCGAGCGTTTAGATGCCCTACTTAAGCGTATCAGCCAAATCAAAGTATTTGACCCAGCGTGTGGATCAGGCAACTTCTTGATCATTGCTTATAAAGAGTTACGCAAACTAGAAATCGGTATATTAAAGGCACAACGCGATTTACTAGGATCGAAAGACAACTTGTTAGGTCTAGGCTTTCAAAGCGCAATCAGCTTAGATAACCTGTACGGTATCGAGTATGACGACTTTGCCAGTCAGATTGCACGCTTGTCCCTCTGGCTCGCTGAGCATCAAATGAATGTATTATTCGAGCAGGAGTTCGGTGCCTCTCAGCCAATGCTACCGCTAAAAGACAGCGGTCATATCATTTATGGTAATAGCTTACGTATCGACTGGCAGGATGTCTGTCCGAACAATGGCAGTGATGAGATTTATATTATTGGTAATCCGCCTTTTGGAGGTAAAAGCAAAAGATCTGCTAGTCAGCTTAAAGATATGGAGATTGTATTTAAAGGGTTTAAAAAAATAAAAACCTTAGACTACGTCACTTGCTGGTTTTGGAAAGGTGCTCAATACATCGCTAAAAGCAAAGCTGAATTAGCACTTGTAGCTACAAACTCTATTTCTCAAGGTGAGCAAGTTGCTATTCTATGGGAACCTATCTTTGATTTCGGCATTCAAATAAATTTTGCATATCAAACCTTTCAATGGAAAAATAGCGCTAAAAATAATGCTGGTGTTCATGTGGTGGTTGTAGGTCTGTCAAATAACAATACGGCTAAAAAAAATATATATAGGCTAGTTGATGATACTTGGCACAAGGAAACAGTCGAAAATATTAGTCCCTATCTAGTAGCTGGCTCTAATACTGTCGTTGAAAGCCGTAGGTCATCTATATCTGGAAATTCGCCAATACTGTTTGGAAATATGCCGTACGATGGAGGAAACTTACTTTTAAACCAAGAAGAAAAAGAAAGTCTAATAAACGATGAACCTAAAACCTCAAAATACATTCTAAAACTTCTAGGTGCTAGTGAGTTTCTAAACTCAAAAGAACGCTACTGTCTGTGGCTAGTTAATGAAAATCTAGGTGATTTAATAAAAATTCCTGAATTAGAAAAAAGAATTCAAGCTGTCAGAGAAAGCCGCTTAGCTAGTTCAGATAAAGGTGCACACAAGCTTGCGGAAAGACCCCATGAATTTCGAGACCTAAATAATCCAGACAGTTTTATATTATTGCCTCGTGTCTCTTCTGAACGACGCAAATACATACCGATTGGTCTATTTAGTAAAAATGTAATTTCTACGGACGCAAATCAAATCATACCAAATGGTACATTATTTGAATTTGGGATATTAACTTCACTTATTCATAATGACTGGATGCGATTAGTCGCTGGTCGACTGGAAAGCCGTTACCGCTACTCAGGAACCATCGTCTACAACACCTTCCCCTTCCCTGACGCCACTAATGAGCAAAAAAAGAACATTGAAAATCTCGCGGAAGCAGTCTTACTCGCCCGTGCCAGTAATGCTGGCATGACTTTAGCAGAGCTATACGATCCAGATAAGATGCCTGATGATTTAAAGCAAGCGCATAGCACACTCGATGATGCGGTGGACAAGCTGTATCGCCCGCAAGGCTTTGCTAATACCGAAGAGCGCTTGGCACATTTGCTGGCACGTTATGAGCAGCTTATTGAAGAAGAAAAACAGAGCAAAGCTAAAAAGAAGGCCCAAAAGAAAGCTAAGTAGCTGATTTGGCATCAACATCATACCAAAACAACATCAACCCCCTTATAAAGAGCATTCTATTATGATTTCCAAAATCCTATCAAGCGCAGCCTTTGCTGCCCTACTTGTATGTTCTATGGGTCAAGCATCAGCTGCATCACAAAGCGATCTCATATCGCTAAAAGGTAAAAATGGTCAAGACCTTCCTGAAGGCGATATGTTTATATTGTTTGCTTGGATGGAGGATGGCTGTATTGGAGACGGGCCCGTTTATAGTTCTATCAACGAAAATCATAATAAATTTATTAGTAGATCAATGAAGATGAAGACGCTTGCAGAACCGAATGAAAATGATGAGATATATGAGTTTTCTATAACTCCGCGCTCTCAATGGAGCCCTGGTTATAGTCCACTGATGAAGGATGTGAGTATGCATACCAATCTTGAATATACTGAATACCATATTAAGTTTGCAAATGGCGTTAAATATCGCGAGCAACCTATAACAGAATATCACTATAAGTTCAGACCCGAGTCAGAAGGCGGTGCACACGTGCTGAATTTTGCTAAAAATGCAGATATGCAAAGTGTCTGGAAACACTTCAAAACACGTCAGACATCAGACTATATGAGTGATGGTATGTTTGATCAAAAAGCTAGGTTTGATCCTAACAATAATACGATAACTTGTGTTTACTAATAACGAAACCAACCTAAAACCCTTCAAAAGGATTTGAAACATGAATATAAAACCACCTCTAACTGCTGTAATCGGTGTCACCTTAGTCTTAAGTGGCTGCGCTGAAACATCAGCGCTGGGCAGTGCAGTGAATCAAACAGTAAACGCTGTTGTCACTGGTACGGTAAATGGCATTCAAGAAGGTATGAATGAAGCTATGAACCAAAGACCAAAAGCGCAACCAGGTACGATGCCTAATAGTGATATGTATAACTTATTTGGTTGGATGGAAGATGGCTGCATGGGTGACAGTAATGCCGTCTATCAAAAAATCAGTAATAACTATAGCCAGTTTAGCGAAAGTATTATCACATTTGTTCGAGTTAAGCCTACCGATCCTAGAGCGTCACCAGTTAAATATATTGTTAAACCAAAAAGCCAGTGGCCCTCCGGCTATGATAACTTGATCAAAGATATCGTGGTAACAACACCAGATAACTTCGATATTACTTATACCGTGATATTCAAAGATATGGTCAAATACCGTGGTCAACCTTTAGATAGCTTTTCTTTCCAATTTAATGCTGATACTGAAGGTTCAGAACAGGTTTTAAACTTTGATAGTCGTGCAAACGTGTCTACCGTATTTTCTAATTTCCGTACTCGTCAATACGAACCCTATTGGGGTAAACCGGGCCAAGTTTATACCAAAGGTGCCAAATACAACCCCAACAACAAAACAGTTGCTTGCTATGGCGATTAACTCTTAAGCTATTAAGTTTAGAGGCTAAGATTTATTTTAATAAGGATTTTTGATGAGCAAAACGGTCAATATACTAGATCAAACCTATGCCCGCACGGGTCAAAGCAAAAAGAACAATGCGCTTGGCATGCGTGAAATGCAGGCGCGTGCGTTTGAGAAGCGTAATAGCCAGTATTTGCTCATTAAGTCGCCGCCCGCCTCTGGTAAGTCACGTGCCATGATGTTTTTGGCACTCGACAAGCTGATCAATCAAGGTATCAAGAAAGTCATCATTGCCGTCCCAGAGATGAGTATTGGTAAATCCTTTAAATCAACGCCTCTAAGCGACTTTGGTTTCTTTGCTGATTGGGAAGTGGCAGATCGTTATAACTTATGCTTGAGTGTTGCTCAAAGTGATACTCGTAAGACCGCTATATTCTCAGAGTTTATTACCCAAGATGTAGATGACAGCGCCCTACCCCAAGTATTAGTCTGCACCCATCATAGCTTTCGATATGGTTTTGACAAAGTGATTGAAGATGGCGGCGACATCTCACTATTTAATGACGTGCTGATCGGTATTGATGAGTTCCATCACGTGTCAGCGGATGACTCTAATCGCTTGGGTGCCATACTCGATGACATTATGACGCAGACTAGCGCACACATTGTGGCGATGACCGGCTCCTACTTCCGTGGCGACTCCGTGCCCATCTTATCCGATAGCGATGAAGAAAAGTTTGATAAGGTGACTTATACCTACTATGAACAGCTAAACGGTTATGAGCACTTAAAGTCATTGGGACTGGGCTATCACTTTTATAAAAAATCCTTCTTTGATGCCTTAGATGAATGCTTGGACACCAGTAAAAAGACCATCATCCACATTCCTAACGTCAACAGTCTCACTGCTGAGACAGACAAGTATGAGACCGTTGGCCGTATCATAGATGTCATTGGTGAAGTTGAGTCTCGTGATGATATTACTGGTGTTATGACAATACGCGCACATGACGGTAAGCAATTGCTACTCGCAGACCTAGTGACTGATGACGCTATGCGAGCGAATACACAGGCTTACTTAGCGGATATTACCTCTCGTGATCAGATGGATATCATCATCGCTCTTGGTATGGCAAAAGAAGGCTTTGACTGGGAGTATTGTGAACACGTATTGACCATTGGCTATCGAGGCTCTCTGACCGAGGTGGTGCAGATTATTGGCCGCTCAACACGCGATAGCGCGGGCAAACACCATGCTCAATTTACCAATCTAATCGCTGAGCCAGAAGCTGATAAATCTGAAGTGACAAGCTCTGTTAATGACTTATTAAAAGCCATTACTTTATCACTACTAATGGAGCAAGTGCTCAAACCTAACGTCAACTTTAAACGCCGCAGTGAGATAGACCTATTAGGGACGCAAGACTTGCCGGCAGGTACCATTATCATTGACGATACAGTAAACCCTCCCTCTGATCGAGTCATGGATATACTAAACCAAGACCGTGATGAGATATTGGCCCAGCTCACTCAGAACACTGAGACGGTCAAAAAGTATATTGCCGCTGAGACCAATAACGTCGAGACCGAAGCGGTGTCAGACTCCGTCATCCCTAGTATTATTCGTAGTAAGTATCCAGCGCTAGACACTGATGAGGTACGGCAAGTACAAGAGGGCGTCATGCAGTATATGGCTATTAACCGCCAAGGCGGCGTGGTTGAAGGTAAAGACATTCCTGAGGATGCGGTCATCGAAAATGAGCGTTTTTTTATCAAGCAAGGTCATGAGTATGTCGATATTAATACTCTAAAAGCAGAGCGAAAAGAGGCGCTGAATGACAATGACATCATTAAAGAACGCCACTTGCCCGCTGATGCGAAAATCTATAACCCTCAAACCAAATCAAGCAGTAATAGCGATTCGAACCCTAGCAACGGCTTTGTCAAAGTCGGTAGTAAGTTCGTCAATGTAAACAACCTTCCTATCGATCTTGTGCGCTCCGTCAACCCCTTTCATGATGCGTATGAAGTTCTCTCTAGAACCGTCGATAAAGAAGTACTGCAAACCATTAATGACGTCGTCCATGCCAGCCGCTCGAGCGTCACTGAGGAAGAAGCGGTACTCATGTGGCCAAAGATCGTTGCATTTATGAAAGATAAAAATCGTCAACCTAGTAAAAACTCAGAGGACGCTATCGAGCGGCGTATGGCTGAGGTTATCACTTATGTCAGAAACCAAAAAGCCAAGCGAGAAGCCAATAGTCATGATTAAACTCGATGAGATCTATCAAAGTCGTGAGTACAAAACGCTAGACGATATTTTTATCAATGACAGTACTGGTCTACTTGATGATATAAAGCCTGTCACCAAAAGCTCTTCGAATAACAGCGTTTTAGCGCAGCAGTTTGACACTATCAACCTTTTTATCGATCAACAGGGGCGCGTGCCTAGTAGCAGTGCTAGCAATATCAATGAAAAGATAAATGCTCGCCTATTAGCTACCATACAAACCAACCACGTAGACTCGCAAGAACTGCTAGCTTTAGATAGACATGGTTTATTAACTGCTCAAAGTGCGGCCTCTACCCTATCTAACGACAAACCGACCCTCTCAGACAAAAGTATAAGTCATAAGAATAATGGGTCTGAAAAGGCAAGTAGCGCTGGCACTAAAAAAGCTGAGCCGTTAGTTGAGGCTGTTAGCGAGCCTCCTGTGATTAATAGTCTAGATGATATTTTTAACAGTGATGATCTAGGGATTTTTGACAACATTCATTCTGAAATCCTAATCAGTGATCATAAGGCTAATACACGTGCCAGCTATGATCAATATAATGACGAAGATATAGCCAGCCGGTTTGAGTGTAAGGACTTTTATAAGTTTGCAGCAACCTTTGAGCGCATATCTAAAGCCATTCAAACGGGTGCTTTTACTAAAACTAACTTTTCATCAGTGAAAGATATCAACATTGGTAGCGTCTTTGTTTTAAATGGCATGCTTTGCTATGTGGCTAATATTTATAAAGCAGAGGCCAGAAAGAATACCCGTAGCCAAGAGAGATTGCGCTTAATATTTTCTAATGGTACAGAGTCCAATATGCTCACTCATTCATTGGCTACCGCGCAGTATAAATACGAAAACAGCTACCAGTTATTAATCACTGATCCTGACTGGATGAATGATGAGCTCGCCAAAAACTTTGGGGACGAGCGACAACTTACCGGTGTCATTTATGTTGCTAAGCTGACTGAGACCCCAAGTGATTTAGCGCATTATAAACATCTGCACAAAATTGGCTTCTCAACCCTTACAGGAGAAGCGCGCACTAAGCACTCGATTAGGGATACTGCTTTCTTGCAACAGCCCGTAGATATCATAGCTGAATGGCAAGTCTATGATGCCAATGCTCGTAGTGTGGAAAGCGTCTTGCATGCCTTCTTCTATGATCAAAGAGTCAAGGTATCTTCAAAAGCAGCAGATAATAATCTTTACAAGGCGACAGAGTGGTTCAATGTTCCCCTTGATGAGATTGAGAAAGCGATTAACCTGGTTATCACCGGGAACATTAAAGACTATCGAATGGATGGTGCGGCTGGCAAGGTGGTTTTGAAGTGATAAGCGCTTGCAGCATTAACTTATATCCATATGTTTAAAAGTTATCAGATGTGATTACCTATAATATTACGGGTCTATAAATAGTATTTATAGAAATACTGATTATCAACCACAATATGAAAATACTATGGTGATAATTCATCTAAGCCTGTTTATATAAAGCTAGCACTACAACTTTCTAATCATAATATTTGTCAGGTGGCTTTGTGAAAGTCGGGGTTTGACAATAATAAAACAGACTGACAAGCATATTTGCCATATTAAATAAATTTGAGTTAATTTTCTCTATCCGATAAGGAATCTATTGTGAGTTTTCAAGGCCTATCTGCTAAGTATCGGCGCTTATATCAAGAGCATGCAGGATGGCGATTGATGCGAGCAGACAATGCACCGCACATAATGGCGTTTATCTCTGATCTATTCAGTGAACGTAGCGAAGTGCCCTATAACCGAGCTAAATTACTATTAGAGGCGCAAATTGAACACAGTCGTAATCTTGGTATTTGGGAAACCCAAACCAACGCTACTACTTACCTTAATCAATGGATAGCTCAGGGCTGGCTTCGTGAACTTGATGATCTATTGACCAAAACTGATGCAACAGAAATGGTGATACGCTTTTGTCATGGGCTAGAAGAACGTAGTATTGGTGTCAGTGCCTCACACTTGCGTATCGTACAAGAAACTGTTCGAGATTTTGTGGTCGTTACCAATGAAGATACTGATAGTCGAGTTAAGTTACTTGAAGAAAAAAAAGCAGCCATTCAGCGTCAAATAGATGATTTGCAGGCAGGTGTGGTACATACGTTGAGCGACAATGAACAGCGTGAATATATCCGTGAAATATACCAGCTTGCGTCACAACTCACCGGTGATTTTAGGTTATTAGAAGAACAAATACGTAAACTTGATAAAGACGTTCGCATACAGATGATCGACGATGCTACTTCAAGAGGCAATCTGCTAAATGAAGTTATGAAACAAGAAAATGTGTTATCAGAGACCGAAGCTGGCAGTGCTTTTGAAGGGTTTTTTCAACTATTGTGTGATTATAACCGTGTCACAGAGTTTCGTGAGCAATTGCAGTATGTCTTACAAACGCCTGCAGCAAAGCATTTAAGCTTACATCAACGTCAGTTTTTAGCGGATTTGATAGCAGAACTGAGCCGTGAGAGCGAAAGAGTACTTCGCATTCGCAGACGTACCGAACAAGAATTAAGAGCCTATATTGAAAGTGGCGCAATGAGCGAAAACCGTACCGTAGGCAAACTCATCAACAAGCTTGAGCAGTTGGCGGTAACCTTACGTAATGAAGAGTGCAACTTAAAATCAAACACCTCATTGTCATTGTCTGTGGGTAAGATTGAGTTGTCATCTCCAGACTCAATCAGACTAAAACAACCCGATGAGCGACTACAAATGGGCCTCACAACACCTCATATTAATAGCCGTGAGCCAAGCGTCAAGATGCTTGCGAGTCTAAACTCAGTTAAAGTGCAAGAAGTGGCCATAAAAGTAAAGTCTATGCTCATGCAAAACAGTCCACAAACCATTTCTCAGCTTATTCATCAACTACCCATTAGTGAAGGGCTTGAAGAATTAGTTGCTTACATTCGTATTGCCCGTGCTGTAAAAGCTACTGAGCTTGCATCAGTGGAGGAAGTTATCATCAATGACCATCAAGGCAATATGTTACGTGCCAGCATACCAACAATGCTACTAACGCCTTCTTTATTCCCTGAAAATATTGAAGACTTATCGCTGTAACCATACCTTTTAATAAGACTAGTTATAAAAGACTAATGACGACAGACTGAATATAGAGGATTAAAATGAGTGTATCCAATCATTTTTTTGACATGGTCATTGGTACCAACAGTGACACTACCGTTAGTAGTAATCACGATAAGGAATCTACATCAGCGAGTAAGAACGAAACTATTAGTTCTGATGGCGAAGGTGTTAACGATGAATCTGCGATTAAAAATACTTTGCTAGACCCTATGCCTGGCGATGCCAGTCGCGTCTTAGTCCATATCATGCGCCATGGGGTTATTTTTCATGCGCAAAAACCTAATTTATATCATTCATTATGCCGATATCAGTCGATGATTCAGCGCCATTTGTCTGAGGTCTACTTAACCTTAGTTTTAGATGAGCGGCAAGGTATTGCTTTTATTGCTCGTTCTGATAGTGAGACTGCAGGCAACAGCCAAGATAGCTTTGATTCAGCAAGTACAAGCGACCCTAAAGACCTGTTAGCAGATGAGCTTATAGATAGTAATGATGATGAGCACACTCACTCGCTGATTAGCAAACGCACACTGAGCTTATATGACACCTTGATATTGTTAATGTTGCGAAAATATTATCAAGAGCGCGAAACCAGTGGCGAACAAAAAATCATCATCGACATTGAACGCCTGTCATCGCTACTCATCCCTTTTTTACCATTAACTGATCATACCAGCCGAGATCTCAAAAAACTGAGCGCGCGACTCAAAGAGCTTAGCCGTCGCCATTTATTAAGTAGCATTCGCGGCACTGATGATCGTTACGAGATAACGCCTTTGATTCGTTATGTGGTCAGTGCTGATTTTTTAGAGAGTATGCTGGGTGAATATCTGCGCTTGGCACAAGGTACAACAAACACAGAAGTAGAATCACCTACTTTTGAAGATGACGATTTCGAAGATAACAAACATTCTCAGAATGACTCCTTAAACAATCAATCTACAAACAAAGTAAAATCCGAAAAAACTTCCAATAATCAATCTATAGATAATCAGTCCGATTTATTTGGCGAATGAGGATGAATATAATGCAACAGTCATCAAATGACGCGACTCTGAACATCACGCCACTTAGCCAAATACGCTTAGCCAAACTGTCTGTATTTAATTGGGGGTCATTCCATGGGTTACATACGGCCAATATCGACGTGGAAGGAACGCTCATCACAGGAGATAACGGTTCAGGAAAGTCCACCTTAGTCGATGGGTTAATGGCATTGCTCATGCCTGCTGGTAGAGCGACTTTTAATGTCGCAGCAGCGCAAAATGACAAAAGTGACCGCTCACTAATCAGCTACATGCGTGGCAGTTTTGGCTCAGCGCACGATGGTATCAACACTAAGGTAAAAAGTAAGCGCGATAAAGGTGTTATTACAGGACTATCTGCTGAATATCTCAGTGACGATGGTCAAAAAATGACTTTATTGGCACTATTTTGGACGACTGTCGCTAGTAATTCGTTAAGTGATGTGAAAAGACTGTATGTCGTCGCTCAAAAACAGTTGCCACTGTCAGAGGTCTTAGATCAGTTTGCTCAAGGCAATGTCCGTAAATTAAAACAATGGTTAAGCATGCAGCCAGAAGTAACTTGCTGTGATGATAATTTTGGCGACTATCAAGAGCTGTACCGACGCATGCTCTATATGGACAATCCAAATGCGCCAGCCCTACTCTCGCGAGCGCTGGGTCTAAAAAAGATTGATGACTTAACTGAGCTGATTCGTACGCTGGTACTTGAGCCAAGTGGCGTTCGTGATGACGCCAAAGAGATTGTGAAAGAATTCGGTGACTTGGTTGCCATTCATACTCGCCTGCAAGATGCCAAAGAGCAAGTTACCCACCTTGAACGCTTACCAAAGCTTGCTGATGATATCGCAAAAACACAATTAGTTATTAATGACACTTCTAAGCAAAAACAAGCGCTGCCGATCTATTTTGCTCAGTGCTACGCCAAACTATATCAGCAAAAGCAACAGCAGTTGTCACAACAGCTAGAGCAATTAGAGCGCGATCTTGCGCAAATCGAACAACAAGAGCGTGATGCTACTGACACGGTAAACCGCTGCCGTGATGAATATATGAACCTCGGCGGCAATCGCATTGATAGCCTAAAAAAAGACATCCAAGCTACTAAAGATACCCTTAACCGCACCAATGCGAACGCCTCTCGTTACCAAATACTATGCCGTAACCTAAGTATTAAAACCACTTTAGATGAGCTGACTTTTCACAGCAATATTACTCAAGCCAATAATATTCAAGAGCATCTCGCTGAGCAAGAAGCAGACCGTGAACGTGAATTTGGTAACTGCGCCATTGCTTTAAATGAAACTGAGGAACACCATCGAGAGCTATCAAATGAGATTGAAGCACTTAAAAGCCAACCTAACTCAAATATTCCACCGAAGTTTAACCAACTAAAAGACGCAATTTCCCGTAGTTTAGGCATTGATCCTAATACACTCATGTATATCGGTGAGCTGATCGATATAAAAGAAGATGAACAAGATTGGCAAGGCGCTATCGAGCGAGCACTTGGAGGATTAAAAACCACATTACTTGTACCAAAAGAGTATTACTCGCTTGTTACTAAATGGCTTAATAGCCAGCACACAGGATTACATGTCCGTGTACAAGTAGTATTGGATAATCAACAAGCTAAGAGCCATACTGCATTTAAAGCTGACGGTTTTTTATGTAAGCTAAAATGGCGTAATCACTCTTATCGTGACTGGCTCAAAACATTTTTATCTCGTTATGATTTGCTGTGTGTGGCTAACACCGAACAGCTCGACCGTACTGCTTTTTCAATGACTCGGCAAGGATTAATTCATAAAGAAAAAGGCCGCTTTGATAAAAAAGACTTGCAGAGTATTAATGATAGTCGTCATTGGCAACTGGGCTTTAGCAACAAAAACAAGCTCGCATTGCTGCAAGTAGAAATAGAGCAGCTCAAAACAAAGCTGCAAGAAGATAGTAAACACTGGAAAGATGCACGCGCAGCCATGCGTAGTGTCAGTGAGCAAATATCCTCATGGAAGAAGTTAGAGGAATTTGAATGGTCACAAATCAATGTACCGTATTGGCAACAAAGACTGGAGCATGAGGAACATGAGCTAAGCGCTATTGAAAACGCCCAAGGCGATTTAAAACAAGCGAAAGTACGCTTTGATAATGCTGAAGAAGCTTTATCTAAAGTCGCTCAAGATAAAAAAGAGAAGGTGCGTCAAAACGGTGCAAAAGAGCAAGAGTTATCATCTGTGCAAAAGGAGCTTGATAGATCTAAGCGATTAGCTGAAGTAGAGTTAGATGAACAGGTAAAACAGCAGCTAAAGGCGTTGGTTGGTAATATTGAGCTTGACAATTCTAGCTATCAAACGCAAATAACCAAACAGCTTGAAGAAAAAATAAACGAAAACCAAAGTAGGCTCAACAAATATACTCATACAGCTATCGGCATTATGAGTAGCTATAAATCAAAACCACAATGGCAGGCTTATACGGTTGAATGGGAAACAGGGCTGAATGGTATGGATGACTATATCGCCCATTTGAACCAATTAAGCAATGAGGGATTACCTGAGTTACTGGATGAATTTAAAAAACGCTTAAACAAACATGCCACTCAATCGCTGGCACGTCTAAGTAATCACTTATCTATGGTGCATGACGATATTCGTCGGCGTATTGGACATATCAATGAGGTATTAAAGAAAACTGAGTTTAGGCAAGACTCTTATCTTAAGCTCAGTTTAAAACGTGAAAACTTCTTGCATGTACAAACCTTTAACCAAAAACTCAATCAGGCCCTCTCTGCGGTGAACGACGATAACCATACAAGAAGGTTTTACCTACTTAAAGAGGTCATCGACATATTGGATAAAGCTACTAGCTCCACTTCGAGTACCACCCTTGAAAGTTTACGTTTATTAGACCCTCGCTATCAGCTGGCATTTTTTGCTGAAGAAATTGATAACGATACACAAGAGGTCTTGGACGTGCTCAGCTCATCAAGTGGCAAATCGGGCGGCGAAAAAGAATCTTTTGCGGGTATGATTGTTGCAGCAAGCCTCGCTTATGTGTTAACGCCCGATGGCTGTGATATGCCAATATATAGTACTGTGTTTCTGGACGAAGCTTTTTCAAATACTGCCGAACAAGTTAGTCGCCGCGTACTAAAAGTATTCAAAAAGCTAAACATTCATGTCAACTTAATCACCCCATTTAAGAACCTAAATTTGGCACGTGAATCTGCCAGAAGCTTACTGATTGCTGAGCGTAACCAAGAACATCATGAAAGCCGATTATGCGAAGTTACTTGGAAAGAAGTGGATAACATCCTGGCAAAGAATAAGCTTGAACAGTTCTCCCAAGACAACCAAGAAATTGCAGAATTAGGTATTGAGCTTCATGACTAAAGAGATGATAACTACAGAAACACCAAATTGGGGTTTGATGCCTGCAGCAGTCATCACACAACTAAAAAAGCGAGAGTGGGACAATCTACCACGCCTTAAAGCCCGTTTAAAAAATGAAAGAGCCTTCCCTATTGTCATAAGCCTAAAGCCTCCCAAAACAGGTAATGAATTACTCAACCATACACTGCATTTCCACGAATTTGTGCAAGCGTGGCGTAATTTTGCTTTCGCTGATATGGTGCAATGGCAGCATAATAGCTTTCGACATTTTTCTGAACAGACCCTTCCTATCACTTTAACTATTCCTAATATTCAAGCACTGTCTGAAATATTAGGCGCATCGGCACGCCAGCAGCTTAAAGACTGGCAAAAAAAACTAAGCTACCTTCATACCGAAATCGCTAAAGGCATGACAATGTCATCTGCTAACAGTACAAATAAGATTGCAGATAGCTGGCATGAGAATTTATTTTTTGCTCTCATTGATATGTTAGAAGTTGTTGATAACTTGAGTGCTGATGATCTAAAGTTACTGGTCGCGCTTATACCGCAATTAAAAAAAGGAATGGGTGCCGGGCTATACTTGCGCGCTTTGCCAGTATGTTACGTTGATACCAAGTTTATAGAAACCTATCACAAGCTTATCGAGACCTTATTGGAAGCTTTTTATCCTGGGCAAATCAAAGAACAAGGCTTAGCTTATTGGCTCGGATGCTTGGATAAGCCTAAAGGCTGGTTAATGGTACGACCTTTGTGCCCTGATACAAGATATGCTTTATCTGGCTTGCCTATTTTAAGATTACCGATACATGTTCTACATAGCCAAGCGCTGCCTGCTAAACATATTTTAGTCGTAGAAAATGAGCAATCTTGCTTAGCACTCCCAGAAACAGAAAACACGATTGCAGTTGCAGGGGGTGGTAAAAATATTAATTGGATGAATGCTGGCTGGTTACAGAAAAAGACAGTAGCGTACTGGGGCGATATTGACTCTGAAGGTTTAATGATATTAAGCCGCGCCAGAGAATACTGTCCAAAGTTGACCGCTATCATGATGGACGACCAAACGATAAAACAGTTTATCAATCGTATGGTAGATGAGCCGGACTCTATAAATCATGAGCCAACACACTTAACTCATGACGAGTTAACATTATTTACAGAATTGCGCCGAGGAATATATGGCTTTAAGAGATTAGAACAAGAAAGACTTCCAAGCGAATATATTAAACAAGCATTGGAAAAGTGGCTCGATAAGCCTACTCCATATTCTTCATAATTGCTATTTAGCTTAAAAGATCAATTATTTGAGATTTCGCTACGATTGATAATATCTTTGCTAATTTATTTCCTTATCGTAGTTATGTCTCAAAATACTTAGCCTCTAAAACTACTGAAGTTACTCATACTGATCTACTCTCCCCGTAGCAATTTTTTATTTTTAGAAATTGTAACTGATATGTAAGTTTAAAAGTAAACATAAGCAAAAATTAGAGTTTTTGCTTATATCCACACTTTATAGTAGTTTTTTTTCATTGCTATTTATATTTATTTAATTCTAATCATTGTATTGTTGAATGACATTAACAAAGATGAAGATTTAACTATGTATATTAAGAAAAAGAAATGGGCTGATTACACACATGATGAGCTCACATTAATGAAAGAAACTGTAGCGAATGCATCTGCTGACACTCCATTTTCGCCTGAGTACGCAGCGGCCTATCTAAACAAATCCGTGAACACTCTGCAGTATATGCGCTGTCATAAGTCTGATGCAATAACGTACAGTAAAACTGGTGGCCACATTGTATATCGGCGTAAGAATTTGGATGCTTATCTGGATAAATGTGAGAAAAAATGTACATCTAATTTTTGATTAGTGACAATAGTTACTCTTTAGCTCTTTCATGAATAAACTCATATTTCATAAACTTATTTTAAGGTTAGAAATAGGCATATAAAAAAGCTACTTACATTTAAGTAGCTTTTTTATTTCAAGTCAGAGAGCCACACTAACTACAGTAACGTTTAATTAATTGTAAATAACTTATAAAAATCAAGTTGTAAAGAAAAAATCCTCACCGACCAACTCACCATCCTCTAGGTAATATACACCCGAAATATTTAACCTTTTTTCAGTTGATTTGGTACCTCCGTACATCGCAATCTTCTCTGAAAGTATTGTCCAGATCACTCTACATCCAGTGCTTTTTTGCAGCTCTTCTAATGCGTCCTTTTTCACCATTAGGTTGTTACCAGATTCATTACCATAAAAAGAAGCGTCGAACATCACTAATTCATCATGCTTATCAACCCATGAACCAGAGAACTTATCATTTTTTAGACTCAAAGTTTCGAATAATAATCTAGCAGGTGCACTGATGTTATAGCCTAAATCACGATTTTTTATCCCTTCTGAAATATGACTTTCTGAACAAACGTAAACTTCACCTAAACTATCTTCATCTGAACCAACTCGGCGTTCATATATGTTTTGCCACCCAGAATTACCATAATATTCATTATCATAGATTTCAAGTAAAGGTGACCAGTAATACTCTAAGTTGAATATATCGTTATACCTCTCTACAGACTCAGGCATCCATCGACCCATAAAGTTTTTATTCTGTATATTTGATACGACCAGATCAAAGTCTTCATTTTTTACCAAATATGCGTTGATCATATACCATACACGTTGATATGAGCCAGAATGGTCACCATCACCTAACTTCTTATTAGGCTCAAATTCAATATGCCTATCTAGGGATAACCAGTCTTCGTTCTGAAAATGGTTTAAGATGACTTCTTTTGAATCAATTAAATCATTTTTTGAAACTACCCAATTTTCAAAATCATCACTCCACCCATTGTAATTAGGGGGAATTATAAGACGGATGTTAGTTGAATCAGGAGGTATGAATGTAGGGTCAATATCTCTAAAAGAAGGCTCTACAGAACCGTTATACCATAGATATTTCTTATCATCTTTCCAACGTGTTGATGGGTCTGTCATTTCAAAGTTATCCGCTACTCTAGCTACCACTTCATACATTGCCATCCACTGATATTTTTTGCCAATTCGTTCAACTCTATTTTCACCACGACCTGTATAGGGAGTGTTTCTATCAAATTCACCATGTTTTTCTGCATCATAACCAAATTTATTAAAAATTATTTCTACAGCATAATTGCTAAGCTTATCAATATTTATATTACTCCAGTTACTAAAATTAGACTGAAAAACGTAACGCCCAAAATCACCGTACCAACCTGTACCTCTACCATACTCTGTCGTCATTGAGTCTATAATTTTATCTTGAGCAAAACGATGTTTAGGAATGGTTTTATCTTCATAATCATTCGCGTACTCATTGTCAATGTCTTCATTACTAGGAATAGTTTTAGGAAACACACTTTTATATGATGGTCTAGCTAACTTCAGCTCACTTTCGCTAAAACTGAGCTATGCTGAAGAAACCGTACAAGTAAACTTGGTAAACTAACGACTCAACGA
>NZ_JASDCS010000012.1 GCF_030407815.1 Psychrobacter sp. APC 3281
GGGTGCCAGTATTAGATTATCTGCCTTATGCGTTCTTCTGTTATTTGTCACTGCTGCTGACGTTGCTATTCGGGTTCACTGGGGTGACGATTAGTAGAGTGAAAAAGGAGAAGGCGACCCAAAATCAATAGCAATTGATATCGTTAGGAATGATAAGAGTGTTGATTAATATTGATCCCAGTACGGATTGTCACCGAATTGCTCGGCAATAAAATCAATCAAGTAACGACAACGCTGCGACAAAAAACGATTCTTTGGATAAACAGCATAAGCGGTTAGGGTTGGCAGTTGATAGTGTTGGAAGACAGGTACCAGCTCGCCCAGCGCCAGTTGTTTATAAGCAATAAAAGTCGGTACAAAAGTAATCCCATGCCCTTTGACTGCCAAATCCACTAAAAACTCACCATTGGTGGCTTTGATTTTGGCATCTATCGTACGATGATGACTTCTGCCTTCAGTATCCACCAAGTTTATACTATTGGTTTGACCGAGACTGTATTGCAACAGCGCATGGTTGTCTAAATCGTCTAGCGTTTCAGGCGTGCCCATTCTTGCCAAATAATCGGGACTGGCGCAAATCACACAACGAATCAATGCCAACTTTTTTGCTTGATAGCTAGAATCTTGTAGCTCTCCGATTCGAATGGCCAACTCATAGCCTTCTTCAATCAAATCAATACGTCGGTCAGAAAAATCTAGATCGAATCTCAGATTGGGATGTTTATTGGCGTATTTATCAATCACATCGTTCAAATGCATGAGCCCAAAGGACAACGGCGCTGTCATCTTCAATGTGCCTTCAATACGCATAGGAGCGTCAGTAGCACGCTCATTGATAGCGTCAACCGCACGCAAGATATTGTTTACTTGCTGATAATATTGTTCACCAGCTTGCGTCAATTTAGATTGGCGGGTAGTACGGCTGATTAACTGACTGCCTAAACGCTCTTCCAATTCTTTAAGTCGGCGACTGACGGCTGATTTTGCAATATTTGACTGCTCAGCAGCCTTGGTAATACTACCTGCCTCAACAATGCGTACAAACATCGCCATGTCTTCTAATTGACCCATTATCGATGCCTCATGATTGTTCTTACACTAAGAACTTATATTTGTGATTATTGCTGTTTATCCCATGCTAGTCAACGCCTATAATCGCGCTATTCTCTACTTAGAGACATGATTAAACACACTTTTGGAGCGTTATTATGGATAAATTACAGCAATTTAGCGCACCGCTTGGTCGTCTATTATTATCAACCATTTTCATCTTTGCAGGCATTGGTAAAATCACAGATTATGCGACTACTCAAGGCTATATGGAGTCAGTAGGTGTGCCTGGTATGTTATTACCATTGGTTATCGCGTTTGAGGTACTAGGTGGTATCGCTATCTTACTAGGTTATAAAGCTCGCCCAATCGCTTTTTTGTTTGCTGGGTTTAGCATCGTGTCAGCCATTATTTTTCATCAGTTCTGGACTGACGAATCACAGATGATCTCATTTATGAAAAACATTTCGATAGCCGGTGGGTTTTTGATGATTTTTGCTCATGGTGCGGGTGCTTACTCAATAGACAATAAGCGATAAACAATCAGTAGCTGATCTACCTCTTATACGCTTACGAAGAACAATCATAAAGGGGTAGTTTCAAATAAAGAGCGTCATGAACATTTCCACAGAAAATCTCAACAGCAGACAGTTTTTTATATAAGCATAACTTAAAGTGATTTATATAAAATTAGCTGTGCTAATATATATAGAAAATCCATATTATGTTAAAACTGCTCTGATTGTTCTACAAAACAGAATAGTTAATTGCATTTAGTGTTGTTTATCTATGTAGAATTAATAATTATAATAAGCCCATTGTTTAAATAGATTAATCGATAAGAAGTATATAGAGCATTAATCTGTTGATAGCTAAGGACAAATAATGAAAACAATCTATCATGCAGCAGACTCACGTGGCGATGCCAACCATGGCTGGCTTAAAAGCAGGCATACCTTTAGCTTTGCCAATTATCATAATCCCGAACGTATGGGATTTGGTGCCTTACGCGTTATTAATGATGATTTTGTCATTGGCGGTCAAGGGTTTGGCAAACACTCGCACCGAAACATGGAAATTATCAGTATACCTTTATCCGGCAAGCTCGCTCATGGCGATAGTATCGGCAACGAGGGCGTCATAGAAACTGGTGAAATTCAGGTGATGTCAGCGGGTACAGGCATTACCCATAGTGAAATGAATGGTGACGATGCAGAGGCTGTGAGGTTTCTGCAGATTTGGGTGATACCAAACAAAATGGATGTCGCACCGCGTTATCAGCAAGTGCATATGGGCGACATCATACGACCTAACGAGTTTAGCCAAGTGCTATCACCTAATGCCGATGATGCAGGGGTTTGGATTCATCAAGATGCTTGGTTTAGCATGGTTAGTTTTGACGAAGGTATATCGCAAACTTATCAGTTAAATAATCCCAACAACGGTGTCTACGTATTTGTGCTCAGCGGTAAAGCAGTGATAAATGGCCAAGTCCTGTCTACTCGTGACGGCCTTGGCATTTGGGATACTCAGAGTTTTACGATGGACGCAACAGTAGCTAGCCGTGTGCTAGTGATGGAAGTACCACTATTTATGTAATCAAGAACAAAGCTCTTTATCAATTAAAGCACTTATATCAATAACCATTCACGCTAAAAAATATTTTTATTAACAACTATTTTACTAACAATATGGAGAAACACTATGTCAGATTTAACAACATTACAGCAGCTAGCAGAAAAACGTCGTTCTATCTATGCGCTAAGCAACCAACTGCCAGTAGCTAATGACGAAATCGTGAAAATAGTTGAGCATGCTATTTTGCACACGCCATCGTCGTTTAACTCGCAATCAACGCGTATCGTTGTATTGTTTGGCGATGACCATCGTAAGTTGTGGGACATGACCGAAGATACGTTACGCGAAATCGTTAGTGACGAAGAGAAGTTCAAATCGACCAAAGAGCGTGTCAATGGTTTCCGTAACGGAGCTGGTACGGTACTGTTTTTTGAAGATCAAGCAGTCGTTAGAGGCATGCAAGAAGCAGCGCCACTATATGCTGACAACTTCCCAATCTGGGCAAGTCAAACCAGTGCCATGCATCAGTATGTTATCTGGACGGCACTAGCCAGTATCGATGTTGGCGCAAACTTACAGCACTACAATCCAGTAATCGATCAAAAAGTAGCTGGCGCTTGGGATATCGATAAAGACTGGACGTTAAATGCACAATTGGTATTTGGAACGATTGAGCAGCCAGCGGGCGAAAAAGCATTTAAGCCAGTCGAAGAACGTATGAAAGTGTTTGGTGCTTAAGGTAAGCTAGTTTATTCCATTTTATATAGTCCCAAAAGCTTACGTAAAACAAAAAGCGCCACTCAGTAATCTCTGGGTGGCGTTTTTTTATTAGCGACATTCTTTTGTTGAGGGTAACAGTTGTAGATGTTATCAATAACCTACAGCTAAGATGAATTCCTGCAAAAATTACGCAGAGATTAACGACTATTTACGCTGCATCAAACTGTTAGCCACCCATGCTGGACCGATTAATAAAAACTGTAAATCTTTAAAGAAAGAAGGTTTTTTGCCTTCGATTTTATGCCCTATGAACTGGCCAATCCATGCAACGATAAATACCGCTGCCCACGCTTTAAAGCCCCATGGCATCGCTGCCATCACTGACAGACAAATAAGGATAAACATTCCCATCGCTAAAAACAGTGGCGTAGATAAGCGCATATAAAACAGTAATACCAATGCGCTTAGTACCAAGGTAAACCATACGGATAGTGACATGCCCATACCTAACAGGCTGACAAAGATAGTTGGCACACATAGCCAATGGATTTTTTTATTGACCAAGTTTTGGTGACTGACAGAGTACTCACTAAGCCATTGCTCTAGCGTACGTTTGGACATTTTTGGTTGACGAGACATACTAACCTCCCTGTTAGTAAATAAGATAAGTAACTCATACTAGCTAATGGACTCGCTACTAAACTCAATGCGAAGATGATTGTTAATATCAGTTGTAGCACTAATTGCGCCTGTCTACCACGTTATCTGATAGACGGCACAGTCAATTTCACTCGTACTAGGGCGTGTCCTCAATTCAATCGATAGTTATCTAAATAGGTTAAAAATGGCTAAATCTTGCCAAACGGCGTCAAATAGCTGACTAATATCTCGATATTATCTGCGCTATTTTCCTTGTTTGACGGCAATTTATCTCATTTTTATCACCATTTTTAAAATGAGGACACGCCCTAATAGCACTATGTCAGCAAGATTTTATTCAAACTCCCAAGGGGTTTTTCTATAAGAGACGCATTATCCCTGCTCGCTGCGATGCCATTCATACAGGCCGATAAAGGCGTTTACTTGATACACCATAGTCTGAATAGCAAAGATATAGTTGCCAGACATGAGGTTCACAATGAGCCAGACAAAGTTGACGATAATCCATAACCACCAATTAAATGAATAACGCAGAATCATAGCTGCCTGAGCAGTAATAGAAAGCACAAAGGCAATGACGTTAATCCAAAAGAAAGAGATAAATCCCAAAAACAGACTACTATCATCCTCTACGACCGCATAGCCATAGCTCGCCAGTAGATCATTTATTGTGGGAAACAGGGCGAGTCCAATGACGATAAATGCAGCGGTGATCAACCAGACAGCTTTACTTGCTGATTTGGGTATCATGTCGCCATCAGGATCGGTGTGTTTGGACCAATAAAAGATACCGTAAACATGGGTAAAAAAGTTAAATAGTGGCGCAAGCATTAAGCCTACTGCACCAGATGTTGCCTGCACAATGACTTCGCCAGCGGTTGCCCCCATACCAAAGCCATTGCCCATGACGTTTTTGCGAAATGATAGCGAGACCACGCAAACCAAACCAATGAACGAGACCGCTAAATAAAACCAATCAAGCGTGGTATGGTCTGTCGTGAGCCAAAAACCTGCGGATAAGGCAAGAACACCGCAAATAAACCAAATGATAATCCATTGCATCGCCCATTTTCCGGTGATGTTGTCCAATAGCTGAATACGCATCGATTTTCCCCTAAAGTAAATACTGATATCAATATAGTGCTAACTACCATATGCTAGTTAAATAACGTGTGCTAGTTAGATAACATATGCTAATTGAATAAATTATTATAAATATGCTCAGTACAGCTTATGATTTTTTGCCATAGATATATTGATCAATCAATAGTAATGCTTTCTGATAGCGAGCGTCATAGTCAGGCTGATCAATCATATGCGGCGTAATATCGTGACGCGCGAAAATATCTATCAAACGCTGCTCAAAGCGTCCACGCGCTTCAGGCGTACCCAAAGATCGCATACCATCATCAACCCATGGTGTATTGTTATCTAGCATGATGGTGTGGTCTAAGCGAAACTCATCGATACAAGCAGCTACAAAAGGATGCGTGCGACCCTCGTACTCTTCACAAAATGCTTGCGTAGTGACAAAGTCAGTATCAACGATGGTGATAGGGGCCGTTGCATTGGCTTTAGCTTCTCGGATTGCCTCAGCATGGTCGAGACAAATAGGGCCATAATCACTGTACTGTAATCCAACCTCGCTACCACCCAAATCTGTACCGACATACAGACGCCCCATTTCTAGGGCAAAGCTGGCACCATAATAGTTGGCAAGCTTATGGACTAGCGTTGTCTTGCCTGAGCTTTCACCGCCGACGATAGCGATAGTCTTGGTATAGTCGACGCGCGCTTGCGGATGAAGTTCTGACCAATGGGCGACTGGATCATGAGCGATGGCATAAGAGTCAAATTCAGACTGTAGCGGCGTCGTAACGACTGGCAAAAGCAGCTGCTCTTGTATGTCATTGCGAGTGAGCGGATGGTTGTCCGCCATAAACAATACAGTCTCTGCTGATAGTGATAATGCATCCATCAAACGTTGCAATTTGGCATTACTAGCAGCGACATCGATACTGACATCATCGCTAGTGCTATACAGATGTTCGTGCAGCGGTAGCTCGATCTCATGAGTAGTATGAATATGTATAAATGGCAAATCGGCACAGGCCATCTGTAGCCAACGCGCTTTGTCTTGTAAGGTAATCGCAAAGTCTGGATGCGGTGATGGATGCGCCATAATAACGATATGTAAGGTTTTGGCTTGTCCTGCTGCATCCAATATGCTGCGCATCTGCCCTAAATGTAGGGGTTCAAAATGTCCAATCATCAATCCAGTGTCGTACATAGTTATCCTTATTATTTTTTATTTTACTCTTAATGTTCTATATCTATTCCAAAAATACGTCTAATACTGTCTAAGTTAAATGATCCAAACTAGACATCTATCAAGATCCAAAGTAGATACCTATTAAGAATCGTAATACCAACCACGTTACTTACTTCTAGTATTCTTCGTAAAGGTGTTTTTACCTAATAGTTGAGCAGTGTCCTAGTTTTCATTATAGAACGTCTGAAATCTGAGTTGCTTATCAGCATGGTATAAAGCTTTTGGATGATTTGCAGGTGGGTTATTGTAAAAATAAGGTATATCGCACGTACACGGAATCGCAGGTTTTTTAATCGAGGGTTCTTTTAATCGAGTAAAATTGGTTAGCTAAAATATTATTCAGACTATCAAAAGTTTCATTTAATTTTAGCGTTATAAAGCGAGCTTATCTCTTTGATTAAATTAAAAATAAAAAAATATGTAAAGCAAAATTGCAAGGTTATAGCAACAAAGGCGGTTTTGAAACATTTTGAAATATCTATTTAAAATCAGGGGCTTGCATGGTGCTATGACAGATTAGGGTAAGCTTGAGTAGCATAAACTCACAAAGTACTGCTATACCTTCAACAGATAAATCCTGAATTATTGATATACTGATTCGTAAGTTAGCAAAGCAAGGTAATGTTCTAGCTAAATATGTAAGACAATTAAAAATATAGAATAAAAAATAAACAAGAATAGAAAATAGAGAGGTATTTGATTTGGCTAAGTTAGCAAAATTACATCGCTCAACAAACAATCGCATGATAGCAGGTGTGATGGGTGGCATTGCAGAGTATGCTGGTTGGTCGCCAACATGGGTGAGAGTATTATTTGTCATTATCTCATCGTTAAGCGCAGCAGTACCAGGCATTTTGATTTATATCATCCTATGGATAATTATGCCAAAAGCTAATAGTCAGTCTTATCAATAATAGGAGTCTGATAATTATTTTTAAAATTAGCTTTTTTAGAATTAGGTTTTCTGAAATAGTTAAAAAGCCAAATCTAAGTTAGACGTAGTTGTTAAAAACAGTAGACCTCCAAAAAATAAAAAGCCTGATCAATCAGGATGCCCAAGATACAATTTTCCTCCTGCCCGAATGCTAGCGCATTTGGGTATTTTTTTATTTATTGTATTAGTACTACTTCGATGATGATTTGCCTGAAAATACGCTATACAACCGAGGTTTTATGCTCACTATGCAAATTTAGTTGATGTAAATATGGATAAAATAGTCAATTTTTAGTAAGGTGAGCAGGCAGATAGAGTCGTTGCCGAATAGGTCGCGCGTGCGCTATCAGAGATTTATTTAATAATACTCATTTCACAGTGGCTTTACTATGAAAACCGAAACTATGACATCCCAAGCGATAACCCCGATGACACAAGATAAAGACTCTCAACCGATGACTTTTCAAGATTTAATCTTAACTTTGCAAAATTATTGGGCCGATAAAGGCTGCGTTGTATTGCAGCCCTACGACATGGAAGTCGGTGCAGGTACTTTTCATACCGCGACGTTTTTGCGCTCGTTAGGTCCTGAGCGCTGGAATGCGGCCTATGTACAGCCATCACGTCGTCCTACTGACGGGCGCTATGGTGATAACCCGAACCGTTTGCAGCATTATTATCAGTTCCAAGTTGTACTAAAACCGAATCCACCTAATATCCAAGAGTTGTATTTAGACTCACTACGAGCCATTGGTATTGATCCATTGGTGCATGATGTGCGTTTTGTAGAAGACAACTGGGAATCGCCAACGCTTGGTGCGTGGGGACTTGGTTGGGAGATTTGGCTAAACGGTATGGAAGTCACGCAGTTCACCTACTTTCAGCAAATCGGCGGTATTGAATGTTTCCCAGTCACTGGCGAAATCACTTACGGGCTTGAGCGTTTGGCCATGTATGTACAAGGCGTTGATAGCGTTTATGATTTGGTCTGGGCAGATGGTGAGTTTGGTCGCGTCACGTATGGCGATGTCTTTCATCAAAACGAGGTCGAGCAGTCTACCTATAACTTTGAGCACGCTGATGTGCCTATGATGGGTGAGATGTTTGATTTTTATGAGCAACAAGCCGACAAATTGGTCGATGCAGGATTGCCATTGCCAGCTTATGAGATGGTATTAAAAGCATCTCATGCCTTTAACTTGCTTGATGCACGCGGCGCTATTTCAGTGACTGAGCGTCAGCGTTTTATCTTACGTGTGCGTACACTTGCTCGTAAGGTTGCTTTTGGTTATGTCGAAGCTCGTGCCAAATTGGGCTTCCCATTGGCTGATGAAGAGCATCGCCAAGCCGCGCTTGATAAGTATTTGCCAAAAGAAGACGGTGAGAATACGTAGTTTAAATTCTAGATATTAATCTTATGCACTCGGTCATGGTCGGAAACCATTTCATTGAGTGCTTTGAGTTTAGTAATAGAGATTTGAAACTGACCATTGCTAGGTCGCTTTTTATTTGCAAATTGTTCCCATACAAGTAAGCCTGAACCATTATATATTTCTTCAAATGTGCCATCTGGCATTATTTTAATAATAATTGCGTGTTCAGGTTCACTTCTAAAGGAAACAGACTTAGATTGGGTGGCTTTTATTTCAACTTTTAAACCGTCTTTCGTTATAGCGTCGTAGCCTTTGTTACTTGCAGGTAATAGTTTCAGATCATACGCATCTGCTACCAAGCATTCACCCAAGCTACCCACTAAATGACCGTCTGGGGTGAAGTGTCGACCAGGAAACATATTTTCCATTTCGTTAACGGTATTATAGAGTTGTTTAACTAGAGTCTGTAGTCTTTCATGATTTATCATTAATGGCTTCACAATATGAAAACAGTGTCCCATGATAATATCATCAACTGTTGATGGCCACGACTTTGCTATAATTCATTCAATTTTTATATAAAAAATTCTTAATAAACCGAGATTGTCATGAGTACTATTCTATTTGAACTGGGGTGTGAAGAGCTACCTCCAAAGAGCCTAAAACCATTACGTGATGCGCTACAAGCCAGTGTTACTGAGCAATTAACTGCAGCAGATATTACCTTTGATAGTATCAAAGCCTTTGCTGCTCCGCGCCGTTTGGCAATTCAGATTCAAGGTATTAGCGATAAGCAGCCTGATCGTACTGAGCAAAAACGCGGACCAGCGATTAAAGCGGCGTTTGATGCAGAGGGCAATCCAACACGTGCGGCCATGGGTTTTGCCAAAGGTTTGGGTATTGAAGCCAGCGAGCTTACGACGATTAATACCGACAAAGGTGACTATGTCGGTTTTGAGCAGACTATCCGTGGCCAAGCGACCACTGAGTTACTGCCTGCTATTTTTCAGACCGCGCTAGATAATTTACCGATTGCTAAGCGTATGCGCTCAGGTGCTAGCCGTAACGAGTTTGTGCGTCCAGTACAGTGGGCAGTATTGATGCAAGATAATACTGTCATTGATGCTACTATCCAAGGTCATCAGACTAGTACACAAACGCGTGGTCATCGCTTCCATAGTCCTGATTATCACAATATTGCTCATGCCAATGATTATGAAGAGTTACTAAGTGGTCTAAAAGTGGTGGCAGATTTTGATAAGCGTCAAATGCTGATCAAAAACCAAGTCAAAGCTTTGGCAGATGAAGTCAATTCTGACGCCATCGTACCGCAAGATTTATTAGACGAAGTCACCGCATTGGTCGATTTTCCAATTGCGCTACGCGCAAGCTTTGAAGCGCGCTTTTTACAAGTACCGCAAGAAGCGCTTATCTCGACCATGCAAGCGGATCAAAAGTATTTTTGCTTGACGGATAAGACTGGCAAACTGCAGCCGTATTTCATTTTTATTACCAATATTGAATCAAAAGATCCTAACCAGATTATTGAAGGTAATGAAAAAGTTGTACGTCCACGTTTGGCTGATGCAGAATTTTTCTTCTTACAAGATCAAAAGCAGCCATTATTTGCGCTCACAGAAAGCCTAAAAAATCGCGTATTCCAAGATAAGTTGGGTACGATTTGGGAGAAGTCTGAGCGTATTGCTAAGCTTGCTGCGTTTATCGCCACGTTGATGCAGCAGCAAGGCCACGATATCAATGTTGATGAAACCGTACGTGCGGGCATTTTGTCTAAAGCAGATTTGGCCAGCTCGCTTGTCGGCGAGTACCCTGAATTACAAGGTATCGCAGGTACGTATTATGCGCGTCTAAATGACGAGCCAGAAGCGGTTGCCGCAAGTTTAGAAGAGCAGTATCTACCTAAGTTCAGTGGCGATGTATTACCACAGACACCGATTGGCATTTGCTTAGCATTAGCTGATCGTTTGGATACATTGGTTGGTATTTTTGCGATTGATCAAGCGCCAACAGGTTCAAAGGACCCGTTTAGCTTACGTCGTTCTGCTATTGGCATCTTGCGTATTTTGATCGAAAAGCAGTTGCCGATTAATCTAGTAGCGCTCGTTGAGCAAGCGATCAAAGGCTATAGCGATGCTGAAAGTAGCAAGATTGCCAAAATGGGTGATACCTTTACCCAAGTCATGGCATTCCTAAACTCGCGCTATCGTGCGATGTATACAGAGCAGGGCGTTAGCGTCGATACGATTCAGGCAGTACAAGCGATTAACCCGCATATGCCGCTTGATTTTGATCAGCGTATCCGTGCAGTGCAAGCATTTAGCGAGCTGTCACAAGCGTCGATGTTGGCTGACTCAAACAAACGCGTTGCTAATATATTGGCCAAGTCAGAAGTAAGCGTGGCTGATACAGTCAATGAAACTCTACTGTCTGAATCTGCTGAGCAAAATTTATATGCAAATGTGAAGCAAGCACAGACAGTGGTACAACCATTACTAGAGCAAGCGGACTATACGCAAGTATTGCAAACGCTGGCTAGCTTAGATGAGCCATTGACGCAGTTCTTTGATCAAGTAATGGTCAACAGCGAAGATGCTGCACTTAAAAACAATCGCTTGGCATTGCTAAAACAGGTTCGCGCCTTGTTCTTGACGGTAGCTGATATTAGCGAGCTACAGCTGTAATCCTGCTAAAAGCTGATGGTTACTTTAACTTGATTATTGCTTTAACTTGACGGTTACTTTTGATAAAAAACCTGGCTTATCATGGCCAGGTTTTTTTGTTATACAGTTGACTGGTTTACTCGTACAGTTATCCGTTGGATATAAATCCGTTAGTGCAATTAGCAATTAAACGGTAAAGGCATTGTATTATCGCTATTATTGACGGTAAAATTTATGCTATCAGAACGTCTTAAATAATCTTATTTAGCAGATCCCATTATTTCTCACGTTTACCCGTAATCGAAGGAGCACTGCCGTGTTTGCTGTTATTATTGTCATCCTTATTATTTGGGCTTCAATGTGGGCTTTTTATAAGTTTATGTACCCGCGCGCACCTAAGAGTATGATGCCAAAAGAAGGGGATGTGACCACTCCGCGTCAGTGTAATTTCTGTGGCAACAGCTTGGCTGAATATCGCGGCGTACTCGAGACCAAACCAAGTATAGCTACCGATGGCAATGTTGAAGCGAACCAAGAGTTATTCTTTTGCAATTATGAGCATCAGGCAGACTTTCACGCAGGCAAGACCTACACGCCTTATGCATAAATAGATAAATGATTGACCATAAAAAAGCGCCTAACTTCATTGGCTAGGCGCTTATGAGTTTAGTACAGTACGATGCATCTATAGAATAGAATGAGCATCTTTCATGATTTTATTCAGCAATGCTTCGGACTGTTTGTCTTTCTGCAAGCGATCTTCGTCACTTCTTTGATTGGCATGGATTTTTTCATACAAGTTTAAGCAGCACAGTACCAGTATGCTTTCTTGACTAAGGCTTGGCGCATCTCTTTTTAGATCGAGCGCATAGTTGTTGATATACGAAACCGCTGACAGTAGCTCTTCTTGCTCATGTACAGGACAAAATATTGGATAAGTAACCCCAGCAATTGCAATATCGACTTTTTTGATTTGTGGTTCTGGCACTTTAGGTGTTTTGGTATTAGATTGTGCCATGGCGCTTGATATATTTGATGCTGCGGGTGTCGTTTTTTGCGCTGGCACTGGCGTACTTGGCGCTTGAGTATTTTTTGGTTGTTTTTCTATCGGTTTGCTTTGGTCATCGGTCATGATAAATCCTACAATGTCTGGTCAGTGAAATGAGTAATATCAGATTTTACAAATAGCGTTGGGCAGTTTAATAAGCAGTACGTCTTTGCTATATGCTACAAGAAAACGTTAGCCTTCTGCTTGATCGATACGGGTTAGGCGTTGTAATACGACTTGCGTACGCTCGGCTGCCAATTGGTTCTTCTTTTGCAGTTCACTGTTTTGTTGTTTGATATCGCTATACTGCTGTTTCAATTCATTATTGTGCTTTTGCAGCTCGCTGTTTTGTTGTTGTAGTTGGCTGATTTGTTTTTGCAGTTTGTCTTGTTCTTCACCGATCATATGGTGCGCTTCTGCAAGACTCTGATAGCGCTTATCGAGATCGTTCAGTTGTTTTTTGGCACCGTCACGTTCGTTATGGCTGTTGTCTAATTGGGTTTTTAGGGCGGCAAATTCTTTTGAATCAGTAACAGGGTGTTGTTTTAAGCTGCTAAGTTCAGCACTGACAAGCTGATACTGTTTTTTGATGTCGAGTACCATTTTTTCTAATATTCTAAGTTGATCATACATAGTCAGTTTTTATCCTTAACAAGTAAGCGTGAATGAATTTTGTTCGCTGCATTTAATAATGCCATAGGTGACCGCATAATATCTATATCAACAAAGTAATTACAAGCATCAGGCTTTGTCTTTTCACTTCTATTTATCGATGATTTGTCCATGACATTTTATCGCGACTATTTTTATTTTATGAGCAGTAATCAATTACTAGGACATCTATTATGAATGATAATATCTCTGGCTGGAATACTTGGCTGACTGCGTTTGATGATTGGACTGACGTGTCTATCAGCGAAGTGCATGGCATGATGACAGGGCTTATGACGGCTTGTAATGCACCCGACGAAGCAACCTGGGCTAAGGTGTTTGAAGAGCTCAGCTTTGCCCCACTACCAGAGCCTGCATTGACCTTGCTGACAGAAGAAGCGGAAGACATCGTGTTTCAGCTAAAAGACAAAGATGATGCCTACGCGTATATGCCGCTCATCCCAGATGATGAACATGATTTATACGAGCGCGTGATGGCATTGAAACAGTGGGCAAACGGTTTTATGACCGGTTTTGGTATTACTGATTGTGGTTTGACCAGTGAAGAAAACGAGATGCTATCGGATTTGGCTAAGATCGGCGCAATTCGTCTCGAAGATGATGAAGATTTTGAAGGTGGGGAAGAGTCTTATCTTTATATCTATGAATTTGCTCGTATGGTACCTGTAAGTTTTGCTACGCGTAAACGCAAGGCTGTCAAAGACATCGCGCTCATCGCTGGTTTGTCTATCGATGCCAAAACAACCAAAGAGCTACAGGCAGAAGGTAAGCTACCAAAACCAATGCCGCCAGTGGTTGATGTGATGAATCATAACAATCCATCGTAAGGCAGTTCTGACACATCATAGTTCTGAAAATTGTAGTAAGGATATTTTATGATCCCAAATAACAGTAGTAATAGCGACAACGTTGATAATATCAGCGATGTCCAGCTGAAAAATGCTGAGCATCCTACTCAGAGTCTCGATTGGCTAACACGTCTCATCGCCTTTGATACGGTCAGTCGTCACTCTAATTTGGCTTTGATTAACGATGTAAAGTCTTATTGTGTGCAGTTAGGTTTGACGGTAGATTTGACTTTTAACGAGGCTAAAACCAAAGCCAACTTGTTTGTGACCGTACCAGCTGGTGAGAATGCTGATATTATCAATAACGGTCTGGTCTTATCAGGTCATACCGACGTTGTGCCAGTTGATGGACAAGCGTGGTCTTCAGAGCCGTTTACGGCGACGATACGTGGTGATAAGCTATACGGACGCGGTGCGTGTGACATGAAGGGCTTTATCGCTTGTGCGCTTACGGTATTGCCGCAAGCCGTGCAGTTATCGAACAGCGGTCAGCTACGTCGTCCGTTACATTTGGCATTATCGTTCGATGAAGAGGTTGGTTGTTTGGGTGCGCCATTGATTTTGGCAGACCTAAAAGCACGCGGCATCACGCCTGATTATTGTATCGTCGGTGAGCCAACTAACATGGCCATGGTAGTTGCACACAAAGGCATCGCAGTTTATCGTTGCCGTGTACATGGCAAGTCAGCGCATTCGTCATTAATCGCACAGGGTGTCAATGCTATTAGCTACGCTAGCAGATTGGTTGGCTATGTAGATACGCTTGCTGAAGAGCTGAGTACTCGTGATGATAACGATGCGTCGTTTACAGTGCCATACTCGACATTGTCAGTAGGTACTATACATGGTGGTACAGCGACCAATATCGTGCCCAACTTATGCGAGTTTACTTTTGACTATCGTAACCTGCCGCACATGACGCAAGACGATATACTAGCGCCCATTCGAGCCAAAGTTGCTGAGCTAAATGCCCAAATGCAAGCACGCGCGCCAGAGACTGGTATTGAGCTGATGCAAGAAGAAAGCGTCCCAGCCATGACAGATGACGATAGTGCTGAGCTACAATCATTGATCGCTGCACTGACAGGAGATGATGAGCGTCATAAAGTGGCTTACGCGACTGAAGGCGGTCAGTTTACCAATGCAGGCATCCCAACGATTATCTGTGGCCCTGGTAGTATTGAGCAGGCGCACAAAGCGGATGAGTATGTAGAGCTTAGCGAAATTGAGCGATGCGATGCGTTTTTAAAGAAGCTATTAGATAGCTGTACGACTCAGCCGTCTATGCAGTCATAATTATTCAGAAGAATGCGTGACGTTACTTTAATAATTTCTGCGAGACTTTTTTGGCATATAGGTATAAATGACACCGTCTTAATGGCGGTGTTTATTTTTTAGTCGCATATTTAAGTCGTATAGCCGTTCGTATTAGAACCATTTACACATGACAAAGTAGGGGTGGGTTGATGTCTTGGCATCTGTTTGCAGTGTTTTTCGCAAGTACGTTTTTTATCTCAGCGACCCCTGGTCCTAATATGCTACTAGCATTTCAGTATGGCATGAACTATGGCGTCAAACGAACCTTATGGACGCTGGCAGGTCTGAGCCTTGGCTTGTTTGTATTACTGCTATCGACACTGCTTGGCTTGGATGTAATCAGTCGCCAGTCACCGTGGCTACTGACCATTATCAAAGCCGTGGGTGCAGTATATTTAATCTATTTGGGTATCAGCTCTTGGCGCGATGCTGGCGACGGTAGCTTGATGAGTGATGCCAAAGAGTTGAGTGCCGAGGTAGCAGCAGACTATGCTGCCACTGATGGTGCGCCCAGTATACCGCAGCCGCGTTCGCTCTCTAGTGCTGCTACTAAAATAGCGCCGAGCAACATGACCTTGTTTCGTACTGGTGTTTGGGTCTCATTATCTAATCCAAAAGCCATTTTGTTCTTTGCGGCCTTTTTCCCTAAATTTATCAATTTTAGTGCGCCACTATGGCCACAATATGTCCTATTGACCATCGGCTTGTTTTTGAGCGAAACCATTTGGCAGATCGTATATACGCTAGGTGGTAAAAAGCTGGCAAGCTGGCTTGATGTTGGTAATCGCTTAGCCTGGCTCAATCGTGGTTGTGGGGTGATATTTATAATTATCGCTGCTGCTTTATTGGCTGAAGTGTTAAATAGTTTTATAGCTTAAAAACTACCGATAAGATTTTAAATCACAGTGATTAATTGAATATACGTTCTTTAAAGTATTTTCTATACAAGCTAAATTAATTATTGACTTTAATTTTTAAATCTTTATTATTGGCTCATTGATTTATATCGCTTAGCTTTCATAAGCGATAAATCGTTTCAATTAACCTGCTATTGTCGCCCTGACATTAGTCACAACCTATGGAGGAATCATCGTGTCCTATATAACTACCAAGACGTTTTTAAAGATTGAATGTGTAAACCACATGACAGCAATGACACCTTCGAAAAGGTTTGGCTAAATTTTTATATAAGCTATTGAGTGATATCCCATCTATCGATATCAACGAATAGCTTTCTGTATCTACCTGCGCTATCTCTTTTCTAAGTCTACTGTGCCAAATTTGCTCTGCGATTGTGCTAAGCCATATTGCGCTTGCTGTTATCTGTTTACCTAACATTTTTCTTTACCGTTATTGCTAATAAAGCGACTCAGGCTATGATTCAGCTAAAGCTTTTCTATGCATATAATATTTACGCTGTGGCCGACGGTTCTGATCTATATTATCTTTCTTTAAAATGTCCATAATAAATTAACCATGAATTTTTATTGATTTTTTAATTAATAAGAATACGGTTTTTTATTGCCTAAATTTTATAATTTCATTTCTTATTAAACGTTTCGTTTAATTGAGATAGATAAGTAATGTCTAAAAATTATAAAAAATGGTAATTATAAAAAATGCATGGTTATAAAATAATAAAATGGAAATAATAAATTATGAGCATTCAATTAGTATTAAACAAAAATCGAAAACACGGCGTACCAGTCAAAATTTATACCTCGGATGTTGAGCAAGGTGCGATGCAGCAGTTACGCAATTTAGCCCAGCTAGAGTTTGTGCATTCACACATTGCAGTGATGCCCGATGTGCACGTTGGCAAAGGCGCGACAGTCGGTAGCGTGATTCCGACCAAGTCAGCCATCATTCCTGCCGCAGTTGGGGTAGACATTGGCTGCGGTATGAACGCAGTACGTTTGTCCCTAACGGCAAGTGATTTGCCTGATAGCTTAAGGTCATTGCGATCGATCGTTGAACAACGAGTGCCAGTCGGCTTCAACATGCACAAACAAATCCAAGCCAAAAACTCAACGCTTGATCCACTAGGCAAACGCCTAAAACCGATTACTGATAAACACCCGGGTTTGCTTAAAATGCTTAAAGGTTTTGAGCGTACTTGGGCAAAGCAGTTGGGTACATTGGGCGGTGGCAATCATTTCATTGAGCTATGCTTGGATGAAAACAATGATGTCTGGGTGATGCTGCATTCTGGTAGCCGCGGTATTGGTAACTGTATCGGTCGCTATTTTATCAACCTTGCCAAAAAAGAACGTCAATCGCGCTTTGGTCATGTGCCAGATCGAGATTTGTCTTACTTTGCTGAAGGGTCTGATAGTTTTGCCGATTATGTCGAAGCAGTAGGCTGGGCGCAGGACTATGCGTTAGAGAACCGTCGCGAGATGATGCGTCTCGTCATTAAGTCATTGCAGTCGCCACAAGCGGGGTTGCCACGATTTCAGTTGACCAAAGAAGCCATCAATTGTCATCATAATTATGTCAATGAAGAGGTGCACTTCGGTGAGCAAGTCTATGTGACGCGTAAAGGTGCGATCAGTGCTTATGAAGGTGAGCTTGGGATTATCCCAGGATCTATGGGCGCAAAATCCTTTATCGTACGTGGTCTGGGCGAAGCTGAATCGTTTTGCTCATGTTCACATGGGGCAGGACGACAGATGAGCCGAGGTAAAGCTATGCGAGCGTTCACCATCGACGAGCTAAAAGCGCAGACGGATGGCGTCGAGTGTCGCAAAGACAAAGGCGTCATCGATGAGATACCCGGCGCTTATAAAGACATTGATGAAGTGATGGCCAATCAAACGGATTTGGTTGAGGTGGTGCATACGCTGAAGCAGGTCATGTGTATTAAAGGCTAACGAGTAAAACCATAGCGAGTCACGACGGTGTCAATCGAGCTAAATGTACTAAGTGTACTATTTGCGCTCGATTTCCTAGTCGTGACTTCACTATGCTGTCACTCGAATATATAAAACAGATTTAGAGTTATTAAAAATATAGGTAAAAATATGAGCTTGAAACAAACCTTAAAAAAGGCCAAACAAATTGAACGGCAGTTAGAGCAGCAGGCTGAAACAGGTGTGCAACACTCGCTAGGCACTGTCAAACCGCGTAATTATTTGGCACTGGATCCACTATTAAGAAAAGGTGGTATTCATGGAAAAGAGGATATCGATATCGTCCGAAAAAAACGTCGCCGTGAGACCAAGCAGCAGTTACGGAAGACAGATTGGTTATCAGAATAGTGATGGTTAACATTAACCCACAAAAAAGCCGTTCGCTATACTAGTGAACGGCTTTCTTATTCTTACTCAAATTTATAACTTAACCATTGTTACCTTAACCACTAGGCCAATACTTCGATTAGCTCACCTTTTACCATGTGCGGGCTGACGAAATCAGTAATACGCACGCTCACGAGTTTACCCAGCAGCTCATCCATTTTTTCGACATCATGAGGGAACATGACGGTACGAGTGTTATCTGCCGTACCGATTAAGCAGTCAGGATGACGATTGGCAACTTGTTCAACCAAGACGCGAGTCGTGGTACCAACCATTTCATGAGTTTTGGCAAGTGTTGAGTCAATGATGACTTTTTGGAACTCAGCTAAGCGAGCCTTTTTAGTAGTGAAGCTCACATCATCTGGTAACTCAGCGGCTGGCGTGCCTGGACGTTTAGAGTAGATAAAGCTGTAAGAGTGATCGAAGTTCAATTCTTTCGCCAAGTTCAAGGTATCTTGGAAGTCTTGATCAGTTTCACCAGGGAAGCCAATGATAAAGTCACTCGACAAGTGAATATCTGGACGAATGGCTTTTAGCTTATTAATCTGATTGATGTAAACGTCGATTGTATGGTTGCGCTTCATCGCCGCTAAGATAGCATTTGAGCCACTCTGAACCGGTAGATGTAAGTGCGATACTAGCTCAGGTAACTGTGCATACGCATCAATGATATCATCAGTGAACTCTAGCGGATGGCTGGTCGTATAGCGAATACGCTCGACACCATCAACATGCGATACATAGTGCAATAGTTCAGCGAAACGGCAAATGCTGCCATCGTCTTTTTCGCCGCGATAGCCGTTGACGTTTTGACCCAATAGGTTGATTTCACGGATACCTTGAGCGGCAAGGCTGTCAATCTCAGCCAATACGTCATCAAGTGGACGTGATAATTCTTCACCGCGCGTATAAGGCACCACGCAAAATGAGCAATACTTTGAGCAGCCTTCCATAATAGAGACAAATGCTTTGTAGCCTTCTACTCTTGGCTCTGGCAAAAAGTCAAACTTTTCGATGCTAGGGAATGACACGTCAATTGTGCCAATACGGTTTTTAGGCGCGATTTCACGTTGCTCATTTGATTGATCGTATAGCTCTGGCAGGCGATGCAAGGTTTGCGGGCCAAATACCATATCGACATAAGGCGCACGCTTTTGAATATTATCGCCTTCTTGTGAAGCGACGCAGCCACCAACGCCAATGACAAGGTCAGGGCGTTTTTCTTTTAGTTTGCGCCAGCGGCCCAATTCTGAAAAGACTTTCTCTTGTGCTTTTTCGCGGATAGAGCAGGTGTTCATCAGTAGTACGTCGGCCTCATCGATATCATGAGTCACTTCCATACCATGTGAGTCGCCTAGCACGTCTAGCATTTTGCCAGAGTCATAGACATTCATCTGACAGCCTTGAGTCGTGACAAAGACCTTTTTTGTCGCTGCTTTTTCGACGGGCGCTTGGGCTGAACTTGCTTCTTTGAGTGCAGTGACAGCACGTGCGGTGACAGTCGTCTCAGCAACAGCATCGTCATCGATGCGGGGATTGAATACAGTAACACTCATAAGGATAAGTCCATGATTGACCAAAAATATAGCGGAGTAGCCGATTAACAGGTGGCGTATTTTATCACAACCCTGTGCCAATGTGAAAAATTAGCACGAGCGATGAGGTATCAATATGATAAATAATTCATAGCAGTATCAATTATTTACTGTCGTTCATATTACTATTCATAAAAACTGCGGCTCGTTATCACTTCTATGTTACACCGTGCTGTCCTATTTATTAACAAAAGGTAAAGGAGATAGTTGAAAGCACAATGAGTATAGTATGATGATTGCTATACCCTTGGCGGTACTTAGCGAACCGTTATTCACATATTTGTAGAGATATCATAAAGAGAGTCAGTATGACAAAGTTGCGTGTTGCGCATAGCATCAAGGATGAAGAGTCTATCAGTCAAAAACACGCGTCAAAGCGAATCACAATAGGTACGCTACGGTTGAGCGCGTTGAGCGTGGCAACAGCAGTAAGTGCACTTGGTGTGTCACAAGTCGCTTGTGCCGAATTGACGTGGGGCGATGAGGAAAGCTACCAACAAGAAAGTAACTATCAACAAGATTATCAACAAGATTATCAGCAAGACAGTAGTATTGACTCATTTATGGCAGCTGCTATCGCCGCAGATCGCGGTGATGTGAGTGCGCTCTATAACTATGAGCAAGTCATGAGTGGCGGTTTGTTTGCGATGTATCCGACCTATTGGCGTATGAATCTAGATCTCAATTCACAGAGTTCAGCGGCGGTCTCGCAGTTTGTGCGTCAGTATCCAGACACGGTTATGGCTGAGAAATTAGTGGCTGATTTTGCGGAGACCAAAGCAGGATCGAATGATTATGCCTCGGTTAGACAGGTAGCCAATTTGATTACTAATGCGGATGCCAGTGAGCGCTGTGCGGTTGCGCTTGGGTTTAATAATGGTGGCGACACCATGCGTGCTATGGCAGCCAAATCTGATGTTTGGCTAACCACTAAAAAGCAACCAGCATTGTGCGATCAGCTAGCGATGGAGATGAACAACAATGCGCTGATTAGTAATCAAGATCGTGCGGCTCGTCTCAAGCGTATGCTACGTAAAGGCAAGACAGGCGATATTATGGCATTGTCATCACGCCTTGGTACGCCAATTGCTTATTCGGCGCTGAGTGAAATTCAGCTAAACCCATCTTCTTTTTTTAGCCGTTTTGGTCGTGAGCCTGCAAGCCAAACCAATCAATACCTATATATGTACGCAATCGGCCGTATGGCTGACAAGTCTTATCGTGAGGCGGCGCTACAGTTAGACTTTGATATCAAACAAGACAATCAGCGCGCTGTCAGATTGTTGAATGACGAAACCCGACGCTATGCTTATCGTACGCTTGGCGTACAGCGTATGAATCACAACACTGACGATGGCTTTAACGCTGAAGCAGTGGATTGGTTCCGCAACAGTTTGGATAATGACTTTAATTTTGAAGAAGCAGAAGATTACGCTATGGCAGCGATTCGCTTCGGTCGTTGGGATGATGTGGTAGAAGCTATCTCAAAAATGGATGGCGAAACGCAAAAAGAAGCCCAGTGGCAGTATTGGTTAGCTCGCGCGTATGAGCAGTCAAGCGATAGTAGTAAGCGTAATACATCCAAAAAAATGTATCAGAACTTAGCAAAAAGTAATGACTACTATGGCCTGATGGCAAAAGATAAAATAGGGCAGCGTTTCGATGCTAGCCGTTTAGGTGGTAGTAATTTGCCGAATGTCAGTACTGCTGACCGCGCGCGCGTCATGCAAGACGCTAACTTCGCTCGTGCGTTTGCGCTGTATAACTCTGAAGCTAGTCGTGCTTATGCCAATCGCGAGTGGAACTGGGCGGTGAAGCAAGCTCGTGACAATCGTGATGACAATTTGATTATTGCCGCTGCTCGTCAAGCCTATGATATGGGCTGGCTCGATCGAGCGATTTATGCGGTTGATAATACTGATAGGGTGGATAGCTTAGCACTCTCGCATCCGATGCCGCATCAAAGCGCAGTCGTACGTTATAGTGAGGCAGCAGGTATTGATCCAGCATGGGCGTACGGTATTATGCGTCAAGAAAGCCGTTTCGTATCTTCTGCGCGCTCAAACGTAGGCGCGAGTGGACTGATGCAAGTCATGCCTGATACCGCAAAATATATCGCTCGTAACCTAGGCGAGACGTATAGTGCGAGCCGTGCCAATAGCGGTGATACCAATATCCGCTATGGTACGTGGTATATGGGTGATATCTTGGGCAAACTCAATTATCAGCCAGTATTGGCAACCGCAGGCTATAATGCTGGTCCCAATAACGCCAAACGCTGGCAGCCAGTTTATGGTTCGCTCGCCGCAGATCAATATGTAGAGTCGATTGCATTTCCTGAGACACGTAACTATGTCAAACACGTGATGGAAAACGCCACTATTTATAGTAGTCTATTAGGTCGTGGTCAGCCGATTAGCCAGCGTATGGGTACGGTGCCAGCTGGATTTTAATAACTGAACTGGTATTTGATAAACCACTAATGATTTATTATTAGTGGTTTATTTTTATCTGCTGATTTGCTTTGCTAATTGTCAATTGATCAACTCTGATTTGCCAAAGTAGCATTCATTTGGCTAAGGTAAATTTCACAGCCGTTATCCTTCAGTGCTTTATCAACATTTATCGAGATTCCTGACGATGTCGTCAACGTTTACGTTTTTGCTATAGATTAAAAAAAACGTTTTGTTACCATTGCCTTAATGGGAAATCCTATTTTTCAGTCTTGTTCTTAGGTCAATGCGTGTTTTATGTATCGCGTCTAATGATTTAAGTTATAGCCTATGTCTTATCATTGCTAACTAACTGCCTTCAGTCCTATGATCAAAAAATATTTTAGTCTGTCTACGTCGCCAAAAACCAAATATTCGTTATCTAATCGGATATGCTCTTTATCGAAGGCAAGTACAAAGACGGATACAGACCTGAGCAATAAGGTCGCTAATTCTATGGTGCAATTGCGTGCAGATTTGGCTAGCAAACATAGCGTAGGTAGTATCAAAGCAACGATGAGCTTCGGCGCTTTACTGCTTATACAAGGTGTTATATTGCTGCCAGCACAGGCGGCTAGTACGGTTAAGACGGGTCAGCGTGTATTGATGATTGAGATGACCCCAGCATTATGTAATATGCAGCCAACGCGGGCACGTATGCGTCAGTGTTTAGAAGGGTACTCGTTAACCGTATCTGGTCTAGATATGGGATATGGCGAACGCTGCGGTCGTGGTAGTGAGCCACGCCTTACCCCGCTACAACTAAAAGTCGTCAACCGCATCATGCCTGATACAACGGTACGTAGCCAAACGTGGCAACGTTATGGAGCTTGTAGTCCGCTTAGCGCTAGCAGTTACTTTCGACAGATTACTAACTATGCAGGTGGACTAAAACTACCGAATGAGCTAAATACGGGTAATAGTTATACCGTTTCCAAATCACGGTTTGTCAGTCAAATGACCCGCCTTAATAGTGGTATGTCTTCCAATAGTGTGGACCTCATCTGTCAAGAAGGCAGCCGTCGCCAATCGATACTTACGGATATACATGTGTGTTATGAAGGTAGTGACTTTGGCACTTGTCATGACGTTGTAGACAGCTGTGGCAGTAAATTTATCATTTCAGGTGGGCGATAGCCTTTTCTTGTTTACCTGCTCAAACTTCTTTTTTGATACCGCTTTTCATTCCACTTAGTCCAATCTAACAGTGCAAATTGCCTATTTTAATCATTATATCTACGCATAACGCAGTGAAAATGTGCTTGAGTTATCATGTACTGAAACCTTCTAGCGCTTTATCCACAAGCGCTTAGCCTCTACAAAAGTCCTCTCGTATAAAATGTAACAATATAATCCCTGACGGGTCTATGACTGTATCTAGACGGTCACTGCGATGAAGTGCTACACTAGCTCTCGGTTTATACATGCTGCTATGCGGCAAACAAGTCGATATCTAAAATGATAATCGTTCATTAGAATTATCTAATAATTAATTAGGGAGTATTCAATGTCAATGAAACAGCCTTTACGTGTTGCCGTCACTGGTGCCGCTGGTAATATCAGCTACGCGATGCTATTTCGTATTGCATCTGGCGAGATGCTAGGTAAAGATCAGCCAGTTATTTTGCAATTACTTGAAATTACGCCAGCTCTTGACGCCCTAAAGGGTGTGGTCATGGAACTAGAAGACTGTGCATTCCCATTGTTGGCTGGTATCGTCCAAACTGACGATGCTAATGTCGCATTCAAAGATATCGATTATGCTTTACTGGTTGGTGCACGTCCTCGTGGCCCAGGTATGGAGCGTAAAGATTTGCTAGAAGCCAATGCTGCGATTTTCTCAGCACAAGGTAAAGCATTGAACGAAGTCGCTAGCCGTGATGTAAAAGTATTGGTAGTCGGTAACCCTGCTAACACGAACGCACTTATCGCTCAGCGCAATGCGCCAGATCTTGATCCACGCAACTTCACTGCAATGACTCGTCTAGACCACAACCGTGCTATGGCACAGTTAGCTGGCAAGACTGACAGCACTGTAAATGACGTGAAAAAAATGATCATCTGGGGCAACCATTCGTCAACTCAGTATCCAGATCTAACCGCTTGTACAGTAAACGGCAAGCCTGCGCTAGATTTAGTTGATCGTGAATGGTACGAAGCGACTTATATCCCAGAAGTACAACAGCGCGGTGCTGCAATCATTAAAGCTCGTGGTGCATCATCTGCGGCTTCTGCTGCCAACGCTGCTATCGCACACATGCGTACGTGGGCACTAGGTACTGATGAGAACGATTGGGTATCTATGGGCGTTTACTCAAACGGCGAATACGGTATTGCTGAAGGTTTGATCTACTCATTCCCATGCACATGCACTAACGGCGACTGGTCTATCGTAGACGGCGTTGATGTATCATCAGATTTCTCGAAAGAGAAAATGGCTGCCACTGAGCAAGAGCTTAGTGAAGAGCGTGATGCAGTAGCACATTTACTACCGTAAGTCTAAACTGCTATCCAGTAAGCTATGATTTAAGTAGTAAAGATAAGTAGTACAAAAAAGCCCTCTGAAATATGAGGGCTTTTTTGTGTCTATGAGAAGTAGGCAAGTGAAAATAACCTATGTTTCTTTCTTAAACTGGTAAAAGCGATTTACCGTTAATACAATTGATAACGTTAGATAAACGTTGATTAACAGCTATTAGAATAAAGCTTGCTACAATGAGTATGTCAATTTGAATAATAAGCATATTAAACAATAAGTACGACCATATTCGTACCATTTAAGGAGAAAGTTATGTTGGGTGAACCAGAATACAGTATGAATGAGTTATTTGCTCAGTTAGGTCTAGACAGCTCTGATGAAGCAATTGATAATTTTATCGCAGCAAACCAACTAGCTAGTGAAGAAAAACTGACAGAGGCTAGCATTTGGACAGATAATCAGCGTATGTTCCTACAGGAAGAGTGGCAAAAAGATGCAGCATGGGTAGAAACCATCGATGAGCTAAATGTCCGTTTGCATCCTGACGCATAAATATTTATAGACATAAAAAACCCCGCGATAGTCTTAATATCGCGGGGTTTTTTATGTCTGGAGTAACACTAAACCTTAAACTTGCTTTTCGCGCCACTCAAGTAAATCAGCGACGTCTTTATGAATACCCGCTTTTAGTGCTTCTAATCCATCATAGCGACGCTCACCATGCAAGAAGTGTAGGAAACGTACGTGTAAGTTCAGTCCGTACAAATCAGCTTGCAACTGCGGAAAGTGGACTTCTAGTCGCCAGTCATCACCTTTATCAACAGAAGGTCTTTTACCAATATTAGCCGTGCCAAACAAACTATGCGGACGCAAACCGGCAACACCCGTATGACCATCGGTAGCAAGCGCAGTCAAACCATCAGCGATCACATTACCATTATCATCTAAGCTCACCACATCGACTGCAAAAATACCATGCAGGGCAGGCTTTATTCGTTGCAAATCGATATTTGCGGTAGGGAAGTCTATCGTTCGACCTATCTGGTCGCCACGCACAACAACTCCTGTGATTGCATAGTCACGACCAAGTAACCTGTTGGCTGCTTGAAGATCACCTGCCAATAGTAAATCACGCACACGAGTAGAGCTGATACGGGCAGCATCGTTATCGGTCGTATCAACACTGTCGCTATCAGTACTATTATCAGTGACCGTATGCAGGTTGGTCACATCCAAACCATAACCACGCAAAAACTGACTGTCGCCAGTACGATCATGACCGAAGCGAAAGTCATCGCCCAACACCAACGCTTTGACGTTCAAACGCTTGGCTAATATATCGGCAAACGCTTGTGCTGATAGCGAGCGAAATTCTGTATCAAAACCTGCTACGATCAATGTTTCAACACCATATTCTGCCAGCAGTGCTTGCTTCTCTGCCAGATTGGTCAGGCGCGCAGGCGCTTTAGCAGGTGCAAAAAACTCGCGTGGCTGCGGCTCAAATATCATGACCGCCGCACCCAAATTTTGGGTATGTGCAATCTCACGAACTTGGGCTAGCATGGCTTGGTGACCAAGGTGCACACCGTCAAAATTACCGATAGTGAGCACGCAAGATGCCAACTCTACTGGGACAGCGTCCGTAGATGAAGTATGTGGCGACGAAATCAGTTGCTCAAGAAAATAGGTTTTCATAAGTTTTCAGCTATGATGAGACCAAATAAAAAACGAAAAAACACATCTATGCTTAAAATTGATGTGTCTAAAACCAGCCATTATAAAGTAAAATAGCCACACTAACATCCTATAGTCTACGTGTAATGCAAGTATGGCGCATAGGGTGGCTATTCTTTATTGCCAATGATGCTAATACTAATCCTAACAACAACAATCTCGACAACGATGGAGATCTTATGTCTGCTGCTGCCTTGAATACTATACCAACCGAACTATCGACATATCAGCTCACCGATCAGTTCGTTGTGCAGCGTGCAATTAAAGAAGATTTAGCAGAAGTTTTAGCCATTTATAATCAAAGCATACCGGGCAAACAAGCAACAGCCAATCTTGCATTGGTTACGCTAGAGGAGCGTGCCGCTTGGTTTGATGAACATTTGGATAGCGCAACCAGACCAATATATGTGGTCAAAGCACTATCATCAGATGATATAGATCAAACAAAGGCACCTATAGTTGCATGGGGCAGTTTTAGTGATTTGTACGCGCGTACGGCCTATCACATCAGTACCGAGATTAGCATTTATCTAAATCAAGATTATCAAGGCAAAGGGTTAGGCAGTTTGCTGACCCGTTGGATGTTGACGCAAGCACCAAGCCTAGGTATTCGAAATGTCATTGCCCTTGTCTTTGCTCATAACCATCCAAGCTTAGGGTTATTCCGTAAGCTTGGCTTTGAACAATGGGGCTATATGCCCGAAGTCTGCGATATGGAAGGGTTTATCGCTGATGTTGTGATGCTTGGTAAAGCAGTCACGTCAGACAATATTTTAGATGAAACAATTTAACTTAAAACGCTCTAACCTAAAATCTTCCATTGACCTTCTATATTCTGTAGCTGGTAGGTCAGTGGTGCAGGTTCGCTCTGTCCTTTTAGCATCAGTTCGCCAGTGATGGTGGCACGAGTCTTGTCATCATTGTATTTGGTATCAGTAATCGTAACGCCATCTACCGTTTGCTGAAACGCAGACTGGGTATTGGCAAGCTCTTCTTCGAAGTTTGCCATATCGACTTGGTAATATAACGCCGCATCCTTCACGTCACCATAATATAAGCTGTTTAGTGCTTGCTTGACAGTATCCTCTGGCGTACCAGCTTGAGTTGGATTGGTCACTAGGCTTTTCTGTTCGGCCGCATCAGTGACTGGATTAATATTGTCACTATCAATCGCCGTCTTATCTTCAGTGCCATCTGTAATTTCGTCTGTTTCGCTAGCACTGTCAACAATCTCTGCTTGGTCAGTTGTATCATTGTCTAATGTGACGTCTTCTGAGGTATCAACAGTCGCTGCCACATCTTCATTATCGGTAGCAGTTTCAGCCGTTTCATTATTGCTACAGCCGCTAATAAATAGTCCAGTGCTTAGTACACCAGTTGCTAGCAGAATTGGTAAGCGCTGGAAGATTGGCTGTTTCGTTGTCATATCAAACCTCAAATGTCATTTATTCATTGATGATCTATTATGACAATTATCAGCAGCGAGCATTGTCATTTCTCATAACAGGCTTGTTTTGGTTTCGTAAGCCTGCCATGAGTTTGCTTATACTTTATCCTAGCCGTGCTTTAGCTGACGCGGACGGAACCCAGTCGCTAGCAATACCACACCGTAAACCAGCGCTCCGACGGCACACATAATAATCAGCGCGACAATACGCTGCCACTGAGCCTGATCGGTAGGGAAGTAAGGCAGCATAAAATAAAGCACGCCAATCATAGAGCCAGTCGAGATAGCAAACTGCGTAAACAGTTTTTTCCAATGCGGACCGAAACGGAAAATATCACGCTTGTGCAAGAAGTAATATAGCAAGCCTGCGTTTACAAAAGCAGCGCCAGTCGTAGCCAATGCCAGACCACCATGTAGTGGTATCTCTAAGAAGTAAAATATCCCGATAAAAATAACACTAAAAATCATATTGGCGATGACAGAGATGATGCCGATTTTGACGGGGGTTCTAGTGTCTTGACGCGCAAAGAATGCAGGAGCAAAGATCTTAATGAGCATAAATCCTAAGATACCACCTGCCATACTACGTAAGGCCAGTGAGCTCATCTGAGCATCACGTAAGGTAAACTCACCGCGTAAAAATAGTGCTTGCATCAATACATCTGCCAGTACAAATAGGGCAGCTGAGGCGGGGACCCCGACTAAAATAATAAGGCGTGCTGCCCAATCGATGGTTTTTTTGAAACTGACGTCGTCTTTTTGAGCTTCGCTTTTTGATAGGCTTGGTAATATTACGGTACCGATCGCCACACCAATCAGACCTAATGGAAGCTCGCTCATACGTTCAGCTGCATAGAGCCAAGAGACGGAACCGCCAATCATTAACGAGGCAAAGATGGTATTTAATAGTAAATTGATCTGAGTGACAGAAACACCAAAGATAGCAGGTAACATCAACTTTAAAATTCGACGAACGCCTTCGTGCTGGAAGTCAATTTTTGGTGCGACAAGCAGCTTTTGTTGCCAGAGCTGCGGCAGTTGAATCAAGAACTGTAGCAAACCTGCGATAGCAACGGCATAGCCAAGGGCCATAATAGGCGTATCAAACATCGGCGCAAAAATGAGTGCGCCACCAATCATACACAGATTCAATAACACGGGCGCAAACGCCGGTGCGGCGAAACGACCGTAGCTCTGCAGGATACCACTCGCAAAGGCTGTCATAGAAATGAATAGTAAGTACGGAAAAGTAAGACGTAGCAACTCAGCGGTAATAGCGAACTTGTTGGGTTGATCGGCAAATCCAGGGGCAAACAACGTCACCACCCAAGGTGCGATTAAGATGACCACTACCGTAAGCATCGATAGCACTAGCAATAATGCGCCCGAGGTTCGACTGACCAAAATCTGCACTTGTTGTAAGCTGTACTTTTCTTTGTATTCGGACAGTACTGGCACGAAAGCTTGGCTAAACGCACCTTCTGCAAACAGTCGTCGTAAGAAGTTTGGGATTTTGAAGGCGACCAAAAAGGCATCCATCAAACCACCTGCACCAAAAACCCCTAGCAATACGACATCACGTACCAAACCTAAAATACGAGACAACATGGTCATGCTGCTGACCACCATGGTTGAACGAAATAACCGACTTTTTGCCATGAGAACCTATCTTGCTAAGTTGTATATTGAGTTGTGTGCTGATTTTCTTTGGAAGAAAAACTGACGAATTATAGCACTTTCATAATTGAGATAAATGGATTGGATGTGGAAATCTCTCTTACTATAATAATGAGTTGTCTTTGGATTTTTCGGCGACTAACTCACGCAACCTTGCCCATTCAAAATAATCACCAGGATCAGTCTTACGTCCAGGAGCGATATCGCTATGGCCTGTCAAGTGGCGACGTGTTTTGGGATAGGCCTTATAAATAGTGGCAATTACTTTGGCTAGCTGCTCATATTGAGCAGAGGTGAAGGACACAAAATCCGACCCTTCAAGCTCGATGCCAATGCTATAATCATTACATTCAGGTCGACCCAAGTAGCTAGACCGCCCAGCATGCCACGCCCGTTCGTTGAAATTGACGAACTGAGTGATAGCGCCATCACGCTCGATAAATAAATGCGCTGATACTTCTGCGCCTTTAATTGTTTGAAAATAAGGGTGAGCATCCCAGTCTAATTGATTGGTAAATAATGCTTTCACGTAATGCGTATCATTAGTGTCGCAGGCACCAAATTCATTCGGTGGTAGGCTGATATTGTGTACGACGATGGCGTCAATACTTAAATCTTTTGGCCTTACATTGTAATTGGGTGAGGCTAGCCAAGTGGCTGCTGATAGTAGACCATCTTTGATGAACATTGACGACATAGATGATGAGTTTGGTGATAATACGGGCATAATGTTCTCTTTTTATACTAGTATTGGTAATGGTGTGATAGACAATCTTCTATCTAAGTAGCTAAACGATAGTGGGCGATATGTTTAATTTTTTGACCTAGAAACTTTAATAACGTTGATAGCGTATGAATAATAACGTGCGAGATTCTACCTCATGTCTATAAAACTGACGTCCATACCTATCGATTGTACGCTAATGACCATTGGCCTGCGAGCACGTCTACCATTAGCTATAGCAGGGCTGCTACTCTCAGCTCAAACACAGGCATTTCTACCAACGCCGCTCTCTGTCCTTGAATCAGATGCATTGTCACCTGACGTATCTAGCACCGCACCTACTAGCATAGCACCTAATTATTCTAATTCAGATGCATTATCTGAGTTGGAGAATATTAATAGTGCTGAACCTAATATTAAAAATAGTACTTTATCTGAATCAAGCTTAGAGACAGAGCAGCTACTATCGACATGGCGTCAACAAGTAAAAGCAGACAAGTTGGCACAGCATACAACATGGCGACGCTTGTTGTATTTTTACGATGATAAAAACAGTGTATTCAGCAAAAAGAAAACCGAGAGTTTGGTTAATGATCCGAGCTTTTTTTTAAGTAAAAATGGTCAACGAGATTCAGGTGCAGAATTGGATGCGATGCTTGTAGCACTTGCACAAGAGTTGGTGTCATCATCAGCAACTGATAACGACCAAGCAAAAACTGATACCAATAATAATTCTGTCTTATGTCGTTTTCCAGCACGAGTGGCATGGTTGACAGAGGCGCTAGCGATCGATGCTGCAAGTCTATCTGCTGACTGTCCAGAATTGGATGAATGGATGTCGACATTAGCGCCTGAGCAGCTATCTATTATGTTTGCGCAGGAGTACTTGGACAATCCGCTCTCTGCGTTTGCTCATACGCTGTTACGCATTGACTCAAAAGCGAGCATCGCTGATCCAAATCAAATCGATAAGGCTTATGCGCTGAATTATACGGTAGACGGTGATCCAAGCGACAGTTTTCCAGTCTATGCTACTAAGTCAATGATTGGTAGTTACAACAGCGCTATCGAAATTGACCCTTATCCAGAGATGCTAGCGAAATACCTGCAAGATGATGAACGTGATACGTGGACATATCAGTTGAGTCTGACGCCCGCGGAAGTGCAGCAGATTATGCGCCACGTTTGGGAAACCAAAGCGTTAAAAATGCCGTATTACTTCACCACGGACAATTGTGCTTCTGAGATATTACGTCTTATTGATGTGGTCCGTCCGCAGCAAAACTTACTGAGCCAATTGTCTTACGCAGTCGTGCCTTCTGATGTGATTCAACTATTAAAGGATAAGCAGTTGCTGGCAAATACCAATTATACGCCCGCTGATAATACCTTACGTCAAGCTCAGCTCAATGAGAAAAAACAACAGCGCGCGCAGTTGGGCTATCATAATAGTGCCAAACAAACCGTAAATGAGATCAAGTCTGCGCAGCTTAACCCTGTATCGAGCATGTCAGCTGATGGGCAAACATTGCTCAAGCATCAAATCGACGTATCGGATAACAATCCGATAGACAGGCATCCGCTACAGTTGGGTACGATAGGTATAGGGCAGCGTGGTGACAATGACTATGTGGATATTGGGTTTCGAGCGGGATTTCATGATACGCTTGACGACGCTTCAGGGTATCCACAGTTTTTCAACTTAGAAGGGCTGGCTGCGACATTACGACTGTATGACACAGATGATAATAAGGCCAATCAGCCAGACAGTGTGGTCTTGCAAAATGTCACTTTGATTCGAGGCCGCTCTTTTAATCCAGTAAATGCAACCAAAAAAGGCAATACTTGGGGCGCCAGTATCGAGGCGACGCGAGTAAATGATGGCTCGCAAGAGGCAGGTACGGATCATCTGGTCGGTAGCGTGGGTTACGAAAAAGGCTGGTCATGGGCATTTGGTACACCAGCCGCAGGTACTGGTGAGATGCCGCCGCAACTGTGCTATACCCTTTTAGCAGGTACGGGGCAAGTAGGACGAGGTATCAATAAAGGTTTTCGTCTAGGCGCAGGTATCAATGCAGGCTGCCGTTATCAGATTAACAATCAGTTACGCGCGCAAGCTGAATTGCAATTGCCATATTGGTATCATGGCAGCAGCGATGAAACCAACGTCCGTGGCCATTATTGGCAACCAGTCTCAAGCTTAGAGCTGCAATACGATATTGATAAAAAACAAGCATTACGTATCAATGCCAATTACGAATGGCAAGATCGTATCGATGCCAATGATGATATACAGCTATCGTACAGACGATACTTTTAGGCACTGATTTAAACAAAATGGCTTCTAAGCGCTGTGATGGTTGTATAAAGGAAGTTGTATAAAGGAAAACATGCTTTATGAGTACGCAAAATTTACTAATTATCGGACAAGGTGATATCGGCCTGCCAGTGACCAACAAACTTGCCCAAGATGGCTATTGTGTGACTGGGCTTGCTCGTAGTAAGCGCCACCATTATGATTTAGTAGATAGTGCCGATTTTTTGCAGGCTGATGCATTGACGCTGACGGTCGATCAGCTACAAGCATTTACTCATATTGCGATTATCGTCACCCCTGACGAGTATTCAACCAGCGGTTATCACGACAGTTATCTAGCGATTAGTCAGCATTTGGCAACGCTTGCTCCACAGCTTATTAAACTTGAGCATGTGTTATTCATTTCTTCTACTGGTGTCTATGGTCAGGATAATGGCGAATGGATTGATGAGCATACTGCACCTGTCACGCCTGCGCGTGAAGCCTCAAAAGTTATATTGCAAGCAGAACAAGCGCTGCAACAAGGCTTCGGTGATAAAGCGGTGGTCATCCGTCCTAGTGGTATCTACGGTCGCGAGCGCTTAATGCGACTACGCAAGGCTCGTGAGCCAAATAAAGATCCAGTGCCAGCTGAGCATTGGAGCAACCGCATTATGGATCGCGACTTGGTCAATATCATCGCCAAAGTGTTGACGATAGAGACACCAAAGTCTGTCTATCTAGCGACGGACTATCGACCTGTTACTACGTTTGAACTAGGGGTTTGGCTTAGTAAGCAGGTTGGCGAGACACCTCCTATTATTGATAATACAAAAACCTCAGTGACAGGAAAACGCTTGCACAGCAACATTCCGTTAGCTTGGCTTGATTATGCTGATTGGCAGACAGGCTACCGCAATATTTTGAATCATCAAGAGTAAGCCTTTAGAGTTAAGCCCTAAAGAGTAAAATAGCACTTGGTGTAATCGTTCTTATTTATTTTCTAGTCTATGGAGATTTCATGTCCCAGCCTTCTACTTCTGATGACCGTTTGTCTCATGCTAATCTGGCAACAGAGGGCGGGCAGCTGGCAGAAGGTCACGTCCAAAAAAAGGCTGGTCAATCGTCTATATTAGCTGATTCACAGCAACCTGCGATCGTACATCCTAACTTTGATCCCAAAAAGTCTCCTCTTGACCCTGCCAGACCATTAAGTGATATTCCTGAGCCTGCTCGTCGCCTAAATGGTCAACTGCGCAGGCTTTATGGTAACTCTACGCGGTTCTATCAGCCCAATGCAGACAGCTTATCGAAATGGTCGCTGATAGCCTCAGAAGCGCTGGCTGAGCATTTATCGTTACTAAATGCAGCACAGCTTATTGCATTGCCGGATAGCTTTTATCAAAATCATAGTGAGCAGCCACTAATATCGACATTATCGGATATAATATTGTTAGATATGTCAGATATTCAACAGGCGATTCGCGCTTATCCAAAACTGAACCGTTACGGGTTTTCGCCGACTGATAGCGCTACAGGGGTTGAGTCAAACAACGATTCAGATAATGACAGCAAGGCTCAAAATTCTGCATTATCTATACGCGCATTGACCAAACGCTATAATCCTGATGAGCTACTCAACAGTCTGTATGCCGACGATTGGCAAGTGATACTACAACCACAGCAGTTTGAGACAGGCGAGGGTAGTTTGGCCACGGATATTATGGCATGTAGCGTGGCCGTCCATGCGCTAAAGCAGTGTAGTACCCGTAAGAGTATCAATCATAGTTATAGCGCCGCAGAAATTTGTCAGTATGTGCGTAGCTATTTGCTCAGTCAAATCGTTTGTGAGCCGTCGCAGCGCCACGCATATCGTCAGATTCGACTATTTGCTGGTCATATTGTTGTTGCCGCTTATCATTTGGGCTGGGAAATACAAGTCCGAGCAGACGGACAGAGCTATTTTAATATCTCGTCGCGTAGTGGTTTGCTGACTCGCTATGCCAATATGCAGGATTATGAGATCAATGGTTGGTCAAGCTGATCAATAATGCGTACAATAATGCAAATTTTTTGCCCCCTCTTTTTGCTGATAGGAATGTCATAATGTCTCATGTAACACGCCCTCAAGACCCTACGTTTTCATCTCATCAATTTATTCAGCTGGCTCTAGACAACCAAGTGCTCAAATTCGGTGAGTTTGTCCTAAAGTCTGGCCGTATCAGTCCGTACTTTTTTAATGCAGGCTTGCTTGCGACTGGTGAGATGTTGTCGTTACTAGCACGTGGTTATGCAGATGCCTTAGCTGAACAAATAAGTGCAAATAATGGCGATAATGAGCAAGAGCTGGTCATCTTTGGTGCGGCTTACAAAGGTATTCCTTTTGTCGCAGCGACGGCGCAAGCGTTATGGCTACATCATGGCATCAATGCCAAATGGGGCTATAACCGTAAAGAAGCCAAAACTCACGGCGAAGGCGGCAATTTGGTCGGTGCTGACGTAAGTGGCAAGGCCGTTTGGGTGCTCGACGATGTCATCACAGCGGGTACAGCCATGCGCGAAGTGGTCGAGATTTTAGAGCAAGCAGGCGCAAGCGTTGCTGGTATTCTCGTCGCACTTGATCGTAAAGAAAAAGGTCAAGCAGATCACTCTGCTATTCAAGAGCTTGCCGCGACACTAGAAGTGCCCGTACGTGCATTGGTTGATATTGATGATTTGATCAGTTATTTGGCCGATGACCATGGTGCACAAAACGGCCAGCATAAAGACGCGACCCAGTTAGCCAAAATGCAACACTACCGTGAGCAGTACGGCGTATAGTTGGGCACTGATGTTGTTTAATAAGTTCGTTTCATATCAATAATATAACGTAAGTGAGTCTTATCATGAGCCAACAAAAACAAGAAAAGTCGCTAAAAATACTCGTTATTATGGATCCGATCGAGCGGGTTAATTATAAAAAAGACACCAGTCTCGCTATGATGTGGGCCGCTCAAGACCGAGGCCATCAGCTCGGTTATTGTCAGATTCAAGACCTGTGGTTGGACCGTGGTCAGTTGATGGTTGATACGCAGCCACTGACAGTAAAGCGTGATCCTGCAGATTTCTATACGTTGGGTGACAAAGCAACAGGACCAGTGGGCGACTATGACGTGATTTTGATGCGCAAAGATCCACCGTTTGATATGCGCTTTATCTATGCCACTTATATGCTTGACCATGCCAAAGCAGCAGGCGTGCTCGTGGTCAATGACCCACAGGCGATTCGCGACTGTAATGAGAAGTTATTTGCGACATGGTTTAGCGATCATATGAGCCCAACGATTGTGACTAGCAAACAAGCACACATTCGTAAGTTTATCGCTGAACAGCAGGACGTCATCGTCAAGCCATTAGATGGTATGGGCGGTACGGGCATCTTCCGTTTGACTGCTGACAGCCCAAACATCGGAGTGACGTTAGAGGTACTGACTGAGCTCGAGACTTTGCCCATTATGGCGCAGCGTTATTTGCCAGAAATCAAAGAGGGCGATAAGCGCGTATTGATCGTCGATGGAGTCGTGGTAGATTATAGTTTGGCTCGTATTCCAACGAAAGGCGAGACCCGTGGTAATCTAGCAGCTGGTGGTAGCGGCGTTGCCATGCCATTGACTGACATCGAACGCCAAGTAGCAGAAGTTGTGGCACCAATTGTCAAAGAAAAAGGCCTAATGTTCGTTGGTCTAGACTTGATCGGTGGGCGCATCACTGAGATTAACGTTACTAGCCCAACATGCGTACGTGAGATTGATGACCAATGCGGTACAGATATCGCAACCGACTTTATCATGGCGATTGAGAATAAATTTACTGCGTAGCTTTAGCTATGTTCAGGAAAGTTTTGAGTTCAGGAATATTTTGACTACGTAAAACCCATATTTTTAGGTATTGTTAGTCATTGATTTTCCTTACCGTTTATTAGCATTACACGACGCCAAGCTATGACCGATCATGGCTTGGATTTTTGTTATTTTTGCTGCATAAAGTACTGTATATAAGACAATGATTTCCTCTATACTATGCGGGCTTTGGCTAGGTCATTATTTTTTATAATTGTCACTGCAGCAGTGAGATAAACCCTTCATATAAATAAAGTAAAGATAGGCAGGCGTTCATGAAAACACCGCATATATTGATGATGGCAGCTGGTACGGGCGGGCATGTTTTTCCAGCGCTTGCAGTGAGCGATGAGTTGACCCAGCGCGGTGCGGTAATTCATTGGTTGGGAACGCCAAATGGTATGGAAAACGGCTTGGTTGAGCCGACAGGTTATCCTTTTCATGCTATTAATATGCAAGGGCTTCGTGGCAAAGGCGTTGGTCGACTATTGAAGCTACCAATGACTCTGCTATCCGCGACGATGGCAGCCGTAAAAGTGATTCGTAGTAATCAGATCGATGTGGTCGTTGGGTTCGGTGGTTATGTCACTGCACCTGGCGGTATCGCTGCGCGCATGACTAATACGCCATTGATTATCCATGAGCAAAATGCCATCGCTGGCATGAGCAACCGCTACTTATCCAAGCTATCGACCAAAACATTACAAGCGTTTGAAAATACCTTTGCCAATAGTCAGCAAGATGCCAAGCTTGAGACAGTGGGCAATCCTGTGCGTAATGCCATTACTGGTGTCGCAGAGCCAACGGTACGCTACGATGTAAATGACAGTTCACCACTTAAACTGTTGGTAGTAGGCGGTTCACTTGGTGCTCAGGTATTAAATGATACAGTACCAAAAGCATTAGCATTACTAGATCAACCATTTGAAGTCCTACACCAGTGTGGACGCAACAATGAAGCAGCCACACAAGCGGCTTATAGCGAGCAAAACCTAAACAACCATCAGTTTACTGTACAGCCCTTTATCAATGATATGGCTGCAGCTTATAACTGGGCAGATATCATCGTTTGTCGCGCAGGTGCGTTGACCGTGACCGAGATTCAAAACGTCGGCATCGCCGCTATTTTTGTACCGCTACCGCATGCAGTGGATGACCATCAGACGGCCAATGCCCGCACGCTGACCTCGCATGATGCTGCAGTTTTATTGCCGCAGTCAGAGCTAACTGCCAAGAGTCTAAGTGATGAGCTTGGCGCACTCAATCGAGAGAAGTGCTTAACGATGGCAAAAAAAGGCCACGCATTGGCCAACCGTAGTGCGAGTAAACAAGTTGCTGATATCATTTGGCAAGCGCTATAGTCTGTCGCTCATACCCCTTATTTGAATTTACTAAGTTTTATTGACCTTTAATAAAGAGAGATCCTTATGCCTACCTCTGCGAAAGCTCTACCTAAGCGTTTGATTGAAATACCAGAAATGCGCCGTATCCAGCATTTGCATTTCATCGGTATTGGTGGCTCAGGCATGTGTGGTATCGCTGAGGTGATGAACAATCAAGGCTATCAGGTTAGTGGTTCTGACATCGCAGAAAGCTTGGTGACTAAACGATTACAGCAGATTGGCATCGAGATATCGATAGGCCATGACTCCAAAAACATTGCCAATGCCGATGTTATCGTTGTTTCTTCAGCGATTGATCGTAGCAATCCTGAGGTAAAAGCGGCACTTGAAGCTCGCCTGCCAGTAGTACGCCGCGCCGATATGCTTGGTGAACTAATGCGCTATCGTCATGGTATCGCGGTTGCTGGCGCGCATGGCAAAACGACAACGACCAGTTTGCTAACCACAATGATGGCAGAGGGACAGCTAGATCCTACTTATGTCATTGGCGGTAAGTTAAATGCGTCAGGCAAAAATGCGGCATTGGGTAGTAGCCGTTTCTTGGTAGCAGAAGCTGATGAGTCTGATGCATCATTCTTGTCATTGCATCCGATGGCCGCGATTGTGACCAACATCGACCAAGACCATATGGAAACCTACGAAAACAGCTTTGATAAATTAAAAGCCGCTTATATTCAGTTTCTACAAAACATGCCGTTTTACGGTCTGGCAGTGGTTTGCGGTGATGACCCTGAACTGTATGCAATGATCGATGATATCGGTCGTCCAGTATTGACCTTTGGTCTTGAGCCGTTCAATGACGTGCAGGCTGTAGACTTGGTGACAGAAGGGACTAAGACTCACTTTACCGTATTGCGCCGTGACCGTGACCCATTACGTCTAACGTTGAACATTCCTGGTACACATAACGTTTATAACGCGCTTGCTGCCATCACGATGGCGACCGATGAAGGCGTTGATGATGCAGCGATTGAGCGCGCCCTGCAAAAATTTGAAGGCGTGGGTCGTCGTTTTGAGCAGCATGCTTCTGTCGATATCGATGATGGTAATGTCTTATTGATTGATGATTATGGTCATCATCCTAAAGAAGTCGATGCGACCATCAAAGCCGCTCGTCAAAGCTTCCCTGATCGTCGTTTGGTGATGCTATTTCAGCCACATCGTTATAGCCGTACCCGTGATTGCTACGATGATTTTGTAGAAGTGCTATCGAGTGTTGATGAGCTATTATTATTAGATGTTTATTCAGCAGGTGAGAGTCCGATTACCGGAGCTGATACCAAGTCACTAGCGCGTAGTATCCGTTTGCGCGGTGAAGTTGAACCGACTATTATTGATAAAGACAATCTAGCTCCTGTTATGCAGCGTTTGCTAAAAGCTAACGATATGCTGATTACCCAAGGCGCTGGTAATGTCGGGCAGATTGCTATCGATTTGGCTGCCAATAACCTTTATATTAAGTAAGCTAAAATTTAGGGACGATCCTCATGACAACTGATAATAAAGACAATAATAGCACTCAAAATGCAGCTATCAATGATACATCTTTAGACACGACGACTCATGCAAAAGATGCCAGTCAATTTGGCAAAGTAGCCGTTATTTATGGTGGCAGTAGCAATGAGCGCAGCGTGTCTTTGGACAGTGGTGCGGCAGTATTGCAAGCACTACAAAACCAAGGCGTTGATGCCACTCATTTTGATCCAAAGCATCAAGACATTACTGAGCTACGCAAATATGACCGCGTGTTTAATGTGTTGCATGGTCGTGGCGGCGAAGATGGCTTGTTGCAAGGCGTATTACAGTGGTTTGATATACCGCAAACTGGTTCAGGGATTCTGGCGTCTGCACTAGGTATGGACAAAGTACGTACCAAGCAACTGTGGCAAGGTTGCGGCCTCTCAACTGCACCATTTTCATTATTGACGGCTGGTACTGACTGGCAGCAAGTGGTTAACATGTTAGGTCTGCCACTTATCATTAAACCAGTTCATGAAGGTTCAAGCATTGGCATGACCAAGGTTAATCATCTTGATGAGCTGCCTGCCGCTTATGCAACTGCAGTGGAATGTGGTGATGCGGTGATGGCTGAGCGCTGGATTACAGGTCGCGAATTTACGATTGTGATTATCGATGATGAAGCCTATCCAGTTATTCGCCTTGAGCCTGCTGATATCACTAATTTCTATGATTTTGAAGCCAAGTACAATCGCAACGATACCAGTTACTACATTCCCTGTGGATTGAGCGCTGCTGATGAAAAGCACTTGCAAGATTTAAGCCTTGCGGCATTTCGTGCAGTAGACGCAAAAGGCTGGGGGCGTATTGACGCTATGCAAGACGAAGCAGGCAATTTTTGGTTGCTTGAAATCAATACTGTACCAGGTATGACCAGTCACAGTTTGGTGCCGATGGCAGCTAAAGCTCGCGGACTAGATTTTGACGCGCTATGTTGGCATATTTTGGCACAAACGCTATAGCTATCAAATCAACTAAATTAAGCAGATAGTGATGACTCTTTGTGTCACTAGAGCTGCTATACCACAGCTTCATGTAAACTTGTGTAAATTCGCTGCTGCTAATTAGTGTTTGGCTATTGTTTAACCATAAAATACGTTAATATTGTAAGAATAGGTCTATTTCGGTGATATTTATGTTTTTTTGTGAATACAGCTGATAACTTATTCATAATTTAAGAAAAATGTTACGTTTAAATCAACGTAATCGCTGTATATAAGCTATATTTTTAACAAAATTTGATAACATATCGACTTAATAAGCTTCTGCCAAAAATACGCAGATTTATATCAATAAATAGCATGATCAGTTTTATGCAAATATAGGGACAAAGGTCGTTATGGCTCAAACTGTCAACGAGGTAACTGACTTGATGAGTGATAAAGCCGGTCGCCCAAAATCTAAGATCCAAATACCAGCAACGGTAAAGTATCTATTTATGGTACTGGTTTTAGGCTTGCTAGTGCTAATATTAATGATGGGCGGAAAAGCGCTGCGTGATGCACCGCCAGCAAATATTTATGTCAGCAATCAAGGTTTGTCTGCTGCTCAATATCGCTCATTGCAAGACGTGATGGAACAACAACAAGTAAGTAGCTTCTTTACTTCTGATTTGCAAGCATTGCGAGACATTACGATGGGCTTAGCTTGGGTAGACCAAGTGAGTATCTCTCGTGATTGGGAACGTGGTATTGTCGTCAACGCATTACCCAAGCAAGCAGTTGCTAATTTTGGTACAGAACGTTTGGTCGATGCAAAAGGGGCGGTGTTTGTTCCTGCTGATAGTAGAGATTTAACACAAGAGCGTTTTGCCACCTTGCAGGGTGAGATGTCTCAAGCACCAGTTATTATGCAACAAATGCAGCAAGTTAATGATTGGTATGCACCGCTTGAGATGCAGGTCGAAGATATCATTCTGTCACCGAGAATGACTTGGCTAATCCGCTTTGACAATGGGCTACGTGTGATTGTAGACAATGAAAATACGGCACAAAAACTACTGAATTTAAGCCAGTTGCTTGGCAATCAGTTAAGTACGCGTCGAGATGACATGCAGTCTGTAGATTTACGATACAAAAATGGCTTTACCATTGCTTGGAACGTGACACAGAGTGCTGAATCAGAATAGCCTAAGTAAGCACTACATCTATGCATAACCGATGTGAGCTAATACGGTTTATTTAGTTTGAAGAAAATATGTACAACATCATAGCGTATTAGTAACGCTTTTTTTAATGATTTAATAGAAGAGCATCACTTGCTCTTCTATTTAGCGATAATTTGTCTGGTACCATGAAAAATAATGAAAATCTGGTTGTTGTCCATCTAAGTGCCACGGCAGTATATGTCGTCATAGGCAATGTTGTCTCTGCAAAAGACATTCGTATTTTGGGCGTAGGACAAGTTAAAAACAGCGATTTTTATCAAGGTCAAATAAAGCATCGTGAACGTCTGCAAGGTGCTATCAAGCAAGCCATTCAAGAAGCAGAAGACACCGCTAACTGCCGTGTGCACAGTGTTTGGTTAACCCTTGCGACCCCTGAGCTATCTAGCAAAAACAGTGCTGGAGAAGTCAAAGTAGAAGATGAAGTCGTACGTGCCAAAGACATGGTACAAGCATTGGCCAATGCAAAATCGCGTGATTTATCATCTGACTATTATTTGATGCATTGCTGTCAGCAAGGTATCTATGTCGATGAGCAAGATTTTATGGTGGATGATGTCATCGAGATGATGGCACACAATATCACCGTAATGTACCACATGATGATGATGCCTGTTGCCAGCCGTCAGAATATCCAAAAACTATTGCAAAGTTGTGACGTCGGCATTGATCATATTGTTTTCGATGCAGTGACCAGTGCTGAGTACAGTTTGATGACTGAGGAACGCCAGCAAGGCGTTTGCTTAGTAGATATCGGTGCTAGCACGACCAGCATTTGTGTGTATAAAGAAAATAAGCTGATTTTTACACATTGTATAGCAACAGGTAGTCATGAAGTGACAATGGATATTTCAGCTGATTTTGGTATTTCCATGATTGAAGCTGAAAAGCTGAAGAAGTCTCATGGTACAGCTGATGTCAATAGTGTCGATCCAAGCGCCTTCTTTTTATTCAAGCCTCAAGGATCGGGTGACGAAATCAATATTGGCATCTATAACTTGGCACGCATTATTGAGGCTCGTTACGTTCAGATATTTACTGAAGTAGCGCGTCAATTACACGAAGCAGGTTTGATAGGCTATATCGATAAAGGAATTGTGTTGACTGGCGGCGGTAGTACGATTAAAGGTATGATACCCTTTGCCAAAAAGCTACTAAAAATGCCTGTTGTATTGACCAATACTCATCCTGCTATCAGTGCTTATAATCATTTCGATAATGATGAGTCGTTTAAGCTACTAAATAGTCAAGTGAATGACCGTGCTTATCAGACGGCTTTTGGTACGTTGTTATATAGCCAGAGTGAGCAATTCCGTCGTAGTGAGAAAAGTGAACCTGAAGCGATTCAAAACAATCGAGTATCAGGCGTGTTTCGGAGCGCGGGTCAACGGTTTGCAAATGTTTTAAAGAAAATACTATAGACCTGTTTAATATCGTATCTGGAGCATCTATACATTATGGAATACCTCTAAGTTGATTAAGCAAAAAATAAAGTAACATTGCGAATAAATTAGTTTTAAAAATAAAGTAGTAAGTAATAATGACATATTATTGTCTATACTGATCGATTTTAGCCATACCCTGTTTTATTTAAATACATTTATATATAGTATGTCGATAGCGCGCCACATTAGTGCGTTACTATGTATCGACTTACACGCTATCTGCAACTGGAGAATCTTTTTTATGTCAAAATACACCATGCCAGATGATAATCAGCTTCAAAACAATGGCCAAGCAAGCTTCACTGTATTCGGTGTTGGTGGCGGCGGCGGTAATGCAGTTGAACATATGGTACAGCAAGGCATCAGAGGTGTAACGTTCGTTTGTGCCAATACAGATAAACAAGCGCTAGATCGTCTTACTGCACCGCACAAACTGCAATTAGGTGCAAAAACGAACCGTGGTCTAGGGGCAGGCGCAAATCCAGAAGTGGGTCGTGAAGCAGCAGAGAGCGAAGAAGAAGCGATTCGCGCATTGCTTGAGCACTCAGATATGGTATTTATCACTGCTGGTATGGGCGGCGGTACTGGTACAGGCGCAGCGCCAGTTGTTGCTCGTATTGCGAAAGAAATGGAAGTACTAACAGTTGCGGTTGTGACTACGCCATTCAAATTCGAAGGTGGTAAGCGTATCAAAGCTGCTAAAGCAGGTATTGAGCAGTTGACTAACTTTGTTGATTCAATTATCACGATTCCAAATGATAAGTTGATGAGTGTATACGGCAACATCTCTATGCAAGATGCTTTCAAAAAAGCGGATGATGTATTGCTGCATGCCGTTCAAGGTATTGCGGAAACCATCGCTAGCGAAGGTATGATCAATATTGACTTTAACGATATCCGTACGGCGATGACTGCTAAAGGTCATGCGATGATGGGTATTGGCCGTGCCAGCGGTGATGATCGTGCGCGTCAAGCAACTGAAAAAGCCATCAGATCACCACTACTTGATGATTTGCGTTTAGAAAATGCAAAAGGTCTACTGGTTAACGTTATTTCTTCAGAGTCATTATCACTAGATGAAATGAGCAAAATCAGTGCAATAGTCGAAGAAATTACTGATATTGATGACGCTCATATTTTCTACGGTTCTGTGATTGATGAAAAAATGGGTGACGACTTACATGTAACTGTCATCGCAACTGGCTTAACGTTAGACGAAAATGCAGGTCAAGAGCCAGAAGTAGTAGAGCAGCCAGTACCTTCTGTTAATAGCACGCAACCTGTCGATCCTAACGTGCATACCAGCGCTTTAAACAGTCAGAAGCAGTCACAAGCTCAGCAGTATCAAGATACCGTTGCACGTCCTAGCGCAAGCGCACCTCAAGAGCAGCCTAAGACTAAAACAAACAGTATCCAAGACTATTTAAAGCGTCAACAGAATAAATAGTACTTCTAATTTACTGTGAGTAAGAAAAAGCCAGCGTTTTAACGCTGGTTTTTTTGTGGTTAAGGAAAAATGAAACGTCTTGTATAAGAAAAATTATGACAATTTTCTATGTAATCTATATGTATATGATTGTCGAAACGTATATGAGCCTCGTTGTTTTATAGCATTAGGTAGGCCATATAAAGTAAAAATCAGCAATAGAATATTGACGATAAGTGTTATCAATCAAGGAGATAAGAAAATTAGCGCTTTTTATATATAGCGAATAAGGGGTCGGTAATGGTACACTATGTCAATTGTAACAAAATATGTGAGAAGACAACCATGAACCAAAGAACCATAAAAACAGCAATAGCCGTTACGGGTACTGGTCTACATAGTGGTCAGCCTGTTGACTTGGAGTTTCATCCACAGCCGATTGACACTGGTATTGTTTTCGAGCGCTCTGACATAGAAGGTAGTCAACCAATCCCAGCGAGTGCGTTTTTAGTACAAGACACGATGATGTCATCGAACTTAGTATTTGGCGGTACGCGAGTGGGCACGGTTGAGCATCTGCTTAGTGCCATCGCTGGTCTAGGAGTAGACAATCTGTTAGTTCGGGTCTCTGCTTCAGAGATACCAATTATGGATGGTAGCGCTGCGCCTTTTGTTGCGCTCTTACTAGATGCAGGATTTTGTGAGCAAGAAGCGGCCAAAAAGTTTATTAAAATTATACGTCCAGTACGAGTAAAGCTAGAAGATAAGTGGGCAGAGCTACGTCCTTATGAAGGGTATGAATTAAATTTCGAAATTGATTTTGATCATCCTGCGTTTGATAAGAACTTTCAGCATGCACAGTTGCAGTTCTCTACACAGAATTTCATCGAACAATTAAGCACTGCGCGTACTTTTGGATTTTTACGTGATATAGAAGCGCTACGTCAAAATAATTTAGCACTTGGCGGCAGTATGGAAAACGCCATCGTTATCGATGATGCCAACATACTTAATGCAGAAGGCTTACGTTTTAACGATGAGTTTGTCCGTCATAAAATTTTAGATGCTTTGGGAGATTTGCATCTGATTGGTTACCCAATTTTAGGTCGTTTTAACGCCTATAAGTCTGGTCATGCTCTAAATAATTTATTAGTACGTGAAATACTATCTGACGAAGATAACTTTGAAATTGTAACTTTTGATGACAATGTAACCTGTCCTATCGAGTATTTACCGCTTAATGATTTGGTTATTGAAGGATAAATACAGGAATATACAGGAAGTATCGAAACATTTACGCAATATTACATAGGAAGCCCATAATTACATTTATATAATATGCTATATTTTGAATATATTATCTATATGATTATATGAATTTTCTGTTAAGGCATATAATACAAAAGCTGTAGATGGTTTTTAAGTCCTTCGTTAGCTATATCCATAATCTGGATGTAACTAACGAAGGATTTTTTTCATCTGATACATTACAAAAATCCATCTTTATCAATGCCATCGCCTGCTCTTATTTACATAACTTTACATTTAACGCTCAGTATTTTTAATGATTAATCAAACGCAAAAGAGCTTTTTTGAGATTTTCATCAGTGGTGACATGCTCTGCGGCCTGTGATATAGTCCGTTTTGTGTTCTGGCTAAGCACCTGATTTTCATTGGCTTTACGAGAATTTGGTAAGTGCAGTGATGATGTTGATGATTGTTTAGATGAATAATTATCGGCAGAGCTTTTAGCCACAACGACGCGAATTTGCTTGAGTTGTTTAAATGTAATTGACTGCTCTGTTAGTATTTGCAAATACGAGCTATGTAAATAGCGAATATGATTTGCTGCTGTCATTGAGCTAACACTTAATATCAACTGCTCAGGTGTTAAGCCTACAACCCAACAGGTATTGAGTATTTCTTCAGGTAGACAGTCTACTAATAGCTCTTTTATCTCGTTGGTTGCTTCTATATATAGTCGCATGTTGTTAGCAAGGGTTTGAGGTAGCGCGCTACCAGCAAATGCTTGATGATCTATAAGCTGGGCAAGCCGATTAGGCTGTTTTTTTGACATCGTAAGTACTCATCTAATAGGTGACAAACTCGATACTCATAACAGACATGCTAAAAGCAATATATAGCAGATGGCTTATAAGATAGTTGACTAGGTGGGAAGTACTACTGGCACTAGTCACTATTTGAAAAGAATGAACCGTTGTAATAGGGATTTTATCACGTCTATTTGATGATTATATCCTCTAAATTAATTGATGCTTCGTTACGGATGACGAGCAGACTTGTATTAACAATAGGTAGTAAATTTATGAAACAAGCTTTATTAATTTTGTCAGTATTGGGAATGGGTATCGCACAGACGAGTGGTGCTGCCGAAACAACCTTTCAACCAAATAATACCTTGAGTCATACCATCACAAATATTTCTACTTCTGCGAACTATGGTTCTAGTCGCAACATCTATAGCACTAACAGTGGTGCCCATGTATATAGCAACGATGAGATTAGTCAAGCAATTGACAACCTAAGCGCTCATGCTAAGCAAAAAGAATATCAGCTCGCTTCACTGACCAGTCGTTTGTCTTACGAGCAGCGTCAGCAGCAAGCAAGCCGTGTACCTGATCGCAACTCTGCTCCTGCTATTGCAGCAGCAAATGCCTCTCGCGTCGCTCTATCTAGAAGCTCTGGTTACTGTGCTCGCTATGTACGTAAAGCATTACAATCAGCAGGTTACGAATTTACGCCTAACCCTTCAGCCTATCAGTACGCTTCTCGTGGCACGCTAGCTCAAGCTGGCTTTACCAAGATTAGTAACGACATGGCACCACAAGTTGGTGATGTCGTTGTCTATAACCGTACGTCAAGCCGTCCACATGGTCATATCCAGATTTTTGATGGCAATGACTGGGTGTCTGATTTCCGTCAAAACAGCATCAGCCCATATAGCGGTAATTACAGCTATACGACATGGCGTGATTCGCAGTATGTTGATGATGCATCAGACCGTGGTATCTACCTTGCGATGGCTGACAAATAAACATCAGTTAAATGAAGTAAGTATCAGTTAAATAAGACTAAAGTTTTCTCCAAACTCAGTAATGCTCTTTATGACATTACTGGGTTTTTTTTGTGCTTTAAATAATTATATCTAAGAATAGCTATATTTAAATGAGTGCAGCTCCTATAAACGAATCAAAGCTCAAATTTTGGCCAATAGTCGCGATTGTGAAAATCAGGAGGGCAGGCATGGCTCGAGGCAAAGTATAAATCAGTTTCGCCAAACCATAGGATGACACAAGGATGTATTTGTTCGATCATCATGTTTGCAATAGCGTATTGTTGATTCGGTAGTTGAATTATAGGCAGGCTAAAGCTGCGCTCATAATGAGTAGGTGTCTGCACTACCATTGGATTTTTAGATAAATGGCTTTCCCCTGATATATCTGCTAGCTTTTTACAGTTACGCCAATTAATAGATGCGCGCGTGGTTCCGTCGGTTTCATACAACGGTACTGGCGGTAGTGCCGCAGGGTTACGATAGTTTTCAAATTGATAAAGTGCATAACGACCATCAGGGCTAGTATTGATCTCTATATAAGCGGTTGCTTGCTGAAGTGGTATCTTGTGAGGTTCTATCTGGTGAGTTGCTACGATATCTTCGTCATCATTCTTACAGCCCGCAATCTTGCTGCCAGCAATAAAGCATTCAAGGCACGTTTCTTCCCATAGGTAATCAGTGAAATTTACTTGAGTTTGTTGCCATGTTGACCAATTGAGTTGGTTTGCCAAAGTTTGGCTAGGCAAAGTCACTTGATAGGTCAGCACTAGTTGCAAAGCTGGTTGCTGGATGATCTCTGCACTTACTTCGATAGAGATATTCTCAAGCGCTTCTATAGACACGCCTAATTGCTGAGCGTTTTTCGCTATCGTCTCTGTGGCTATAGAGAGGTTAAAAGATTGGTTCATTATGAGTACATCTCGACGGTAATAATAAAGAGGTGATAGTGACAAGAGAAATCATACTGATTAAGGACACTAATACTATATGGTAAGTATAACCGAGACTATCGGAAAACATAAAAGCCGCGAGCAAGAAGCGTCGCGGCCTTTGTATTTCATTATCATTTGGCTATGATATAAGTGAACATAAAACCCAGTCACTTAATTCCAGTCGGTTATGACATGTTACTGTGCGTGACGTGCTAGGTTAGACAGTTTTGGGTTGGCATTTGGGTTTTTGCGTAGTAATAATGCCATACGACCAATAGAATGAACCAAAGACGCATTAGCCGCTTTAGCAAGTTCAGCGCCAACGATATCACGTTCTTCTTTCGTGCCAGCAGGCAATTTCACTTTGATAAGTTCATGATCTGTTAGCGCGCGATCGATTTCTTCAGTGATGGTTGGAGTAATACCCTTGTTGCCGATCATAACGATAGGCTTTAGCTCGTGACCGATGCCTTTTAGACGTTTGATGGTAGCGTTATCGAGTTGCATAGAATTCCTAGGTGTTGGTAAAAATAAAAATGGTACTGTCAAAAACAGTTATTGATCATTATAGATAATCTGTGACCATCTTGCATGAGATCAGCAGGATTTTGCACGATTTTACGTGACGAAAATGTTAAACTGAATGTTTGGTACATTATAAACGCTACTGCCTTATAAAACAGTTATTTAACCAATAGAATTTGGTCAGTTTGCAACCAACCATGAATAAAAAATCTGATTAACACTGTATTTAGAATAATCCGCAATGGATTAATATCAGTTTGTAAGTGATAGAGCAATTAAAGCAGCTAGATTTAGTAAAGCAATAGGAGCAGGTATTTTGGCCACGCGTATCGAAAACAAAAAACTATCAAAGAGCAGCAGTGCTTGGATGAAAGAGCATATTGACGATCATTATGTACAGAAAGCTCAGAAAGATGGCTACCGTGCCCGTGCCGCTTATAAATTATTAGAGATTAATGAAAAAACCAACCTGATCAAAAAAGGCATGACGGTCGTAGATTTGGGCAGTGCGCCTGGTAGCTGGTCACAAGTCGCTGGCCGATTGGTAGGTGACGATGGTATCTTGATTGCCTCTGATATTTTGGCGATGGATACCTTGCCTGATGTGACCTTTATTCAGGGTGATTTTCGTGAAGCTGAAGTGTTTGACGCTATTATGGCAGAAGTAGGTGATAGGCAAGTCGATGTCGTATTGTCTGACATGGCACCCAATACCGCTGGGAACAGTGCTATCGATCAGCCACGTATGATGTACTTATGTGAGCTAGCAGTGGACTTCGCGCTTGCAACCTTACCAGAAGGTGGCGCACTTATTATGAAAGTGTTTCAAGGCGAGGGTACACAAGAATTACGCAAGCAGATGCAGCAGGATTTTAGTAAGATTCGTAGTATAAAGCCAGGTGCGTCACGACCACGCTCAAAAGAGATGTTTTGGATAGCGATTAAATAGTTTTAACATCAATAGGTTGCTGCTCTTGTAAGCATGAGGGTAAACCACCATAAAGTGTTATTATCGCGATACAAAAGCTGCGTCAATTGTTAAATGAATAATCGTGAAACCTGCTTGAATTATGCGGGTTAGCACCACATATCATGGTATATTACCTTTGTTTTTAGCATACGTTTTAGGCAAAGTCGTCTGATAATAAGCGTTTTACAAGCTCAATAATCGTATATCTATGTTTATCTCATACTGATTATTTATAAAAACAATTTTTATGCTACCTATAAATCATATAAGTTTAATTTAGCAGCTTTTTATTATCGGGATATTCGTTAAAAATGAGCAATACGTTTATAGACGTCACGTGTTTAATAAACACACCAATAAGTAAGGGATGGGAATAACTAGTGAGCGACATGGTAAAAAATACCTTATTGTGGCTGGTGGTAATCGGCGTTTTGGTGCTGGTGTTTAGCGGCTTTGATCAATCTTCTGAGCCGGATAACCTTAACTACTCTGAGTTTGTGACCGCAGTGTCAGAAAACCAAGTAGCCAGTGTCGAGATCGACGGCGAACAGATCACCGGCGAGAAGAAAAATGGCTCATCTTTTGAGACCATTAGACCAGCTGTGTCAGATGACCAGCTCATGCCAATGCTACGTGAGAACCAAGTCGAAGTTCAAGGAACTGCACCGAAGCGCCAAAGCGTATTAATGCAATTACTGATAGCCAGCTTCCCAATTCTATTGATTATTGGTCTGTTCTTATTCTTTATGCGTAATATGCAAGGCGGCGCTGGCGGTAAAGGCGGCGGCCCAATGAGCTTTGGTAAATCAAAAGCGAAGATGCTGACTGAAGATCAAATCAACGTTAACTTCGAAGACGTGGCGGGTTGTGAAGAAGCCAAAGAAGAAGTTGTTGAAGTGGTTGAGTTCTTACGTGATCCAGATAAATTTACCAAACTGGGTGCAACGATTCCTCGTGGTATCTTGATGGTAGGTCCTCCAGGTACGGGTAAAACCTTGCTAGCGAGAGCTATTGCTGGTGAAGCTAAAGTACCGTTCTTCTCAATTTCAGGTTCTGATTTTGTTGAGATGTTCGTTGGTGTTGGTGCATCTCGTGTCCGTGATATGTTCGAACAGGCGAAGAAAAGCGCTCCTTGTATCATCTTTATTGATGAGATTGATGCAGTCGGTCGTCATCGTGGTTCCGGTATGGGCGGCGGTAATGATGAGCGTGAGCAGACATTGAACCAACTATTGGTTGAGATGGATGGTTTTGAAGGTAATGAAGGCGTTATCGTTATTGCCGCAACCAACCGTGCTGATGTACTTGATAAAGCATTATTGCGTCCAGGTCGTTTTGACCGCCAGGTACAAGTAGGCTTGCCGGATATCAAAGGCCGTGAACAAATCCTAAAAGTGCATTTGAAGAAACTGCCGAATACAATCAGTGTAGATGCCAGTTCTCTTGCTCGTGGTACGCCTGGATTTAGTGGTGCACAGCTTGCTAACCTTGTAAACGAAGCTGCATTATTTGCCGCACGTCGCAACAAGACCAGTGTCGATATGAATGACTTTGAAGATGCGAAAGACAAGCTGTATATGGGTCCTGAACGCAAATCCATGGTAATCCGCGAAGAAGAGCGCCGTGCAACTGCTTATCACGAAGCGGGTCATGCGTTAGTAGCTGAGCTATTGCCAGGTACAGATCCGGTGCACAAGGTTACCATTATGCCGCGCGGCTTTGCCCTTGGTGTCACTTGGCAGTTGCCTGAACATGATCAGACCAGTATGTACAAGTCTAAGATGCTAAGCGACATTGCCATCTTGTTCGGTGGTCGTATCGCCGAAGAAGTGTTTATCAATCAAATGTCGACGGGTGCTTCGAATGACTTTGAACGTGCCACTAAAATGGCACGTGCGATGGTCACGAAGTACGGTATGTCTGATGCACTTGGTATTATGGTGTATGAAGATGACGACAACTCGCAAGGATATTTCGGCGGTGGTGGACGTACTATCTCTGAAGCTACGCAGCAGAAGGTTGATGAAGAAGTACGTCGTATGCTAGAAGAGCAGTATGATATCGCTCGTGAATTGATTGAAGCCAACCAAGATAAAATGCATGCGATGGTTGATGCGCTTATGAACTGGGAAACTATTGATCGTGACCAGTTGCAAGATATCTTAGCAGGTGAAGAACCACGTCCACCAAGAGTCTACCAACATAACGAAGTAAACTTATCGAAAAATGACGTTAAAGCAACTGGTGCTACACCGCCACCATTACCAGCAATGTAAGTGCTAGCGTATTCATGTCTTATAAAAAGCCCTTTATGATAGAGGGCTTTTTTTTATTGTCATCATTTTATCAAGGGTTTAGAACCCTATAAGATTTACTGGTATCATAAGCATAGATAACAATAACTAAAGCTGCATTATAAATTTTACTTGCGATGGATTATTCATGTCATTATTCCAACCTTTACCCAACTATCAAGTGTCTAGTCGTGATAAAACTTTAGATTTGTCGCAGCCCCGTATCATGGGCATCCTGAACGTAACGCCAGATTCATTTTCAGACGGTGGGCAGTTTAACGCAGTAGATAAAGCCGTCGCTCATTGCCAGCAGATGATAAATGAAGGCGCTACTATTATCGACATCGGTGGTGAATCTACTCGTCCAAATGCGCAAACTGTGGCCACTGATGATGAGATACAACGAGTTGTACCAGTGGTTCGAGCCATTCGTCAGCATTGTGGTGATGCTATTTGGTTATCGATTGATACTAGCAGTCCTGAAGTCATGCAGGCAGCATTTAATGAAGGTGCTGACATTTGGAACGATGTACGAGCACTGAAACGTACTGGTGCGGCAGAGCTGGCAGCTAAGCTCGATATACCTGTTATGCTAATGCATATGCGCGGTGAGCCAACGACAATGAATGATCTGGCACAGTATGACGATGTGATCGATGAAGTGCGTACGGAGCTGCTCGACCGTATTAACGAAGTAGTTAGCATAGGCGTCAAACGAAACAATATTATTATCGACCCAGGTTTTGGTTTTGCCAAAAACTATAAGCATCATTGCGCGCTATTAAGTCAGCTGAGTAGCTTGCAGACATTAGGGCTGCCAATGATGTTTGGCATTTCTCGTAAGCGTTTCTTGGCAGAAGTATTGACCAAAAGTGGGGCTGAAGCTGTGAGTACGACGCAAGCGGTAGAACGTGATTCGGTAGGAACGGCAGCTGGGTTGTTTGCGCTACAACAAGGCGCAAGTATCATTCGTACGCATAATGTAGCGATGATGCAGCAAGCAGTGGCCTTATGGAGTCAACTGTCAGCATATCGTTGTTAAACTCATTCTACATGTCCGAATGCATGGTGAGATTTCAAGACTATAAATATTCTATACGCTATGCCTGATATTTTTTTCTAAACTATCTAAACCCGCAAAACTATATAACTTAATAAGAGTAAATCTATGACAAGTACAACTCAACCAGAACCAACCAATGAACAGCGCCGTATCATTTATCAAGCTCGCCGCGGATTAAAAGAATTGGATTTTTATATTGATCCTTACGTCAAGGAGCTGTATCTGACAGCAGATGCTACTGAACAAGCAACATTTGCAGAAATGCTCACTCATGAAGACCCAGACTTACTAGACTACTTTACCAATCAAAATCGTCCAGAAGAGGACGACATCTGGGCATTGGTCAATAAGATAAAAACATGGCGCCATACCAAAGACTTGGTTTAGGTCTTAAGGAATGGGTCAGTACAATATCTAACGTTTCCCATGGTACGCTTATATGACGCCAGTAACTTCGCTACGTATTGATACAGCTATCAAGCCTGCCAGTTATGTACGCGCGCTGCTATATGTAGGCTTGACTGGCGTTATGATGATATTGGCATGGTTTGCATCTTTGGCTTTGTGGCAGTATTTACTAATCTTAATAGTCTCGGCAGCAGTTGCAAGTTATCTGATTATATCGAGACCAATCCTATTACACATTAGTCAGCCATCGCTCAGTCAGCGTGTCGATAAAGAATGGCAATTACTGATACGAACGGGTCGCGGCGATGAGTTATGGCAAGCAGAGTTAATCGATATAAATCGCTATCAGTGGGCGATGAGTATCGAGTTCAATATCGTTGAGCCTTATCAAAGAACGTTTTCAACCACTATATTCCGCGATCAAGTAAATTCTGATCAATGGCGACAATTAAATATTTTAGCCAATACCAGTAAGGGTAATGCTAGATAACTGAGTATTTATGGAGCTTAAGTTTTTCCTTTTACGATGAGAAAACTCTACACGTCATAACAAAATAGCTATCTCAAAGGACAAAGAGGTTTGTTATATTAAAATCTGTTATATTAAAAATAGAAAATAAAACTCGTAATTCTGCTGTCCCGTTATTAAAGAACATATAGGCAGATATGAGGTTTCACAATTTTTAGCAGTATTTTTGTAGTAAACAATAGGATAAAAAGAGGAATAGATAATGAGCTTATTAGGGAATTTAGTGAGCCAAGTGGCACGTAGTGCAATGAATCCAGACGACGCTCAGCGCAATCCAGTTAACCAACGTACTGAAACACGGCAGACTGGTGGACTAGGTGATATCTTAGGTAGCGTATTAGGCGGTGGCAGTCAGGCAGGTGGTTATAGCCCTCAACAAAATAGCCGTCAAGCAGACAATGGTTTTGGCTTAGACGACATCATTGGTGGTCTCACGGGCGGCAGTCAGCGCGGCGGTATGAGCTCAGGTGCTGGGGGACTAGGCGATATTTTAGGTAGTGTATTAGGTGGTCAACGAACTAATAGTGGGTTTGGTGGTAAAGGCATGCTCGTTGCTGCATTGATGCCTATGGTACTTAGCTGGATCAAACGTAATGGTGGCTTGAGCGGTGCATTGTCGAAAATTACTGGTATGGGTTATGAAGGTCAAGCACGCTCTTGGATGAGTAATAACGAAGCAAATGATAATTTAGATCCAAACGAAATTAATCGTTTGTTTGATGAAAACGAAATTCAGCAAGTAGCCGCTCATACTGGTGCTAATGAAACTGAGGTAAGACAAGGACTCGCTGAGCTGTTACCTGAGGTAATGAATCAGTTAACCCCTAATGGCAATTTGGATAATGAGTCTGAGGCCAATGAAGAAATAGATCAAATTATTAGCCAACTATCTAGCCGTCTTGGTAATTTTAAGTAGTTTATTCGAGTAGTTTGGCAGCTTAGAATTTGAAAATTTCTAACTGATTACTCTAAAGTCATACAGATTGAAATTACTGATAGTATTGATTAAGTAGCACGTTATATAACGTGCTCTTTTTTATGTCTATCACAAGAGTATGACTGTCGATAAATACTGTTTGGCAGGGACAGTGATAGCGATATTAAGCCCTTAAAATCGCTCGTCTAGCGTCTCTGTTGTATGGTTAAGTGCGGCAAAGCAGATATCGGTATTAAACCCTCTATACTGTAAAAAACGTAGCTGCTTAGCTTTTTCCTTTTGCTCAACTGGTATCTCATTACCGTATTTTTTGGTACGTGCTATCACCGCCAGTTTCAGCCAATCCACACCATCGACTAGGTTGTCTGCATCATCATCTACAAACTCACTAAATTCATCAGACTCAGTATTTGCCAGATCGATTAGCTCATCGATGTTACCTGGCATAGCAATCTTCTTGCGATAGAATTCTTGTTTGATCCGACCACGTCCGCGGCCTTTGCGAATGTTCTCACGTATCAACATTAGGGTAGTGCGATAATCACTTTGATAACCTTTTTCTTCAAACTCATCGAGCAGTGCGTCAATTTTTTCTGGGTCTTGCTCTTTATCGATCAGCTTTTGCTTTAGCTCAGCCTTACCGTATTCACGGCGTGATAAATAATAAAATGCGAGCCAACGCAATCGACTTTCAGCTTTAATCGCATCGATTTCTGCTTGTTTTTGTTCAGGGGTTCGTAAGTAGGCTTTGAGCGCGGCTGGTATGTTATCGTTTTGGCTGTCTGTTTCACTATCATTGATAGCAAAAAACTCAGCTTCATGTTTTGAGTTTTTGGATAGCGGCTCAGTGCTACGACCATTATCTGTTGCTAAGCTGTTGTCAACTTCGTCATTATGAATGTCGAGTTTGACTTCTGCCAGCATCTCTTTGATGGTTTGTGCTTCAGGGGGTTGATATGTAGGGGTATCACTAGGCTCAGCGGTAAAATTGGCTGCTGGGTGAAAACGCTTTTTACGTTTTTTAGATTTAGAGTTCTTTTTTGACTTAGGAGAGGAGTCTTCGAAAAACGCTGTATCAATAGTAGCGTCATTCTTGACTGAATCATCTTTATTTGAGCGGGTAGTCCGTTTACTAGATTTCTCTCGTTTTTTATGCTCTTTCGTATGAGAGTTTTTGGACAGTTTTTTTGGTTTGCTATCAACAGAACTAGCTGAGTCGGCACCCGACTCAGCTAGAATTTCAGCTAAGGTTTTAATTTTCATAATGAATCATAGTTACTGACAACGGTTAATCATTAAACCATTATTGTACAGGTTCAGAAGCCTGTTCTGCTTCTTCAGTTTCGTCGGCTTTGCTATTTTTTTTCGTACCAAGCTTTTCGTCACGAATCTTGTCTTCAATTTCTTGAGCAATGGCAGGGTTCTCTTTTAAGAAAAGCACAGAGTTGGCTTTACCTTGACCGATTTTTTCGTCGCCATAGCTGTACCAAGAGCCTGCTTTGCCAACGGCTCCAATCTCCACGCCTAAGTCAATGACTTCGGCTAAGTGATTCGTACCTTCACCGTAAGTAATTTCAAACTCAGCTTGGCGGAAAGGTGGTGCCATTTTATTTTTAATGACTTTGACACGGGTCTGGTTACCGATGATTTCATCACCGTTTTTGACCGCACCAATACGGCGGATATCCATACGTACAGAGGCGTAGAATTTCAGCGCGTTACCACCAGTCGTAGTCTCAGGGCTACCGAACATAACACCGATTTTCATACGGATTTGGTTAATAAATACCACCATACAGTTAGAGCGTTTGGCGTTACCAGTGATTTTACGTAGGGCTTGGCTCATCAGACGCGCTTGCAGACCCATGTGTGAGTCGCCCATTTCACCTTCAATCTCGGCACGTGGTGTCAACGCAGCTACTGAGTCAATCACGATCATATCGATTGCGCCTGAGCGTACCAACATATCTGTAATTTCAAGTGCTTGCTCGCCATTGTCAGGCTGCGAGAGCAATAAGTCATCAGTGTTTACTCCAAGCTTGCGTGCATAAACAGGGTCGAGCGCATGCTCGGCATCTATAAAGGCACAGGTACCGCCTTGCTTTTGACATTCTGCAATAGCTTGCAGGGTCATTGTCGTCTTACCTGAGCTTTCTGGGCCGTAAATTTCAACGATACGGCCTTTTGGTAGACCGCCAATGCCAAGCGCAATGTCTAATCCTAGAGAGCCTGTAGAGACCACATCGACATCCATAATGGCCGAGTCGTCGCCTAGATGCATGATGGTGTTTTTACCAAATTGCTTTTCGATTTGACCTAATGCCGCTTTGAGGGCTTTGGCTTTATTGTCGTCCATATTGGATTCCTTGTTTTCGGTAGTTAAGTTGATGCTATAAATAAAATATTGGTACGGTTAAAACCTTTGGCAAACGCATACTGACTGTTATGAAGTCGGCAATTATTGTTTGGCTGTTTTATCGAAAAATAGGTTGTCACGTGACTGGTATAGATAGTAGTATCGAATGTATCGTTCTACTATACAGTAAAATTAAATAGCGAGAGAAGTAAAAATAAGTCCGTACTATACTGTCGTTATCGTTGTTTTTAAGTCAGACTTGGCATGCTAATTACTTGACTCAACTTCTTAACACTGTTGATTTGATAAGGTAATTATAACAAAAGCAAAGCACTATAATGAGCGTTGAGGGATGCTAGACGACACTATCTGTCGTATGGTATGAGGCTGAAAACTTGTAGAAAGGATGCGATAGGTCGCTGTTGTTTTGAACCTGATAATGACTATGCTTGTCAATAGATTTAGGAGTTGTCCACAACAAATGAAAGGCTTATTTTCACTGATTGTGAAACATTATGAATAATTAAATTATTTTAGAAATTATTTAAAATAATTTTTTATGTGTACAAATTTTATATAAGTTATTGATTTTAAAGGTTTTATAAATTGTACAAAAAATGAACGATTTTACCTTATCCTTTAAGTTGCTTAGCTATAAACTTGTCAAGTAGTGACTTATGCACAGGGTTATCCACAGCTTATGGGGAGAACTCTGTAAAGCCTTATAATACATAAGTTTACGTAGATTATTAGTATTAGGAACGGATTCTATATTTCGTTTCTAATCACTTTAGAGAAGCAGTTTTGTCTACAAACAACGCTATGAGCGCTATGTTTCACAAATTATAAATTTATCTTTTTTTATGCATAATCATACTATAGGCATTAAAAGTCAGGAGTATGACTCAAGATATACACTTAAGATGTCAGTAGACATAGTTATGCATAGGATGTCTAGTATTTTTAGAGATATTTTCTACAGCCTATAGAAGACCAAAAAAAAGCGGCTACATCAGATAGCCGCTTTGTCAAAACATTTAAAAGTAAAGCTGTATTAATCAGTCTTTGATATAGATCAAATCCCAAACACCATGCCCACGGTCGAGGCCACGACGTTCAAACTTAGTCATTGGACGAAAGTCAGGACGCTCAGTGAAATTACCTGTACCTGCTTTGTTAGTCAGTCCAGCGAAACCATCCAATACTTCAACCATCCAAAATGCATAATGCTCCCAGTCAGTTGCTGTATGGAACCAGCCGCCTTGTTTTAAGCTGCGCGTAACGATGGTCATACGTTCAGGACTGACAAAACGACGCTTATAGTGACGCTTCTTTTGCCATGGATCAGGGAAGTATAGCTGAATACGGTCGATATGGTTTTCTGGTAGTTGCTTGAGCAATTGAATGGCATCACCGTTGATGATTTTTACATTGCTCAAATCTTGGGTGCCAGCCATATACGCACATTTACCAATACCAGGCTCATGCACTTCTACACCAACAAAGTTACGAGTAGGGTCAGCGGCCGCCATTTCAATAAACGAATCACCCAAGCCAAAACCAATCTCTACCGTAAGCGGCGCATCTGGACCGTTAGGGCTATCAGCAAATAACGTACGTAAGTTGTCAATACCGGTAAGATCGCCATCACCAAAACTGTTATTGACCAAATACTCAGAAAACTCTGGAGCAGTTAATGCAAGCTCAGCGTTTTTGTTCATGTGTGTACGGCGCTTCATAAACGTATTGACGATGCGGATATGCTTGTCAGAGGTCGGTTCTATTTCTTGGTTGGTGCTGTTATCGATATCGATAGGCTCGCTTGTGCTATTAGGGGTTTGCTCATCAGTAGTATCGGTACTGTTGAGGTTGTCATTGATATCAGAATGTTGACTCATAGGATTCGTAGGGCTTAATTAGGTGGGTGATGTTTGCTTATTATAAGTTAAATCCATACAACTGTGAACGGACAATCCTATTTTCGCGTATTTGCTGATCGGTGCTATGGTTTCTCTATGTTACACACGGGTTTTGGCGTTATCATATAATGGTATCTTTCAAATGCTTTTTCTAAGAGTCAGTAAGTAGAGCGTGCTGCCATGTTATTTATCGAGACAGATTCACCGCCACCATTTTATCAAGAATCGTTAACACCTACTAAACGTAAGCAATTAGACAAGTGGTTCATCGGTAATCGTAGCCAGCGTTATTATCTCAAACGCTTTGAGCAGTTTGATCAGCAAGGTTATCTGTCACCAAAATGGCATTGGGCTGCATTTTTTATCACTTTTCCTTGGTTGCTATATCGCAAGCGCTATATGGATGCGATTGTCTATAGTGTCGCAGGGTGGTCTTTTATCCAGCTTAATGTCGCGCTGGTGCTAGTCGCCTTTGAATTTATAGCGATGTCCTATGTACCAGATGCTTATCAGATGGCAACACGTATCGGTATTGCCGCTGTTATTTGGCTGTTTTGGTCGTTTATGGTGGCACGCTGGACGGATGCGTATTACTACCGTATGGCAAGGCGTGAGATCGCTGATGCGATAAATGATCATCCGCGAGATGAGGCAGCACAGAAGGCGCATCTGCAAAGAGAAGGCGGCGTTAGCTTATTTGGACTGGCATTAGGGTTTGGTTTTTTTGCATTTTCGCTATTGGTGATTAAGGTGCAGTTCTTACCGATTATTGCCAAGCCAAAAGCAAACGAAGTTTTATTTGACGCTTATGATATTGCAAAGAATGCCCAAAATCGAGTGGCGTTGATTTATCAGCAGACAGGGCAGTGCCCAGTAAATCTGCCGCTTAGTACCGAGCAGCAGCAACTACGCATGCATGTCAATGTTCAGGCTGCTGGCGTAACAGAAACCGACTGTGCGGTAGTGGCAACGATTCAGAACGTGACGTTTCCAATACGCTACTTAAACGAGCAGACGCTGGTCTTTTATCATATACCAGACAGTGATAACTGGGATTGCACCAGCTCACTGAATAAAAAACAAGCCCCTAAAAACTGCATAGCTGATTAGGGGCTGTATTTCACAAGTGCTTGTAGATGTTGCTAGTACTGAGAGCTAATGCTTAGAGTCCGTTGCAGTATCATCTTTTTCCTCAACTGGTGTTGCTTGGCTCTTTAACGCCTCATAAAAATCGGTTAAATCCATTTTTCGTGCTTTACCAATATCTTCATCAAACAAGCTTTCAAGCTCAGCCATTGCTGATTGTGCGGACTCAATCATGCTAGCTTCATCATCGTAGATAGCTTGTTGGCGTTCTATTAAATCATCATCATAGTCACGGAATGTTTTTACTGTTTCTCGCGCTTTTTCTGGAGAAATACCTAATAATTGTAATGATTCGCGTGACATGTCCAAAGACGATAAATAAGTCTCACGCCAAATGTGCCGCACGCCAACCTCACGCAAGCGATAATAGTGCTGACGATCGCGTGCTCTTGCCAATACAATTAGTTCAGGATAATTTTTACGAAGATACTGAGCGGTAGTGATAGAGCGTTCTAAGTCATCGATAGCGAGAATAAACACTCGCGCTTTTTGAATGCCTGCCGCTCGTAAAATCTCAGGGTTCTTTGGGTCGCCATAATATACTTGGTTACCGAACTTTCTTACAAAATCTACTCGGTTTGCAGAGCGTTCGATAGCGGTAAATTCGATATTATGCATGCGCAGTACACGGCCAATAATCTGACCAACGCGGCCAAAGCCCGCAATAATGACCTGATGCTCATGATCAGGAATGGTATCGTATTCGCGACTTGGTTTGCTCTTGGCAAATAACGGCTCACCCACTTTTTCTAACAATAAGAATGCCAGAGGTGTCAGCGCCATCGAGATGGTAACGACTAAGTTAAGAGTATTGGCAAGCTCGGGACGTAAGACGTTTTGAGCAGTGGCGACACTGAATAGGACAAAGGCAAACTCACCACCTTGAGCTAGGGTTACGCCCAATCTGATACTGGTTGGCCAGCGATTGCCCGATACTTTGGCAATACCTGCAATCACTGCAAACTTGATAAACATCAAGGCGAGTGCGCAGCCAATAATAAAGATGGGCTCTGCCAAAATGAGTTTGACGTCGGTAAGCATACCGACCGACATAAAGAACAGACCTAACAGCAATCCTTTAAAAGGTTCGATACTGGCTTCTAATTCGTGACGATACTCAGAATCAGCGAGCAACACACCTGTCAAAAATGCACCTAACGCCATTGATAGACCGATTTGGCCCATCAAGATAGATACGCCCATCACGATAAATAGGGCGACCGCTGTCAGTAGTTCTGATGCACCACTGGAAGCCACAAATTTAAAGAATGGTCGAACCACATAACGGCTGGCAAAAATCAGACCTGCAAAGACAGCAAATACTTTACCAAAATAAATCAAATCGTAGCTTTGCTCACGCACCCCTGATAAAAACGGAATGACTGCTAACAATGGAATGACCGCAATATCTTGGAATAATAAGATAGTGAAGGCTTCTCGACCATGCGTGCTCGAAAGCTGCTGTTTTTCAGTCAGTATCTGTAGTACAAACGCGGTAGAAGATAGCGCTAAACCAAAACCAACAATAAAGGCAGTATCTAGTTGTAAGGAGAAAAACTGATGTAATAGCCACATTAGTAGCGTACCAGTCAAACCGACCTGCAAACCGCCCAATACAAATATAGAGCGGCGCAATGCCCAGAGCCGCGAAGGCTGTAGCTCAAGCCCGATAATAAACAACAGCATGACCACGCCAAACTCTGAAAAGTGCAATAGACTTTCAGCGTCGCCTGCCACATCCAAGCCACTAGGGCCCAATATGAGTCCGGTGATAAGGTAGCCTAAAACCGTCGCAATGCCAAAGCGTTTACCAAGAGGGACAAAGAGCAATGCTGCTCCCAAAAAGATAGTGGCTTGCAACATGAGATTTGGTGAGCCGGCGGCGGCAGCAAACATCTGGGCTCCTTAAAAATTTGAATAAAATATACGATATAAAATCAACGTGACTAAAATCAGTATGGCTAAAACGATATCGCGCTAGTATCTATTATTTTTTGCGATAAATTTTCCACACACCATTGTCTGCAAGCGGATTGTTATAAGCATCGTTGCGGCGTTTACGCGGTGTCTGGCGACTATCTACAATCTTAAAGTCAGGCAGGGCATGTACAATCAGACCAGTACGATAAAAGCGTACCCGCTCAGGCTCTAGCATCTCGCCCTTACTATCGCGACAAAAAACATAAGCACGCAGATCGATAAATTCACGATGCGCTACCAGTCGCGCTTCCTCGTCATTTTCTAGCACTGCTGTCATGCGCTCGATTTCATCATCCGTATATTGACCACATTTATCAGTCAGGGCGCCTACTGATCCAAAGCTTTTGGATTCTTTAGCGCGTGTCTTAGTTAAGTGTAGACGCTGAACGTGATATATGAATTGCGGTATCTCAAGGCTGGCAGGGAGTGGTAGATAGTCAGGTGGCATGTTGGCCGCTGGATAAAAATCCTTTGCGCGCTCAAGCAGATTTTGCCAACGTTGCTGATAGGTTTGGACTTCCGCTAAATTGCCTTCATAGATAGGCATATCACGGATTTGTCGCAAAATATCAGGTGGAAACTGTTCATTACGAAAGTTTGCAATGTCTTCTTGCAGCGTTGATAACAAAACTTTGGCGTGTTTTTTGCCATCTTTTGATGCAGGATCATCGATATAGTCTGGGGCGACAAAGGGTGCTGAGCGTCTAGACATAGTGTTATATCATCAATAGATAGAGTGAAAATACCAAAAAGTATGATTATAAAAATTAACTGGGGTGCTAAACAAAACTTTATAATAGTTATTATAACCACATAAGCCGATTTGGACTTGAGTTTTTTGAATGGAATAAAGCAAAAGATTGTCGCAAATCACGACTGTCTTAATGTGATCTAGATTCTAGTTCTAATTCTACGTAAATTTTATTATGAGCCAGTATCAGATGCCTATACTTGTATTTGCTAGGTCGTGTTTCAAGTTACTGACTTCTTTATTCAACCATTTAGCTGTTAATTCATCGTTAATGATTATGACCAATATGATTATTGTCATCAGGTAGCTGTCCTGCAATATCACAGACTAATGCATCGCTATGTGAGATGTTCTGCGGATGAGACGAGCTTTCGACCTGAATGGTAGCATGGTGTATACCAAGTTCTAGCAATCTTTGTTCTAGACTGGCAATTAGAATATTTGATTCATGGATACTCATTTCACCATCGACCACCACGTGACAAGAGAGTGCATTGAGACCGCTAGTAATACTCCAAACATGTAGGTCATGTACTTTTTGTACTTGAGAGTCTTCGAGTAATTTTTGCTCTACATCGACGAGCGATATATTGGCAGGCGTTCCTTCCATCAATATATGCACAGAATCACGTACAACGCGGTAGCCACTGATTAAAATAAGCACAGCAACGATTACTGATGCCACTGCATCTGCCCATACCCAACCAAAACCCATCATAAGTAGTGCAGCGATAATCGCAGCTACTGACCCTAATAAATCGCTCAATACGTGCAAATAGGCGCTTTGCATATTAAGGTTAACGGGTTCTGCATTATTAGGTTTCTGCTCTGCGACCTTGGCATCATCCGTACCATGATTATGGCTGTGTGGCTCGCCACCTTGACTACCTCGATGCATTAGCCAAGCGACCAAAATATTGATCAGCATACCGATAGTCGCCACGATAAGCATGCCTTGGGTCGCAATTTCTGGCGGTGAGTTAAAGCGTTTAATCGCTTCATAAAAAATCATCAAAGCGATTATCACAAGGGTAGCGCCATTTACCGTAGCAACTAATATCTCAAAGCGCTTGTAACCGAAAGTTTTCTGATGGGTAGCTGCTTTTTCGCCAATTTTAAATGCGACTAAAGTGGCACCAAGCGCTATCGCATCGCTTAACATATGCCCTGCATCAGATAGCAGAGCCAAACTACCAGTGAGCCAGCCACCAATGGCTTCGATAAACATGTAACCAGTAATGATAATAAAGCTGAACAGCAAGGTGCGCTGATAGCCTTTGGTATCTCGTGCTGTGGTTGTTTGCTCTAGATGCTCATCATGATCATGATGGCCTTGGTTTTCTTGAGTGTAGTTATTTTCTTCATCTTCGCGAACGTACTTAGGCACATCCGTATTATCATACTGTTGGCTATGATTGTACTCGTCAGAGTTTGGATTATTTGGATTCATAATAATACTCAAATTCGCTGATAGTCGCGTTCGATAGATGATGCTTACTGATAAGTGACGTTTACTAATAAGTGATGCTTGCTATGGGTAGAGTAGGCGTAGAGCCTTTGCCGCATAAAGTTTGATAGTTATAAATTTAACATAGCCAAGCATGAGAAGCTGTAACGACGAAGTAAACATGATGAGAGGAGGAGCAGAAAGATACGCACCTATTTGTTGAGAACTAAGTGAGAACTACCAACCGACAGGATCAATGTCCAAAGTAAGCTTAAGGTATTTAGCGCTTGGTAGGGCAAGCACTGGTTGCCACCACTGTCCCAACACATGGTGCAATTGACGACGGTCTTTAGCCAATAGCAAAAGTTGTGCATGGTAGCGGCTGTTCTTTTTACTCATGGGTGCATCAATAGGACCGAGAACAGCGAGGTTATGAGCATTCGGCAAATGCGCAATAGCATCCTTGAGTGCTTGAGTAGTAGCTGCTAATGTTTTACCTTCGCAGCGTATCAATGCAGCATGTCGATGAGGAGGTAAGCCCATCATTTGACGTTCTTGCAGTAGCTCGCGTGCAAATGACAAGTAGCCGTCTTTGACCAGTTTTAATAGTAACTCGTTATCAGGCTGCAACGTTTGAATCAATACGCGGCCAGCTTTGTCACCTCGACCAGCACGGCCAGCTACCTGAATCATGAGCTGTGCGGTATGCTCTGGTGAGCGAAAGTCTGCTGATAAAAATCCGCGATCGGCATTGGGTAAGCAAACCAACGTGACATTGGGGAAGTGATGACCTTTGGCAACCATCTGTGTACCGACCAATATGGCAGGGTTGCCTTTATTAATTTGCTCGTAAATATTTTCCCAGCTGTCTTTGCGTCTTGTGGTATCACGGTCTATTTGAATAATTGGATAGAGCTCTTTACTGGTTTGAGGATTGGCAAAGATTGCGTGCAGATTTTCGCTGAGCCTCGTCGTTCCCATGCCTTTGGCGTCTAGGTTTTGACTACCACAATCAGGGCATACGGTAGGGATATAGGCTTGCCAATCGCAATGATGGCATTTTAAGTACGAGTTGCTTGAATAACTGTTTCGCTGAGCTTGGCTATTATAGTGAACGGTCAGGTGCGCGTCACAGCGCGGACAATCTGCTTGCCAACCACAAGCCTCGCACAATAGAACAGGCGCATAGCCACGACGATTCAAAAATATTAATACCTGATCACCGGCTTCTAGCGTTTGCCGTATCGCCCCGATCATGGCATCCGTCAGCCCTGTATCATAGCGCGCACCGTCATCTTGTGCCTGTTGATGGGTGCTTTGCAAGCGAGCATCGATCAGCTGCATGGTTGCAGGTTTGGCATTGCCCGGACGAGTAAGCAGTTGGTATTCTGCTAGTTTGCCATCATCGACCAGTTTTAAATGCTCAAGGGAAGGTGTGGCAGTACCGAGTATCACTGGGATTTTGTACTGCAAACCTCGATAGAGAGCGACATCAGCGGCATGATAACGTAACGTGTCTTGTTGCTTATACGAGCCATCATGCGCCTCATCAACGACAATCAGGCCTAAGTCTGCAAAGGGATATAGCACAGCCGAACGTGTACCGATCACGATTTGTGCATGCCCCGTGCGGCAGTCTTGCCACCCTTGTAAGCGATGAATATTGGTCATGCCAGAGTGTAATAGCACAATATGGGCTGCGAACCGACTGGCAAATCTTGCTCGCGTTTGCGGTGTGAGTCCAATCTCTGGTACTAAAATAAGAACCTGTTTACCAGCCTCTAGTACAGCTTGCATCGCTTGCAGATAGACTTCGGTTTTACCACTACCAGTAATGCCGTTGAGCAAAAAACCAGTATAAGTATCGGATTCGTGTGCAGCAATAATAGCGTCGACAGCAAGTCTCTGCTCATCATTGAGATTAAGTGGCATTTTTGCCAGCTTAACTGGAGTAGGCGCTTGCTTTGGCTGAATATAGCGCTCGACTAGCCCTTTATCTTCTAGCGTCTTTAAAAATGCTCGTTGCATACCTTCTAGTAGCAATACATCTTCGCTTGCGCCATGCTGACCATGTAGCTTTAGCATGTCGAACTGCTGCTTTTGTTTCTTAGCATTGGCTCGAAAATCATCATCAGTGATATGAGGCAAAATGCGCCAATGGGTAATCAGCAAGTCTAATGGTTTGCCTTGACGGACAAGGCTTGGCAGGATAACTGCTAACACATCGCCAAGCGGATAGTGGTAATAGCGCGCTAACCAATAGGCAAGCTTGAGCATGCTAGCGTCCAAAATAGGCTCAGCATCTAGACATTTATTAATAGGTTTGATTTTATTAACAGGTACGCTGCTATCGTCTTGTGAAATATGAGCAATCACAATGCCAATCAGAGTCTGACGACCAAACGAAACTTCAACACGGCTGCCGATTTTCGGTATCGCACTGTCTGGCAAAGCAAGCATATCAGCTGGTAGGCTATAGTCAAACACCCGATAAAGGGGAACGGGCAGAGCAACTTGTACCAACATAAACGGCTTCGCAGTCTTATTAGGTGAATATGAGATCAGAATAATAGAACGGAGACCAATAAGCTTAGCATGATGCTAAGCTTATGGTGATATGACTTATAGGCTGTTGCTAAAATTAGCACTTAATACTAAGCATTCAATATTGTCTTATTCGATATAAAGAATAGACTCAATTTCTACCACACCACCTTTAGGTAGAGCAGCTACTTGGACGGCAGCGCGGGCAGGATATGGCTCGCTTAGATTGGCGACAAACACTTCGTTCAAGACAGCAAAATCACTCAAGTCAGTCAAAGATACATTGAATTTGACCACGTCATTTAAACTGCCACCAGCTGCTTCACAGATAGCTTTGATGTTTTCGAATACTTGCTCAGCCTGTGCTTTAAAACCTTCTCTTAGCTCCATCGTGTCAGGATCAAAACCAAGCTGACCTGAGATATAAACAGTATTGCCGACTTTTACAGCTTGAGAATAGGTGCCGACCGCTGCAGGTGCTTTATCAGTTTGGATGGTTTGACGAGTCATGGGGTGTCCCTTTTATATTTTATGTGAGTGATTCATTGCTACTAGAATAGCAGTTCTATTTTAGCTATTTGCATCACGACTATAGCAGTGATGCAAATGTGCTTATTATAATTGATATAACCGTATAATGTTAGGGAAACCTAGCAGCGAGCGTAGTTCACGGATACCCTGTGCTAAATGGTTTCGACTACGTACCACGATATGAATGATGGTATCAGTATTGCGAACATCAACGGTTTCCACACCCATATTGAGCTGGCGTAAGTGATAAATAACTTCACTGATTTGCTCGTCACTAAGCGCAATAGAGAGCTTTAAATAAGCAGGAAAACGAATCTTGCCGCTGTTTTTTAGGTCATGCTCGCCGATATCACCTTGTTTGACCGCATTGTCATTGCGCCAACGTAATTGGATCACCTGATAAGGATTGTCTTTTCGGATATCGTCCAGTGAGAAACACTTATGACGATGAACGACCAAACCATGACGCGATAGATGCCCTACGATAGGGTCGCCATATATCGGATGACAGCAATTGGCAAAATCAAGCTCGACGCCAGCAGCATTTGCAATCAGCTGTTGCGGTTGGGTCATGTCATCGCTATGTACTTTTGCCTGTAGGTCGCTCAGCTCATCGCTAAATAAACGTGTCACGACTAGCTGAGGAAGTAGCGTACCTGAGCTTATTTGTTCAAATAACGCATCTTTTTCAGTTAGGCCGCGCCATTCAGTCAGGTCTTTCCAGTCAGCATCTGTCAAATCATCAAAGCTTTTCTGATGCGTTCGGAGCGCACGATCCAATGCCTGTCTACCATGGTGTTGTTTGTCAGCGACAGATAAATCTTTAAACCAACGTAAAATCTCTTCACGGGCTTTGTTAGTTACTACAAATCCCAGCCACTCAGCTTTTGGTTCTGAGTGACTGTTTACTTCTATCTCAACGGACTGTCCATTTTTTACCACGGTGCCAAGCTTTGCAGCTTTACCATCGATATTTGCACCAACGGCCACGTTACCAATCATAGGCCCGACCGCGTAGGCAAAATCTAGCGCCGTTGCACCCTGTGGAAGCTCGTAAGCACGCCCTTGAGGGCTATAGCAAATGATTTTACTAGAGTGCAGATAATCCATCAGCTCATTAATGGTAGAGACTGCTGCTGAGAAATCAGGACTATTTTCATTCAGATTATCTTCATCGACCAAATCTTTCATGTTGCGCAATGACGCTTGGATAACCGACTGACTGACATCAGATGCGTGCTCTGCCCCGATGACACCAAGTCTTGCAGCGCTTTGCATTTGCTTGGTCAATATAGTGACTTTTACCACATCATTATCACGCTCATAAATGAGAGTCAGGGATTGGTTACCGCCTGGTAGCGGACGACGAATATTATCCGCAATATGGGTATCATCAATCTGATATTTTTTGATTAAGTAATAGGCCAGCTTGTCGCAGGCTTCGATATTGTCGAGGACGATTTCAAACGCATAATGACGCAGTAATGCATTAATCTCACCGCGATTGCGGAAAAATTGACGATATATGACCACGCGATTGTCCAATACCTTGACCAGACCATTGAGATCCAAGTTATTTAGCACGATACTTAAATAACGATGAATGGACTCTCTTTGAAAGTTTCGTCCAAGCCCATGCTGTAGCAGTTTATCAGACAGCTTGTTGTACATATCAGAGTCTAAATTGCGATAACACAATACTTCGATATAGTCAGCAATATCATTCAGACCCATTAATCGGGCAAATGGCACATAAAAATCTAAGGTTTCTTGAGCTGTGGTGCGCTGTTTTTCAGGACGTACTGCGTCAAGCGTAGACATATTATGTAGACGGTCAGCAAGCTTGATAATCAGTACACGCGGGTCGGCGAGGGTGGCGGTCAGAATTTTATGAAAGGTGGCCGCTTTATTCTGCTGCTTGTTATGTGAAGATGACTTTAGTTTGGTCACACCATCGACCAGTCTTGATACAATTTCACCATAACGCTGCTTGATTTGCTCATCACTGACTTCGGTGTCTTCGACCGTATCATGCAAAATTGCTGCAATGATGGTATCTCGATCTAAGCGAAAGCCCGCTAGTATCTCAGCGACAGCGATTGGATGCGTGATATAAGGTTCCCCTGATTTGCGCTTGTCTTTAATGTGCGCAATATCTCCGAACTCACAAGCATCAACAATATCACGGCGCTCAGCAGCAGTGAGATAACCTACCGAACGTAGTAAATTATATTGAGCATCATCGACGAGGTGATGACTGAGTTTGGGTAGGGTTTGACTCATAAAATGATGATCCTATTTTCCATGACCTACTTGTTGGGCCACTTACCGAAGCAAATGGAGGCTAAATAATGACCTACCATACAAAACTTAAGGATGAGTACGCCATTCTCTAATTAATCGCAAATCGCTTTCAATGTCAACTGATAAGCGTGTGGGCGATGAAAAAATTTCACTCAGTGGTCTATTTTGGGGATAAATGGTGACCAAAATAGCCAATACATTATTATTACAACCAAAAAACCACAGCCTATGCTGTGGTCTCTATAGTTGATCAAGATGTGTATTTATTTTATAAAAACACTATTGGCTTCATAAAATACATCTTATCAAAACAGCTTATTAGAAGCTGTGGTCGCCTGATAATGCTAAATCTAATGAGCTAGTAGCAAAATTATGCTCTGGCTGATTTAGGATGTCGCGTGTGATTTTGCCAGCGGCAATTTCACGTAGTGCCAATACTGTAGGCTTGTCGTTATCAACGTCAACCAACGGCTCGGCAATACCTTTGGCCAATTGACGGGCGCGTTTGCTTGCGACCAAAATTAGCTCAAAGCGATTATCAACATTATCCAAACAATCTTCAATCGTCACTCGTGCCATAAATAGCTACCTCGGTTGTTTTTATTAGTAACGGACTTTGCCCGCCACTTAATAAAAATAATATCAAAAATATAAAGGGGGATAGCTAAATATTATAGCATTTTTTGCCAAGTCGCGTAGTTGCTTTTTATGTCTACTTACGAGATTAGCTGCTTGTGCGTAGTTTACTCTTCTACCTGAGTGTTTAGCAAGTTGCTAATCGTGCGATGATAGCGCTGCTGCTGACGACTAAGTGTCTGCCTGTCGGCCACGATAATGGCTTTTAGCTCAGCTAAGGCTACGTCAAAATTATCATTGATCACTACATAGTCAGCATTCACATATTGTGCCATTTCGGTGACCGCACCAGCTAGACGGCGCTCTATAACTTCTACAGAATCTTGCGCGCGGGTTGAGAGACGTTGACGTAATGTCGCAATGCTGGGTGGTAGAATAAAAATCATAATGGCATCGGGAAAGATATTTCTAATTTGCGTCGCGCCTTGCCAGTCAATCTCCAAAATAACGTCAATACCCGCCGCTAGCTGGGTACGAACACTTTCCTCTGACGTGCCATAATAGTTACCAAATACTTCAGCATGCTCTAGAAATAGACCCGCATTGATACCATTGGTAAAACTATCGGTATCTGTGAAATGATAGTGCTGACCATCAATCTCACCTGGACGCGGTGCGCGAGTGGTATGAGAGACACTGACCGTTAAGTCATTGGTGGTAGCAAGCAGTTGCTTAACCAGTGAGGTCTTGCCAGTACCTGAAGCGGCAGTAACGATGAATAATGAACCTGTCATACAATGTATCCTAATAGAAGGTGTCTTAGTAACTCGTAAAATGTATTGTAATAAATGCGTGTTGATAAAAAGTTAAGCAGTGCCTCAGTCAAAAACAAAGACTGGAAAAAATAAAAAATGCCATCATGTATGGCGTTAGAAATTATAATAGATGCATTATTATAAACTGCTTTTATACAAGTTAAAGCTGGTTTTACAATATGTCGTAAGCATGCTGAGATTTGCCCACAAAATATTGCTACGAGTAGACAGCTATTTTAGAGAGCGATAAAAGCAAATTATGCTAAAGTAGAGCATTGATTTCGCCCCAACTTTTGAATGAAAACATTCAAAATACGTTTTAACTATAAATTATCCAATGATAGGCCTTTTTATGCAAATTTATCTTGCCAATCCCCGTGGATTTTGTGCTGGTGTGGACCGTGCAATTGCGATTGTTAATGAAGCATTGACACGTTTCGAGCCGCCTATTTATGTCCGTCATGAAGTTGTGCATAATAAGTTTGTGGTATCAGACTTGGCCAATCGTGGTGCGGTATTCGTTGAAGAGCTTCACGAAGTGCCAGATGGATCCGTTGTTATCTTTTCTGCTCACGGCGTGTCTAAAGCAGTTGAAGATGAGGCTGGTCGCCGTGATATTACTGTGTTTGATGCAACATGTCCGTTGGTAACTAAAGTACATATCGAAGTGGCCAAGTTCGCGCAAGATGGGATGGATGCCGTGTTGATAGGACATGCAGGACATCCAGAAGTCGAAGGTACTATGGGGCGCTTTAATCGTCGCCATGGTGGGCAGATTCATCTGGTCGAAGATGAAGGTGATGTGGCCGCATTGACTGTACAAGATGCTGAACGCTTGGCATTTGTGACTCAGACAACTTTGTCGATGGATGATACTGCGCGCGTTATCGATGCGCTACGTGAAAAATTCCCTAGTATCCAAGGCCCTCGCAAAGACGACATTTGCTATGCTACTCAAAACCGTCAAGATGCGGTAAAAGATTTGGCCAGTCGCTGTGAAGTGGTCTTGGTAGTTGGTTCGCCAAACTCATCAAACTCTAATCGCTTACGTGAGCTGGCTGAGCGTATGAATTGCCGTGCGTATTTAATTGATAATGCCAGTGAGATGGAGAAGCGTTGGTTAGATGGTGTGCAGAGTATAGGAGTGACCGCTGGTGCATCCGCGCCCGAAGTGTTGATCCAAGAAGTATTGCAACAGTTGCAAGACTGGGGTGGTGATTTGCCTAGTGAGCTATCTGGTATTGAAGAAAATGTGACGTTTAGTCTGCCGAAAGCGTTGCGGATTCCTGTTACTCAGGTTGGTAAGTAACTAATATTCGTGTTTGTATTTATATTTTTATGAATCATCATTGATATGGATAAGGTCGCATGAAAGAACCAAAAGCCAGATTTATATTGGCAGAGGCCACGCTCGCTGAAGTCAACAAGCAACTCAAGCTCAATATGCTAGTGATGGCAGCAGTGGTTTTCGTATTGTTTATGAATATCATGAAGTTTATGGCAGAAAAAAGCTTTTTTTATGCGATGCTCGCAGTAGTCATGATCTGTTTACTATTTTTCTTACAAAAAGCTCGCCGTATTCTCACACTAAGAAAACAAGAGCTTACCCACAAATAAAAAGTACAAGCCTAAATAAGAAATACAGATGAAAGTGCCAAATATAGGATAGTTATGACTGCTTATTACAAATTTATTAAACGAGAATTACAAGAAGACGGTGTCAGTGTGGCGCATTATCAGCCAACCAAGCATGCTCAAGGTGCTTGGAATGAGCATGAGCAGCACATGGCGCCAGCAACAGGCCTATTAACAGCCGAGATCAACAGCTTTGCGCCACAACCCAATACTCGTATCGCACGTGTGAGCCTCGATATCTTGGGGCTAATACCACTTGACGACTTTACTATCACTACTCGCTGTATCCGACCAGGCAAGACTATTGAGCTGGTCGAAGCGGTCATGAGTAGCCGTGGCCGCGATGCTATTATTGCAAGAGCGTGGCGACTGATTACTCAAGATACCAGCGAGATTGCCGGACTTGAAGATCAACCAGCAGAATACAAACCTGAAGAACTACCAGTTTGGGAAGGTATGAAAGGCTGGCCGGGCGGCTTTATCGAAAGCGTACGTCTAGTAGCAACAGAAGACCGTCGTGCTGGTCGCGGTATGGTATGGATTACCAATGATCTCGACATGATTGAAGGTGAGGCGACTGATGATTTGGTGCATCTATTAGGTATGGTCGATACTGCCAATGGTGTTGTACCAAGATTGGGTCTTGGTTTGTCTAAGTTAGAGTGGATGTTTCCCAATACTGATTTGCAAATCCATATGCATCGCTCGCCAAAAGGTCGCTGGCTGGGTATCGAGGCTGTACAACAATATGGCGATGATGGTATCGGATTGACCAGTGCGGTATTGCACGATGTATACGGCCCTTTTGGTCGTAGTGAGCAAATCCTTACTATTCGTCCGATGCCACGTTAAAAGGCTAAGAGTCAGCCAGCTTGTAGTTTTTAAAAATGAAATGATATGTTGTAATCAATTAATTATACAAATAATGGAAAAATGGTTTTAATAGTAGCTAACAAGACAATATTACTAAAAAAATAATATTACTAACAAGCCGATGTTAATCAACATAGAGGTTACTATGAAAACCCATACTCAATTTTCAAAAAAGCTGACGACTCTCTGGGATATATTGATAGAAGCATATTCAGAATAGTTGCTGGTGTTTGCGCGTTGGTTGCTATGTCAGAAAATGACTGAGCAAATAAATAACTGACACCAGAGCACCGCCTTGATAAACAAGCGCGGTGTTTTTTATGGAATAAAGATTTTGAGCTTGAATTTTTTCTCAATGCCCCTATTAGTATAGACAGTTTAACGTTATTACATACGGCAAGTTATCTAACATTATGAGAACGGCTTTAGTGAGTATATCGTTATCTGATAATAGGTCTTTCATAGAATTTAAAGGAGTTTTTATGAGTGAAGCAACTCAAGCTGAAGGTCTGAATCCAGAATTAAAAAAACATACGTTTGAAGCGGAAGTGGCGCAATTACTGCATTTGGTAACGCATTCACTATATTCTAACGCTGATATTTTTGTCCGCGAGTTGGTATCTAATGCGTCGGATGCTTGTGATAAGTTGCGTTTTGAAGGTACAAATGATGATAGCCTTTATGAAGATGATGGCGAATTAAAAATCCGCATCGCTGTCGATGAAGCTGCCAAAACTATTACCTTTACCGACAATGGTATTGGTATGAACGAAGCCGATGCAATCGAAAACTTAGGTACGATTGCTAAATCAGGCACCAAGGCGTTTTTAGACAAATTGTCTGAATCACAAAAGCAAGACGGACAATTGATTGGTCAGTTCGGTGTTGGTTTTTACTCAGGTTTTATTGTGGCTGATACCATCAGTGTCGAATCACGCAAAGCGGGCGAGCCTGCGGATAAAGGCGTGCGCTGGGTATCAGATGGTACTGGTAGCTTTACTGTTGAACCTATTACCAAAGACACGCGGGGTACAGCGATTACTTTGCACTTAAAAGAAGAATATAGCGAGGGCGAAGATAATTACTTGGATCGCAGCAAAATCAAGCGCTTGGTTAATAAATACTCTGACCATATCAGCTTGCCGATTCAGATGCGTAAAGAGATCTGGCAAGAAGATGTAAAAGAAGACGAAAACGACGACACACCTGCTGGTGGCGAGATGGTACTCACTGATGAGTGGGAAACAATCAACAAAGCCAGTGCACTATGGACGCGCTCAAGCTCTGAAATTGAAGATGATGAGTATGTCGATTTTTATAAGAATATTTCTTATGACATGGATGCGCCGCTTACTTGGACACATAACCGTGTAGAGGGTCGCGTACAGTATACGCAGTTACTATATATCCCTAAAAAAGCGCCAGTCGATCTATACACTCGTGAGCAGCAGCATGGTCTAAAGCTATATGTGAAGCGCGTCTTTATCATGGACGAAGCTGAGCAATTGCTACCGATGTATTTGCGTTTCGTGAAAGGTGTGATTGATTCAGCAGATTTACCATTGAACGTGAGCCGGGAGCTATTACAAGAGTCACGTGATGTAAAATCTATTCGTGATGGTAACGCTCGCCGTATCTTGACGCTGCTTTCAAGTCTTGCCAATAGCGAAGACAGTGACAAGCAAGAGAAGTTTGCTCAGTTCTATGCAGAGTTTGGTGATGTCATCAAAGAAGGCCTAGGCGAAGACGCAGGCAATCAAGAACGTATTGCTAAGCTATTGCGTTATGCTACCAGCACCCAAGACGGTTTGGTAACAAGCTTCGAAGATTATAAAGGTCGTATGAAAGATGGCCAAAAAGCCATCTACTACCTCACCGCTGATAACCTAGCTGCTGCGAAAAACAGCCCGCAACTTGAGCTATTCAAGAAAAAAGGCATTGAAGTTATCTTGATGACCAGCCGTGTTGATGAATGGGCAATGAACTTCTTGACCTCATTCGATGAGACACCGCTGCAAAACATCGCCAAAGGCGCAGTAGATTTAGGCGACTTGCAAGATGAAGCAGAAAAAGCGGAAGCGGAGAAAGCCCAAGAAACGCTAAAGCCTGTTGTTGATAAACTAAAAGCTGCACTGGGCGAGCGTGCTAAAGACGTCAAAGTATCGACGCGTTTAGTCGATAGTCCAGCTTGTTTGGTTGTAGGTGAAGGTGAGCTATCACCACAAATGATTCAGATGCTACAGCAAATGGGTCAGGACGTACCAGCAAGTAAGCCAACGCTAGAAGTAAACCCTGACCATCCACTCATCAAAAAGCTTGAAAGTAGTGATCAGTTTGATAGTCTGGCGCAAGTCATTTTTGATCAGGCATTGTTAGCAGATGGTGGTCAGCTAGACGATCCAGCCGCTTACCTAAAACGCGTCAATGAGCTATTGATGAGATAATGTTTAGTAATTAGTAAAAAAGGGAGGCTTTATATAAGAGGCCTCCTTTTTTATTTGAATTTTTAGCCAAATTTGAGTGAATTTTACAAATCAGCCTTATCCTCTTAACCGACAATCCGTTACAATCGCGATAGATTAGCGAGCTAAAATATTAGGCAGTGCTAGTCATCTTCTATAATCACTCCATCGTGAATTCAATATAAATCGATGTCTGCATGCTGTACAAAAAATCGTCAATTGATTGCACCGCGCGGCTGTTACATTAAGATAATTATCATTGAGTTATTTTATTTTTCTCGACTGGCTAGAGGTCTAAGTCTTTGTCACTTACGTCGTTAAAAACCGTCTCGCTTCAGCGTTTTTCGCTCAATTTCGCTGCAAATATTATTGCAACCTTGTGGATGCTAGTGGGCTCAACACGGGCTTTTTCTTGGGTTAAACCCACTTTTGTACAGTTTGCCGTATTTGCGCTATTGGCGCTTGGTAGTAATGTCTTATTTTCATGGTTAGCTGCTGAAAGTGGCAGCATATTTAATGAGCAAGGATTGGTCAGTTATTTGATCTGGCCGATGATTATTTTGCTTGGTGGTATTATTTTGGCTCGGCGAGCGAGCAATCAAGCATTGGTATTTGTACCAGTAGTGCTGTGGTTGGTCGCCGATACATTGTCAGCCTTATTACAGAGCTTGGTGCAGTTTTTTGGTAGCTATGGTTGGTTGCCAAATTGGAGTTATTCGTTCTTACCAGTACTGTTTTTAGTATTGTTCTTATGGCAAACGCTAGCTCTATTGTGGATTTTCTCCCGTCGTCTGCGTATACCATGGTGGGAGCGAATCATTGTATTGGTTGGCGCGGTAGCGTTGCTGACTATCTGGCAGCGTAATGTCGCAGACCAGCCGATCTTTAAGCAAATACCTGTAGAGCCTGTATTAGAAGAGGCGGCACTATATCAGCAGCCACGTCTGTTACAGCAAGCATTGGATAGTATAGACCCAAGTATCGATGGCAAAACCGACTGGTACTTTATGGGAGTTGCAGGGTTCTCTGATCAAAACGTCTTTCGCTCCGAGATTAATAAGGTGCGTGAGCTGTTTGATGTGCGCTTTGGTACCAGCGGCCATTCACTATCGCTGATTAATAATACTTATAGCTGGCTCGATGAGCCAATTGCTACTAAGACCAGCATTTTGCGCGGTCTAAAGAAAATCGGTCAGCAGATGAATGCTGATGAAGATGTATTGTTTTTGACGTTGTCTTCACATGGTAATCAGGATATCGTCCAATTGGCAAATCCGCCGCTTGCGATGGATAATTTAGATGCTACTTGGTTGCGTGACGCGCTAGACGCATCTGGTATCCGCTGGCGTGTGATTGTGGTGTCTGCCTGCTACTCAGGTTCGTTTATTGACGAATTGGCATCGCCAACCACGGTAGTGATTACTGCGTCAGCCGCTGACAAAGCATCGTTTGGCTGCACGAATACAGCTGAGATGACCTATTTTGGTCAAGCGTTTTTTGCTGAAAGCCTACGAGGGAATACCAGTTTTGAGTCGGCTTTTAAGGATGCCAGTATACGGGTCAATGAGCGTGAGAGCGCCATGGGCTTTGAGCCATCAGAGCCGCAAATGGTCATTGGTAGCTTAATGGAGACGGCATTGCCTGCGTTTGAGCAAGTATTGTTTGATAAGGCGCGGCCATCCGTTGCTAGTATTACAAATAATGCTACTTCTATAACGGTTAATACTCTACCTGACAGTGCTACTAATCTGTCAGTAGACGAAGTAGAGATAGCTGCTGAATAGCTGAATAAATACAAAGTATGATTTGGCATTTAATAAATGCCAATATCAGATTTACTATTAGATGATGAGCATTTATTAAACATCGTCATTGGTTCTATTTTGAATAAAAGGATATCACTCATGCAAAATTCCTATAGTCATAGTTTATCTACCAATAAACAGCTTACCCAAAAAAGCGTGAATCGTTGCTTTAACGGTGAGCAGCATTATTATAGCCACGAGTCGACATCTACCAAAACCTCTATGACGTTTAGTATTTACCTACCTGATGAAGCCTTGGCTGGACGACGTTGTCCTGCGATATTGTACCTATCAGGTTTGACGTGTAATGCTGATAACGTCACTCATAAAGCGCATTTTCAGCAAAAATGTAGCGAGCTTGGTATGATACTTATCGCACCTGATACTTCGCCTAGAAGTAGTGAAGACAGCGACGTACCAAACGACGATCGCTATTTTGTCGGTCAAGGTGCAAGCTATTATGTTGACGCGACTCAAGCGCCGTGGTCAGACAATTTCAATATGCAAAGCTATATTGTCGATGAGTTATATGACTTACTACGTTCAGAGTTTCCTATTCATAGCATCGGTGTCACAGGACACTCAATGGGTGGTCATGGCGCGTTATTGCTAGGGTTTAAGTTCCCAAGTAAGTTTGTCAGCGTATCGGCTTTATCGCCAGTATGTGCGGCAAGTGAGTCTGCATGGGGGCAAGCTGCCTATACAGAGTACTTCGGTGATGATAAGTCTCTATGGGCACAAGCGGACGCCTCACAGATGATCGAAAAGGTCGGTCAGCAGTATTCGAGCATTTTGGTTGATCAAGGCGCAGCTGATAACTTCTTAGAAGAAGGCCAGCTACAGACCTCTAAACTACAAGATGCTTGTGCAAAAGCCGAACAGCCCTTAACATTACGCTATCAAGCGGGGCATGACCACAGTTATTATTTTATCCAAACGGTGATTAATGATCATATCGAACATCATTGGCATATGGCTCAAATGAGCTAAGATGTCCTGCAGATGACCGTGATACATTTTTCGATATTCCATTCATGCTCAGAAGGTGATTTTTATGGCAAGTTATCAAGATTTGACAGCTTCTAATTCGAAGAATAAGTCAGCAGATACGAGCTCTACAAAAGCGACTATGCAAGCTGATATGGATGCTGCTCTACAAAAAAAACAACGTAACATTGATTATAGTGATGAAGTGTCTCAAGTTAAGTCAGACGAGCTGATTGCAAAAACCGTCAACGACGCTGGCGATAGAGTACTTGATGACGTGCAAATATCTCGCGTGATAGAGATGGCATGGGAAGATAGAACGCCATTTGGTGCTATAGAGCATAGCTACGGTCTCGATGAGACTGGGGTTATCAAACTCATGCGCCAAGAGCTAAAGCCGTCATCTTTTCGCTTATGGCGTCAAAGAGTGAGCAATCGTGCTACCAAACATGAGGCAAAGCGCTCTTTCGAAGTTGGCCGTGCTTATTGCAAAACTCAATATAAGCAGCGCTAAACCATTAAGTATTTAACATCATTATATAAAAGGCTCTCAGCATATGTGAGCCGCTTGGAATTTTCTTTTTAATTTATCAATATCTTATATAAACATGAATTAGGTAGCTCAATTATGAACAGTCCTGCTAAACCTTATCTTATTGCACCGTCGATACTCTCAGCTGACTTCGCGCGGTTGGGCGAAGAAGTGGAGAAGGTACTAGAGTCGGGTGCCGATGTGATTCATTTTGATGTAATGGACAACCATTACGTACCCAATTTGACGTTTGGTAGCATGATTTGTAAGGCATTGCGTGACTATGGTGTTGAAGCGCCAATTGATGTGCATCTGATGGTTTCACCTGTCGATAGTATGATTGAGCAGTTCTTGGAAGCGGGTGCTAGTATCATTACCTTCCATCCTGAAGCCAGCGCTCATATCGATCGATCGCTTCAACTGATCAAAGATGGCGGTGCAGAGTGCGGTTTGGTATTGAACCCAGCGACACCATTACATTATCTTGATTATGTTATGGATAAAGTAGATCAGATTTTATTAATGAGTGTGAACCCTGGCTACGGTGGTCAATCGTTTATCGATAGTACTTTAGATAAAGTCCGTCAGGTACGTCAGCGTATCATTACCAGTGGTCGAGATATTCGATTGGAAGTTGATGGCGGTATCAAAGCCAGTAATATACGTGCGATTGCTGAAGCGGGCGCTGATATGTTCGTTGCGGGTTCTGCAATATTCAATCAAGAAGATTATAAAGCGGCTATTGATGAGATGCGCGCAGAGTTGCTATTAGCCAACAACAACAGCTAGCGAGTGTTGTATGGTTAATAAACGCTATTAGCCATACAATAATAATATTAGAATGTGCTGTATAACTTATGACTATATAGTTAATCCGATATAAAAGAGCTACAGCGTTAACCTCGCTTGAAGTATCACAGTTACATCTGCATTCAGTTGCCTTGTCTCTCTTTTAAATTGAATCAATTATATATAACGGTCAGTCGCGTAAAGGTGAAATATGGACACAAACAATTCTAGCAGTTCAACAGAACCTTGTGAGCAAGTAAACTCTCATGAAACGTTGAATCAGCAGACTAGGCAGTCACTTACAAGTGAAACACCGCAGCGCAGTTTGGTACCTAGAGGCATTACCATTGGCTTAGCGATGTTTGCACTTGTACTTAGTTTGGCAGGTTATGGCTTTCGCCTGATGGTGGGTGATGATGTCGAAACCGTGCTGCGTCATGCAGCGGTCATTGTGCCTGCATTTATGTTAGGTATTCCGCTGTTCTTTTGGGTAGGTTCTCGCATACTCAATAAAGTTAAAGGTCTGCATATTGAGAGTTGGAATGCGATTAGTTTGGGTTATTTGACCTCTTGTATATCGATGCTATGGCTGATGGGTACTTATAGTTAAGTTGTTTAGCTGCAGATATAATGCTTTTTCGCGTCTGTATCGTTTATTTGCACCTATATTGTTTATTCGTGCTTATATAATGTCGTAATATTTTATATTTTTTAATCATTAAGCCATGTTCTACAAGCATGACTGGAATTTTATATGAGAATCGTACCAGCCAGTATTGCTAAAATTATCTATCCTAAAGACTTACCAAATGGCTTATTTACCAGCTTAATTATCGCTTGTTTGCTAATGGGGTTGGCGTCACTACGTCACGGAACCGACTTACAAGGTTGGCTAAATGTCATTGAAAACTGGCTGCTTATGCTGCTGATATTGCCTACTGCGACGGCTACCGTTGCACTGCCATTTAAGTATCGTGATCCTAGCCTTGAGCTAAAGCTAGTTTATTACCTTGGAATGTTTGTGGCCTTCTTATTTACATTAGGAAAGTTGCGTTATTGGCATTAATGCATACAAACGAAATGGTATTCAAGTTTGCTTTTATAGCGAAGACTTATGTGACAGCCCTTGAATTCGAGTGTTAAAGCGTCCATTGTATGAGTAAGACAGATTTACCCGCGTTACTGTAAGACGATAGGTTTGCCGAATGAGTTTATTTTTAGAAATGACTGCTTTGCAATGACTAGTTTCTCTACCAGTACTAAACGGGATAATAAGGAACACATTAATGCCATACGATATCGATAATGATATAGAAGTAGATAACGAGAATAGCGATCAGTTTGCAGGATTTGCCAAAGAAACCACATTAGAGCTGGTGGAAGCAGATGATGGTAGATTGTTGTTGCGTGATGCTGAACAAGATGAAGCACCGCTGATGACTATTGATTTTTCTGACAAGCTAAAAGAGCTACTTGGTAGCGATACTCAAGCGATTGGTCAACACATGATTCATGCTGCGATTCAGGTCATTATGCAAAAGCAAATGAGTAAATGGCATGCGCATGTATATGATAAAGAACCAACACACTACAGCTAATATTTGGTTATTTTTGAGCACCAATTAAAGCAAATACCAGTCAAAGCGAATGATTGAAGATATAGCTTAGCAACATCAAACTACAGCCGTAAAAAAAGGGTTTATCAATTGATAAACCCTTTTTTTGTTCAAATAACTTCTTTATAGAAAGTATTTATAAAAATGCCTTCTACAAATGATGGCAGTTATTTGATTTTAGCTTCTTTAAAGATCACATGCTGGCGTACTTTTGGATCAAACTTTTTGATTTCCATTTTGCCAGGCATAGTGCGCTTGTTTTTAGTAGTGGTGTAGTAATACCCAGTACCAGCTGTTGATACTAATTTAATTTTATCTCTCATGATAGCTTTCCTGTAAATGAGGGGTCTTCAAACGATAGGTACGTGTCTCAAAGAGTGAGTTGCCACAATTAATGTAGCAAAACAGCAGCCTCAATGATGAGAGTCATCACCCAGCTGCTATTTTTAACTTAAACTTTTTGACCTTGTGCGCGTAGATCCGCTAACACTTTATCGATACCAAGTTTGTCAATGATGCGCATACCTTTGGTAGACACACGTAGACGTACAAAGCGGTTTTCAGACTCTACCCAAAAACGATGGTTGTGAAGGTTTGGTAGAAAGCGACGACGGGTTTTGTTGTTTGCATGCGAAACATTATTACCCACCATAGGGCGCTTTCCAGTCACTTGGCAAACTCGAGACATGGCGAACTCCTAATCTATGAGGTATGAGTTTTTCTCATACCAGTCTGGGCAAGTTGCACGTTTTTGCGGCATGGACACAGCAAGCGGCAGCTTTGCACCAAACAAAACTATATGAAGGTTGAGCTGGTTTTGCTGCTATCTAAAGGCAAATAACAGGCTGACCAATTCAGAAAATTTTAAAGCCGACATTTATACCATAAAACAGATGAATACTCAAATATTTTTACAATAACTGTCGAATTAAAGGAGGGCTATTATACCCTGAAATGAGCGCTCTATGTTGTTGATTGTTTAATAGTAAAGATTAATTTTTAGTTGTAAGTTATAACAAAAGTCAGTAAAGTTGCTGTTATATATTTAATACAATCTGTTAATACACCAGTATTACTGTAAATCTATGTATCATTACCAATCTCTTTTGATTCTGGGTAATGATTTTTTGCTTATTTGCTCAGATAAATTACTGCTCATGCGGAGTCAAAACATGTCATATACATCATTGCCTACTTCCAAAATATTTCAATTAACAGCGCTCACATTATCGTTGGCCTTAGTGGGTTGTGGCGGTGGCAGTGGCACTGATACGATTGCTCCAGCGCCTGATTTGGGTGTTACGATAGGTACTGATGATGGAGGTGTAGGTAGTGGTGATATTGGAGACGTTTTAAATGTTAGTACAGTATCTCTATTAGACGCAAATGCTAATCTGACTAGAGTAATTTCTATGTCGGGTGTTACGGCTAGAGTCGTTGTTACAGACTCTGAAGGTAACGGTGTAAGTGGTGCTTTAGTCACATTTAGTGGTGCCGGTGTACAGTTTGGTACATCTAATGGAGCAGTATTGACTAATGCTGACGGCGTAGCAACAACGTCTGTCGTACCATTATCTTCTACTGATACTGGTAGTTACAGCTTGTCTGCGACAGCAACATATGACAATGTGAGTGCAACCACTGCTAGTTATAACTACTCATTACAAGCAGTTGATATTACGTTAGTAAATTTTTCTACGGGTGAAAGTGTTTTGGAGTCTGGCGGCTCTACAATTGTTACATTGCAAACCAAAGACATAAAAACTAATCAATTTCAAAATGATGTGACTGTTAATCTGTCATCAACATGTGGTTCGTTTGAAGAGGCTAGCGTAAGCTCTTCTAATCAAGGAAATGTGAGCACAACTTATAATGCTATTGATAGTAATGGTAATTTATGTGAAGGTACTCAAATTATCACTGCAGTTGCTGCAAATAGCACTTCGTCCTCGCAAAGTATTAACGTCAATATTAAAGCTATCGAGGCAAGTTCTATTGTATATACAACTAGCAATGCAGTTGTATTAGGTGCAAAAAATAGCGGCTCCTCTTCATCTAGCCAAGTAGAATTTACTGTTTACGCCAATGGTGTTCCTGCAGCAAGTCAAGAAGTAGTGCTTAGTTTAAACGAGTCATCGCCGTCTGACTTTGCATTCATATCACTAAACAACCGTAGCACGCAAACGATAAAAAGTAATGCTTCAGGAAAGGTAACGGTAAATCTATATCCTGGGAATGTCCCAGGACCAGTAGAAATTAAAGCCTCCCTGAAGTCAAATATCAGTACTTTTGCACTAGCCAAAAATATATCTGTGGCAACAGGTCGCCCTACTCAGAATGGCGTGACATTAGCGATAGGCAAAAATGTTTTGGCTGACAATGCTATCGATTCTACCAATATATCGGCATATCTAACGGATCGCCAAGGTAATTTTGTTCCAGATGATACTGTGGTAAGTTTTGTGGCTGAAGGCGGTACTGTCACACCAAATTGTAGAACAAAGAGTGGCAATTGCACAGTAACTTTCACATCGCAAAACCCTAGACCTGCAAATGGTCGAGTTAGTGTTATTGCTTATGTAGAAGGAGATAAGGCATATTCAGATCTAAATGGAGATAATGTCTATACTGTTGGGATTGACGAGCTATTAGATAACATTGGTAATTTTTTTCGAGATAATAACGAAGATTTAAAGTATACGCCAGGTGAGTTTGTTTATAAAAGAGGTGAGCAACAAGGCGGCGATCAAGCGACTTGTGCAGCAACGACTTTATCTCAACCTAACCTACCTAATTTTATAGTTGATAGTAGCACTGATGCCACCCAGTGCGATAATCTATTGCAGACAGTATTACGCAAACAAGTTATTATGGGTTTTGCTAATGACACTCCAACTTTTTACAACTTTCAAGTAATACCAGGTTCTATCTTATTTGAGATGTATGGTAGCAGTTTGAAGACAGTTTCTATGCCTTCAGGAACTGCTCTGAGTCTAATCGTTAAAGATAATACTGATAATGATCTCACTTGTGAGCCAGAAATTACAGATGGTAATATGACTGTACCTGCGCTTGTTGCATTAAGTCGAGTAGATGGTAGTACGAATCAGAACTTCTTTGAAGGTAGCGATGATGTCAGTTATATCATCTCAACTGAAGGTTGTGCTAATGGTGATAGTATTAAGCTATCAGTTACTACCCCAGCACCAACTTCAAAAAATACTACAATTCGAATTTTCTAGGAAATCTATTTTGCTTGAAAATTTAAAAACCCCCAACCCTACGTTGGGGGTTTTTGCTTTATCTTTTAAACAACCAAACCCCCTTAAATAACCAAAAACAACTAACTCGTTCAGCAAAGTATTGCAAAAAAGATTAAAATAACCGGTTTACTATGCTGTCAGCAATTTTTCAGCGATAAGTCATTATTTTTTATATTGGGCGAATTATGTCAGACAACACTAAAACGGTTTCATTATCGACCATAGCTTCTCAGAGCAAACAGATTCCTAGCGCTATTGATACAGCCACGTTGCTCATCAAATGCAAAGATCAGGCAGGTATCGTACAGGCAGTCTCTGAATTCATTCATCGTTATGGCGCTAATATCATTACGCTTGACCAGTATTCAACGGCGCATGAAGGCGGTCAATATTTTATGCGTTTAGAGTTTGCCTTGGCAGGTTTGAGCGATATTATCGAGAATTTTGAAGCCAGCTTTGCGCATACTGTTGCTAAGCGCCACAATATGGATTGGCGTCTACATAATAATGCAACGAAGACCAAAGTCGGTATTTTAGTATCTAAGTTTGATCATGCGTTGTTAGATTTATTATGGCGACATCAGCGTGGACTGCTCGATTGCGAGATTACTTGTGTGGTCAGCAACCATCCTGATTTAAAGCAAGCAGTACAGAATTTTGGTATTACTTTCCATCATGTGCCAGTGACCAAAGATAATAAGTTCGATGCAGAAGAACAGATTCATAAGTTGATGGCAGGTAACGACTTGCTAGTATTGGCGCGCTATATGCAGATATTGTCATCAGATTTCGTCAAGCGTTGGCCGATGCAGATTATCAATATTCATCATTCTTTCTTGCCTGCGTTTGTGGGTGCAGATCCTTATCGTCAAGCTTACGATAAAGGCGTTAAGCTTATTGGAGCAACTGCGCACTATGTCACAGCTGAGCTTGATCAAGGCCCTATCATCGAGCAGGACGTACACCGTGTGACGCATCGCCAAGGGGTGACAGAGCTGCGTGCTATCGGCCGTGATATCGAACGCAACGTATTAGCACGTGCCGTAAACTGGCATGTCCAAAACCGTGTGATTGTGGCGGGTAATAAGACAGTGGTATTTAACTAAGAAAAATGAGTAGTGAGTCTGCCAAAAATATAAAAAAGGCGGTCAGTAACTAGTGTTGCTGACCGCCTTTTTTTGAACATATACTTTATAGGAGCATTTCTAAGACAAACTTGCTACCAACAAAGCCAATGGCTAATAGGATAAAGGCATAAATAGTGATATTAGCCGCACGTTTGCCTCGCCAGCCTGCACGCCAATTACCGAATAGTAGTACACCAAATAATAACCACGACAGCAGACTAAAAACAGTCTTATGCACGATATGTTGCGCCATCAAATCTTGCACATAGATAAACCCAATCCCCAGTGCGATACTGAGCAATACAAAGCCAACCAACAGCATATCGAATAATAAACTCTCCATACTTTGCAACGAAGGTAGTTTATTGACCCAAAAGCGATGAATGGTATGATGCTTGAGCTCACGTATTTGTAGCCGTAGAAATAGCGCTTGTACCGCCGCCATCAACAGCACACAATAGGCAGCTAATGATAATATGATATGGATTTCAAGTCCGATGCTGACGTCAGTGAGTGGTTGATAGGGTGCACGGCCGACATAGCCGACAGTCATACCTATTAGCGCAGTGGGTGCAGCCAAAATACCAAGGCTAAGAATAGGGCGATATAAACAGAACAACAGATAAAAGAATAAGAAAAATAAACTGGTCAGACTGATGATATTAAATAAGTTGAAATTTAAACCATACAGCGTCACAACGTATGGATATAGCAGTGCCGCATGTGCCGCCATACCGATGAGCAATAAGCCCAAACTGATGCTTTTGTGGATAGGTTTGTCCTGAACCAACGCCCAACCAATATGGATGCTGACTAAGATATAAGCCATGCTAGCAAGTAAGAATGCAAAGTGCACAGATAAAAAGCCTCATCTTATACTGAGCATAAACTGCCGCTCAATGTGTCGCTAAAGTGGTATTATCAGAATGATTAGAATAATCGTCCAATTTATCATAAAATGGGTGCCAATTGAGCACCATCTTGCTTATAACTTATAAATGCTCGGCAGTGATGCATAGTGCAAAACGTAAAATATGTCATCTGTAAAAAGTTGACTACAATTATAAGCGCTGTGTCCTTTGCGAAACGACTATAAGTTTTGAGCCATGTTAATGCTATAGTATTGATAATATAATTCTTTTATCATGTCCCTTGTCATGCAATATCCTAATATCTTATAGCGTATCCTAATATTATTTATGAACCATTCTAATGGTTTGATTTAGAGTTATTTTAATTGCGTATTATTTAATTGAAAACCATTTTAATTGAGAGTTATTTATGTTTGATACCTTAACAGAACGCTTATCGTCGAGCCTACGTAACATCGTCGGTACCGGACAGTTGACCGAAGACAATATCAAAGACACGCTACGTGAAGTGCGTATGGCGTTGTTAGAAGCCGATGTAGCACTACCTGTCACTCGTGATTTTGTAAAACGCGTAAAAGAACAGGCGCTTGGTGCTGAAGTGCTAAAAGAGTTAGCGCCAGGTCAAGCCTTTGTCAAAATCGTACACGACGAGCTGACCGAAATGATGGGCAGCGCCAATCAGCAGTTAGAGATGACAGGCAAACCGCCTGTTGTTTATTTGCTAGCAGGTCTACAAGGTGCGGGTAAAACGACTACAGCTGGTAAGTTGGCCAAATATTTACAAGAGCGCCAAAAGAAAAAAGTCATGCTAGTCTCTGCTGACGTTTATCGTCCAGCGGCTATCAAACAGCTTGAGCAAGTAGCCGGTCAAGTGAATGCTAAGTTTGTGAACTCAAGCACAGATGAGAATCCAATTGATATCGCAAAGCGTGCGATTGAAGAAGCCAAAATCCAGTATCAAGATATTCTGATTATTGATACTGCTGGTCGTCTACATATCGACGATACCATGATGGATGAGATTAAGGCGCTAACTGCTGCGGTTAACCCATCTGAGACGCTATTCGTCGTCGATGCAATGACGGGTCAAGATGCCGCCAATACCGCAAAAGCCTTCAATGATGCATTGCCATTGACAGGTGTTATCTTAACTAAGACTGACGGTGATGCTCGCGGCGGTGCGGCGCTTTCTGTACGTGCTATCACCGGCAAGCCGATTAAGTTCTTGGGTCGCGGTGAAAAACTAGACGAGCTAGAGCTGTTCCACCCTGAGCGTATCGCGCAGCGTATCCTAGGTATGGGTGACGTACTGAGTCTGGTCGAAGAAGTTGAGCAGAAAATTGACCGTGATAAAGCCGAAAAAATGGCGAAAAAGATGCAAAAGGGCGGTGATTTCGACCTTGAGGATCTATTGACCCAGTTCCAGCAGATGAAGAGCATGGGCGGCATGGCAGGTTTCTTGGATAAGATGCCTGGTATGGGCGGCTCAGATATGCAAAAAGCCGTCGAAGACGCCAAACCAGAAGAAAAAGTACGTGAGATGGAAGCATTGATCAACTCAATGACGCCATTTGAGCGTAAAAACCCTGACAAGATTAACCCAAGTCGTAAGCGCCGTATCGCTGCAGGTTCAGGCCGTGAGATTCAAGACGTTAATCGTCTGCTCAAGCAACACAAGCAGATGGCAAAAATGATGAAAATGATCTCAAAGCCTGAAGGCATCAGTAAAATGATGAAATCTATGCAAGGGCTCATGGGTGGTGGTAATGCTGGCGGTGGCGGCGGTCCATTGTTTGGCGGCGGTCAGCAAGGTGGCGCTAAAGATGTGAATCCAGAACAAATGGCTAAGCAGATGGGACTGGATCCAAACAACATGCCAAGCACCGAAGAGATGCAAAAGCAAATGCAAGAAATGCAAAACCAAGCACCAAAGAAGTTCAAAACCCGCTTTTAGATAACAATTAGTTATTTTTAAGAAGTTTGATCAAAGCCCCAAAGCCAATGAAGCTTTGGGGCTTTTTATCGTTATCAGTTGCAGATAAACACTGATGGATAAAGTGTGAAAAATATAGAAATTAATAAAATTCGTGTACCCTAAATGCTATGATAGGCGCTGCTTCATTCTGTCAGTATTCTGATAGCGCATGAATGATAGATCGTTATAAAAAATTATTAAAATCTGACAAATCAATTTAGAACACCAAAAGTAAAAGCCGAGGTTGTGATGTTTTTAGCAATGGATACCGTGTTCGACCAGTGTTCGATCGCGATTTTAGATTCGAGCGGACAGGTATTGTCGAGCCATACCGAAACAGGTAAGCGTCAGCAGACTCAGCAGATTTTACCGATGATTGATGCTGCACTATCTGAGGCGCAGTTACGTCTTGCTGATATACAGGCTTTAATATTCAATCGCGGGCCAGGTGCGTTTAGTGGTATCCGTATCAATACGGCAGTGGTACAGGCTCTGTCTGTAGCGCATGATTTGCCTTGTGTTGGCGTCTCAAGCCTGCAAGCAATCGCACAATGCGCGTATCAGAAATATGGTCTAACACACCTATACAGCGCCCTTGATGCTCGTATGCAGCAAGTTTACTTTGGGCAGTATGAGTTGGTAACTGACGACCAGTTTGGTCATAGCATTATGCAGCCAGTCTTGGCTGATGGTGGCGATAGCACTGAGCAGCTATTAGATTATGATAGCCAAACAGTATTCAACCTGCCTATCGCGGGTAATGGCGCGCCGCTATTGGCACGACATGATCAGCAAGACTGTCATGAAGATGTTTGGCCAGATGCGGTTGTCATTGGGCAGCTTGGTATTGCCCAGTTTGCAAACGATGGTGGTACAGAAGCGTCACAGGCATTACCAAAATATCTACGTAATCAAGCTTGGAAAACACTTAAAGAGCAGGGTAAAGCATAGCTTTATAAATATGTTTTTTGCAGCCAACTTTTTAGTGTTTAGCAAGCACATACCAATATAAAATCAACGTTAATATAGGACAGCCAATCGGTCTGTTTTTAGGCCAGTTTTTTTAGGCCAGTCTGTTTCTAGGAAAGTCACTGTGGATATAGTTTTATTCGTTCAAGCTGTCATCATGGGTATCGTTGAAGGTATCACTGAATTTTTACCCATCTCTAGTACGGGATATTTGATTTTATCAGCAGATGTGATGGGTTTCTGGACTAAAGAAAAAGTTGATTTATTTGTCGTGGTGGTACAGCTTGGCGCTATTTTGGCAGTGATTTATGACTATTGGGGTCGATTGTGGCAAGCGCTGATGGGTTTGCTAACTGGTAAAGCAGAGGGCATGACCAATCCTAGACAGCTGGGACTGAGTCTGATTGTCTCTACTATCCCTGTGATGATTGTTGGTTTTACCTTTGCCGATGAAATCAAAGCTTATTTGTTTAATCCTATCGTCGTTGCCATTATGCTCATCATCGGTGGTCTGCTGATATTTTATGTGGAAAAGCGTCCTAAAACGGTCATTGCAGAAGAAGCAGAAGATGTCAGTATAAAAACTGCGTTGATGATTGGTCTGTTTCAATGTTTAGCTCTTATACCCGGGACGTCACGCTCAGGTGCCACTATTATCGGTGCGCTGTGGTTAGGTGTCTCACGTAAGGCTTCTGCTGAGTTTTCTTTCTTTTTGGGTATTCCTGTCATTGTAGGGGCAGCACTGTTGGATTTACTCAAGCATGGTGACGTACTGACGAGCAGTGAAGACTGGCTAGTGCTAGGTATAGGTACCATCGTATCATTTGTAGTGGCGCTACTTTGTATCCGCTTACTTGTAGCATGGGTAAGTCGCCGCGACTTTACTATCTTTGCTTGGTTGCGCATTATCACGGGTGTTATTGTGTTGGTCGCCGCTTGGGGCTTTGGTTATCAAATGGCTGGCTAGATTTGCATTATGATTTAACACGCCAGTAATTTATAGTGAAAATAAGCAGCAAATAGGATGATGGTTATGACAAATGTGCCCCAAACGTATGACGAGACAGATGCTGTTGTACATTGTCAGTTATTCTACGTCAAGGACAGCCAGCAAGCACAGGTTGAGAGCCTACAGTCGTTGATAGCTGAGCATACATTACCAATTATCTTAGATGTAGAGGTCGCTACAGAGAAATTAACTCAAAAGCGCCGTCAGCAACTGAGCCAAGCATCTACTCAGCCCATTCTATTATTAGATGATAAAGATAAGCTATTATGGCTAAGTGATGGGCTCAGTGTGGCACCTGAGTGGGACAAGTTGCAGCGCCGTGTAGTGAGTGCTGGTCGTAAGTCTGAGCTGCTATTACAAGCCGCCAAAATCACATCAGATAGTCACATTATTGATGCAACCGCTGGCTTTGGGCATGATAGTTTGATATTGGCAAGTACTGGTGCACAAGTTACTATGCTCGAGCAGCAGCCGTTGATGGCATTGCTGTTACTTGCAGAGCAACAGCGTATGAGTGCGCTACCCAATTGGCAAAAGCTTATGAGCCGTCTACAGATTATTAACACTGATGCGCTCAGTTATTTTGCGAATTTAGAAGCAAGCAATGTAATAGATAATGCTACCACAATCGATATCGTCTATTTGGATCCGATGTTTCCAGAAGATAGTTATCAAGATAGCAAAACAGGCAAAGGGGCAAAAGTTGGTAAGCATATGCAAGCACTGCATCAATTGGCTCGTCCACCAACGTTAGATGAAGAGCGACAGCTTCTAAGTAGTGCGCAGGCCGTTGTTCAACAAAGTACGCAAGGCCAAGGTCGCGTGGTCGTAAAGCGTCCACAGTATGCACCGCTGCTTGCTGATGAGCTTGCTAGTGAAAGCTGGCACAATGAAGCCGTGCGCTTTGATGGGTATTTTGTCTGATAGCTGCTGTTTGCGATAATGAATGTAAGAGTATAAATGTACGCAATTAGTCAGCTTATGTGTTCAAAGTTAATGGATTTAGGAGCAAGGAATGTCAGCGTTAATCATTTGGGTCATGGGTGCAGTTTTACTGTTGATTAATATCATGCTGCGTACCCGAATTCTTCGGCTTGAGGCACGGTTAAAAGAGCTGAGTAATCCACAAGAGCAGCTGGCATTTTTACGTCAACAAGCAGCACAAAAAGACAAAGTCCCAGCGCTGAAAGCATTACGCAAGCAGTATCCTGAGCTATCACTGATAGAAGCGAATAAATTATGGCAAAAAATTCAGTAACCAGTCCATTAAACTTAGTAATTAGTCTATTAAAACTCAGTAACTAGCCCCTTCAAAAATCAATTTAGTTGTTCTGAGCGAAATATATAAGCGCACATAAAAAGTATTCAAACAATGATAATAAAAAGCCATGACATTTAAAGACAAGCTACAAGCCTACATCCAGCTAACCCGTTTTGATAAGCCAGTCGGCATTGAGCTGCTCCTATGGCCAACGCTTTGGGGCGTACTACTCGCTGCAATGGGTCAAGCGCAGCAGCAAGGAATGACAGCAGCGTTGCCAAGTATCAAGGTGTTCGCGATATTTGCCCTTGGTGCAATATTTATGCGAGCGGCTGGTTGTGCGATCAATGATTTTGCCGATCGTAAAGTAGATGGTCATGTGACTCGCACTAAAGGTCGCCCATTAGCAGATGGACGCTTATCTGGTAAAGAAGCCGTCACTGCATTCTTAGTACTTGTGCTGTTAAGTGCCAGTCTGCTATTTTTCCTGCCTATAGCTGTATTTTACTGGTCGCTTGGTGCCGTTGTATTGGCGTTTATTTATCCATTTATGAAACGCTATACCCATCTGCCGCAAGTATTTTTAGCAGCTGCTTTTGGATGGGCGATACCGATGTCTTATGTGGCGGTCCAAGGTGCTCCCGATATTTGGTGTTGGCTGCTATTCTTAGCCTATATGTGTTGGACAGTGGCCTACGATACCCAGTACGCCATGGCTGACCGTGAGGATGATTTAAAGATTGGTGTGAAATCAACAGCGATACTATTCGGTCGTTATGATGTGATTATCATCTCAATACTCCAGATGCTATTTTTGCTAACGATGGGTGTGGTTATGTGGCATTACTTTGCCCCGACCACATTAGGCGTAACGCCGGTATTTGGATTGGCGCTAGTTGCGATGATGTTTGCCAAACAAAACAGCGCTTGTGCCAGTCGTAACCCTTTGGCTTGCTTTCAGGCGTTCTTGGCCAATATCTGGGTAGGGCGCTATATCTTTGCGCTCATCGCAGTTACTTGCATATGGACGACGCTAAATGGTTAAGTTCGATAAATTGCCGAGATTTAAATCAAAGAAACCGTCTGATACAACTGTGTCAGTTACGGACTATCAATCTAAACTTGCCGAACATGGGCTGACTCGCGAGCAAGTTATCGCAACTGAGCGTAAACTGGCGAAATTTGCTAACACCATGGATTCACTAGTGCGAGTGCCTTTTACTAAGCAAGGAATGGGTGCGGATGCGGCGCTTTCGACCATTCCACTAGCAGGAGATTTGGCAGGATTGGCATTGACCAGTTATGCATTTATATTAGGACGTCAGTTAGGTGTGCCTGCTCATAAAATGACGCCAGCGGTTAGATTGGCACTTATTGATATGGTCGTTGGTATCGTACCTGGCATTGGTACTTTATTAGATATTTTCATTCGTCCTAGCCGTAAGACACTGGGTATCGTGCATGAGCATCTACATCATGAGTATGGTATTACCGAAACCATGCATATGGATCGACCGTTTTTGCACCAGTCACTAGAAGACAAGCAACAGCAAAGCCGCTTTGGGTTTTTTTGGCGCAATCCAATCGTTGCTTGGCTGTATTTGCATATCCCTGATTTTCTTGAACTGCTAGTCATTGTATTTGTCGGTTGGGGGCTGTGGACAGTGATAAGCTGGTTGGTTGGGATGTTTGGGCAATCGACTGGGTTTGGTTAAATACAATCACTTATCACTCATTAGACAGCTTAGTTGACAAAAGTCAGTACAGAGCAGTATATAGAAACGAAAAAGGCGGCAACGATAATAACGTTTGCCGCCTTTTTTATGGTTTTAAATAGAGTGTTGAAACAAAGGTCGCCTCAGATTTTATTCAGTGATGACTTCTGCTTCAGCACTGACGGCATCAAAGCTAGTGACTTTATTGTTTCGGATAAGGTCGATAGTGCCGCCACCAGCATGACTGACGAGTTGGATGCTACCGTCAGCTGATTGATACGTAGGATTATTGCCTTGGCCTTCGGGTGCACTTAATGTCATTTTTGGTTGGTTGGGACGAGTAATGATAGCGTTAAGCATACCAGCTGCCGACGTCTCAAAGACTACGGACAAACTCTCACCTGCTGCACTTTTATAACGGACATCAGTGATTTGTGCGCCTTTAATAGCTTGTTCTGGATTAGGTTTTTCAGCGCTAGCATTTGCCGTAGACGTAGTATCACTAAGATCTTTATCTAACTCTGTTAAGCTCAGATCACGTTCTGAATCAGTCTGCGCTACATTTTTAGTGTCATCTACATTGTTACCTTCCGCTTCATCAACGTTGATATTGGTCGTTACTGGCGTGGTTTGCGTTGAGGTCTCAGCTGTAGTTGTATCAGTTGCTTCAGGTTCTGGATCTTTTTGACAAGCATTCAGTAGCAACAGACTGAAGAAAATAGCAGGAGCGGTAATACATAGACGCTTAGACTTATTTGAGTGTATTACTTTTGAGAGAGAGGTATTCATAATCAGCTTTATCCGTTAATAGCGCTCTACGTAAAGGGGACAATTGGCAAGGGTCAACCTGCTATTTATTGACATATATTATTACGTATTTACCGTAATCACCAGCTTACGCTGTCCGCCATATTCTTGCAGGTTTCTATGCTCACATAAGTAAATACCTTGCCACGTACCCAGTCCTAACTCACCATCGACAAGCGGTATAGTCAAGCTTACCCCAAGCATCATGCTTTTAAGATGCGCTGGCAGGTCGTCTGAGCCTTCTAAAGTATGGCGATACTCTGGCTGATCTTCTGGTGCGATTTTATTAAGCCAATCCTCTGTATCTAATCTGACATCTGGATCAGCATTTTCATTGATCGCAAGACTGGCTGACGTATGCAGCAAAAATAGATTAACCAACCCTATCTTGGTAGAGTGAGGTAATAGCTGAAAAATCGCTTCTTCAACCTTCGGAGTAATGATATGAATGCCACGCGCATAGGCGGGTAGAGTAAGGGTTGTTTGGTGATAGCTCATGGGGTATATCTCATTATTAGGGTCGACACCAAATTAAGATACCATAAGCCAGTATAAACCGCAGAAAGCGTTGCTGTTATTTACACAAGAGCCATTTATTCTTAAACAAGCGGCGTCTGTAAACGTGTACGATTGGGTGATAGGCGTGCGAGCATCGTCTCTGACAGTGGTGCGAATGACCCTAGCATCATATCTGCTAATGCTTCAGCACAAATAGGTGCCAATGCATAACCTTTTGCGCCCATCGCACTCATTGTCCATATCCGCTGACTGTTTGCCAATTGTCCAACGATAGGGTGGTAATCAGGCGTTTGGGTGCGAATGCCAGCTCGTCCCTGCCACAGACTCGTATCTGCTGGAATGACAGATGCCATCTCAGGAATGGCAGTGATGAGCTTGTCTCGGCTAATCTGATGTTCCTCGTCACGTATATCAGTACTTGTATCATTGCGGATAAAACTCGCGCCAAGCAATAAATATGGCTCGTCAGCGACTACAGTATTTAACTCGTCATCTCCAGTTTGTGCGTTGAACCGCGCACAGTAACCACTATATTTGAGTGGTATTTTAGGCAGCTTAGCGTACTGCTCAGGGGTTGGCGTAAACCAAGACAGCTGCCCACGAATTTTACGGCAATCAAAAATACGCTGATCCAATTGATGACTTTCAAAAGCCGCGCAAATGACGATATTATCAGCAGTCATAGTGACAGTGTTAAGGTTTTCATCAATACCTTCAATACGAACTTGCTGCTCAGTCTCGTTGATTTTAGTCACTTCTAACTGCTGAAAGCGAATGAGTGGATGAGTCAGTATGATGTCTTTTAGTGCTTGCGGATTGACCAGACCAGACTGAGGTAAGTACAAGTTCTCTGATAAGTTCTGCTCTTTTAGTCCACTAGTAACCTGTGCTTGCTCATGCGATAGGGTGGTCGCCATCTCATCAGGATAGTCGGCAATTTGTTCTGTACCGATATTGGCTTTTATAAGCAAATCAAGGGCGCCAGTCGGTTCAAGTACCGGTGCTGTATTAAGCTGTACGGCTGTTTGATTAAGCTTTCGATATAGCCTGCTGCTATGGAGATAACCGATGGTATGCAGATGCTCGTCAACATGGTGACTTGGCGTCATTTTGGGTGCAAGTAATGCTCTAGGATTGCCTGATGCACCTGCCAAGGGCGCTGATTTATCTAATAAGGTGACGGTAATACCACGATTGGCAAGCGACCAAGCTGTGAGCAACCCTGAGACGCCTGCACCAATGACGACAGTATTGTCGAATGTACTATCAGTCGTTTCCTGCTTCGCATCGTGGCTTTTATTATCACAACTTTTATTATCGCTAGTAAGGTCACTACTTTCTGCATTGGTCATAATGGCCGTTAGCATTTCTCGCTTTCGACCAAAACCTCTGACTTTCTTAATTTGAAAGCCATGCTCTCTTAGTCCGCGCTTGACAATACCTGCACAGCTATAAGTAGCGGCAGTCGTATGAGGGCGTGATAGGCGCTGCATTTGTCCAAAGATACTGTCAGCCCACAAGGTGCTATTGCAAGAAGGCGCAAAACCATCTAAAAACCAAGCATCAATATAAGGTGTATGCTGGTTAGAATGGTTTAATGCCAGTTTGCTTAGACTTTCTGTTGCATCACCAAGCCACATATCGACGGTTAAGTTATCATGAGAAAAACTTAAACGATGACAGCCTGCAATTAGGGGCGGATATGAAGCCAAAAGTGGCTCAATAAATGCCATTAGCTCAGGCGCACGCTCACCCCATAGCGCAAGTATCTGGGTCAGATCTGCTAGCGGTATAGGAAACTTTTCAGTAGTGATAAAGTGCAGGCGAGCCGTTGCTAGCTGTGGATTGGTTTCACGTAATTGTCCCCACAATTGCCACGTCGCTAGTAGATTAAGCCCAGTTCCAAAGCCTAGCTCAGCAATCGTAAAGCATTGCTTTGGTGCAAGGTGTGCCAAACGTTCTGGTAACTGATTGTGCTCTAGAAACACGTGACGCGTCTCTGCCAAACCATCCGCATGAGAGAAATACACATCCCCAAACTCACCTGATACTGGCACCATATTGCCAGTATCATCTGTTTGCCAGTCAATCTTGGCAGGCGTGATAACGTTTAAGTATTCAGGGTTTTGATGATTAGCGGTAGACATGAGGCACTTCTTAGAAATATCAGTAACGGTAGCTCAACGGTCAATTGTGACGGATCAATGATATCGACACTTGGTCAGACGCAGCGAAGTAGAGTAATGCAAGTCAGTGCTAGCAAAGCTGACGCTACCAGCGTTCACGACGGACAAATACTAACCACGAGACAAAAATACCGACTAACAGACTGATCAAAACGGTAAACGCACCGTATAGAAACAACTGTCCCTTACTTTCGTAAACCAAGACATTTACTTGGGTCTGCAAGTCGTTTACTTGACGCTGTAATTGTGCATTACGGCTGAGCAGTTCTTGATTGGCAGCTGACAATGCTTTAGTAGATGGTTGCAGCTGTGCCGCCAAGGTATCATTGATATCTAAAGCTGAGTTTTTCGTTGGCAAAGCGCGCGCCGCTACTGGCCCAGTCAACGGCAGCACTGCTGTCGGATCGGTTGCATCGACAGCAGGTGTTATGGGCGCAGTGGGTGCAGCTTGCGCCGAAACAGCTGTCACTAACATGAGACCAATCAGGGCACTTTTGTAGAAGCAGGCATGTGAAAAAGAGACTCTCTGGATCACGATGCAGCTACTTGATTGTTGCTATCAGTTGGTGCTGGCAATGCTTGAACAAATGGTTTGATATCGACATGACTATACACGCCATCACGTAAGTAAGGCTCATCGTTTGCCCATGCTTGAGCCGCTTCGATAGAGTCAAAGTCTGCAATGATTAAGCTGCCTGACATATCACTTTTGCCATGCTCGATAGGCGTTGGACCTGCGATAACGAGGCGTCCCTCTTGGTGCAATGCTTTTAGGCGTTCAATGTGTTCAGTACGAGTGATCAGACGTTGTGCACTGCTATTAGCCACGTCATGACCAATGATTGCAAATAAAGACATGAGACTTCCTTAGTGAATAATAAAAAAGTAGTAATGAGCTTATATGGGCTTAGTATAAACGTCATAGCGACAAAGTGATTGCTGCTATGACAAGGCAACAGAAACTATTTAGTGGCTTTGTCCGTCAGCGCAGGGTTGAGATGCTTTTTCAACACGGCAAATTGAGCCACGACAAACACCAGCATAATTGGAATCCAGCCATAGGTCTTAAAGTTGATCCATGCTTCATCTGACATTGTGAACGCTGTGATATAATGTAGTACAGCCATTAGGGCAAAAAACAGCGCCCAAGCAACGGTCAGCTTTTTCCAGCCGCTAAGCGTCAGGGTAAATACCTCTTTCATAGCAAGCTGCATCAATGGTTTATTAATAGCGGCACTGACAAATAGCGTCAATGCAAAAATACCATTGATAATGGGCGATTTCCAGCGCAAATAAATATCATCACGCAACAGTAATGTGCCGCCGCAGAATAAAATCGTTAATAATAAGACAACCCATTGCTGCTTATCAAACTTACCTTTTTGACGAATAAAATGAATGGCGTAAACGATAATAGTGGCGATGAGCAAAGCCCCTGCCGCTGCTAAAATACCGTTATAACGCGCCGCGATAAAAAAGGCAATTAAGGGAATAAAGTCTAATAATGCTTTCATAGCAAAGGGTATGTCCAACAAAAACGTATGGGGTAGTTTACACGTCTACCGCACCAAAAAAAAGCAATCAACACGATAATCATGCGATATACGCAACCTACAGAGTAATACTTTCTTATTGTGCCTGATGACCATGCTACTGGCCAAATATAAACACAAATACAGCATCGATAACTGCTAAATCTACAGAATCAGCAAGACAAACTACAACGCACATAATCGTAACAATGACTGTCTGCTCACTAGCTTTTATTCTACTTTTATTTTATTTAACACTTTAAGGCTCAGCTTATGAAAATCGACTTACATTGCCACAGTACTTGTTCAGATGGTACCTACGCACCGACCGAGGTCATACAGCGTGCCCATGCAGCGGGCATCAACGTATTGGCATTGACTGACCATGACACGCTGGCAGGGATTGATGAGGCAAGAGACGCTGCCAGTGCCTGCGATATGCAGATTATTAATGGTGTTGAAATCAGCTGTGAACATACATTAAGCGGTGGTTACGGAAAGAATAAATCTACCAATAAAATTATTCATGTACTTGGACTGGATTTTACTGATCGCGAAAAAATGCACGCAACGCTACAGCAACTGCAAGACAGTCGAGCCACTCGTGGTCAACGTATCGCTGAAAAATTGAGTGAGTTATTAGATATTAATTATGATGAGCTATGGCAGGCAGTGCTCGATAAAGCAGGCGGTAACCCACAAACAGTCGGGCGCGCCCATATTGGACAGGTATTGTTTGAGCGCGGTGAAGTCAAAACCGTTCAAAAAGCTTTTGATAAGTACCTAGCAGATAATAAACCTGCTTATGTAGCAATCGAGGCGTTGACGATGCAGCATGGTATCGAGCTAATTCATGCTTGCGGTGGCAAAGCGGTGCTCGCACATCCTACGCGATATCAATTGTCAGCGACACGCGTGCGTAAACTGATCGAAGAGTTTGCGCAGCTGGGCGGCGATGCTTGTGAGCTACCAGCCACTAGCGAGCCAATTAGTACTCGCAGAATGGTCGACCGTAGCATTGCTGAGCATGGTCTTGCGGCATCTATTGGTAGTGACTTTCATGGTAGTAACATGCCTTGGCGACGTTTGGGCGATGTCCCTATTTTAAATGATGATCAGCAAGGAGTTTGGGAGTCTTTTGCAACGCTTGCTTAGTGAATAGGATTTACCTTTTTACAGTTACTTCTAATAAGGTTGTTTCCAATAGCGATAGGGCTTGATTTATCATGATGAATAAGGCTAAGAAGGGGTACATAAACACAATTACATTCATAGAGAAATTATTGGGAAATAAATGCGTAAAATAGATTGATAATAAGGCCAGAACTTGTAACACTTGATATGAAAATTTCAGAGCGAATAATATGCTTTGGCTTTGATTTTAGCGCTTATGTATTCAACGCATTTATACCTTTTAATGTATTTACACTCTCTGCGGTAGCCCTTCTATGGCTGTATCGATATCCCATCTAGGTTACAACAAAATCTCTCAAATGATTTTTGAGTGGCAGGCTGCTGACCGAACATCGCTGATGGCCTTATTTATCGTGTTAGAGGTATCATTGCATTGGTTCTGGTGTTTGTATGTCTGGTGGCAGCAAGATGCGTTAAACACCTATGTGAACATACATTATTTATATCCATTATGGCTTGGGATTAGCTTTGTTGGACTGTTCTTTTTGTGCATGGTTAAAGGCTTATTTCATTCAAGCAATGACAACGAAATTGTTTTAAGTCGATGGCAAATAGCTTTGGTTTTGGTTTACACCGCCTACATTTCTACTGTTATTGTGATGATAGGGTACAGCAGTTTGTTTGCAGGCGTGTCGCTCGTCGGCGCTGCTATGCTTGGCATGATGCTGATTAAGCGCCGCTATGCTTGGCGTATGTTTTGGCTGCATATTATCTTGATGCTATTAGCGATCATGTCACCTTACTTTGGCATCAGTCTGCCTAATTTACGCCAATTGACTGTCATTCATCCCATGCTCCAGAGTCATAACTATCTAACTTACAACGAGATTATGGCTGCTGAAAATGCGGTTGCTGCGTTGGCTTTTGAAAACAACGTCTTAAATTGGGATAGTATCAACGAGCTACAGCGTTCATCCGCATTTTTTTGGCGGTCGACGCACTTATATTTGGCATTACCAAAAGCGATTTTTATCGTCTATATGTTCCGTGCCTTACTGTTGGTATTAGATGATAGTCGGTTTGAGACCCTTCTACATGCCAATCAGGACGAGCTTACTCAGCTTAAAAATCGCCGTTACGGTCTGAAAAAGATGAAGTATGCCTTGGCAACGGTGAGAGAATATCAAGACTTAAGCGTCATGCTGTTAGATTTGGATTGGTTCAAACAGATTAACGATAATTATGGTCACGACGTAGGCGATCAGGTTCTGATTGAAATATCGCAGACGCTATCGCAGTCGTTAACAGATGAGTCAATCATCAGTCGTTACGGCGGCGAAGAGTTTTTGGTTGTACTACCAGACACGAAGCATGATAGTGCTATGGTGATAGCTGAGCAGTTACGGCTAAATATTGCTGAGCATGTCATGAAGATTGAAGGTCTGGCTGATTTTAATGTGACAGCAAGCTTTGGGTTATATACCTTAACCCATGAAGAGCGAGATTGTATCGCGCAAGGCTACAAAACGATCACACAGCAAAAGACTGTCGCTCAAACGTCACCTCTTATCAAGCCAATTGCTACTCAGCGCGCGGAAAGCAAAATCGCCTCAATGCAAAAGCTGCCTAGTGATATCTGCCAACGACTTATTAGCATAGCGGATAAAGCCTTATATGAAGCCAAGCACCGTGGTCGCAATCAAGTTGTCAGTGCAAACGAGATGTGGGCTGAAAAAGAAGGCGGTAAGCAATCGCTTTACAAAAGCCGCTAGCCATTAATTTATTAGCGATCAGCCATGCCGCTAAGACCGTGTAAGTATTATCGGCATGGCTGATATTCTATTGATTAGTCCAATTTAGATGCCAGTTTCATTCATCCAATCAAGACATTAACTGCTGTACCAAGCTTGCGAGCACACTTGTGGCAAAGCTACCCGTAGTCAAAGTAAAGTTTAACACCAGCGTCTGATCGTCCGACCATTCCCAGCTTAACGCCTCAAGCGGTAGGCGCAGCGCTCGTCTTTGCGCCTTAATATCGCGCTGCTCTAATCCAGTTGCTAGTTGCATGAGTAGGGGGCTGTGTTGTACTACCTCGGTCTCTAAATCTGCAGCGCTACCGATGACTTTATCATTACCCGTACCCCATAGCACGGCAGTTGGATGAATATCACCGCTATCAATACGAGCATGCAACGTATCATCTAGTGTTTCACTAGTGAATATCGATCCTGAGCCCTCTAAATTAAACACTTCACCTGCTAGGCCAGTATTCCAGCTGCCATTACGCACTCGCGCTGCCAATATCTCATTAAATATCAAGCTACGTGCAGCAGACAATTCCATCGTATTTTGCTCGCGCGGGGCACGCTTACGTTTGCTCTTTTTTGGTTGCGGGCGAGGCTCTCGCGGTGGACGAGCAAACAGTGATAAAGCTTCTCTGACGTTATTACCCTGACGACCAAAACGCTGTGGACCAAAATAATTGGGTACACCATTTTCACCAATGCGCGTTAGATGCTGCTCGACTGCCTCTTTTGCAGATAGTAGTTGCTCGGGTGATGCGTTACTTCCGTCATCAACATTTTCGTCACTAGCGCTCGAAAACTGGATATCACGTAAAGTAATAACAAACTGATTGGCACGGTGCGTACCGCGATTGAGTTTTTTATTGTGCCAGTGCTGCGCAAGGATAGTGACAGTCTCATTTTCGCCGATGTCCACTGGTGCAAACTCAGTAGGTGGCAATTGTTTTTTTGGTATGCGCAAACTAAACCACTGGGTCGTCAACGCATGACGATCTTTCAACCCTGAGTAGCCAACATCACGTAACGGAATGTCTGCCCACTCTGACAGTAGTTTCGCCAGATAAGTAGTATTCATGCCTGATTTTTCGATATGTAGCCATAAATGCTCACCTTCACCAGTGAAGTCTAATGGCAATAGCTCATTAACGATAAAATCAGTCGCATTGGCTTTATAAGTCGCTTGCTGTATCGGCTGCAAACTTGGCTGTGGCAAATTTTCAGTATTTGTAATAGTGGCAATATCAATATGAGCTAGGTCAATTTGCTCACTGGCTGTTTGGTCATTAGCTTTTTGGGCAACAGTTGTTCGATCAAGAGTAGCAGCTTGGCTATCTAAACTATCTTGAGAAATAGTGATTTCGTTTTGGTTGTCTTGAGAAGTCATAAGGTCGTCTTTTATTTTGTTTATTAATAATGATTAGAAGTAAAAAGAGTGCGGAAAGCAAAGTCGCATAATTACGTTTTGCAACGCAGTAAACATACAAAAAAACATCGTGTGCGAGGCGCACTTGCTACTATCAATGCATAGCATATTAAAAATAATAGGATAAGTTGAATTTGTCTGGTTGGTTACGGTCATTTTCAACCTGCTGTCATTAGACATCATTATAACTGTTAAGGAAGCATTATGACCGACGCAACGATCAACACAGTCACCATCAGTAAAGAGGATATCCCAAGCGGTGGTATGAAATCATATAAGCAAGAGGACGATAGTATCATTTTAATCACTCGCGATGACGATGAGTTCCGTGCATTCGATGGTAAGTGCCCACATGCTGGTGCAGACTTAGGTAATGGATTACGCTGTGGCAATCGGGTAGTTTGTCCTTGGCATCATGCAACTTTTGATAGTCGCGATGGCTCACTATTAGAGCCGATAGCGACAAAAGGCTTGACCCAGTATGAGCTGACTCATGATGGTGATAATCTGACAGTCGATACCTCAGCTCAGATAACGGGGCAGATCGAAAGTGATAAATTGACTGATACCCATACTATTATCGTTGGTGGTGGCGGTGCAGGATTTATGACAGCCGACCAGTTGCGTCAGGGTGGCTATGGCGGCAAGATTACGTTGATTAGTAAAGAGGATAAAGCTCCTTACAACCGACCTTTATTATCCAAAGCGTTTTTGGCAGGTAAGATGGACGAGGATAAGCTGCTATTGGGCGGTGCCAATTGGGCGGATAATAACAATATTGAGTTACGCCTCAACCAAACGGTTAGCGAAGTGCTACCCAATGAAGCGACTGTCGTCATCGAAGATGATGATGGCAACAGCGAGCGACAAACCGCAGACTTCTTGGTCGTCGCCACTGGTGCTAAACCAAACTTACCACCTATCAAAGGTGCTGAGATAGATGGCGTATATACGCTACGTAGCATGAGTGATGCCAAATTAATTAAAGCGGCCAGTCATGACCAGCGTGTGGTGATCATCGGTACAGGTTTTATCGGTATGGAGACCGCTTCGACATTAGCGCAAGCAGGCACGACAGCTTCTATTACAGTGATTGGGCAAGGTAGCCGTGTGATGGGCAATATTGTCTCTGAAACGGTGAGTAACGCCTTAATTAAGTTACATAAAGAGAAGGGCATCAATTTTGTGTTTGATGCAACCGTCAATGAAATTACTAAGGTTGACCGTCAAGTGGACAAGGATGAAGATAACAATAATCAGGCTTTCTCAAATGTAGGCGGTGTCACGCTGGCGAATGGTGAGCATATTGATGCCGATATCGTGATATTGGGTACTGGCGTGTCTCCACGTACAGAGATATTGAGCGAAGTTAACGATCCAGATGGTGTACAAGTCGATGCGCATCTACAGCTGCGCGATGGCGTCTACGCGCTAGGTGATATTGCAAAAGCCAGCAATAAAATGGGTCGCATGCGTATCGAGCATTGGCGCGTGGCGCTGCAGCATGGCATGGTCACAGCTGCTGCAATCCTAAGTGACGACAGTGTTGACTCATTAGAAGCGCGTATTCCGTTCTTTTGGACCATGCAATATGGCAAGAGCCTACGCTATAGCGGTCATGCCGCGACACCAGATCACAATATCCTATTTGGTACGCCAGATACGCATGATTATATCGAATACTACTTCGATGATGAAGGCGAGGATACACGGGCTAGTGCGGCAAGTACGCTTGGACGTGATAAAGAGTTGGTTGCCTTCTCCGAGCTATTACGCCGTGGTCATGCACCGACGCGCGCGCAGCTTAATGCAGGTCTTGATATTATTGAGCAAGCCCATGCATTATCGCCCTAGTACTATCAAGCAATAATTATTAGTATCTGGGGCATGTCACAATTAGCATATGAATACATTTAGTGGTCTTAAAATGGCTAAATTTTGCTAAACATCGTCAGAAATCTTGCAAATATGTTCATATTAACGGCAATTTCTTCCTCGTTTATCTACAACTTTTCTCATTTTAAGCCGCACAATCTAAGTAATGACATATCCCTAGACTGGCTTAGTGATCTAAGTCAGTTTTTTTATAGTTAAATCTATATAGATCTGCTACATCGTCATCCTTGTTAAGTATACTAATGTATCACTTGCATTCGGTTTTCTTGTATCGAAATTATTTGAATGCAACTATACATAGATAGAAAAGGAAAAATTATAATATGAGCGAAAATAATATAAATAACAGTAATATAAAAACAGACCATTTTGATAAAGAGTCGGTATTTTTGCGTGAAGCGACATTAGAGGATATTGGCGCACTTGAGCAGTTATTGAATTGCTGCTATCGCGAGACAGCAGGCTGGACCAATGAGGCCGATTTGATCGGTGGTATTCGAACCACACCAGCGGAGCTTGCTGCTGTAATCAATGATCCTAATCACTATTACTTTGTCTATCCGAAAACCACAACGGGCGACCGTGATGGAGAAGAAACGGGTGAAATACTTGGCTGTATCGCTGTCGATATCAAAACTGATGCTGTCTCAAATAAGAAAGCCTATATCGGCATGTTTGCGGTACATCCTATGCTACAAGGGAAGGGTGTTGGGAACGTGATTTTACAAGCGGCTGAGACCTTTGCAGATCGTCATTTACAGTCACTGAATCAGCCTAGCCGTCTGACCATGTCTATACTAAGTCATCGTCCTGAGCTTTTGGCTTACTATCAGCGCCGTGGTTATCAGTTCAATGGTAATAAAATGCCATTTCCAAATGATGGCAATAATGGCGAGCCAAAGCGTGATGATTTAGAGCTATTAGAACTTGAAAAAATCGTTAGCTAATCAAGTTGGCCTAGTAAAAAACACTAAAAAATATTCTATCTCGCTCAACCCCAAAAATGTCCAAAGGTCATAAATAGTCCAATACTCAGCAGCATAAATGCCACAATGATTAGGCGCTTGAACCAGTTAAATGCTGGCAAGCGCGTGGCATTATCATCTGACATCAGATAAGCGAACAAAAATAATAGGCTTGCTGCCAAGGTCATGATGCCAAGCCCAATCGGTAATATAAATAGATACACTTGCCACACAGTCATCTCTCAACGGTCAGTATTAAGCGCATCATAACAGCATCGGGATTGCGCTGTCAGTATGCCTTGCTTTAAATTTTCCAATACAAATAATGATTAGAAACATACAGTAATCATCAGGACGATATAAAAGTAATGAGCCAGCTTTAGACCTAGGAAGCTATATGCTTACGCCATGACTGACAATAAAAAAGGACGCCCAAATGGCATCCTTTTTTATCATAGCTAAGACTTAAGAGTAATATTGTCCAGTGAGTCTAACGCATCGTCACAAACTCTTCTGAGCCAGTTGGATGAATGGCAACGGTATTATCAAAGTCAGCCTTGGTCGCACCCATTTTAATCGCAACAGCAAAGCCCTGAATCATCTCATCGACGCCAAAACCAATACCATGCAGGCCAATGACTTTTTCGTCATCGCCCAGGCATACTAGCTTCATGGTGCATTTTTGACGATGCTGAGTGACCGCGCTATACATATCGGTAAAGCTTGAGGTATAACACTTGATGTTTTCTTTGCCGTAGCGTTCTACAGCGTCGATTTCAGACAGTCCAATCGTACCGATAGCCGGATGAGTAAAGATTACGGTCGGTATCAACGAGTAGTCCAAATGCTCATTAGGTTTGTTGTTAAACAAACGCTCTGATAAACGGCGACCTGCGGCAATCGCTACAGGCGTTAGATCTACGCTATTTTCGATAATATCGCCGACTGCATAAATACCATCGACATTGGTGTTTTGGAATTTATCGACTTTGATTTTACCAGTCTCGGTTGTCTCGACCCCTGTCACTTGCAGATTGATTCCATCAGTCGATGGCGCGCGACCAATCGCCCAGATCAAGCAGTCAACAGTGTCGATACAGTCTTCACCGCCATCGTTGGTGGTCAAATCGAGGCTGTCATCGTCATTTTTATTGACTTCACTGATCACCGTATTGGTGTGTAACTTAATGCCAGCTTGTTCCATTTCTATCAGCAAAGTCTCTACGATAGTATGGTCAAACGTACGTAGTGGCGAGTGTTTGCGCACATACAAATGCACTTCGGCACCCAGACTGTTTAACACGCCTGCGATCTCGACAGCGATATATCCTGCACCTACAATCGCCACACGTTTTGGCAAATGATTCAACGCAAAGAATCCATCAGAGTCGATGCCGTATTCTGCGCCTTTGATATCTGGCTGAATAGGATGACCGCCCGTAGCAATCAAAATATGGTCTGCGGTAATCAGCTCGCCATTTACTTCTACGGTATTGGTATCGACAAACTTAGCAAAGCCTTTGATCACTTCGACGCCGTTTTTGGCCAAGTTATTGTCATAAGCGCGGTGAATGTTTTCGATATATTGTTGACGGCTCTGTACCAGCTTTTGGAAGTCAAAACCTTTAACGTCGACATCAAAACCATAGTCTGGTGCATATTTATGGATGGCTTCAGCCACTTGCGCGCCATACCACATTACTTTTTTGGGCACACAGCCCAAATTCACACAAGTGCCGCCCAATTGATTGGCTTCGATAATGGCGCATTTTTTACCATAGCTGGCTGCACGGTTGAGTGACGCGATACCGCCGCTACCGCCGCCAATAGAGATATAGTCATAATGTTTGGTCATAATACGGTCTCTTTATTAAGTTGTTATTAGTGCTGTTTCTGACTCTACTGTAATGGGTCTTATCATCCATCTTACAAGTTTTTTATGGTTAGCGTGTGTTGAATCGCTTGAGTATAAACGGTGGTTGGTTAAGAAAAGCCCAACATTTAGATATTTAAATCTACTCAAACCCATTTATACAATAGGACGACGTCTATAAAATAACAGCCCCGGAATAGACAAGCCAAGTACCAATCCTGAGGTCACAAACAGCGCTTCAAACAAGTACACCATCATTTGGCTAAATAACTCATCTGAAAAGCCGAAATAACCAATCTGTACCATGCTGACCATCGCCTTATAAGCGGCGATACCGGGCATCATACAGATGACGCTAGGCGAGATAAGCGCTTTGGGTGGCAGAGTATATTTCTTAGAAAAATACACACCCAAAAAGCTGGCAAGCATCGCCCCAAAAAAGCTAGCAACCACGATATGAATGTGCTGATAAACCAGCGCTGTTTTTAGACCAAAGCCAAACGCGGTCATCAGTAAACACGGCAATATATAGCGTTTGGGTACGCTAAACATCAGCGTCCAACCAAGGGTGATGATACAAGACAGTATGACGGTCTCAATAAACCACATCTTAAAACCCCCAGTGCTGTATGCGAAGTAAAACCAGCGCCATGACGATGCCAACGCACGCGGATAAGGTGAGCATATAGGTAAAGACCGCACGCCCAACGCCAATATTGACATAGCCTTTTAGAATATCGGACAAAGAGTTAATCAACGGAAAACTGGGCACCAATAGCAGTACGCTGGAGGCCACGGCAATATCGGCATTATTGCCAATATCAAAATAATAAGTCGTCGCCCCAATCAGTGAGGCAATAAAAGCCGTCACAATGACGGTGATAAAAGGGTTAAAGTGGTGCTTGGACAAATAGATACGGGTAAACATCGCTACCATGCCAGCGATAAATGTCACCGCCGTAATCGACCAACTACCGCCATTCAAGTAAGCAAATGCGGCACAAGATGCGCCAACAAACACGCTTACTAACCATGTTGGATATACGGTCTTATCCAGCTCATCAAAGGCAAGGGTAGTGCGGTCAATCAAGTCATTATGATCGACAGTGGCTTCGGTTTTATTGACGATTTGCTGGATTTGTACCAATAAATTGACATTGATGCTCTGATTGATCGTATCTCTGGTAGTGGTGATACAGCGCTCGTCACAGATAGTCGTCAGGGTGATGGCGTTAAAGTTCAGTGAACATTCGACGCTGTTCATTCCCAAGGCAAGCCCCAAGCGTTTGGATAAGTCCACCACCACGGCAGACTCAGCGCCATACTGCATAAGGAGTAATCCGCAGCGCACGCATAGTCGGGTAATGCGCTGCTGCTTTACGTAGCTGATAGAGGTCATGGGTGAGATACGCATGTTGGTTGGTATTGATACGCTATTATAAAGGGTCTGGGAGTGGATATGGTAGCGATACGAATATAGCAAGGTAACAATATAGTCAATCTTCTATAAAAGAGTGACAGCGTTAACCTCGTTTGAAGTATCACAGTCACCTCTACACTCGGTTGCCTTGTATCTCTTTTAAACTGAATCAACGATAGCGTCACTCACAGTGCTGATTTGCTACTATTATAAAGCGTAAACCCCTATCGCAAGGAGCATAAAATGCATATCGCTATTTTGACTTTGACGTTCTCATTGCCCGGCTGTAGCTCGCTAAAAGAAAAACGCCACCGTATGGGCGGCTTGCACGCGCGCTTTGGCAATGTGCCAAGCGTCGCAGTTTGTGAGAGTGGTGAGCGCGATCGGCATGACGCCAGCGAGTGGACGTTTGTGATCGTTGGACTGTCAAAACGTGAAGTCGAGTCGCAATGTAGTCAAATTGAGGAAAAGCTAGAACGTACGGTAGATGCAAGGGTGATGAATGTTGAAAGAGAGTTTGTTTAAGTTGGCTTTATACCTGTAGAGACTTTTTTCTAGGTAACTATTTTAGTCAAAAGCTATAATAACTATGACTAGAACAGGTTTTTTGTTAAATTATCAGTACTACTCAACCACATTTTGATAGGGGCTTCACTCTCTGGACTTACACTTATTTTTTCATTCAAAAGCTCTATTATCCACTGTCTTACTTTTTCTTTTTTCCCCCCAAGCTTATTGAGTACGGGATGTAGTAAAATAGAATGAATGAACTGTCTACGATATCTTTCATTATCAATTTCTGTCCAAATCATATCTCTTAGAATAACTTTGTCAACGAGTTTAAGAGTATGTATGTCGTCGTCATTTGCAATTCTTTTATCATAGAATCGCAAAAAAATATAAGAAATAGTGTTGGTATTAGCATTAGTTGGACTATAGTTTTCTAGAGCTTCTAGAACAAAATCATAAAATCGTTCATAAGGCTCTATACTAAATGCATACCAATCGTTTATAGATGGCTTTGACTGTGATGAGTTGATTTTCTGTTTGATAAAAATTTTAACGTGATCATGTAATTTGTCAGATAAGTCCTTCCTTTTACATGCTTCAAGAATGTCACAATATAAACTCAAGTTGTCTAATTGTGCTGGGTTTATTCTACTACAAGCTACATAGTAAAGACGTTCAGGAAATTTGTGTTCTAATTTTAAACTTTGATACTCATAAATAACCTGCGTGTGTAGTCTTTCATCCCTTAGAATATTTTCATTTATTATATCTTTTTCAATACAATTTTGAGCTATTTCAGAATCAAGTTCGAGGTTTTTAATTATATTGATAATTAACTTACCCCAATTTGCTATCAAGAAATCTTGATAAAAGTCTTGAAGAACAGCACGTACTTTTCTTAAAATATCGACTTCTTCTTTCTTTCCCTCTGGAGTTTCCCCAATAATAAGGAAATTATCAGAATGTATACTATTATTTTCATCAAAAATTTTGACGAAAGTATCGAAACTTATATTTTCATCAAGTCTATATGGTATGTCGTGGGCAAGTGTAATGATTAGAAGGGATTGTAGTATTTGACGTTTACTTTCAAGTGATAAATTCGGATCTACATTTTCAAGAATATAACTAAACATTTTATGAACACGTTGATAGAAACGTAAATTCTTAATTTCTAATGCCTTGTAAAATTTCTCATAAATAGGAAATAATTCATAGTTTTTGACTATATCATCTTTAATAATGGATAAGGAATCATCTAAAACTAATAATTCATCAAACACCTTTTCTTTATGCTTGTTGAAATAGTCTTTATCTTCTGATTGATCACTGTGTAATATCATGACAACTTGGCACTTACGCTCATTTTTAAGATAATTCACCAATCCCATTATTTCTGACATCGATAAGCTATCTGATCTCCTTTCTATATCATCTAAGCAAACTAACGTATTTTTAAGATGTGAAAAAACTACGCTAGTAATAATATTATTACCAAGATTTAGTCCTATGCGTACATCAGAAGTAGTTCCAATACTGCTACCTGTGAGGGATGATAGAACCTTTTTAGTAGGTTTGAGAATGTCTTTTTTCCATATACTCCCATTAGCGCCAACTGATTTGTGCACTTCTATAGCAATTGCAGATTTAAGATTTGCTAGTGAATCCAAACCAAACAAAGAAACATAGGCATACTTCTTACCAGAAAATGCTTTTTCATTATTATTACGAAGTTCTTTCCATAAGTGTGTTTTGCCGATACCCCATTCGCCAGTCAGCGCGATAGCAAAAGGATTGTTATTATCAACTAGTTCTAAAATTCGACTATCGATATTTACTGCATTTGCCATTGCTAGTTACCTTACAGATGTTCTTAAATTGATAATGATATTAACACCAAACTCTAAATTCTACCCAACAAAAAGGCCACTCCCGAAAGAGTGGCCTTTTATCAACGATTATCTAAAAAGTATTAGTTATTGCGGACGGCCTTGACCATGTCCTTCAGGTTTTTTATACCCTTTTGCAGTCATACAGGCTTCTAGCTTCTTCATATCACTTTTACTTGGACGACTTTCTTTAGTCATTTTCACGCCAGCTCGTTGAGCACAGTCATCCATGGCTTGCTTCATATCCGCTGACATCGCAGGTCTTTGATGGTTGTGATCGCTTACGCCATTTGATGTGCCGCCTGACGCACAGGCACTAACGCCAACAGTAGATGCTAAGAAAATAAATAGTAATTTTTTCATGGAGAGTCCTTAAGAGTTTCAGAGATCATGCAGGAGTGAGTAATGTCAATTTGTGTGGGTTATATCGTTATTAACCAGTTGTTTCTATATCGTATATGTCTACGCGTCATATCTAACCATTTAAATATTAATACATTTAACTTTTAAGTATCTTTAATAAATATTAAGAAAGGTAACGTAGTGAAGTAACTTAAGCCTTAGTTTATATATCAATTTTCATTTATAGCTTATAGTTTGTGCTTTGCCTTATACCAGCCCATAAAAAAGGCCACCCTATAAAGAGTGGCCTTTTATCAATCATGACTAACGGTATTAGCTGACTTCTTTCATACCTTGCTCAAGCATCGGTTTTAAGAATATACCCGTGTATGATTCTTTGACTTCAGCCACTTCCTCAGGCGTGCCTTCAGCGATGATCATACCGCCACCTTTACCGCCTTCAGGGCCTAGATCAATCACCCAGTCCGCCGTCTTGATAACATCCAAGTTATGCTCAATGACTACGATAGTATTACCTTTATCACGTAGGGCATGTAGGATATTGAGCAGCTTATCGATATCATGGAAATGTAAACCAGTGGTTGGCTCATCCAAGATATACAGCGTCTGTCCTGTATCGCGTTTGGCAAGCTCACGCGCCAGTTTGACACGTTGCGCTTCACCACCTGAGAGTGTTGGGGCAGACTGACCCAAACGAATGTAACTCAGACCGACATCCATCAATGCTTGCAGACGACGATAGATCGCTGGTATCGCTGAGAAGAACTCAACGGCATCTTCAACCGTCATATCGAGCACATCAGCAATAGTTTTGCCTTTATAGTGAATCTCTAGCGTCTCGCGATTGTAGCGCTTGCCCTCACAGGTATCACATGGCACATACATATCAGGTAAGAAATGCATCTCAACTTTGATTAGACCATCACCTTGGCACATCTCACAGCGTCCGCCTTTTACATTGAAACTAAAGCGACCAGGCTTGTAACCACGAGCACGCGCTTCTTGGGTCTGGGCAAACATCTCACGCACAGGGGTAAATACGCCAGTATAAGTCGCTGGGTTTGAGCGCGGTGTACGACCGATTGGGCTTTGATCGATATCGACCATTTTGTCTAAATGCTCAAGACCGCTGATGCTTTCAAACTTATCGGCAATCAGCGTTGAGGCATTGTTTAACTGAGTCGCTGCCAATGGCATAAGGGTACGGTTAATCAAGGTTGATTTACCCGAACCTGAGACACCCGTCACACAAGTCATGATACCAACAGGAATGGTCAAATCTACATCGTGCAAGTTATTGCCTGACGCGCCTTTTAGCTCGATGGTCATAGGTACTTTTTTGGCTTTGGCCTTACCTTTGACTTCCACATCGATGGTTTTGGCTTTATGACGCACAGTTGGAATCTCGATTTTCTTCTTACCAGACATATATTGCCCAGTCAGCGATTCTTTGTTTGCCATGATGTCATCGACCGTACCTTGGGCGATAATATGACCGCCATGTACGCCTGCACCGATACCGATATCAATCACGTGATCTGCTTGGCGAATCGCATCTTCATCGTGCTCTACGACCAGTACCGTATTACCCAAGTCACGTAAGCGCGTAAGGGTTTTTAGTAGGCGATCATTATCACGTTGATGCAGACCGATTGACGGCTCATCAAGTACATACATGACGCCCATCAAACCAGCACCGATTTGGCTAGCCAGACGAATACGCTGCGCTTCACCGCCTGATAATGTTTCGGCAGAGCGGGCGAGTGTTAGATAGTCCAGACCAACGCTGACGAGGAAGTTTAAGCGCTCATTAATCTCTTTAAAGATTTTTTCGGCGACTTCACCTTTATGACCACCAATCTTTAGCGTTTTATAATAGTCCGCCGCATCACCAATAGATAGCTTAACGATTTCTGCAATGGTCTGATCATCAACACGGACATTGCGTGAGATTTCATTCAGACGCGCGCCGTCACAGACGTTACAAGTGGTATCTGCCAGATATTTAGCTAACTCATCACGGACAAGGTTACTTTGCGTCTTGGCATAACGACGCTCTAGGTAGGGAAGCACACCTTCAAATGGTACAGTCTTATTCGTCTTGCGGCCGCGCTCATCGGTAAAGTTAAAGGTCAGCTTCTCTTTACCAGAGCCATGCATGATGAGGTCTTGCTGCTCTTTAGACAGATCTTGCCATGGTGCATCCATATCAATTTTGAAATGCTTACAGACCGTGCTAAGCAAGCCAAAATAGTACGCATGACGCTTGTCCCAGCCATTGATAGCACCTTGGTTAAGTGACTTCTCATGATGAGTAATCAGTTTTTCAGCGGCGAAATATTGGCGTTTACCAAGACCATCACAGCTTGGGCATGCGCCGTATGGATTGTTAAAACTGAACATGCGTGGCTCAAGCTCAGGCACTGCCCGATCACAGACAGGGCATGAATGCTTGGCTGACATCACTTGGTTTTCGTCACCGCCTTCTTTTGGATTACCATCCATAAAGTGTAGCGTGACCAGCCCTTGACCCAAACGTAACGCCGTCTCTAAGCTCTCAGCGACACGGTTGCCCAAGTCATCACGAACTTTAAAGCGATCGACCACCACTTCGATGGTATGTTTTTTCTTTTTATCTAACGTTGGTAGCTCATCGGTATCGTAAACATCACCGTCGACGCGCACACGGACAAAGCCTTGACCAATCAGCTGCTCAAGCAAGACGGTATGCTCACCTTTACGCTCACGAATCACCGGTGCCAAAATCATAATCTTGGTGTCATCTGGCAAGGCCATGACCTGATCGACCATCTCAGTGACCGACTGCGCGACCATTGGCTCACCATGCTCAGGGCAATATGGCGTACCGATACGTGCATAGAGCAGGCGCAGATAGTCATAAATCTCGGTAATCGTACCGACGGTCGAGCGTGGGTTATGGTTGGTTGATTTTTGCTCGATAGCAATCGCAGGGGATAGACCCTCGATACTATCGACGTCGGGTTTCTCCATTTGCGAGAGGAACTGACGAGCGTATGCCGATAAGCTTTCGACATAACGACGTTGCCCTTCGGCATATAGCGTGTCAAATGCCAATGAAGATTTACCAGAGCCAGATAGGCCAGTGATTACCACGAATTTATCTCGTGGAATGTCTAAATCGATGTTTTTTAAATTATGAGTACGTGCGCCGCGTATTGCGATATGGTCATGTGCCATCGGTTACAGGTTTCCTATTTGCTAAAAGGGGATTGGGAAATATCTCAAGTCAAAAAGTAAATACAGATCAGTAAAGTGGTTGGTTAAAAGGTGAATAATTCTAAATTTATGGTGTTGTTATAAGTAGTGTCGTTATAAAGGGTACATATATTGATAAGGTAAAAGTTATGCCAGCCTAGTTATTCATTTTCTATTATTGTTTGGCTCTATATTGTTTGTCGTTTCTACGATTATTTTTATAGGACTCAGCAAATCTAAATCAAATCAGTGTTAAGTAACAGGCATCGTTTGTTATGGTTTTGACCAAAAATGTCATTTTATAGGAGCGTTCGTCGTTACATAGATATGGTGAGTTAGCCATTAATTGTGCTGACAACGTTTTACTTTATTGTCACGGTGACAGCATTATTCAAGGCATGACTGTCCATCTGATGCACTTGGTAACAAAATAATCTCGTAATATGAATGGCTTGGGTTAAGGGCGCATACGTTACTGCACCAGTAAGACAAAAGTTTCGGCAACCAAACGGCGAATGTCTTATACTAGGGGGCTTGATTTATAGGCCAATGCCTTGATAAACCAGTAGTGATAAATCATGGTATGGCGCAAGTGTTAGTCGCGAAAGATAGCAATGAGCAACCAGCAATGATCAACCAGTGAGGCAAGTATGAATAGCGTAGAGAAACGGGCAATTCTCGGAGTCGGTGGCATCTTTGCCTTACGTATGATTGGCTTGTTTATGATTGTGCCGGTATTTTCTGTTTACGGTGACAATTATGCACACGCAACGCCGTTTTTGATTGGTTTGGCCGTTGGTATTTATGGCTTAGGGCAGGCTATTTTTCAGATACCGATGAGTTTGGCTGCTGATAAATTTCCGCGTAAGCCTATTATCTTTTTGGGATTGATATTGTTCGCTGTCGGCGGCATGATTGCAGCAAATGCGACGGATATTTACGAAGTGATCATTGGTCGAGCGCTGGCGGGTAGTGGCGCGGTCTCTGCTGTGCTTATGGCGTTACTGGCTGATGTGACTCGTGAAGAGATGCGTACCAAAGCGATGGCCACGATGGGTCTGACGATTGCGACCTCTATTATGCTCGCCTTTGCTTTTGGTCCATTGTTAGTCGGATCGCTCGGAATCTCTGGACTGTTTTGGCTAACTTCAGGATTTGCTATATTGGCGATGCTGCTATTGGTGGTGGTACCGACGCCTATGCGCGTGCTCAAGCACAATCTGGATAATAAGACCATCGGTCAACAGTTGGCTACTGTCCTCAAGATTGGTGATCTTAACCGCTTACATATCGGTATCTTTGCGCTACATCTGACGATGACTGCGATATTTGTGATATTGCCGCACCAGCTCAGTGACGTACTTGGCTTGTCAGTACGTCAGCAAGGCATGGTGTATTTGCCGCTATTGTTTATTGGCTTCGCCATCGCGATACCGTTTATTATCATCGCTGAAAAGAAACGCAAAATGCGTCAGGTGTTTTTGGGTGCAATTGCACTGATGACTGCCGCTTTAGCAATACTCGCGCTTGGTAGTCAGGTCGGTGTTGGTATCATATTGGGTTTGCTGCTGTACTTTATGGGCTTTAACTTGCTTGAGGCGACGATTCCCTCATGGATATCTAAGCGCGCACCAGTCGCCAATAAAGCGACCGCGATGGGGCTTAACTCTTCTAGTCAGTTCTTTGGAGCATTTGTAGGCGGGGCAATGGGTGGTCTGTTATTAAGCCAGCCTAATTTTTTGGCGTGGGGCATACTGGCTATTATTATGGGTGCCGCACTACTTATCATTATTCCCATTTCTCAGCCTCCCTATCTATCGAGCACTACCGTTACTATTCCCAAAGATATCAATATCCAAGACTGGTCGCGACAAATGCTGGCAGTAGATGGTGTTGATGAGCTGGTCGTCATGGCAAAAGAGCAAGTCGCCTATCTAAAGTTAGATAAGACACAGTTGACGGACGATTCACGTCAGCAGCTATCGAGTTTGGCGCAGAGTCCGCTAGATATTTAATACGATATATAACAGCTTTAGGCTTATGTTTTTATATAGAAACAAAGCCAAATAGCAAAAATTGCACAGACAGCAGTCTCATAAACCACCAATATCAATCAGTAGAAACTAACTATTTATCTCTATTTAAAAGGAATTAATATGAGTAAATTTAAGATGCTGTCTGGTAATGTCATTGAGGGTAAAAAGAAGGCGCATCGCTCAATAACCAAGTTAACAGCAGGTCTTGGTTTATCAGCCATGCTACTAACTTCTGGTTGCGCCACACAAAATATTCAGGCGTATCAGAACACCACACCGACGCTCGACATGCATGAGTTTTTTTTGGGTCAAATCGATGGTTGGGGTATGTTCCAAGGTCGAAATGGTGAGGTCAAAAAACGCTTTTATGTCGACATTGATGCGACCCATGAGGGAGATGATGTCATTGTCCTAAACGAGAAATTCTCGTGGGCAGATGGCACGAAATCGCAGCGTATATGGCGTCTGACTGAGCAGACAGATGGCAGCTGGAAAGGTGTCGCAGGTGATGTCATTGGTGAGGCTACTGGAGAAGTGGTGGGCAATACGTTGCACTGGAATTACTTATTAGAGTTACCTGTCGAGGACAAAACCTACAAAGTAACGTTCGATGATTGGATGTATCTTATTAATGAGGATGTCATGCTCAATCGCTCAGTGATGAAAAAATTTGGCGTTGAGCTGGGTAGCGTGACGTTGAGCATGCATCGCAAGCCTTCTGATGTTAATTAAAAACGTCTAAATCATTTGATAATAAATAAGGTGCTATGCAATATCGATAAAGGTGAAAGGTGTTCTTCAGCGTCTTAAAATGGCAAAATAGCAGCATATTTATCTATTACCTGTTATTTATTGGACTCTACAATATCGACTAGTATATCAAGATAGAGTATCTAAGCGACATAGACTGACGTGCACCATAGGTAGCCTATAGATATTTCGATAAAAATTGGTTAAAGTAAAATTATACAATTGATAGTATCAAATGATGCTATCAGATAACGATTAAAACAGTTTATTAAATTATTCATAAGTAAAAGGACGGTATCATGCGCGGAGTCAATAAAGTTATCATCATCGGTAACCTCGGAGCAGATCCTGAGGCACGCCAATTCAGCAATGGCGGTAGCGTAACCAATATCTCGGTTGCGACATCAGAGCAGTGGACAGACAAACAAAGCGGCGAAAAAAGAGAAGCGACAGAGTGGCATCGTATCGCACTTTTTAACCGTCTAGGTGAAATCGCAGCGCAATACCTGCGCAAAGGCAGCAAAGTCTACATCGAAGGTAGTTTGCGTACACGTAAATACCAAGACCAAAGTGGTCAGGACCGTTACATTACTGAGATTCGTGCTGAACAAATGCAGATGCTTGATGGTCAAACTGGCGGCGGTCAGGGTGGAGATAGCTTTGGTGGTCAAAACCAAGGTCAGAGTGGCGGCTATAATAATCAAGGTGGCCAAAACAACCAGAATAACTTTGGTCAGCAAGCAAATAATCAGATGGCACATCAAGGTGGCTACAACCAACCAGCGGCTCAAGGTGGTCAGAATAGCTTTAACAATCAGGCGCCTGCTCAGCAAAACCAGTTCAATCAGCCAGCACAGAAACCTGCACAATCTAAGCCTACAGCAATGCCAGATGGCCCTGTAGATGATGATATTCCGTTCTGAGGAATACATAATTAAGTAATGTTCAAAAAGCCCTGCAACTGCAGGGCTTTTTTAATGCTTGCTATAGTTGATTCAGTTTAAAAGAGATATAAGGCAACTGAGTGCAGATGTAACTGTGATACTTCAAACGAGGTTAAGGCTGTAGCTCTTTTATAGAGGATTAACTATATCCAGAAATGTAATTCAGTTGATGCTTTTTAGCATAGTTAAACTAAATTTTTATTAAAGAATCTTTTAATTTATTTAATATGCTCTTAATTTTTAATCGAATAAACTTAAGTTTATTTATTATTGGTTTAACACTATTGGTTTTCACATTAGCTAGTATGCTTACTACCTTCCATACTCTATATTGACCGTTTATACCAAAAAATAATTATGATTAGTGACGTTTAGTTTTAAAAATTGCTATACTAACTTTATATGGCG
>NZ_JASDCS010000013.1 GCF_030407815.1 Psychrobacter sp. APC 3281
CGGTATTGACGGTGGAGCTTGGTTTGATTACGCCGCCAATGGGGATGAATATCTTCGTGATTAAGGCGATGGCACCGCACATTAAGCTGAGTGATATGTTCCGAGGGGTGGCACCATTCATTGTCTCTGATGTGATTCGTCTGGTTATCTTGGTGATGTTCCCAGCCATCTCACTTGTGCTGTTGGGGTAGCGGAATATAAACTGAAACTTAAACCATAGTTTATAGAGTTATTGTATGAAGCCATATTGCTAATAAAGCAGTGTGGCTTTTTTAGTGTCTGATATTTTGACTAAGAATTAAGAGAGGAACATTTTACAAACTCACAATCTACGATGCTGCGTGATGGTAACTTTTCTTAGTGTTATAAAGGCTTGTGAATGTAGTAAACTGGTTTTCATTCATTTTCCTATATAACTTTATAAGTAGAGATAGTCATGGCTGTCGATTTTAGTAATACGCTTATCGTCGCAATTTCTGCGACGGCACTTTTTGATTTGACTGAGTCAGAAAACTATTTGCTAGAGCTGCTAGAGCAACGACCTTCAAGTGCTATAAAAGAATTTAGGGAGTACATGACCGAGCGTGAAAATGATCCTTTGAATATTGGTGCAGGTTATCCGCTAATTAAAGCATTATTAAACGTAAATAAGTATTCTGATAATAGCGATGGACAGGATTCAGACATTGAAACACCATTGGTCGAAGTCGTTATCGTCTCAAAAAGTAGTCCAGACACTGGTATTCAGGTACTTAATGCAATTCTAGAACATGATATTAATATCTCTCGTTCTGCTTTTGTTTCAGGTAGCCCTGTTGCGCCTTATATCAAAGACTTTAACGTTGACCTATTCTTGACCACCAATCGCGACGATGCCCAGCAAGTGGCGGATGCCAATATCTGTGCCTGTGCCATACTAGACGCTACGCCTGTGAATACTTATGAGCTGGATACTGAGCAGCTGCGCATTGCCTTTGACGGGGATGCGGTGCTTTTTGATGATTCAGGTGAACTGCTATACAAACAAAAAGGACTGCGAGCCTTTCATGATCGTGAAGTACAAATGCGTGATTTGCCGATTGAAAAAGGCCCTTATGCTGAATTATTGATTAAATTATCAAATCTGCAAGAGCGCCTGCCTGCTAGTTTAAAATACTCGCCAATAAAAATTGCGCTAGTGACGGCGCGTAATGCACCAGCTGACTTACGGGCTATCAAGACACTACGAGAGTGGGGCGTGAATGTTGATATGGCGTTTTTTTTGGGAGGATTAGAGAAAACAGCAGTACTCAGAACATTTGCGCCACATATCTTCTTTGATGATTCAATCAAGCACATTGATGCGGCACGTCGCTTTATTCCTACGGCTTTGGTTCCTTATCATTCAACGTCGTTATTGCATGGTGATAACTATCTCACTGCTGATGAGGATGCCTCATTGTTATCATTCAAACCTGCTGTACGCCCACTATTTGCTGTAAATCATTAAATAGGCATAAAAAATTTAGATAATAAGGATAGGATGGTATATGAATTGGCAGCAGTTGCTTCACTTAATTGTCGTACGAATAAAGCAGGTCATCGGACTATATGCTTTTGTACTTATACCGATGTGGGGCATGTTTTTTCTAAATGAAGTGGCCTTATTTGGTATGTGGAATATCTTTGGTATTGTACCGCGTGCTTTAGATGTGGGTAGTATGATAGGGGTGTTTGCTTCATGGACCATGCATGGCAATTTGTCGCATTTGACTGGCAATACGGTGACGCTATTACAGATTTTGTTTTTGTTTGGACTGTTTGAGAAGAATGCTTATCGCACGGTAATTAAGCTAGTGGTTGCCTCAGGACTGGTTACTTGGGTTATCGGGTCGCCATCTTCTATCCATATCGGCGCATCAGGACTTTGTTTTGCAATGTTAGGTTATATGATAGGTGGGGCTATATTTGCGCGGCGCTGGGGTTATCTGATAGCTTGTATTGTCATGGGAACTGGCTATTGGTTGACCATTAAGCAAGGATTGATGCCGCAACAAGGTATCTCGTTTGCGGCACATTTTGGTGGTTTGTGTGCTGGGCTATTGCTAGGAGCCAATTCAAAGCATACTTATTCAGCCGCTTCTCAACGCTATTAAACGCAACTGGATATCAGTATTTAATGAACCAGAATTATCATATCAAGTGTTACTGTATTAGACGCTTGTATCAGTACAGATTTTGATAAATAAAGGATCATCTGTAGTCAGCTCTCGCCATGCAGTAGTCTGTTTAACATGTTCATCCACCGTGAGCGTGCTACCTTTTTCTGGTATCACATAGTCCGCTCGTGCAGGTGTAGTACAGTCTATTACCTGTAAAATCTTTTGCACGCTTCTGCGTCTTTCAAACAAATATAAATTAACTAAGTGCATGTCTGGATTGTCTGCATGCATGCTAGCATTGCCCGTATCTGCAGCAATAAAGCGTAAGACTTGCGGTTTAATATAAGACCACGGGCGAAACCATTCTGTACTTTCTGCAGTTTTTATGACCTCAACACCATCCGGCAGCTGACGGACTTGCTGACCGTACCAGTTATATTCTTGATGTACCTGAAACCCAAAAATACCAATCGCAGCAAATAAGGGAATCAGCCACTTTGGCGCGCGCTTACCTGACAGTTTACAGAGGTGAGTTATGATCAGTGCCAATCCAGCCATGCCAAATGCGGCAGCTATGGTAGCGATAAACTCAAAAAGCATAAAATATTCCTTAATGCGCTAGGCACTTTTATTCAGGTATGTTCAATTGGACAAAGCAAAACTATAGTCTAACTATTATTTTAATAAGTGTTAGATAAAAAATCACTCACCAGCAGTGGCTGCCAGTGAGTGATATATAGTAACAGAAGACATATCATCATTCGTCAGATTAATGGTCGACCGCACCGCCTGCACCGCGTGGTGAGCGAACGCTTTCAACCAACTCTTGAATGTGTAGCGGTGGCGCTTTGGTCGCATAAGAAACGATGAATGCAACGATAAAGTTAAGCAGTGCACCAATCACACCGAATGACAGTGGTGAGATACCAAATAGCCAGTACTCCGCTGTATCAGGGAAGTTGGCAGTACCGCTGATGAAGAACCAACCTTTGAAGACGAAAATGTAAACCAAGATACTGATCAAACCTGTCAACATACCAGCGATAGCGCCAAGGTTGTTGATACGTTTTGAGAAAATACCCATCATTAGTGCAGGGAAGAGGGACGCACCAGCGATACCAAATGCCAATGCAACTACCTGTGCTGCAAACCCTGGTGGATTCATACCTAAGTAAGTAGCAACTACAATCGCAATACCCATCGTAATACGTGCGACCTTGAGCTCTCCTTTGTCAGTAATGTTTGGATTGAGGTTTCGTTTGATTAAATCATGACTAATTGCTGACGAGATAGCGAGCAATAAGCCAGCAGCAGTTGATAGTGCAGCGGCTAGACCACCTGCGGCGATCAAACCAATTACCCAAGATGGCAGTTGTGCAATCTCTGGATTGGCCAATACCAAGATATCAGCATTGACGTCGAGCTCGTTACCAGCCCAGCCTGCGTCTGCGAAGCGACCATCAAGTTCTAGGTCATGTGCAGCACGTGCTGTCTCAACCGCAGTTGTTGCAGCGCCTACATCACCGCCTTCAGTCTGTGCATTGGTTAGAGCAACTTCTGCAGCGCCCAGTCCACTATCGTTGTACATCTGGATACGACCATCGTTATTAAGGTCAGTATATTTGATCAGGCCAGTATCTTCCCAAGTCCTCATCCAGTCTGGACGTTGGTCATAGTCGATAGCAGGCTCTGCAACACCTTGTGGATAGATAGTATCGATAAGGTTTAGACGTGCCATTGCGCCAACAGCAGGTGCTGTAAAGTACAATAATGAGATAAATACTAATGTCCAACCAGCGGTCCAACGTGCATCGGCAACCTTAGGAACGGTGAAAAAGCGAATAATAACGTGAGGTAGACCAGCGGTACCAATCATGAGTGATAAGGTGAACAGCACCATGTTTAGCTTGTTAGGTACGTCAGCTGTATATGCTGTGAATCCCAAATCGGTCACGACTTGATCAAGCTTGGTTAAGATAGGGACGCCAGATTCGATATGGTTTGAAAATAAGCCCAAACCTGGAATTGGATTGCCGGTTAATTCAAGTGAGATAAAGACAGCAGGAATGGTATAAGCAATCATTAGAACCACATACTGCGCAACCTGCGTGTAGGTAATCCCTTTCATACCGCCAAGAACTGCATAAAAGAATACAACAACCGCCGCAATAATAAGACCTGTGTTGTTATCTACTTCTAAGAAGCGTGAAAATGCGACACCAGCACCTGTCATCTGACCGATAACGTATGTGGTAGAGGCAATAATCAAACAAACCACGGCAATCATTGCAGCCGTTTTTGAATAAAAGCGATCTCCAATAAAATCAGGCACCGTGAATTTGCCGAATTTACGTAAGTAAGGCGCCAGTAGCATGGCTAGTAGTACATAACCACCTGTCCAACCCATCAAATAGGTTGATGCGCCATAACCGCCAGCAGCAAGCAAACCTGCCATAGAAATAAAAGATGCTGCACTCATCCAGTCAGCAGCTGTCGCCATACCGTTAACTACTGGATGTACACCGCCGCCCGCCACATAAAATTCACTGGTTGTCCCAGCCCGAGCCCAAATCGCAATACCAAAATACAGAGCGAAAGATAGGCCTACGAAAATAATATTAACTAAATACTGACTCATGGTCTATTCCTCATCTACGCCATATTGTTTATCTAACTTATTCATACGCCATGCGTAGAAGAAAATTAAAATGATAAACACCCCTATAGAGCCTTGCTGAGCAAACCAAAAGCCCAAGTCAGTGCCGCCGACTTTGATGCCGGCTAAAAGAGGACGCAATAAAATAGCAAAACCATAAGAACATAGTGCCCAAACTACTAGGCTACCTAAGATGAGACGGACATTGGCACGCCAATAACCGGATGGATCGTTATGATCTTTCATAGGACAACTCCTTTTGTCTTCCCTAAAAAATACCAACAATATAAAAAGAACTGCGATTATTTCTTACCATAAAAAGGATAAAAAATAATCAGGTACTGCTTTATATAGTGAAAACGATGATGCGTGATAGTACGTTGAATGCTCGGTAGTTCTTTACTTCAAATAAAAGTAGTTAACTATTTAAGCATCGCATTGACTTAAACCATCGAATGGCAAAAATAACATTTCTTGAGGAAGACAGAAGGGGGGACTATCCAGTGTCTTTTTAACAATCTCGTCTTCCTGACAAGAGTTTTAATCTTTTTAACACGTTAACCTATTGTACTGCTTAGTAGCTTTGATAACCGTAAAACAGTCTAAACAGATATGGAATTCATATTAGCACGGTTTAATATAGATAATTGCAAATTACTGCGCATGAATAATAATTAAATTACTAAAAATTAGTTTGCTTAGCCTTCATTGAAAAACCCGACGTTACGGAAACGGTACGGCAATCGTGTAATTTGTGCGTTTAAATTATCACTTAATCTATTCTATATAAGATGAAACATAAGCATTATTTATTTTAAAAATAATTATATGAAGTCGATAAGCAAACGTGATGGTCGCATGTCGCTCAATATCTATATCATGCACGTGTCTTTTCGGTATCAGGTATTTTGTGCAAAGAACTTATATAGTCCATCGCCATCAAAATATGATATCGATATGGAATTTAAGTAACACATATAAAGAATGAATAAGGAGCCCATATGAACGAAGGGATAATAGGTTGGTTTAATAACATCGTAAATTATGGTGTCGGTATTATCTGGGGTAACAATGACTGGCTGATTGCTAGCAACCCTTGGTATGGATTACTGATGTTCTTACTAATTGGTGCAGGTCTCTACTTCACCATCGTGACACGTTTTATTCAGTTTCGTCATTTTGGTCATATGTGGAAGTTGCTACGCGTGTCCAACCAAGGACGCAAAGATGGTGGTATTAGCTCATTTGAAGCATTGATGACGTCGCTGGCTGCGCGTGTTGGTACTGGTAACTTGGCAGGTGTGGCAATCGCAATCTATTTGGGTGGCCCAGGTGCTGTATTTTGGATGTGGATGACGGCACTTGTCGGTATGTCGACCAGCTTTATCGAGTCAACCTTAGCACAGGCCTACAAAGTACCGCACAACGATAATGTGTACCGCGGTGGCCCTGCTTATTACATCGAAAAAGGTCTAGGCAAACGCTGGCTTGCCGTGTTTTTCTCATTATGTTTGTTAGTGGCCTTTGGTTTGGCGTTCAATGGCGTACAATCCAACACCATCGCTCAAGCGACCAATGAAGCCTTTGGTGTGCCAACGTGGATGACAGGTTTGGTATTAGTTGTACTGGTAGCGCCAGTGGTATTCGGTGGTTTGCGTTCAGTAGCTCGTATCGCGGGTAAAATCGTACCAGTGATGGCTATCTTGTACATCTTACTAGCACTATTCATTATCGTGACTAACTTTAGTCAATTCCCAGCAGCGATCGCGTTGATTGTAAAATCAGCATTTGGCTTTGAGCAGGCGGCAGGCGGTGTCATCGGTTATGGTATTGCACAGGCGATGATTAACGGTATCAAACGCGGCTTGTTCTCTAACGAAGCAGGTATGGGTTCAGCACCGAATGCTGCAGCAACGGCAAAGAGTCATCCTGATCACCCAGCAGTACAAGGTTTTATGCAGATGCTAGGCGTATTTATGGATACTCTTATCATTTGTACCGCAACGGCATCAATTATTATCTTGTCTGGCGTGGTCGACCCTAATGTCGAGCAAGAAGGTATTCAGTTAACTCAGTTAGCCTTATCACAGTATGTGGGGGACCTAGGCGTGGTGTTCGTGGCGATTGCGATTTTCTTCTTCTCATTTACGTCTATCATCGCCAACTATAGCTACGGTGAGTCAAATCTTGAATTTATCTCTGGTGCCAAAAATGCCAAAGTAATGATTATGGTTTTCCGCTTCCTAGTGTTAGGTATGGTATTTATCGGCTCTGTTGCTAGTTTACCTGCTATATGGAACTTCGCTGACTTGTCTATGGGTCTGATGGCCTTAGTCAACTTAGTGGCTATCTTGCTGTTGTCTCCTGTAGCGCTAAGAATACTACGTGACTATGAGCGTCAGGTAAAAGAGGGTAAAACAGGCGATCAGATAAAGTTTGATCCTGATAACTTTGTAAAACTCAGAAATGAAGCCAACCGTGATGCTTGGACAGACTAAGCAGTATTGATTGGTAAACATAGCTTGTTCTCAGCACTAAAAAACCGCCCGACTCTTATAAAGAGAAGGGCGGTTTTTATTGAAGTACAGTTTTAATGATATTAACTGTACCAGCTCAAACCAGAATTATCCTGATTTACATGTTTGGATAGTTAGGACCACCGCCACCTTCTGGCGTTACCCAAGTGATGTTCTGTGAAGGGTCTTTGATATCACAGGTCTTACAATGCACGCAGTTCTGTGCATTGATGACAAACTTAGCGCCCTCAGCGTCTTTGACCACTTCGTACACACCGGCTGGGCAGTATAAACGTGCAGGCTCAGCATACAACGGTAAGTTGATTGAAATAGGTACAGTCGGATCAGTAAGTTTTAGATGCGTTGGCTGATCTTCTGCATGGTTGGTATTAGAGATAAATACCGACGACAATTTATCAAATACCAACTTACCATCAGGCTTAAGATAAGTTGGTTGATAAGCATGATTAGCACGCTCCAACTGATCGTAATCTGGGGTATTGTCATGTAAAGTGAACGGCATTTTACCTTTTAACAAGTTGTGCTCGATAAAGGTGAAAGCGCCGCCCATGAACAGACCCATACGGTGAATCGCCGGTGAGAAGTTGCGCGACTCATAGTTATCTTGATACAACCATGACTCTTTGTACATTGTGCTATAAGCAACCACTTCATCATGCTGACGTTCAGCTTGCAGCGCCTCAAAAATAGCTTCGGCGGCGAGCATGCCTGACTTCATCGAGGTATGCGTGCCTTTGATTTTTGCTGGGTTTAAGAAACCAGCATCATCACCTACCAACACGCCACCTGGGAAGGTGAACTTCGGTAGTGAGTTTAGACCACCTTTGGTCAACGCACGGGCGCCATAAGAAATACGCTTACCGCCTTCTAAAACATTTTTGATAACAGGGTGCGTTTTCAAGCGCTGCATTTCATCAAATGGAGACATATAAGGGTTGTGGTAAGACAAATCCGCCACAAGACCAAAGCTTACTTGGTTGTTTTCATCAAAGTATAACCACCAGCCACCAGTAGAGCCAGTTTCAGTCAATGGCCAGCCAAGACCATGCATGACAACGCCTTGCTCATGCTTTTCAGGCTCAACTTCCCATAGCTCTTTTAGACCGATACCATAATGCTGAGGATCCGAATCTTTATCTAGATCAAAACGGCTGATTAAGCGTTTGCCTAAATGACCACGGCTACCTTCGGCAAAAATAGTGTATTTGGCAAGAAGCTCATAACCAGGCTCAAAGCTCGGCTTGGCTTCACCATTGGCGGCCACACCCATATCACCCGTTAATACACCTCTGACCGAACCGTCGTCGTTGTATAAGATGTCATCGGCAGGGAAGCCTGGGAACATCATGACTTCAAGCTCTTCTGCCTGTACGGCCAACCAACGAACGACATTACCTAGCGAGACAATATAGTTGCCATCGTTGTGCATCGGACCTGGAATCAAAGAGTCAGGCACTTTAGTTGAGCGTGTGGCAGAGTTTAAATAATAGAAACGATCTTCTGTCGCTGGCACGTTAAGCGGTGCGCCTTTTTCTTTCCAGTCAGGGATTAGTTCATTTAGAGCGCGTGGCTCGATGACTGCACCAGACAACGTATGGGCACCAAACTCAGAGCCTTTTTCGACCACACAAACCATAAACTCATCATTACCAGCTTCAATAGCGAGCTGGCGCAAACGGATGGCAGCAGACAGACCTGCAGGTCCACCACCAACGATGATGACATCGAACTCCATTGATTCGCGTTCGACTTCAGGTTCCGCGGCAACTGGCGCTACGACTGGTTCTGCTTTATCTAGCGTTGCGGTCTCTGTCGCTACTGGTGCGTCAGCATTCACAGTATTACCATCAATAACTGGCGTTTGATTGTCTTGCTCTTGCATACCTACTCCTAAACTTTTAGTGGCTTATCTCAGGGCATCATTAGCTTAACAACTGAATAATAGACTTGCGGCGCTAACGTCACTCAGACATATGGCTGCCCGATAAAACTGTCTTTGCGGCATCAATTGACCCGTCATGGTTAATACCAATTTATCTAAGGATATCAACACATAACGCAAGATGTGTCATCAATACAACACCCACTTGACCATTTCAATAAAAAATCGTTACTCATTATAAAAGAAAAGTCCTACAAACACGATACGCATTTATGAGTATCGATGCTAAGGTAATGCTAAGAAAATGAGGTTGTTATAACGATAAAGTTTCATCATACCTGAAACAAAAATTTATAGTAATAATAGATAAGCCAAACTTTGAATACTAAATAAAGGGATTAATAATGAATGACGATAATAATGGCAATAAAGAAAGCCGTGAGAAAATAGCAGAAGTCCCAAACAGCAAGCCTTCTAGCCTAAATAACTTAGATAATTTGGATGCGCTAAGCCAGTATATTAAGTCTGCAAAAGGGACTCGCGAAGGACGTGCGATACCACCGCTTGAAAAATGGCATCCTGAAGATATTGCTGATATGGATTTGACTATCAAAGCAAACGGGGAGTGGTGGCATGAAGGCGGGCAAATGACCCGTGAGTCATTGGTCAGCTTGTTTGCCACAATACTATGGAAAGAAGAAAATAATGGCATTACTGAGTACTTCCTCAAGACCCCTGTACAGAAAATCCGTATCCAAGTAGAAGATGCACCACTGCTTATCAATGATGTTGGTATTGTCCATGAAGATGATATGAGTTGGTTGGAGTTTACAACGACGACAGGAGATGTGGTTCGCTTAGACGATGAACATCCGATCGTATTAAAGGCGTATAATTCTAATAAGAGCGATTCTAATGAAAGCGATTCTAATGAAAGCGACTTTAGTGAAAGCGACTTTAATAACAGTGACTTTAGTGAAAGCGATCAAGCGAATCAAGTGAGTACCGCTGACGATGTTGCAGATTCTCAGGAATTAGCGTCTACAGAACAGGTACGCCCTTACATGATGGTTAGAAATGGCTTGACTGCACTTATTGGCCGCAATACTTTTTATCACCTGACTGAAATTGGAGCATTATCAGAAGACAATGGTAAGACGATATTAACGCTACAGAGTGGTGGTCAGTCTTATTCATTATCGATGCCTACTGATTAGGTATTATGTTTATCTCTTAATTGCTGTATGCCGATGAGTGCTATAATTTTATAATGTCGCCTGATTCTATTGGTCTGAAAAATTCCTATCGTATAAAGGTAGTTGATAGATAGCTGACGTAGAGTAACGCCACACACGCAATATACATATAGCGCATTTAACTGGGTAATGAGATTGATGAATAATATGATAATGGCATTAGCATAAAGATGGATATCAAAAACCAGACAGTCGGAAAGCTCAGACCGTGTGTCGATATATCTGTTGACCAAAGTCCCAAAGCTATTGATCTAGTAGATGTCAATAAACATGCTAGTAACACAGTTGTAAGCGATAAAAAACGTAGCGCGCCCATTGGCGTGTTTGATTCTGGTGTTGGCGGTTTGTCTGTTTATTTGCATTTAGCACAGCAGCTGCCTACTGAGCGTTATGTATATTACGCCGATACGCTAAATGTACCTTATGGCAATCGCGACAGCGAAGATATTGAAACGCTAACGCTAAAAGCCGTAGAATGGTTACATAAGCAAGGCTGTAAGCTAATAGTTATTGCTTGCAACAGTGCCTCAGCATATGCGCTAGATACTGCCCGACGCTGCTATCCACATATACCTATTGTAGGTCTTGTCCCTGCATTAAAGCCTGCGGTATTGGCGAGTAAGAGTGGTCATGTAGCGGTGCTAGCAACCAAAGCAACTTTGAATGGCACCTTGTTAAATGATGTTATTATCAATTTTGCTCAACCTAATAAAACAGTAGTCACTAAGTATTTTGATCCGCAACTGGTTCCTTGGGTAGAAGCAGGTATGTCAGAACAAGACGAGACAGCCGAAAGATTACGTCAACAGGTACGAGTATTTGCTAATGAAGGTATCGATCAGTTAGTGTTGGGATGTACGCATTACCCATTTTTTAAGACATTCTTATTGGATGAGATTGCACAGCAGCAGCTATCAATACAAGTCATTGATTCTGGTCAAGCGATTGCTGAACGGGTTAGACAGCTATTGATTGCAAACAACTTGTCTGCATCATTGATGAGTGAAAAACGAGAAAATCTGTCACAAAAAACCAGTAATAAAAATACCATTACTAGACCGCCATTAACTTTTCACGCCACTAAATATAGTGATAGACTATGCGCTTTAGTTGAGCGCTTACTCGGTACAGAAATGGCATTGCAATATTACTCTCACTAGTTATTATCAAGGTTAGTGATATCAATACGCTGTATGCAACGCTGACTCAGTTAAAATAAATTGAGTGCATCTTTTCAAGCTAAGAGTATGCTAGGCTGAGCAAGACAAGATTTTTGTGTTCTATCTCACACCCTATCCTTTTTATGTCACGACCTACGCTTAGAGGTAATTGTGCCGAATCGTCGCTATCATATTCATATTATATGCGCTGACAACGACCAGTTGTTGGTTCTAGACAGCTTAGCGATATTTTTTCAGGCCCGCGCATTTCTGACCTATGATGTTTCTAGCAAATTATCCAAAGCCTCTTTTTATGGCCGCCAGTGCATTGACTCTTGTGATTACGCAGTCATGATCGTTGGCGACAGCTACGGAACTGTGCAAAAAAACGGCGTTAGCCAAATGCACTTAAGTTATCTAAATGCCAAAGCAAAGCTTAAGCCGCTAATTGTTCTGGTCAAAAACCACTCTCCAGACGCTGTTATCAGCCGACAACTTCAAGAGTTTATTAAGTTAGTGACCAAGCAAGATAATCAGCTACATTACTATGATACGGAAGAAGATATTGAGCCATTGCTAGTACAGGCTCATTATAATGCAATCGCCAATAATAAAATGGTAGGTGGCTGGGTCAGAGCGAATGACGAAGAGAATACGACTAGTAAAAAGGTTATTCATGAGAAGACCGTCGATGTATTACCTAGTACTACCGAGGTAGAGAGAAACAGTCCTGATGACGAAGACTTTATCTCGGATAAGGTTAGCGAGCCAATTGAGTTAACGGAGTTTTTTGAGATTCAATATAGTGCTCAAGCTTATGAGGGTGGCAATCTAACGGACGTGACCCGTTCACTAACACTCTCGTGGCACGAGATACTTATGACCCTGATGAGAATACCGTCTACTTTTTCAAGTTATGGCTTGCAAAATGCTATCAATCGTTTGATCACTGCTAAAGCGGAAGTAGACATCAAAAAAGAGATGCCAAACGTTCATGCTGTCTCACGTTGCCAAATCTCTCAAGCTGATATCAATAATTTGCAACGTAAGCTAGTCGGTGCAAACTGGATACAACTGATGACTTATGGTACGCGGGTCTCACAGGAGCTTTGGAAACTTACCTTCTATGCAAAAAACCTACTGTAAAATCATACCGCAAGTACAAACAAAAAGGACTAGTAATTATTTGCTAGCGTGCTCAACAATAATTATCTAAAACGTCCACTGTGGCATCACGACTACGTTTTGTAATACAAAGCATACGTGCAATGCTTGTGAATCTTCCTCAGACCCGTAATAATGAAGTCAGTCAGTTAACTATGCTAACAACGTTAGCTGTTTGAGAATGACAACTATAATATTAATAATTAGGGAGAGCGTACGATGAGCAATGCTAAAAATGACGAGTTAAAAAGAGAGATTGATGGTCTAGAAAAGTCTATGCATGATGCTGATCAGTTTCATACGTTAGAAGAGCAAGTAGCAGATATGAAACGTCGCGGTATAGATCCTAGCAAGGCCTACAAAGATTTAGACAGTAAAGCCGAAGATGAAGATTGGGGCGATGCGACTTGGAAAGAAAATGGTAAGTGGGAGCCAAAAACGGCTGCCGATTTAGATGATAAAGCTCGTGAAAACTGGAATGGTGACAATGGTCAGCCTAAGCCACCACCTATTGTCTAGACCCATATTTTAAGAAAATGAGATAAGTTCTATTAATAACTATATATAAATAAGAAAGCCACGCTATCGTTAGCGTGGCTTTTTTGATGCGTATAAATAGCATCACCTATCTTGCTACTATGAACCTTGGTCTATACGAACAAGCTTGATAGTGCCATCGGCATCAGTAACGCGGCGATAACGTGTATTGCCAGAATTTGATGAGCTCACTGATGGTTGAGATGAGTAGCTACTAGGAGCAGTCGTTTGCTGCTGAATCAATTGCCCCATGCGATCGGCCGATGTAGGATTCAGAGGTTTGCTGTTTGCAGGCTGGCCGTATTGAGTTTGACTCGGCGCTGCATTACCAACGATGGCACGATAGAATTTTTGACCTGCGCGTCCGTCAGCTGGGAAAATACCGCGACTAGTCTGGTATTGTTGGATAGCGGTACGAGTATTGTCTCCGATGATGCCATCTACACCGCCGATATCATAACCTGCGTTTAACAACGCTTGCTGAATGTCTTTGGCCTGCTGGCGGCTGATACCAGGATCATCTGTCGGCCACGCAGTGATAAAGTCTGTTTTGCTGCTGTCTTCGCGAGTGATTAGATCTGATAAGTGTGCGATAGCCAGTGCGTAGTTTTCTGAGGCATTATAAGAGTAGAAAGTGTCGAAGTTTTTACCCACTAAGAAAGCAGGGCCTTCCATCCCAGCTGGTAATAACAGGCCTGCACTGCTCAATTCATACGGTAGCGGACTGCCATTAGCCAATGTCAGGCCTTGGTCGCGCCAGTGGCTTATCGACTTTTTGTCTTTGCGATTAGAAGCAGCCCAGAACCCATCAGGTAGTTTGACTTCATAGCCCCAAGGCTCGCCAGTACGATAGCCACGATTGTCTAAGAAGTTCGCGGTAGAAGCGAGTGCATCAGGTACGCTATTGACCAAATCACGACGTCCATCACCATCGAAATCCACGGCCAACTCTAAGAAAGTACTCGGCATAAACTGCGTCTGTCCAAAGGCACCTGCCCATGAGCCTGTCATATCATTAGGTGCGATATCGCCATTTTGCACGATTTTTAGCGCATTGGCGTACTCACCTTGAAAGTAGCTCTGACGACGATCAAAACAAGATAAGGTCGCCAAAGACTCAAATAATGGCTTTTTACCTAACGTTTGACCAAAGTTAGATTCTACGCCCCAAACACCGAGCACATGCTCAGCTTTTACGCCATAACGCGATTCGATTTGACGTAGCGTCGAGCCCCATTGACGCTTGGCTCGGATACCGTCCTCGACACGCTCTTTGTCTACCAATGCTGATAAGTAGTCCCAGACGTCTTTTTGAAACTCTGGCTGGTAGTTGAGTGACTGAATGACACTAGGATCAGGCTGGCTTGGGCGATAGTTATTAAAAGTATAGCTATCAACACCGCTAAATTTGCTAGAGTTTTTTAGATTGTCTAAGCACTGTTGAAACTCACTATTGGATAAATCAGGTGCTGGCGGCTGAGCAGCTTGAGCAGTGGTAGCAAGGCTAATGCCGACAGCCACACTAAGCAGCGACAAAGTAGAAAAAGGAGTCAAACGCATGAAAATATCCTATAAACGTTAAAATAGTTATCGAAAGGCAAAAAATGATATTAACGTAGAGTAACCAATCTAAACAGTAAAGAAAAGCTGTCGCAGTACCAAGGTTATAAATGGTTACGATAAATTGACGCTGCCGTGAGATTAGAAGAGGATTTCATAGAGCTGAAAATGCAAAGCGTCAGACAGTATTTCAACTCGAGGACTATTCCTTAGAAGGTAGAAACTGTTTATTTGGCTAGCACACTATCTAGTTCTTCTATAAAGCTATGAATACGCGCCGCATTTTTGCCCAAATCGCTCTGTCCAACTCGTGACTTACTGCGAATATCAACCCAGCGCTTGCTATCGTTGTCAGCCACACGAATGATCACATCATCTTTAAAGCCAAACCAAGCAGTCGTCTCTGTCGCTTCAACGATGCCTTTGTCTGCATCAGTATTGACTAGCTCCCATCCTAAATTCTCAATGGCTTGTTTGGATGCCTTAACCAATTCAGGCTTTGACTGAGCATAGGTCAATGTCTGCAAGTCAGGGTAGGCAGTACGTTGTTGTTCAGCCACTTCTGCACCTGCGTACGCTACGGGATTCGGTGCATCTGCACGCAGTGGCGCAATCATGACAAACTCAGGCGGATTCACCAAATCGGTAGAAATATCGTGAATAGGCGGTACATTTTTGGCCGTATTCATCATGCTAAGCGGGACAGCGATTGCAGTGACAGCAAGTACGGATGAGGCTAATGCGCTCCCAATACTGGCTGTATTTCGTTTAAATAATAGCTGAATAGCTAACAATACCAATGCTGCGATACCAGCAAATAACCCAAATTTAAACCCTGTAAACGCAGTGCCTAATTCTACAACGCCAAACTTGTACATTGGGCCTGCCAAAGCAACTAGCAGAATAGCAATTACACTCATTAGACCGACTATCATTTTCATTGAATTTCTCCGTTGCGATTTAGCAGTGTATTAAAGGTTATATGGTTTTTTTTATTTACTGCTCAATAGCCAAACCTGTTCTGTGACGGTGATATCAGGTGCAGAACCTATAGAAGAAGGCTCACACGCTAGCTCACTGATTTGGTAGTGATCGCTATAATACTGCTCTAGCTGGTCGGCATTAATAGAGAAGGGTGGTCCATTCTTTTTACGCTGATCGTAATTTAGCGTGAGTAAAAGCTGCGGTGTTATTTCATTGTTAGCACCATCAACTTTATTGGTATCGCTACTAAGTTTCCGCACTTGCTCACTATATCTCACACGCATATCGGCTGGCAGGGCGATTAATGCCGCTTTATCATATACTGCATCAATAGAGCCAATATCTTTAGCGGTCAGTGCAAAGATATCAGCGACCCATAAAGTGATGGTTTGTCCCGACCACTGGCCTTGATAGTATTTCATCGTTGAATTGTCTGCCTGTTGATAGACGGTAGGTTCAATGTTTTGCTCAGCAAAAAATGCTTGTACGGCTGTTTCGACTAACTCAACGCCCACCACGTCATAGCCTTGCGTCGCTAGCCAAACCATATCGATAGATTTGCCACAAAGCGGAACGAAGACGCGGCTACCCGCTGCTAAATCTAAGTGATCAATATACTCAGTTAATAATGGATTAACAGCTGATTGATTAAAACCAATGCGACCTTCTTGCCAACGTTTTTGCCAAAACTCAGGGTTCATGCTGTGATCCTCTATTTGCAAGTTTGTATATATAAGGTTCTAATATTGATCTGATATATCAAAGGAATAACTAATAAAAAGCCAAACACCTATAGTATAAGTGTTTGGCTGGTATCTAACATTAGGCTAAGAAAAACTTTGAATAAATAATGTCTTATTCAATTTAGCGAACCCTCATTTAACTAACCATATATTTGCTAAATTCTTTACGCAGTTTGGCAAGCTTTGGCGGTATCGCAAAGTTGCAATAAGCCTGTCCTGGATTTCTGTTGAAGAAATCTTGATGTGAGTCTTCTGCTTGGTAGAACTCAACGGCAGGATGTACTTCCGTCACTACATTGACACCCATATCGCGTAACTTATTGATGGTACGGTCAACAGTCGGTTTTTGACTGTCTTCGGTGTAAAAGACCACGCTGCGATACTGACTACCAACGTCATTGCCTTGACGATCTATCGTGGTGGGATCATGCGTGGCAAAGAAGACATCGAGTATTACTTCTAACGGGACGATAGACTCATCAAATTCGACTTTGATGACTTCGACATGGCCAGTCGTTCCACTACAGACAGCTTCATAGTTAGCAGAGACAGCATCGCCGCCCATGTAGCCTGAGACGACAGATTGCACACCTTTTACCGATAAAAATACAGATTCGGTGCACCAGAAGCAGCCGCCACCTAATACGATCGTTTGCATAATTTTTTCCTATTATTATAAATATGGGTTAAGCGCTATATTTGGTAGTGATGCTCTCGTTTTTCAATGCTTCTTTCAAACGCCTCATTACCTTTGGCACTATTTATTCAGCTTAGCAGGCAAGCCAAAGGCGATAAGTAACAAACAGTAATGTTATAATGGGCTTTTGCTATCTTACTTCTTTATCAACTGATAATGACAAGCGAAACTACCAAGCAAAATTCACCAAGTAATTCTTACTTTCAGTTCTATTCTAAAAACGAGTCGTCCCATGAGCCAATCTCAGCCTGCTATCAAACATGACACCCTATTTGATAAACCGTTTACCACGCCACTGGATAAGGCCGCACGCTTTTCGTTTGATGAGCAGGTGGTGGCTTGTTTCCCTGACATGATTCGCCGCAGTGTACCTGGTTATGGTCAGGTATTGGCGATGCTACCTATATTCGCCCGTCGTCATTGCAAGTATCGCCAGCAGAGCGATAGTGGTCAGCGTGTTAGTCGTGTTTATGACTTGGGCTGTTCATTGGGTGCAGCCAGCATGACGCTAGCTGGTGAGTTCGACCCACAAGACTTGCAGATTAAAGCAATTGATATCTCACCAGCGATGACGACAGAGGCGACCACGCTACTGAGTGAAAATTATCCTGAGCATGACATCGAAGTGATCACAGCAGATATCCGCGATATTGAGCTTGAGCCGTGCGATATGGTGATTTTGAACTTGACGCTACAGTTTTTGCCAGCTGCTGATAGGGTCGCAGTATTAGAGAAGATTTATGCGGCATTGAGCGAAGGCGGCATATTGGTACTGACTGAAAAAACCCATGCGTTTGATGAGCAATATGATGCGTGGTTGGTAGAGCGTTATTACGACTTTAAACGTGCCAATGGTTACACCGAGATGGAGATTAGCGGTAAGCGTAATGCATTGGAAAATGTCCTCATTACTGACACGTTAGATGAGCATCATGCACGGTTGAGTAATGTTGGGTTTGCGCGTCATCTGACGTGGTTTCAGTTTTTGAACTTCGTCTCTATTGTGGCGTTTAAATAGGATTTACTTTGGGAGCGAACAAGGTGTTCATATGATTCCGTCTATAGTTGAACAAAATATTCATCAAGTGTTAATAAAAAAAATGAGCGTACAATCATTTGAGCAATGGTTATATGAAGATGATGTATTAGAGTCTAGCAACCCTGATTTGTATCTTGAACTGATTTCATTTAATTATAGTTCTGAAGATAATTTTTATTACCGTTTTTATGATAGTTTTGCGCAATACGTCCATTTTTATAAATTTGAAGCTGATCGCATAAAAGGGTACTTAAACTCAATTATTGATAGAGATGGAAATTGTAGTAATGCGATTTGGGTGATGTATGAGTTATATTGTAAGGGTTATGGTTTTCTCGGCAAGCTAGGAATTATATACGGGTTCTGCCTAGTAGACTACGAAACTTCGGAATCTAACCATAATATAGATACTATCTTAGATAAGTTGTATCCCGAGATTATTGATGATGCTAAAAATGTACGGAACTGGTTAGAAGAAGGCAAAGTTGTTTTCAAAAGTCAGGACAATGGTTATGGTGTTTTTGAATACGACGATCTTCGTAGTGAAACGGAAATTCTGCAAGGAAATGCGTAGTTCACGAATTTCAAAGAGTTTACATATTAAAACTTATCTTTCTTTATTTTAACCCTTTTAATTTTATTAATTTGAATATTAATCAATACGGTAACCTGCTTTTATGCTCAACGATACTATCATCAACGCAGAACGCGAATTATATTTAACCCTGCTAGAGTTGGCACAGCAGCAGCCAAACGCTTATGAATGGCTCAAACGATTACCAACATGGCTAGGTGATATAAAAGACAAAGCTAACTATGCGCATGCGCCTGCCTACCAAGCGTCAGTCGCTCGTTTGCCAAACTTAGCTGTCAATAATGTCGATCTAAACAGCGATACATTGACGATTGAGGCAAATCTAAATGAGTCTCAGCGCAAACAAACAACGGCGTTATTAAAGCAGTTGATGCCGTGGCGTAAAGGCCCATTTCAGATTGGTGGTCAAATCGGCGATGATGAGTCAGGTATTAAGATCGATACCGAGTGGCATAGCGATTGGAAATGGAAACGCGTTGCGCCGCATTTAAGTAGATTGGACGGTCGCCGCGTATTGGATGTGGGCGGTGGCTCTGGTTATCATGGCTGGCGCATGGCAGGGGCTGGCGCAGATACGGTTATTATTATTGATCCGTCATGTTTGTTTTATCATCAGTTTGTGGCGATTCGTCATTTCGTTGGTGCCGCAGATGCTAGTGATACAGGTAGCTATCGGACGCATTATATTCCTGTACCGCTTGAAGCGTTACCTGAGCACAGTCAGCTGTTTGATACCGTATTTAGCATGGGTGTGCTGTATCATCGCCAGTCACCGTTTGAGCATTTACAACAGCTCAAAGGACAGTTAGTCAAAGGTGGTGAGTTGGTACTTGAGACGTTGGTGATTGAAGGTGATGCCAATACTGTGCTGGTACCACACGACCGCTACGCGCAGATGAATAACGTCTATTTCTTGCCATCGGTGGCGGCATTAATTGGTTGGCTAGAGAAAGCAGGATTTTCAGATGTGCGCTGCGTCGATGTAGCAGTCACCTCGACTGAGGAACAACGACAAACCGAGTGGATGACCTATCATTCGTTAGCAGATTTCTTAGATCCTAATGACTCTACTAAGACCGTCGAAGGATATCCTGCTCCCATGCGCGCGACTTTGATTGCGAAAAAGTAGCATTGATGGTGGTAGCTAATATAAGGAAAGCACTATGAAGACATTGAAGACTTTTATTGTAGCTACCATCAGCTTGCTATCGCTACCTGCTATGGCAGGTTATGGAACTGTATCCGAAGGCTGGGGCTTTGTACAAGACGACTGGCAAGTGGTTTGTGATAATACGCGGACTTGTCGAGCGGCTGGTTACGCTAGTGAAGCACTAATAGATGAGCCTGCCTCAATATTGCTCACAGCGTTGCCAAAAGTAGCTCTGCCAAAAGCGCAAATTCAGTTTATCTCAGAAGCGCCGCTAGATGATCTTAAGCCTGCTGAGCTTTGGCTGAACAACAAAAACTATGGTGTGCTGCAACCTAATAAAGAAGACAGTCTACTATACGACTTATCAGCCAAGCAGATTCAAGCACTGCTTGATCATGCTCGTGTCGCGACCAAGATAGAAATTAGAGTGGGCGACAACTACTGGCAGATTAGCGATAAAGGCATGTCAGCAGTGTTGCTCAAACTAGACGATGTACAAGGTCGGGTAGGGACGCCGATAGCATTGGTCAGTAAGAATAATCCAAATCGTCAACGTCCTCAAACAGCCTTGTCAAAACCAATCATTGAAAAAGCATTTGCGTATTCAGCAAAAGACAACAAAGCACTTGCTCCATCAAAGCTGGCGTATTTTCAGGAAAATATTGATAACTGGATCGATATTAATGCCGAGCAGCTTATAGGGTCTAAGGACGTGATGGGCGATTGTGAGCTGATTAATCCAAAAACTGAAACATATCAGCGGATGTCAGAGTATGGCTCTACGGTGCTTGGCTGGGACTTTATACCAGTTGATGATCGCTATACGTTAGCCGCGCATAGTTGCTGGCTAGGTGCTTACAATTCTAGTAATGGCTATTGGCTCATTGATAATGCAAAACCTAGCAAACCTACGCTTATCACGACAGCAGGGAATGATTATTTTGATGGTGAGATTTCGGCCACTCACAAAGACCGAGGTATCGGTGATTGCTGGAACCGTACTACATGGACATGGAATGGTAAGACATTTGCTAAAAGCGAAGAGTCGAGTACGGGAATGTGTCGGGGTTTTGCTGGTGGAGCGTGGGACCTACCAACATATGTGAGTCAGGTTATAGAGAATAATGCTAAGGCTCAATAGCTTCTTTTATTTAAAAGGTTTTGTTCTAAAAGGCTTTGATTTAAATGACTGATACCTTATAAAGTGCAGCAGTCATAAGCCATATATTACATTTTTAGTTGTTCTACTTATGTCCTAAGCGATATCAAAGAACAGTGATAAAAATGGCCAATTAGATTAACCATTTTTTGAACGCGACTTCCATGACTATCTTAAGGATAAAACCAATAGAACCTGCGCCTAGGGCTAAGAATATCCAAAAAGTACCAGCGCGCCCAGCTTCAGACGTTTTAGAGATATCCCACATAATAAAAAACAAGAAAGCGATGAATATCGGCAACAGGACGTACAGTCCCCAACTGGTGACAGTACTGGCGGCAATAGCAAACATGGCGTAATCCTATAATAGAGTAGTAACGCGTCTTCTATATTTTAGAAGAGCCGTACAAACCATCATTATAACGTGGAAGCAGTCAGGTATAAACGACTGCCCAGTATTGAGCAACAGTAACGCTACAATTCAGGTTATGAGTTATTTATCAGTTTTGCATCATTGATATTAGTCAGCCCAAATTCTGATAAAGGTAAGATTTTAGTGCTAATTTTGGCGCAAATGGTGCAATAAAGCGCAAAGATTGTTATATTTACAGGTTACTTATCTTTTTACATTATTCTATCCCTGCAATGTCGGCCGCTATTATAATAAGCAGTTATCGATTGCTCGCATTCGCACCGTTTTTGTTGTTTATTTAATTGAGTTCAAATTCCTATGTCACAAGCCCAAATTGATACGCTTGCATCCCTATTTAACGATGCAATTCAAACCCTACAAGCAGATGGTACGCTACCAAGCGATTGGCAAAATAACAGTCAAATTACCCGTACAAAAGATTTAAGTCACGGTGATTTTGCCAGTAATATCGCGCTAACGGCAGCGAAAGCGGCCAAGGCTAATCCGCGTCAACTTGCTGAAAAAATCGTCAGCGCATTGCCTGACAACCAAGATATTCGCCAAGTAGAAATTGCAGGTCCAGGGTTTATCAACGTATTTTTAAACTCGGAAGCTAAGTTTTCTGTATTGGACGATATCTTTACATTGCAAGATCGCTTTGGCTTAAGTAATCAGTTTGACGGTCAAAAAGTTCAGGTCGAATTTGTCTCTGCCAATCCAACATCAAGTCTGCACGTCGGTCATGGTCGCGGTGCTGCATTTGGCATGAGTGTTGCTAACTTGCTAGAAGCCATCGGCTATGACGTTACGCGTGAATATTATGTCAATGACGCTGGTCGTCAAATGGACATCTTGGCCACCAGTACATATTTGCGTTATCTACAACTAAATGGTGAAGAGATAACTTTCCCAGTCAACGCTTATCAAGGTGATTATGTCAGTGACATCGCACAGACGCTAAAAACACAACATGGCGATAGCTATGTACATAGCTTTGCAGATGTTGCCAAAGATGTGCCAGAAGATGCTCAGTTTGAGATTAATGCTGATGGCGAAAAAACCGTTATCTCAGGTGATAAAGAAGCTCATATTGATGGCTTGATTGCCAATAGCAAATCATTGCTAGGTGACAGCTACGCGTTATTTTTAAATGCAGCATTGAGCAGTATTTTGGCGGATATCAAAGATGACTTAAATGACTTTGGTGTGAGCTACGAGTGCTGGTTTAGCGAAAGATCTATCGATAGCGAGATTGAGCCTGTATTACAGATACTAGATGACAAAGGCTACCTATACGAAAAAGATGGCAACATCTGGTTTAAATCGACCGATTTTGGCGATGAGAAAGACCGTGTTGTACGCCGTGCCAATGGTCAATCGACGTATTTTGCTTCTGACATCGCTTATCATAAAAACAAGTTTGATCGCGGCTTTGATAAAGTCATTAACGTTTGGGGCGCAGACCACCATGGTTATGTCCCACGCGTAAAAGCCGCTCTACTAGCCCTTGGTATCGATGCCGAACGTCTGGATGTGGTGCTTGTACAGTTTGTGGCGTTATGGCGCGGTAGTGAAAAAGTACAAATGTCTTCGCGTTCTGGTCAGTTTGTGACCTTGCGTGAGCTACGTGCAGAAGTCGGTAACGATGCTGCACGATTCTACTACGTAGCGCGTAAGCCTGAAGTGCATGTTGATTTTGATTTAGAACTTGCCAAATCACAAAGTAAAGACAATCAAGTGTATTATATTCAGTATGCTCATGCGCGCGTTTGCCGTGTGTTAGAAAAACTGGCAACTTACGATTTGACCGTAGATGATGCCATCGGTTTGGCACATCAAGACTTGCTAAGTGCGCCAAATGAAGACGAGCTGATTAAACTGTTAGCAGGATATCCAGCGACGTTACTTCGTGCAGCGACTGGTTACGAGCCACACGTCTTGACTAACTACCTAAAAGAGCTAGCGGCATTGTTTCATGGTTGGTATGACACCAATCGTATCTTGCCTATGAGCTTGACTTCAGGTGAAACGCCAAGTCAGGATGAGTTAGACTTAATGCAAGCACGTTTGCGTCTGTCAAAAGCCGTTAGACAGGTATTGGCAAATGGTCTTAGTCTGCTAGGCTTGTCTGCACCGTCTAGCATGTAGTACTTTTCTAATATGTGATATGAGTATAGACAGCTGATAGCATTAATTCGATGATGATAGTTAAATCCAGTAGGGAGAACGAGATCCATGCTAGCCAAAAAACCTAAAGGCGCAACAGAAAAGCGCAAATCAAGTAGCGTATCAGGCTTATTGTGGATGTTTGTTGGGGCCGTATTGACCCTTATGATCGGGGTGTTTATCTACCTCTCACCATTATTTAATTTCAGCCCCGCTGATGGTAGTGCTGAGAACGACCCTGATCGCCAAGTACAGCCACGTGTGGATACTGATACCGACAATGGCGATTATGAGTTCTACGATATCTTGCCTAATCAAGAGATGGCAACCATCCCTGATGAAGATATCGCTGATATTGATAATGATCAAATAGGTGATATCGGTGCGTTTGAACCAGACGTCGTTGTGACTCAACCAGAGATTGATGCAGGCAGTACAGAAACGGGCAGCTTCGGTGGTTCGGAAAATGCGACTGTCGAACCTGCTGGTAGTAATAATGCTGGGTCGAGTGAGGATATCGTTGTCGTTGAAGAAGATGCAACCTATGATGGTACGCCGCCTGCTACTAGCAACGCTACAACCCGCAATAACAGTGCAGCAGCAGGTACGGCCAGCATCCAAGCTGCTAAACCTGCGGCGACCTACATCTTGCAGATCAATAGCTTTAGTGATGCAGATGAAGCGGATCGTCGCCGTGCGCAAGTACTGATGGCGGGTGTCGATGCTCGCGTGGTTAAAAACACGACGGGTAATGGCTTGCCTATTTATCAAGTCATCTCGCGTCCTTTGAATAACCGTCAAGCAGTAACGACGGCACAGCAGCGCCTACAGAACAATGGTATAGACTCTATTATCGTTGAGCAGCGTCGCTAGGTTCAGTCGTTTACAGTTATTGTATTTATCAAAAAAAGCGTCGTAATGACGCTTTTTTTATCTCTTTATTTTATCAAAAGCTTTCTAGCTGTTTTATCCTATTAAACGTCCATTAAGAGTATGGTTATGACCGTATCTAACTCAGTAACACCGCAAGCAGGCATTATTAAAGCGTTCTTTCAAAAATACTTTATCGATGCTTTTACTGGTATGGCTCTCGGGCTATTTGTCACGTTGATTGCAGGTTTGATTATCTCGCAAATCGGTGGCTGGTTAGATTTGCCAGCATTGGTCGCGGTCGGGAAACTTGCCTCGATATTGATGGGTGCTGGTATCGGTGTAGGTATCGCTTACTATCTCAAAGCGCCAACGCTAGTGATGCTCAGCTGCCTCGTAGCGGGTATGCTTGGTGCCCATTCTGAAGCACTAATGGCGGGCACGCTCTTTACGCCGCAAGTGGGGGGACCTGCAACCTTTGTAGCACTGCCGGGTAATCCAATCGGTGCTTATTTGACCTCTGTGTTTGCTTATCGTGCTGGTACTTGGGTTGCTGGTAAGACGAAGCTTGATATTTTATTGGTGCCATTGGTTGTATGCGGTATTGCTCTCTTAGTGTGTGCTCTGCTCAATCCACCTATCGTAGCAGGGGTCGCAGCTATTGGTCAGGGTATTCATGCCGCTACTGAATTACAGCCACTTCTAATGGGTATCGTCATCGCCGTAGTGGTTGGTATTTTATTGACCCTGCCAACGTCAAGTGCAGCTATTTGTATTGCTATTGGGCTTGGTGGCTTGGCGGGCGGGGCAGCAGTGGTAGGCTGTGCCGCGCATATGATTGGTTTTGCTGTTGCAAGTTTTAAAGACAATGGCGTTAGTGGTGTCATCTCTCAGGGCTTGGGTACCAGTATGCTGCAAATCCCTAACGTACTCAAAAAACCTATCGTTCTGCTACCTGCTGTCATTGCTAGCGCTATCGTTGGGCCTATCGCTACTGTCGGTTTTGGATTAGCCTGTACGGCGACAGGTGCGGGTATGGGTACTGCTGGTTTGGTCGGTGTGTTTGGGGTCATCGAGGCATCACAAGAAATCATGAGCACCGGTCAATTATGGACAGCGATTATTCTATTGATGTTTGTATTGCCTGCGGTGATTGCAGGGTTGGTGGCTTATATTATGCGCCGTATGGGCTGGTTAGTCGCTGGCGATATGAAGCTGCCTTAATGTTTAGAAGGTTGAGCTAAAATATCATCACCAGTCTCAAAATTCAGTCTTATCCTTCATCAATAATGGCAACTTTCAAAAAGCCCAGCTACGACTATAGCTGGGCTTTTTATATATAAATTCATCAATTTCTCATGATAGAGGGAATGTTGATAACATACTATTTAACGGTCTTTAGCTTTTTATGACGACGTGGTTTTAGTTTGCGGGACAGTTGATGGAAGTCGTTCAGCACTTGGCTATAATGTGATGGAAATACACGTTGGATGGCATCAATCATCTTGGCATCGTTACCAATCAGGCAGCGCTGCTGATTAGTCGCTGCTGCCTGTAGGATAATCCAAGCCGCTTCATTGGCATCGAATTTTAAGAATTTATTAAAACTTCTGATGGCTTTGGGCCCAGTACTCATGCCAATATCATGGATACTCTCATTACCGCGCGCGCTATTGGCAATATTGGTTTTGATGCCGCCCGGATGGATACAAGTTGCTGATACCCCGCAGTTCTGGATGTTTAGCTCTTGGCGTAAGCTCTCTGTGAAGCCGCGTACGGCAAATTTGCTAGAGTTGTAGGCTGACTGTGATGGCTGAGCGGTCAAACCAAACAGACTTGAGATATTGATAATATGTCCATGCTCGCCAAATTGGTTTTGTTTAACGCTGTTTTTGATTAACGGTAAAAACGCCTTAGTGCCGTAAACCACACCCCAAAAATTAATATTCATTACCCATTCAAGCTCACTAATACTACTGCCTTCGACGGTAGAGTAGAGCGCAACACCTGCATTGTTAAAGATAAAATTTACTTTGCCATGATCGCTCATGACACTATCAGCCCATGCTTCCACCGCTGTATTGTCTGATACATCGAGTACGGTCATAGTGACGTTGACATCATAATTGGCAAGTAACTGTTTGGTCGCTGCCAGCTGTTCAGGATTGATGTCTGATAATGCAACATGACAGCCCATTTTTGCTAAATGAATGGCCATCTCACGCCCCATACCAGAGCCTGCGCCCGTAATGGCAGCGACATGGTTTCGGTAGTAGGATGCGACGTCTGAGTCATCCAACGAGGTACGGTTAGAGGAAAACGGTAGGTTTTGGCGCAATGAAGTCGCCATAGCGGTCACATGGTTGAGCATAATAAACAATCCTTTGTCTTATTAATCATATGGGTTGTACAGGCTATATATGGCGGTATATAGAAATAAAGTCTAAAGGTCAAAATAGTCTATCTACATTAGCATGGTTTACACTGATGCTTACTCGCGATTGATAAACGCTGCTGTCATTTCAGAGCAGGTGTAATGGAAATCGCCAATTTTCAGTATGCAAGTTATATAGTATCAAGTTATCTAACGGGCAAGCTATCCAACAGATAAACTGGTTAAGTAATAGGCATAAAAAAAGCGCCTGAGCTTATTTAGCCAGACGCTCTTTAGTAGTCCGTTAATGATAACGGACTGTTTATATTAATTATAAATTAAGCAATTTTAGGCGCTTTACCTTCATTGATAACATCAGCATCAACCATTACAGTTTTAGCATTTTCCATAGAAGGCAATTCATACATAGTCTCAAGCAACGCATTTTCTACGATAGAACGTAGACCACGCGCACCTGTCTTGCGCTCCATTGCTTTTTTGGCGATGGCATCTAGGGCTTCTTGGGTAAAGCTAATCTCAGCACCTTCCATATCGAACAAATACTTGTACTGTTTTACCAGTGCGTTCTTAGGTTCTGTCAGGATTTGTACTAGAGCTGCTTCATCTAGCTCTTGCAGTGCCGCAAGTACTGGCAGACGACCGATTAGCTCGGGAATCAGACCAAACTTGATCAAATCTTCTGGCTCGACTTCTTGTAGCAAGTCTGAGCTGCGACGGCTGTCGTCTTTTGAGCTGACATCAGCGTTAAAGCCAATACCGCCTTTTTCAGTACGTTGCTGAATGACTTTATCAAGTCCAGCAAATGCACCACCAACGATGATTAGAATATTACTGGTATCAACTTGGATCAGCTCTTGCTGTGGGTGCTTACGACCACCGTGCGGCGGGATAGCAGCCACAGTACCTTCGATTAGCTTTAGCAACGCTTGCTGTACGCCTTCACCTGATACATCACGAGTGATAGATGGGTTGTCGCCTTTCTTACTGATTTTATCGATTTCATCAATATAGATGATACCTTGCTCAGCTTTGGCTACATCATAGTCAGAAGCTTGGAGGAGCTTTTGTACGATGTTTTCAACGTCTTCACCAACATAACCAGCTTCGGTCAAGGTCGTGGCATCAGCTATCGCAAAAGGTACATCTAATAGACGAGCTAAGGTTTGCGCAAGTAGCGTCTTACCAGAACCAGTTGGACCGATTAGCAAGATATTACTCTTAGCCAATTCTACCATTGCATCGTCAGCGCCGATCTTGGCTTTTTTGCTGTCGTTGGCTAGTGTTTGGCTAACTTTTAGGCGTTTGTAATGGTTATAGACGGCAACAGCCAATGCTTTTTTGGCAGCGTCCTGACCGATGACATATTCATCAAGCTTGGCACGAAGCTCTTTTGGCGTTGGTAGTTTTTTATTGACCCAAGAAGTGTCTACTTCGCTATCATCATCACCGTGCTCTGCGCTGTCTGCGATTAAGTCAGTACATAGCTCGATACATTCATTGCAGATGTTGGCATCGTCAGCAGCAATCAGTTGCTGTACATCGCTTTTGGCTTTACCGCAAAACGAACACTGCGGGGTATTATCTTCTGCCATAAAAGGCGCTCCTAAAATTTAAAACTGGTTAGTTTATTTGTAGTATATCGATTATCGTATTCATTCAATGGTCATACCTTCTAATGGTCAGGTATGACATTGATAACGGTTTACTGTACGGCAAATAAACTATAAAAGGTCTTATGACTGCACTCTCAATGAAGAGGCATCACGTTAATGCTTAGATTACAAAGATTCAGGACGACGCTCTAATACTTCGTCAACCAAACCATACTCTTTGGCTTCTTGAGCATCTAACCAATAATCACGCTCAACGTCTTTTTCGATTTTCTCTACTGGCTGACCAGTGCGCTCAGCTAAGATGCTATTTAGACGTGCACGAGTTTTAAGAATTTCACGAGCATTAATTTCGATATCGGTTGCTTGACCCTGCGCGCCGCCTGAAGGCTGGTGAATCATAACGCGAGCATTAGCCAGTGAGTAGCGCTTGCCTTTTTGACCAGCAGCCAATAGGAATGAACCCATGCTATAAGCACCGCCCATACAGATAGTAGATACTTCAGGTTTGATAAAGTTCATAGTATCAAAAATAGCCAAGCCAGCGCTTACTGAGCCGCCTGGTGAGTTGATATACAAATGGATATCTTTGTCAGGGTTTTCAGCTTCTAAGAATAATAACTGGGCGACGATAAGGTTAGCCATGTTGTCTTCGACCTGACCGGTCAAAAAGATAACACGCTCACGTAATAGGCGTGAAAAAATATCAAACGAGCGTTCACCGCGTGAGGACTGTTCAACCACCATAGGTACTAAAGCCGCTTGTGTGATCTGTACTTCTTTGTGCGCACTCATCAGCATATCAAAATGCGGGTTGGCAGTGATGCGATCATAATCTGTCATAGAAAAGTCCTATCGATAAATGTATAAAATAAAAATGGATTGAATGATTTTATTGTCTAGTAGTTTTTGACTAATGGGTTGTTTATAAGGGGGCTGCGCTCACTATTCAAGCCTATAAAACGGGTTTGTGCATAAAATAGCTGAAAAAGTGACCCTCCGATATGTCTAGGACTCATTGCTTATATTGAAACTTATACTAAAAATACGTCTAGAAGTAGATAAATACTATCTTATCTATTATCAAGTCATACAGATATTGATAGTACCTGTATCGACAGTGTCTATATTGATACAAATAGCGTAAATCATGTTTGACCTGACTTTTTAACATAGAATACCTGATTAATAGCCCTACAATCTACCTATCTTACTGACTAAGCCTGCAAATAGTTATGCGTTTAGTATTTTTGCTTATCTAATGTCCTTAGAGGGTATTGCGCTAACAATAACGCTAAAAAATGCACTGTTATGGACAAAATGTACTATTTTGGTGCAAATATCTGCTGATTTTATAAATAGATAAGGCTCAAAAAACGTTTAGAAAATAGCTGGAAATATACGGTTATTTTTATCATTTAAGTTAAATAAAAAAAAGCGCAGACAAATCAAAGTTTTGAGCCGATAAGGTTGTCTATTTGATTCTCTGCTATCAAGAGTTGGCACAGTGCTTGTATCAATAAAAACATTGACGCCTTGATTTATCGTGGTGCGCTGGGCACGATAAATGATGTACGCTGTATTCCTCCGTTACTATTCTGACATTACTGTCGCTAATGAACTGTAGTTAACGATTGGTGATAGAGCCTTAACACATAGCAAATGATAGTTGTCACATAAAATACTGAAACATATTTAATTGGTAAATGAGTATATAAAATGAGTTGGGCCTCTTCTTTAGCATTAAGTTTTGACACTGTTAGCAGTACAAGTACGGCCAAAGAAGGTACGGCTGATAACTCAAAAACGCGGCTTTATCATCGTAAGCACACGGGTGCCTTGATGGTACAGCGTGCTCTATATCCTGAGCCAAGCGTACAGCAGGGTATTTGTCACATACTGATGTTGTACCCGCCAGCCGGTATTGCAGGTGGCGATACGCTGACTATAGACCTAAATTTGGATAGTGGTAGCCATACTGTTATCACCACACCAGGGGCAGGTAAGTGGTATGGCAAAGACAGTGTCAGTCAAAAACATAAAGGTTCGTTGGGCAGCGATGTTGCTCACCAAAGTACGGGTCAAAATGAAATAGCTGCCTATGCGAGCCAACATGTACAGGCCAAACTCGCAGCACATACCCGTTTAGAATGGCTGCCGCAAGAGAGTATCATTTATAACGAAGCCAATATGCATGCAGTGAGCCGCTTCGATTTGACGGATTCATCTAGTCTACTGACATGGGAGATTAGCGTATTTGGACGGCAAGCTTACGACGAGCAGTTTTTGCAAGGGCGTTATCATACTGGATTGAATATCTACCGAGATGGTAAGGTTATCGTTGCTGAGCGAGTGGCGCAGGCAGCACAAAATCGCTGGTTTACCTCAAATTTAGGACTAGCGAACCAGCATATTTACGGATCGTTTTGGGCAGTCCCTAGCTTAAGCGACGTACATGACAATCTTGCACTCTCCGCGTCACAGACTATGCAATCGACCGAAACAGCCCAAGCAACTATCAAGCAATCATTGACCCGCTATCTAGATAATACTGTCGTAGCATTACGTCAAGTCATTGCTCAAGCACAACTACCTGTCTACTGCACTCATAATTACCAAGCGATCAATATCCGCTACATCGGCTCAGATGTACGTGGTTGTTTTGAAGCGTTTTATCAGTTAAGAGAAGTCTTACGAGATCATTGGTGGCAACTTGAGCCCTGTCGTCCACGTATTTGGGACACCTAATACGGCCACTTTGAATAATGAAACTAAGATATATTGCGACTATTTTTAATCGATATCAAATGCTTTGAAAACCTCTAATCTGCTATAAATATAATGATAAGTACAACAAGGAATTGTCATGCACCTGACCCCAACAGAAAAAGACAAACTCATGCTATTTACGGCTGGTATGGTGGCTGAGCGCCGTAAAAACCGAGGCGTAAAACTCAACTACCCTGAAGCCATCGCTTATATCAGTATGCTGCTGATGGAAGGCGCACGAGATGGCAAAAGAGTTGCCGAGCTAATGAGTGAGGGTGCTACGTATTTGTCTGCTGATGATGTCATGGAAGGTGTCGCAGAGATGGTAGATGAAGTGCAAATCGAGGCGACCTTTCCTGATGGCACCAAACTGGTCACGGTACATAATCCCATCGTGTAACGCTGTATACCATTGTTATAGCACTGAAATGCTCACTATAAAATAAGGCGGCTACCATGCAAGCAGGTGAATACCATATCCAAGATGGCGATATTATCTTAAACCAAGGGCGACAGGTGCAGACGATCAGTGTCAGTAATACTGGTGATAGACCTATCCAAATCGGCTCGCATTATCACTTTTATGAAGTCAATGATGCCTTGAGTTTTGACAGAGAGCAGACTCGGGGTTTTCGCCTAAATATTATCTCTGGGACTGCTGTACGTTTTGAGCCGGGCCAATCGCGGGAAGTCGAATTGGTAGCATATGCTGGCAAGCAAGATGTATATGGTTTTGCTGGACGCGTCATGGGCGCAGCTCATCCAGACAAAGCATCAGAGAGCACTACTGATAAAAAGGTAACCGCTACTTCGCAGAAGCGAGTCAGTCGTCGTATTTATGCTGAGCATTTTGGCCCTACCACAGGTGATAAAGTCCGTCTTGCCGATACCGAGCTTTGGCTACAGGTTGAAGCAGATTTAACCAGTCATAAAGATACTGCTGTTGACCAAGCGAATACGTTACAAAGTGGTGAAAGTAGCAGCAAGCCTATTGAAATCAAAGGTGAAGAAGTTAAATTTGGCGGTGGTAAAGTCATCCGTGATGGTATGGGGCAAGGGCAGTTACTAGGTGCGGAAGTTGCCGATACAGTTATTACCAATGCATTGGTTGTGGATTATACAGGCATCTATAAAGCGGATATCGGCATCAAAAATGGTCGTATCAGTGCCATTGGCAAAGCGGGCAATCCTGATATCCAGCCTGCCATCGATATTCCTATTGGCGGTGCTACCGAAATCATCTCTGGCGAAGGCAAAATTCTCACAGCAGGTGGCGTCGACAGTCATATTCATTTTATCGCGCCTCAACAGTGTGAGACGGCGCTTATGTCAGGCGTGACCACAATGCTCGGCGGCGGTACAGGGCCAGCTCAAGGAACGCTCGCTACTACTTGTACCCCAGGGGCGTATCATATTTCCTCAATGCTAAAGTCTACTGATAGTATTCCAATGAATATTGGACTACTGGGTAAAGGTAATGTAAGTGTACCAGAGCCCATTGCTGAACAAATCGAAGCAGGTGCTGTGGGGCTAAAGCTACATGAAGATTGGGGTACAACCCCGCAAGCCATCGATAACTGCTTGAGCGTTGCTGACGACTATGATGTGCAAGTGGCCATTCATACCGATACTTTAAATGAAAGTGGCTATCTCGAAAGTACGCTCGCTGCTTTTAAAGACCGCTGTATCCATACTTTCCATACTGAAGGGGCGGGCGGTGGCCATGCGCCCGATATTCTAAAGGCTATTGGCGAGTCGCATGTGCTGCCATCTTCAACCAACCCAACGCGACCATATACCGTCAATACCATTGATGAGCATCTCGATATGCTGATGGTTTGTCATCACCTAAGTCCTGCTATTGCTGAAGATGTGGCCTTTGCTGAGAGCCGTATTCGTCAAGAAACCATCGCAGCAGAAGACATCTTGCATGATTTGGGTGCTATCTCGATGATGAGTAGTGATTCTCAAGCGATGGGGCGAGTGGGTGAAGTGGTCATCCGTACATGGCAAACCGCGCACAAAATGAAAGTTCAACGTGGCCATCTGGCGCCAGATGTAACAGCGACCATAGAGGATGAGCAACAGTACATCACTTTGACAGACTATGACCAGAGCGCGGACAACGACAACTTCCGTATCAAACGCTACATCGCAAAATATACAATAAATCCTGCGATTACTCACGGTATTAGCGATATGGTTGGCTCAATCGAAGTGGGTAAATGGGCAGATATGGTGCTCTGGTCGCCCAAGTTTTTTGGGGTAAAACCTGAGTGCATCATCAAAGGCGGACTCATCGCTGCGGTACCGATGGGCGATATCAATGCCTCTATTCCTACTCCCCAGCCAGTGCATTATCGTCCTATGTTTGCGACATATCCAAAATCGGTTGCCCAAACTAGCATTACCTTTATGTCGCAAGCAGCGATCGACAAACAAGTAGATAAGCAGCTTGGATTGACTAAAGTCATTCAGCCAGTACACGGCATCCGTAAGATTCGTAAAAGCGATATGCGCTTTAACAGCTACTGCCCAGATATGGACATCAATCCTGAGACCTATGAAGTACGTGCGGATGGTAAGACACTCACCTGTGAGCCAGCTGATGTACTACCCATGGCACAGCGTTACTTTTTATTTTAGAGCTTATGATGCACGTTTATAGGATCTTTAGGACAATGAGCCATAAACCATGTATGCCAATGGTCAGTTGGTTTCTTGAGTGATATCGTATCTTTATTTCCAATACTTTTACCATCAATACTATTGACCAATAGTTTGAGCAACAACAGCCAGAGAATAATAATGAAAATATTTAATACCCGTCTAAGTACGCCTAGCGATGTCCAAAAAGCGCAATTGGCAGAACAGTATCAAGCTGATGATTACCTGCTATTAGACTTTGATACTCGTCAGCATTCTCGCTTTAGAGCTATTACTGTCTCAGGCGAAGCGGTTGGTATTGACCTACCTCGTACAGGCGTCTTAAAAGGCGATGATGTCCTTATCAATGAATCAGGGGAGTTAATGCAAGTCATCGCCAAGCCGCAAGCGGTGACTAAGGTGACTGCTGACAATGACTTTCTACTAATGAAAGGCGCTTATCATTTGGGCAACCGTCATGTGCCATTGATGTTTGACCATAGTTTTGACCAAGGTGATGCAGGCTATGCCTTGTATTTTGAAAATGATCATGTACTTGCACAAATGTTAGAAAACCTCGGTCTACATATCGAGTCTACCTCAGTGCCATTTGAGCCTGAGACAGGCGCTTATCAAACGGGCCAAGGGCATGCGCATGGCCACTCTCACTCTCACTCTCACTCACATGCACATTCGCATAGTGACTCTCATAGTCATAAGGAAAGTCATGACCATAGCCACGGACATAGCCATAGTCATCATGATGCGCTTGTAGGTCGTTCAAATGATGGTTGATACCAGTGCTCAGCCTGCTCAATCTGCCCAACTTGGACAGCTACTGATGCTGGCATCGAGCAATTTGCCGATTGGTAGCTATACCTATTCGCAAGGTGTGGAGTCAGCGATTGAGTCAGGGGTTGTCTCTGATGAAGCTAGTACGCTTACATTTATGCAGGACTATCTAGCGCTTGCGGTTGTTGGCTACGAGCTGCCTGTATTAGGGCTGATAATGTGCGCACTCAGCCAAGGTCATGAAGCGCTAGCGGCAAATCTAGCACACGATTATCACGCTGGCCTCGAGAGTAAAGAGTTTGTACTGGAGTCGCAGCAGCTAGCACAGGCGATGGTGTCTTGGCTAAACGAAGTATTGAATCTTGGCATACCGGCCGAAATACCTGAAGATGGATTTCTGCCGCTATTTGCTCATATTGCTCAGCATTGGCAGCTGCCACTAGCGCAGTCAATGACTACTTATGGATTTGCGCAATTAGAGAATATGGTACTTGCCGCTGTTAAGACAGTACCGTTAGGACAAATGGCAGGTCAGCGTATCCTGTGGCAATTGCAAAGCGATCTGGGTGCTCAGGTCGATGTTCTAAGCGCTGATGTGCAACAGGCCTTTGATACTTTAATCACATCGATAAATACTATGGATAACTTAGATACAAGTGAAGAGTCATACTGCCAGCAGCTATGCCAAGACCTCTATGAATCGCTTAATATCTCTAATAACTTGCCCAATTTGGCTATCCTCTCGAGTATGCATGAGGAGCAATACAGCCGGCTGTTCCGCTCATAATTTTACCTTTATTTCTATTTATACTTATTAATATACAAACTGTTTTAGGAAATCAATATGTCTCTAACTCCGCTCAAAACAAAAAACTCTCACGCTGCATCAGACGTACAAACTGATAGTAATAGCCAGAAACCGTCTTCTGCTTTGTCGTGCTTACGCCTTGGTATTGGTGGGCCAGTTGGTAGTGGTAAGACTGCTTTGACTTTAAGGCTATGCCAAAACCTGCGTGATACCGTCAATATGGCAGTCGTGACCAATGACATCTATACCAAAGAGGATTCAGAGTTTTTGACCCGCAATGATGCCATGCCTGCTGAGCGTATCCGCGGTGTAGAGACGGGCGGCTGTCCGCATACAGCTATCCGCGAAGATGCTTCTATTAATCTGACTGCGATTGCTGAGCTACAAGCAACTTTTGAAGGATTGGAGTTGATTATCATTGAGTCAGGTGGCGACAATCTAGCCGCGACGTTTAGCCCAGAGTTGTCTGATTTGACCTTGTACGTCATCGATGTCTCTGCAGGCGATAAGATACCTCGTAAGGGTGGTCCTGGTATTACCAAATCTGATTTGTTGATTATCAACAAGACCGACCTTGCACCAATGGTTGGTGCTTCGCTTGAAGTGATGGAACGCGATGCCAAAAAAATGCGTGGCGACAAACCTTTTGTCTTTAGCAATATGAAAACGGGTGATGGGCTAGACGAGATTATCGCCTTCATTAAAGAACATGGCATGCTTGCCTAAAAAGCAGATGAGCTTTTACCATTAAAATATAAAGAATAAGGAAAAACCGCATGACACAGTGTACAAAAGGTCTTCACATCGAAAAATCTCGCTTTTCACAAGCACTCTCAGCCCGTCATATCGTGTCTGGTTCGGCTGTGATGATGACATCGCTGATGCTACCGTCATTGGCGCAAGCGCATTCAGGGCATATTCAATCGACTACCGCGCAAGCGCCGTCATTTTTAGGTACGCTGCAAGCAGGACTGATGCATCCAGTGACTGGCCTTGATCATCTGTTTTTGGCCGTAGGCATGGGTATGTTGTTTTATGGACTACAAAAGCAGCGCTTAGGCATGATGTCATTGACCGCAGGGTTGTCATTAGGTGCGATATTGGGCACGGCTGGCGTACTGATTGGCGGTATTACATTTGCTGCATCATCTGGACTGATTGAAGTGGCGATATCACTGTCGGTGGTTGTATTGGCTATGGTCTTGATGAGCCAAAAAAGCAGACAAGAGGCATTCTCTGCGCAGACCCATACAGCACGCACGCCAAGTATTCAGCAGGTGTCACTATTTGGCTTTGGTGGTCTGGCGGTGTTTCATGGCATGGCACACGCGATGGAAGTACCAGCGAATGTCGGTATAAGTGGACAGCTGGGATTTTATGCAGGAATGATGATTACGATGCTAGCGCTATATGCAGTTGGTACGCTGGTTAGCCAGCAGTTGCAGCAACGCTTTAGTGATAGCTTGTGGTTACAGCGCGGGCTGGTACTGCTAGGATTGAGCGCCGTATTTGCACCTGTTTTGGTGTAAAACGCGCTTTATAGTACAAGTACTATGCTTATAGATTCGATGATTGTAGGTTTGATGTTTGTAGAGTCGATAATTGTAGCTGATTTTATCTAGTTAGCGAACGCCATAAAAAATGCGCCCCCGATCAAAAGGTCGGGGGCGCATTTTAGTTTTGATAACCGACTACAGCATATCTAAAAAGATAGCTTGTCGTATCAATTACATTGCTTGCTGCTGTTGTTGCTGAGCAGCTAGCAAGTCTTGGTAGCTAACTTCTTTGTCAGTTACTTTACCTTGAGCGATCAAGTAATCTACTACTTGGTCTTCTAGTACTACAGACTCAATGTTAGCGCGCTGCTGCTTGTCATTGGTGTAGTACTCGATAACTTCTGCTGGATCTTCGTAGTTTTCAGCGGCTTCTTTGATGAAGGTTTCTACACGCTCTTGATCTACTTCTAGGCCTTTAGTATCGATAACACGGGCAACGATGATGCCAAGACGGGCAGCACGCAGTGCTTGCTCTTCAAATAGCTCATTTGGTAGCATGTCTTTATCGAAGCTATCAGCATTTGCGCCGAACTGCTGAGAGAAACGTTGCATCATCATGTTGCGTTGACGCTCGATTTCTTGCTCTAGCATAGCGTTTGGTACATCAAACTCGTTCTTTTCTAGCAATGCGTCAAAAGTCGCTTGCTTAACTTGGCTACGCGCAGCGTTTTTGATTTCGCGTTCCATGTTTTTGCGTACGTCTTCTTTCAATTTCTCAACGCCGCCTTCTTTCACGCCGAATAGCTCAAGGAACTCTTCGTTGATTTCAGGTAGCTTAGATTTTTCAACCAATTTTACGTTGATTTTGAACTGAGCTTCTTTACCCGCTAAGTTTTCAGCTTGGTAATCTTCTGGGAAAGTGACGTCGATTACTTTTTCTTCACCAGCTTTCATGCCTTTGATACCAGCTTCAAAACCTGGAATCATTTGGTTGCTACCGATAACTAGTTTGAAGTCTTCAGCAGAGCCGCCTTCAAATTTTTCGCCGTCGATAGAGCCTTCAAAGTCAAAAGTCACTTGGTTGTCTTTCGCAGCCATGCCCTTTTTCTCAACGAATTCTTCACGTTGCTTTTGTAGGTTTTCGATCATGGTGTCAACGTCTTCTTCACTCACTTGTGCAGTGTGACGCTCAACTTCGATCTCATCGATACCTTGTACGTCTACTTCTGGGAAGATTTCAACAGTGGCTTGATATACCAAGAAATCGTCTTCAAGTTTTACGTCGTCGATGTTAGGCATGCCAACAGCACGGATATCTTCAGATTTGATCGCTTCAAACACAGTATCACGGATGACATCGTTGATAACTTCTTGTTGAATGCCAGCACCGTACTGAGAGCGGATGTGTGACATAGGGACGTTACCTTTACGGAAACCGTCAATCTTGGCAGTTTTCGCAACTTGGCGAATACGGCCTTCAACTTTGTTTTGAATTTTTTCAACGGGTACTTTAACCGTTAGCTGGGTTTCTTTATTAGATAGCTTGTTGGTTGTGACTTGTAAATCTGTAGCCATGTTAATTACACCTTTAGGATTAAGTAGTACGTTTGATTAATGAAATAGTACTTAGGGTTAAATTGTAATAGACAGACCGCGCCTCAAATTACGGGCATGTACGACGGGCTGCCGTTGAAATAAATAGGGGATAGCGATAGTGCACAACGTCAAATTCAGTGCCAGTAGCAATCGCCGCTGATACCAAAAGGTGAACCTGTTGAGGTTGTCCATGCTATCAAATATCGATAATAAACCGTTAATGCACCGCATAATAACGCTTTTTGGTGAATTATACAGCCAAATAACGGATTTCAACAAAATTTTAAAAGTAGAACAGTATAATCTATCTGTTTATTAAAGTAAAAATTATCTCTTTGATGGCATGTTTCCTTATGTTGCTTACTCTTGTATGACTTAATTTTATATAAAGAGTTAGCCATATTCATAATCAATAAATAAGATAACGGACAAGAAACAGCGATAAGGTTGCAAGCGCATTATGAGCATTGAGCGCGCTTACGGATAGTTATGGATAGAACAGCTATAAAGCACTTATAAAGGTAGCTGCGCCAATAACTGCTGGATTGCCTGACCACGATGGCTGATACTGTTTTTATCAGCAGCGCTCAGACTAGCCGCACTGGCTTGCAAGTCAGGTAACCAAAACAATGGATCATAGCCAAAACCGCCGTCACCATGCGCTGTCTCTGAAATCTCACCATGCCATAATCCTTGGGCGACAATCGGTAGCGGATCATCGGCATGACGCACCATTGCCAATACGCAAACGAACATACCTTTGATCGGAGTATCCGGCTCTGCTGCGCGGATAGGCTGCAAGTCAGCGATGAGCTTGGCGTTATTTTTACTATCGTTGCCGTGCTCACCAGCGTAGCGAGCAGAGTAGATACCTGGCGCATTACCTAGTACAGGCACGCACAGTCCTGAATCATCAGCGATAGCAGGAAGTCCACTGATACGGCTGGCATGACGGGCTTTGATAATGGCGTTTTCTACAAAGCTTAAACCATCCTCGATCGCATCTTCAATATCAAGCTGACCTTGCGGGACAATCGTCACGTCCAAGTTCGCTTCAGCAAATAGTCGTTTAAACTCAGCCAATTTGCCTTTATTGTTACTAGCCAGTACCCATCGGTTGGCTGTTGTTGGGTGGGTAGCATTTAACGAGGTATCAGCAGTACTCATAGAGTCAGTCCATTATATTAAAATGATGAAAAATTATTATTCGCGTGGGTTTTATTTATCTTCGGTAGCGTTAATCGGTAAATTATTTGTCGATTTAATTGGTTATGCTAATAATGATAACGCATGAGTTTGGAGGGAGCGCAATTACTGCTTAATAAATAACCAATCGCTATACAGATTGTACGGGCTATAACATTTGGTAACTGATATTATTGGTCACTATTGCTATAATAGATACCAAGCTACAGTGAATTATATCTTATAGCTTGTGAATATTAAGTTAATAAAAGTCTATAAAGTCAGACACTTGGCTTTTTGGCAAAGAATAATAGCAATAAGTAACCGCTAGGTTAATTTTGGATTCATAATGATACGTGATATTGTATTGAGCAGTACCGTGTATCAAGCGATAAAGTTCATTTCAAACAATAAACTCAGCCAATTTAGTCCGCTATTTTATAGTGTTTTTTGCGGTGTAAAAATAGCGTAAAATTCAGTTTCTATAAGCAAGTTTTTATAAACTAACGGCTAAACAGCAAGGATAAAATAATTATGTCAAACATTACTTTACCAGACCTACCATATGCAAAAGATGCACTAGAGCCACATATCAGTGCCGAAACGCTAGAGTATCATCATGACAAGCACCATGCTGCTTATGTAAACAAGCTAAAAGACATGTTGCCAGGTTCTGGTCTAGAAGACAAAACATTGCCAGAAATCATCGTAGCGACTGCTAAAGATGACAGTAAGCAAGGTATGTTCAACCAAGCAGCTCAAGTATGGAACCACACGTTTTATTGGAACTGCATGACGCCAACGAACGGCGGCGGCGAACCTACTGGCGATCTAAAAGCAAAAATCGAAGAAGATTTCGGTAGCTACGACAAGTTCCGTGAAGAGTTCAAAAATGCAGCGTTGACTCAGTTTGGTTCAGGTTGGGCATGGCTAGTTGCTGATAAAGTCGGTGGCAAATTGTCAATCGCCAAAACTGCTAACGCTGACACCCCACTTGCACATGACCAAGTAGCTGTATTGACTTGTGATGTATGGGAACACGCGTACTATGTAGATTACCGTAACCGTCGTCCTGACTATGTTGACACGTTCCTAGACAAGCTAGTGAACTGGGACTACGCGAACGCAAAATATAAAGGTCAAGATGCTGGCGTTGAAGAGTAATCTTTAACGACTAAGTATTTGATTGAAAAAAGGACACCGCGAGGTGTCCTTTTTTTATGTGCTAGCTTTCTATATAGCTATCTATTTCGATATCTAATCAAAACATATTTTTGATAGAGCATCGCCATTACGATATTAGGCGATACCGCCGTTTGCGCCGATATTTTGTCCAGTAACCCAAGCTGCTTCTTCACTGACCAAAAACGCTACCACACGAGCGATATCAACTGGTTCACCGATACGGTTAAACGGTGACATGCTAGCAAGTCTCTCTACCGTGTCATCCGATTTACCTTGATGAAATAGTTCAGTGTCCGTAGGGCCGGGAGATACTGCATTGACCGTGATGTTACGCGCGCCGACTTCTTTGGCAAATATACGGGTTAGCTGATCGACCGCGCCTTTGGTCGCACAGTAGGTGCCGTAACTAGGTAGCAGCATGCGAGTGGTTGTGCTTGAGAGATTTACGACACGACCACCGTCATTGAGTTTAGTCGCAGCTTCACGCAATGTATTGAACGTGCCTTTTACATTGATAGCAAATATACGGTCAAAGTCTTCGTCGGTGGTCTCGGCAATAGGTTTATTAATCATTATGCCTGCGCTATTGACCAGAATATCTGGCTTACCAAACGCACTGATAGTGGCATCAAACATTGCTTCGACTTGTTTGGCATTACTGACATCTGCTTGCACAGCGATGGCTTCACCGCCTGCGGATTTAATCTGACTTACGATATCATTGGCTGCTGAATCATCATTTGCATAATTAATGACGGTTTTAGCTCCTGCTGCTGCGAGCAATAGGGCTATCTGTGCGCCGATACCTTTTGATGAACCGGTTACAATCGCGACTTTATTTTTTAGTGTTGTCATCGATACTTTCTCCAATAGTATAAGTGAATATCAGTACGCTTATATTGCGTTTTGACTGATGTCTCTTGATTAGTAGGATATAAGTTACCAGTGTGCAAAACGAATAAGTAGAGCGATTCTGTATGCTTGTTTTGGATAAATTTATCTATTGTGTCTATGCGGATGTAAAGCATAGAGTTTAAGAGGTTGGCGTGGAAAGTTAGTCTCTAGCTATTGAGAGTTTGGAAGAAAAAAGGACACGGCACGGTGTCCTTTTTTTTAGCTTTAAATTTGATTAAAAGAAATTACCAATATTCAGCACCGAAAATCTGATTATCTCCTAGTGAGTCCATTGAATCATCTGTTATTTCACTGGCTTTTTCTATCAATGTTTCAAATAACTTCTGCTCTTTAGGATTCAAACAATATCTTGTAATAACAGTTTCATAGTCAGCAGGGTAATATAGAATTGCTAAGTAATGGAGACAAATCTTTTCTTTTTCATAAGATAATATAAGCTCAAAGCTAGATCCTGACTCTACCCCATGTAGATACAAGTAGTCTCCTACTTTACATTTTTCGAGGTCTTGAACGTTTTCCCAAGTTGACGCCAAATTATCTTTATATTTTAGAAAATAGGGTACATAGACACTTTCTGTTTCATGAATATTGACAAAGTAATCAATTAGCCTTGTACGACTCACAACCTGAAAGTCAAAAAAATACTCACGACTCTCGTAGTTTGAAGTGGCATTGTATAAATCACCTTCTAATACATAAGATTTTAGGATTTCAGAGGGTCTTTTGTCGTACCAACCATTAAGCTCTGAATGTGGTGGTAGCCATAAAATGTATACTTTTCCTTCTTTAGCATAGTTTTCGTTTTCATCAAGTTTTATAGAGTAGGTTTTACCTACTTCTGGTAATAAGCCTTCTAGCGCTATCACTTCTTCCCAGCTTTCATCCCAGCATAATTTTGACCACTGCATCGTTTGCAAAAGCTGAATAGATTTTTCGTGCTCATTTTCTGGTTCTTTATGAGACCGAAAAAAATCAAATAAGTTCGCTAAGTTTATCGACATCACAAAACCTCAAACCCAAAATTACCCAACGCTTCTCGCAGCATCGCGATATTATAATAAGCATGGGCGTTGACGGTGTTCTGAAAGAAGATATATAGCGTATCAAAATGCTGACGCTGATTAGCAATCGCTTGTGCCCAGTCCTGCATTTCTGTCTCGCTATAACGATAGTCATGGCGATCAGCCGCACTCATCGCATCCCACCAGTTTAGATTATTGCCGTGCATACGCAGATAGCCAGTGCGCTCAGTGAATATCAACCGTGACGGTGGCAACCCGCTGACTTTGGGGTAATCTACGCTGCACCAAATCAAGCCTTGCTGCCGAAAGCTATCGACCACTTGCGGCGTGTGCCAAGCGTTATGACGAAACTCAATGGTGAGTGGGTAGTCTTGAAACCAACTGACAAGCTCTGCTAGATAAAGGCGATGCTCACGAGTACGATCAAAGCCGTGTGGGAACTGAAGTAATAATGGCGCTAAAGCATTTGCTTCGATAAGTGGAGATAAGGCGTTTAGAAATGCCTGTGCGTGCTCAGCAGTGCCTTTGCGAGCGTGGGTAAAGTCTTGATGCAATTTGACGGCGAACTTCAACTCGCTTTCAGCTTGTACATAAGCTTTATCAACCATCCCAGCAAACGCTTTCTGTCCGATGGGCGCATAAAAGGTGCTGTTGATTTCGACTGCGCCATATTGTTTGGCGTATTCACGTAAGAAATCGGTCTTTTTGGTACCGGTGGGATACAGCGTACCGAGCAAATCGGTATCGCTATAGCCACCAGTGCCAAGATAAATGCGCGGGGTAGGGGAACTATCCATGTTGACCACTCACTGCCGTTTTGGGTAATGAAATTTACTACGATATCTGTTTTCAGCTGCTATTCGACAAGCTAATTTTTACGCGACCAGAGCCATTCAATCAGTGCCAGTAACGCATCATTATTTGTGCCAATGACATCTTCATTGTCGCTAAGCTCACGACTATGTAGTTCATGAGAAATGGCTGCACGTCCGTCATTAAACAGTGATTGCGCATAGCTGGTCGCTTGATCAACACCCATCAGTTTTACATAGGTAGATTTGTCTAGTTTTTCATCGCTACCCGCAGGCTTACCAAGCGTATCAGTCGTCATCGTGACGTCTAGCACATCGTCTTGGACTTGAAAGGCGAGACCGATATGTTGCGCGCACTCCTGTAGTGCCATGCGCTGCGGAGCAGTTGCACCAGCACAGACGCCGCCCATGAGCATCGCCGCTTCAATCAATGCCCCTGTCTTATCACGATGAATGGCTTCCAAATCATTCTGCGCGATATTGGCACGGGCTTCGGCATTGAGGTCTAGCATTTGACCCGACACCATACGTCTGGCGCGCGGCGCAAATATAGCCATGAGCTGACTTGCGATAATTGCATCAAACGGCGCAAAGGTTGGCATCTCCGCAGTTAGTACTTCAAAGGCTAGTGTCTGCAATACATCTCCTGCCAGCAGAGCCGTCGCTTCATCAAAGGCAATATGCGCAGTCGGCTGCCCACGGCGCAGCTCATCATCATCCATACAGGGCAAATCATCATGCACTAACGAATAAGTATGCAGCAGCTCTACCGCCAATGCAGCACGGCGAGACATATCATAGTCTGAGTCGTTTTCTAGTAGTGCGTCCAGATCAGCATCGAGAGTATCGATGTCATCAATGTCATCATTAGGCTCATCTGTACGTTCATTATTACTGCTATTAATACTGGCAAAAGCGCTGGCAACCATCAGTGGGCGTACCAGTTTGCCTTGACCCGTCATGACATAGCGGCAAGCATCCACTAGCGGGCTAGGGAGCTTGGCATAAGCGAACAAGACTTCGATATCTTGCGCCAATTGCTCGCGTACAGCCCCATGAAACTGCTCAGTGCTTTGAAAAGAGACAAAGTTAGAAGGGATAAAGCCAGTAGAGGTAGTGCTAGAAGTAAGGGAAACAGTCATAATCCAACCATTTATCAGGGACACAGTAAAACTTATTAAGGATAAGGTAAAAACGCTATTAGTGTAGCATGATAGGTCATATCGCTTATGTGACACACGGTATCAATTGATTATTTTTTGCGTTTTTCTACCAAAGTCTATTCGAAAGTTGAACAGTTTTAGCTGCAATATAACGACAAGATTTCGTTACCGATGGATGATGTCACTCTCTGGTTGAATATGTTCTGATAAAAGAGCAAGCTAGGCTGGCACGTTAATTTTATTACAGTAGAAAAATGGTACTGAATAAGTAGCGCTGACAAACTGGTACTTAAGTAGTGGCATAAATGAAGTCAACAACACGAAATAAATCTAAATTAACAACTCAGTATACATTTATTCACTAAAACACTTTTATCGTAAGGTAAATGCCTGCAAGTGATTTAAGAGTGACTTGCGAGTATGGTATTAGCTTGTGACAGTTAGGGGCATAATCCCCTACACTAATTGACGTGAAAATGGTCTGATGGTGACCCTACTGGGTTTTTTCTCAGGATGTTCAATCGTCGATACCGAGTGTTAGACCAAGTCTCAGTCAATATTTTGAACATCAGTACTTGCAACAGCAGTATATAAATGAAGCGTCATATGACGTCATGCAAGAGACGCAAAATACGTGCATCATGATGAACGCTGGATAATAAAGACATCTTCACTTGTGAGCTGGTTATATGTTTGTCTTTATAACATGACAAGCGCACAGTGCTATTACCCATTTTACTAACAGTAACTGGCTATTTATTTTAATTCAAAACGTAGCTTTCGTTATATAGAAAGGAGTTTCAAATGGTATACCAAGGAAATCGCATCACGGTGACAATGCTAGAGGATGGCATCGCCAACATGCAGTACAACGCCGAAAATGAGAGCGTGAACAAATTTGATGCCGAAACCAACAAACAGTTTGGTGAAGCAGTTAGTGCGTTAGAAAAAGCCGACAACGTAAAAGGTCTTATCGTTACTTCAGCCAAAGGCGTGTTTATCGCTGGTGCTGATATCACAGAATTCGTCGGTTCTTTCAAAAAATCAGAAAGCGAGATCAAAGATTGGGTCGTTCATGTTAATGACGCTTTCAATCGTTTTGAAGACCTACCATTCCCTAAAGTTGCGGCTATCAATGGCGCGGCGATGGGCGGCGGTTGTGAAATGACTTTGGTTTGTGAATACCGTGTCATGAGTGACAAAGCCATCATCGGTTTGCCAGAAACTCAGCTAGGTATTTTCCCAGGTTTTGGTGGTACAGTTCGTAGTACGCGTATCATCGGTATTGATAACGCGCTTGAGCTGATCGCGACTGGTAGCCCAAAGAAAGCATTGGCAGCATTGAAGCTAGGTTTGGTTGATGCGACTGTACCTGCTGATGACTTGCAAGATGCAGCAATTGACCTAGTCAAAAAATGTATCTCAGGTGAGCTTGATTGGAAAGCAAAACGTGAAGAAAAACTGGCTCCAGTTAAGCTAAACCAGCTTGAGCAAGCGATGGCGTTCAACAGTGCCAAAGGTGCTATTTTCGCTAAAGCCAATCCTAAGCAATACCCAGCACCAGCAATCGCTATCGAAACGATTGAAAAGCACGTTAATTTATCACGTGACAAAGCAATCGAAGTAGAAGCTGCTGGTTTTGCTAAAGCCGCTAAGACGCCACAAGCAGAAAGCTTGGTTGGTCTATTCTTAAACGATCAGCTAGTCAAAAAACTGGCTAAAAAACACAGCAAACAAGCACATGACATTAGCGAAGCCGCTGTACTAGGCGCTGGTATCATGGGTGGCGGTATTGCTTATCAAGCAGCCAGCAAAGGCTTGCCAATCATCATGAAAGATATCAAGTCTGAGCAATTAGACCTTGGTATGGGCGAAGCGAGCAAACTGCTTGGCAAAATGGTAGAACGCGGCAAGATGACTCCAGCAAAAATGGGTGAAACCTTAAGCCGTATCCGTCCTACTTTGAACTACGGTGACTTTGCTGAGACTGATATTGTAATCGAAGCGGTCGTAGAAAATCCAAACGTGAAGCGTGCGGTACTAAAAGAAGTAGAAGGCTTGGTAAAAGATGATTGTATCCTAGCGTCAAACACCTCGACTATCTCTATTACGTTCCTAGCAGAAGCGCTTGAGCGTCCAGAAAACTTCGTTGGTATGCATTTCTTCAACCCAGTACATCGTATGCCATTGGTAGAAGTTATCCGCGGTGAGAAATCATCTGAAGAAGCTATCGCGACTACTGTTGCCCTCGCTTCTAAAATGGGTAAAGTGCCTGTAGTAGTTAACGACTGCCCAGGTTTCCTCGTAAACCGTGTATTGTTCCCATACTTTGGCGCGTTTGACTTGCTGCTTAAGCAAGGTGCTGACTTTGCTCATGTCGATAAAGTTATGGAAAAATTCGGCTGGCCAATGGGCCCTGCATATCTAATCGACGTGGTCGGTCTAGATACAGGTGTACATGGCGCAGCAGTAATGGCTGATGGTTTCCCTGATCGCATGAAGCCTGATTATAAAGGTGCGATTCAGCATCTATATGACAATGAGCGTCTAGGTCAGAAAAACGGTATCGGTTTCTATAAATACGAAATGGACAAGCGCGGCAAGCCAAAGAAAGTTGCTGATGAAGCCACTTACGAGTTGCTAAAAGCCACGACTGACAGTGAAAAGCAAACCTTTGACGATCAAGCAATCATCGATCGCACTATGATTGCCTTCTGTAACGAAACCGTTCGCTGCCTAGAAGACAACATCGTAAGCACCCCAAGCGAGGCTGACATGGCAATGATCATGGGTGTAGGTTTCCCTCCATTCCGTGGTGGTCCTTGCCGTTATGTCGACCAAATGGGTCTAGATAACTACTTGGCACTATGTGAAAAATACGCACATCTTGGCAAAGCTTATGAAGCGCCACAAAAGATTCGCGACATGGCAGCCGCAGGCGAGACTTTTTACGCAACAGCGTAATAGTCAGTCATTACTAGGATGAAGTGCAGTACGTTTGCTATTTTGCATGAAAGCAATTGAGACATGAGTCGTCTCCAATAGCGAACGTACGATTATAGTTGGTTCAGTTTAATGCTAGTACGAGTAAATCAAGCGCAAATGTACCTATTGTACTTTGAGTGGGATTAACAAGGTAATAGTCGTAAATTGGGCTGACTACACTGACAATAAAAATTGAAAAGGAATATGGTATGACAATTTTAAGTCCAAAAGATGTGGTCATCGTAGATGGCGTACGCTCGGCAATGGGCAAGACCAAAAACGGTATGTTCCGTCATGTACGTGCTGATAGCATGTCAGCGGAACTAGTACGTGCGCTAGTAGAACGTAATGACTTTGACACCAATGATATTGAAGACATTATCTGGGGTTGTGTCAACCAGACGCTAGAGCAAGGCTTGAACATCGGTCGTAACATCGGTTTGCTAGCTGGTATCCCAAAGACTGCTGGTGGCCAAACGGTTAACCGTCTATGTGGTTCTTCTATGCAGGCGCTACATACTGCCGCTGCACAAATCATGACTAACCAAGGTGATGTATTCATCATCGGTGGTGTTGAGCATATGGGTCACGTAGGCATGATGCACGGTGTTGATTTGAACCCTGCTGCTTCTAAGCACTATGCAAAAGCGTCAAACATGATGGGCTTGACTGCTGAAATGCTAGGCCGTATGAACAACATCACGCGCGAAGAGCAAGACGCGTTTGGTCTTGAGTCACATCGCCGTGCATGGGCTGCAACCACTGAAGGTCGTTTCGACAATGAAATCATCGGTATCGAAGGTCATGATGCTGCTGGTCGTCTGCAACTATGTACTGTTGATGAAGTAATTCGTCCAGACGCAACGATGGAGCAAATGCAAAAACTACGTCCAGCGTTTGATCCAAAAGGCGGTACAGTAACAGCAGCAACGTCATCTGCATTATCTGACGGTGCGTCAGCGATGCTAGTAATGAGCGCACAAAAAGCCAAAGATCTAGGTCTAAAGCCACGTGCCCGTATCCGTAGTATGGCTGTTGCTGGTTGTGACGCTGCTATCATGGGCTATGGTCCTGTACCTGCGACTCAAAAAGCATTGAAGCGTGCTGGCATGAGCATCGATGACATGCAAACCATCGAGCTAAACGAAGCGTTTGCTGCTCAAGGTCTATCAGTATTGAAAGGTCTGAACCTGTCTGATAAGCAAGACATCGTTAACATCAACGGTGGTGCCATTGCTCTAGGTCATCCACTAGGATGTTCAGGTGCTCGTATCACAGTGACATTGCTAAACGCAATGGAGCAGTCAGATACTGAAATCGGTCTAGCGACAATGTGTATTGGTCTTGGCCAAGGTATCGCTACTATTATTGAGCGTGTTTAATCTTATTTATATAAACAAGATTATTTGAATAATAAATAAGTAGCTACTCGCTAATAAAAAACCTCTAGTCATCATGGCTAGAGGTTTTTTTATGGTCAAATTAATAGTTTGCCAGTTAGTAAATCACAGAGTCGAAAAACACAGTATTACGGCGATTAAAAATTATCTCCATTGACGCATTCATGAAACTATGACTAAATAAGAGAAAGATGAACCATGGCACTGTTTATGATAATTCTAAAATAGTTTTTAGTTGCAACTGTCAGCCGTACAAGGAGTGTACTATGTCTACTATGATTAATGATCGCACCTATCGAATCGCTCGTGAGAATACCCAAGCGATGATTGTTGATGTGCAAGAGCGCTTAACGCCGCATATCTATGACCACGAAAATATCGTCAAAAAAACCGTTACCTTGATTAAAGGGCTGCAAGCGCTCAATATTCCAATCATGCTCAATGAACAATATAAAAAAGGCTTGGGCGATACCTTACCAGAGCTGCGCGACGTACTTGAAGGAGATAATGCCAAGAGCTTTGAAAAGGTTACCTTTAGTGCCTGCGATAATAATGATTCATGGCACCATCTAGCGCAGCAGAACCGTAGTACTGTTCTGCTTTTTGGTGCTGAAGCTCATGTCTGTATTATGCAGACGGCACTAGATTTATTGGACAATGGTATGCAGCCTGTCATTATTGGGGATGCAGTGGGTTCTCGTTTTCCTTACGACAAAAAGCAAGCCATTCGCCGTATTCGCCGTGCAGGTGGGGTGATCAGTACTGTCGAATCAATCTTATTTGAACTGTGCCGTAGCAGCGAAGATCCTGCGTTTAAAACCATTATTAATTTGATTAAGTAGGCGGTTAAGGTTTAGGTGCTCAAAGACTTGGATAAATGTCAATTTAACCATTTATCTTCTAACTTATAATAGATAGCGCTTGGTAAAATAAGCGCTATTTTTTTGATAGCGATAATAGCTTTTTAATCATTGCTAGATATCAAACTAACTATAATACCTTGAGCAATGAAACTTAAAATCGCTAGAACTTATAAGCGTTAAAACCAATAACTAGAGAAAGCCAGAGAAAATCAATGTCGCAAGCCAGCTCTATATCACTCACTCATTCCGAATCTACTTCACATATCGATATCGATGATGTCACTCACTTCTTATTGGAGTTAGATGCGCTCAAACGCGTGAATCGCCGCAGCTATGTGACACAGACCACTCGCAAAGAAAACTCTGCCGAACACTCTTGGCATTTAGCAATGGCCTGTTGGTCGATTGCTGAATTATTTGCGCTAGACGTCAATCATGAAAAGTTGCTGAAGATGGCGTTGGTCCATGATTTGGGTGAGATTGATGCTGGAGATACTTTTTTGTATGCTGATACGCGTACTGATGCACACGTCGAAGAGCGTGCAGGCATTGTCAGATTGCAACGTGAGCGAGGCAATGGCATTAGTGATTTGAGTGAGGTTTGGGAAGCGCAAGAAACAGGAAATAGCAAAGAAAGTCAGTTGCTCAGAGTCGTTGATCGCTTATTGCCGTTTTTACTCAATCTAAATACTAACGGTAAAACGTGGATTGAGCTTGGCGTTACACGCTCGCAGGTGGCAGGTGCGCATGCATTTATCAAAGACAGCTTTCCTCCTATCCATGATTGGCTCTCACATAATATTGCATACGCAACTCAGCAAGGCTGGTTGATTGATGCGTAAATCTGCATAAGTAACAGGCATAAAAAAAGCCCGATTAAGCATTATGATTCACGCTTAACTGGGCTGATATTTTCAGTACTCTTATACAGGCGTGTTATTGAGCGTTTGCCATTCCTAGCAATTGACCCATTTGCACGACGCCGTTGGCTTGCATACTATCTAGCCAGTCAGCCTTTGCTGCTTTTGGTAATACTACAATAGCCGTTGAGCCCAAATAAAAGCGTCCAAGCTCTTCGCCTGCTGCAAACTGCATATCATGATTAGCTTCTTGTATGTCGTCGGTACGAGCGATCTTGCCAGTGGCAACAGTTTCAATACCAGCGACGATCATAGCGCCAACCATCACAACAGCTGCTTTTCCGTATTTGGTATCAAACATACAGACCAGACGCTCATTACGTGCAAACAAGTCCGGCACGTTAGCCGCCGTAGTATTGTTGACCGAAAACAGTGTACCAGGTACATAGCGAGTCTTGGTCAATGTGCCAGTAAACGGCATATGCACACGGTGATAATTGCTAGGTGCTAAGTAGATAGTTGCAAAACTACCATCAGCAAAATAACTGCCATCTTCACTATCAGCAAGCAATTGGCCGACATCATAGTGACGACCTTTTGCCTGTAGCAGTTTGTGATCTTCGATTTGTCCTAGCTGAGAGATAATACCGTCCGCAGGGCTCACGATACCATTTGCCGTGGCGTCGATGGTACGAGCGTCTTCTTTTAACTCGCGGGTAAAAAAGTCATTAAAACTTTCATAAGCGTTGAGGCTTTGGCGTTCGTACTCGTCTAAGCTGATATTATAAGCTTTGGCAAAGCTACGGATAAAGGTGCGTTTGACATAAGGGTGGCGACTGGCGGCCAAACGTCCAGCGACTTTACTGAGCTTTTGCTGCGGCACAAGCTGTTGTAAGGTGGTAAATACATTCATAATAAGGCTACCAAAATAAGGTGTAATGTAATAGGGGCGTGTTGGAAATTCGACTATGGCACTGACAGTGGCTAAAATTGCGCCATACTACGCTGTAAATCTAGATAAGGCATGAGCATTATTGTCGTTTTACGCCTTGTCTGGAACAGTTTTAGCGATCCGCAGTACCTATTTGTGAATATCAAACACGCCCTAATAATAGTTAAGTTAATGACAGTATTTTATCATGGACAGCATATTATTGTATGGCCATAATCTGTTAAGGAAACAGTAAATGAAAGCACTCATACAACGGGTGAAGTACGCTAGTGTGGTCGTCGATCAACAGTGTATTGGTGAGATTGGGCATGGGGTATTGGCATATATTGGCTTGGGGCATGAAGACGATTTCGCCGCTGCCCAGCGTATGATTGACAAAATACTGACCTATCGCATTTTTGAAAATGACGATGATCCTGTCAAATTTGGTAAACTGGATAAAAACGTTCAGCAGGTCGGTGGTGGGCTATTATTGGTTTCACAATTCACCTTGATGGCAAAAACAGACAAAGGGCGCCGACCAGACTTTGGTGGTGCGATGGCACCTGCTGCGGCGCAAGCGTTATTTGAACAACTGGTCGATTATGCCAAAACTAAGCATCCAAATGTGGCAACTGGTCAGTTTGGTGCTGATATGCAAGTGTCGAGCGTCAATGATGGACCGCTTAATTTTTTACTAGAAATCTGATTTTAGAGTGTCATCAAGCTGTCATAATTAATCCGTTTAATAGGTAGAGACTGGTGAGTATATATCGCCTTTTTACATGCTAGATTTTGTCCTCTAACACCGAGAATGTCCTATGTATAATGAGCAAATTTTGATTGTTGAAGATGAGCCTGCGATTCGTGAAATGGTTGTCATGACGCTAGAGATGGCTGGGTTTGATAGCTTGCAAGCGGCTGACGTATCAGAGGCGCATCAGCAGGTGGTCGATCATAGACCATCACTGATACTGTTAGATTGGATGTTGCCTGGTGACAAGAGTGGTGTGGATTTTTGTCGCATGCTAAAAAATGATGAGCTGCTCTCTGAAATACCAGTAATTATGCTAACGGCAAAAAGTGAAGAGGACAGTAAGGTGCATGGTCTTGATGCAGGGGCTGATGATTACATGACCAAGCCTTTTTCGACTCGTGAACTGATCTCCAGAATCAAAGCCGTACTACGCCGCAGTAGTGCTATGAGCAGCGACAAACCTATCGAAATTGGGCAGTTAAGTTTAGATACCAAGAGTCAGCGCGTGACAGCTGCAGGTAAAATCGTTGATGTTGGGCCCACAGAGTATCGTCTATTAGCATTTTTTATGAGCCATCCTGAGCGCGCCTATACACGAACGCAGCTGCTCGATCAGGTATGGGGCGGCAATGTATATATCGAAGACCGAACCATCGATGTACATATCAAACGTCTACGAAAATTACTGCGACCTTATGACTGTGATACATTGATACAGACAGTACGTGGAACAGGCTACCGATTTTCTAGCCTGATTGAGCCAAGTTAATCTTGTACAAATAATGCCGCAGCGATATTGAGGCAGCGGATAGTGGTAAGGATAAAAAATGGACAAGATAGCGCCAGCACAAAGTGAGCAATCAGCTCTACTAAAGCAAATATCTACTCAAAGTACAGCGGAGCAACTCAAAAAAATCGGCAGTGCACTACGAGCCTTGCGCGATGCAGTGATTTTGCTCAACAATAATGACGGTCTAGAATGGTGGAATCAGGCGGCACAAGACTTATTGCTGTTACAGCCAGAAGATAAAGGTCAGAACATTTTCGACTTTATCACTGTACCTGAGTTCCGCCAGTATTATGAAGGTACGACGGTACCTAACGATGGCGTCCATATAGAATCATGGCGAGATCCTAGTCGCTACTTAAAGTGCGAACTGACCCCTTTCGGTGATGAAAAATTGCTGTTTGTATATGACGTGACCCGTCTGCGGCACTTAGAGCAAATGCGTCAAGATTTTGTGGCGAATGTCTCGCATGAGCTTAGAACACCACTAACTGTGATGATGGGCTATCTGGAGAATTTCTCCGATCAGCCAGATATGCCGCCGCAATGGCGTCGCGGTTTTGAGCTGATGACGCAGCAAACGGCCCGTATGAACAGAATTGTGAACGATTTACTGCTACTGTCTAAGATCGAAATCGAAGAGTCACACGAGCTGCACTACATAGATATGACTAAGCTACTGACCAATATCTATGACGACGCACAGGCCTACAACCAAGCATACAAACACATCATTCATCTGCATATAGATACGTATGATGGGCTGTACGGATCAGAGATGTACTTGAATAGTGCGCTATCCAACTTGGTAATCAATGCAATCAAATATACGCCAAAGGGTGGCAATATCACTATCAGTTGGACAAGGACGTCTGATGGCTGCCGTTTCGCTGTCGAAGATGATGGGATTGGCATTGCGTCAGAGCATATCACCCGTTTGACAGAGCGTTTCTATCGTATCGACAAAGGTCGTAGCCGTGCGACAGGTGGTACAGGGTTGGGATTAGCGATTGTAAAACACGTGTTGCACCAGCACGAAGCGCAATTGCAAATCGATTCAGTAGAAGGGGAAGGGTCGACATTTAGTGTGGTATTCCCTTCAAGTTATGTCAGATCTGTCACAGCCAATTAATACAATTTCTGGCTTATATTAGCGTTGTTTTTTCGGCTTCAGTTTTGTGATTAATGCAAACTTAGCACTACTTCAGCTCGGGACAACGATATACTTTTCTGTATTCGTTAATCCTTTTGCAAAAGCGGATAAGGATTGACCGCACTGCCATTAATATAGATACCATAATGTACATGTGTCGGTGTTCCTTTTGCATTACCGCTATCGCCCACATAACCTATTACATCGCCCTGATTGACCCAGTCATTGGGGAAGATGTCAGCATAGTCTTCTAGATGAGCGTAGTAATGTCCTGCGCCACCAGGCCCTACCACCACGACCACGCGTCCACCCAATGTGTTCTCGCCAACTTTGCTTACTACGCCTTGCGTGGTCGACTGCACGGGAGTATTACGCGGCGCAAAGATGTCAATACCTTCGTGGGAGCGGCCTTGACTACGTGCCGCGCCCCAAGTGTCTGTCAGGTTTCGTTCTGGTAGTGGACTGGGCAAGCTGTTTTCGGTCGGCAGTTCTTGTTGCAATAGACTCAATTGCTGCCATTTGGCAACCACAAATGACTGTGTTTGTTGACTGATACTAGGTAGTAGCTTATCGAAGACAAATAACAGGGCTAGCAATACGACAGTCTTAATCAATAGGCTTATTAAACGACTGAAAAAAGAAAGTCTGGGAGGCTGGTTGTTTCCATCTGCTAGCATTGATGTCTCATATATATTTTATATCATTTGAGATTTTATTATAAAAGCTTCGTCTGATAACGTATGTATCGCATTGTTATCTATCGTTTTTACCCCCATAGATATTCTTATGGTTAAGGATATAGACAGCAAATATAGTTTATTTACTTAACATTTTTGCTGAGCATAGACAGTTGCTACTGATGGTTAATACTTTATGAATGATGCTTTTAAGCCTGCTGATATTTCTGCCACGCGCGGAACAGCTCTGGTTATCGATACCGAAACAGATCAGGGCAGTGATCCCAGACCTATCCAAGTTGCTACTATCAATGTAGCAACTGGTTTCGAGTGGATGAAATACTTTAATAGTGGTCGATCTATTTCACCTATTGTTATAAAGGTGCATGGTATTACCGATGATGATGTGGCTGGACTAGAACGTTTTGAGCTAGAACAGTTTGAATTACCAGAGTACTTGATTGGTCATAACGTACGTTTTGATTGGCGTGTGATTGGCAGTCCTTCTGCTAAGCTGATTTGTACAGTGAGACTTGCGCGGGTAGCTTTTCCAGAATGGCGCGCTTACGGTCAGTCTAAGTGTATCGAGCAGTTATTGGGCAAGGGTGAAGCGAGTGCAATGACAATTGCCGCTCATGACGCGCTTGGCGATGCTCGAATGTGCTATTTGCTGTATCAAGCATGCTGCGAGCGTCTAGAAATTGCGCCGACAGATTTTGCAGCAGCACATGCTATTTCTAATAAAGCGACCCCTGTGAGCAAGATGCCGTTTGGTAAGCATAAAGGCAAGCCGATCAAAAACGTGCCCATCAGCTATGTTAAATGGATGATAGGCAATATTCATAATATGCAGCCGTCCCTGTATTCGGCACTGACTAAACGCTTAAAACTGGAAGAAGCAGAAAATGCAAAAAAGTAACCTGAATTATCGAGGGTCTACCATGTATGGTGCGACATGGTGCTAAGCTTATGGTTGGTCGTGCAACCATGTCACCGCCATCTGCCATAGCTGCGGCGCTTTGATATTGGTCTTGCTACTAAAATAGCGCATATGACCAATATGATTTAGACCAAAATCCTCAGGGTCTAAGAAACGCTTTTCGACAGGCATTTTTGTAAATACCCTTATCATATCGTCCATGTTTTCACTGTTGGCGATATCGTCATCGCTAAAGCCAAGCCACAATGCCGGCATGCTGAGCTCATCGTAGAAATGCGTGTGTATGCTTCTGCCAAACGCGGTCTTGATATAGCCTGCGCCATTACACCATTCACGCCATTGACGAGCCACACCGCGTGGCAGTGGCTCACCCATACCGATTTTATCTGACGGCGTATAGCCTAGTGTTAAATTAGTGAATGGAATAAACGCATCCATAAAGCCCATGGCTTTGAGCTTATATGGCATGCCCATATTTTTGATACGCCCTGACGAGCAAGCGACATTGAACACTGAGCCAATCGCCTGATAATTGGGCATCAAGCCGATGAGCTGACCGCCTGCGCTATGACCGATAAGATGATAAGACGCATCAGGAAACTCATCTTGTAAGGCATCAAGTACGGCAGGCATGTCATGGCGACCCCAACTGATCAAGGAAGCGCTACATTTTGCCAGATCGGTCGATAGTGACTCACCGATTCCTTCATTATCAAAGGTCAGCACCCCAAAGCCGCTTTCTGCTAGGTAGGTCGCAAAATTATGATAAAAGTGGCGCTTAATACCTGTGGCGGGTGCCATCATGACGGCTTTTTTTGTCGCATCTTTAGGGCGATAGACAGTGGCTGCCAATGCTTGGTTGCGATCGGTCATGATGCTTAATGAGTAAGTATCAATATTGCTCGCGTCATTCATATTACTTTTATTAGTGAGAGTGCCATTAAGCACAGAGCTTGATAGCTCGGCAGTAGGAGAGACGTTGTGATTATCCATGGGTATACCTTAGTATTTTTATTAGTAGATAATGAATATCGAACTATGATGAACAATAAATGCGCATCTTGAAAGTGTAGTCGTTGCGTAGTGATAAATCGTTGTGACTATGTGGTAGCATTGCTTATGTTAAGATAAATGCTGGCAAGACAGTTGCGCAAATATGACTTCCAAGTTTTGTATAGCTTGGTTGAGTTTGTCTTATGAATCATGTGCATGACAATATAAATGATGGGTGTCGGTATCCAGCCCTCACTAATAACAAGCACTCAATAAAAACTGACAGGTAATTAAGGAAGCTATATGCAAATGAAAATTAACGATGATACTTATGACGTAATCACAAGCAAAGACATTACCAATATTGAAAAAGCAGTCGACAAGTCTGCCTTGTCAATGCCGCTCGTGGCTGTGTATTGCGGTTCACGCTTGGGCAATGGTGACGTATATGAACAGGCAGCACGCGAGCTTGGCAGTGCATTAGCAAATAATGGCATGGGGCTAGTATATGGTGGTGCTAGTATCGGTCTGATGGGCGCAGTTGCGGATGAAGTAATTAATGGCGGCGCGCAAGCAGTGGGCGTGATTCCAACCTTTATGCTCAAGCACGAAATCGCACATGAGCAGCTGACTCGCTTGCATTTGACCGATACTATGCACACGCGTAAGACCGTCATGGCAGAGTATGCTGATGCCTTTATCACGCTACCAGGCGGGCTAGGAACATTAGAAGAGATTATGGAAATCGCCACGTGGCGTCAATTGTACCAGCACGAAAAACCAATGATCATTTTGAACATCAATGGTTTTTATGACCGTATGATTGAGCATTTGAAATATACCACTGAGCAAGGCTTTATGAAGCAGGAAGATTTAGATCGTCTAGTGGTGTGCAATACCATCAGCGAAGCGATCGATATGCTACAGACAGTAGTGACCATAGATGATGCTGTGGATACAGAAAAGATGGCAGGCAGTAATAGTTAAGCCGTATAGCTATTCATAAACAGCAAATGCCTAAATATCAAAAGCTATTGCAAAAAAGGAGCAGACAACCAAATCTCGGTGATCTGCTCCTTTGTTATATGTATTAACGACCTATCAGAGAATCATGCCTATTAGGCATCAGCAGGCGTGAGATCGTCCAATGCTATTTCACGAATACTATGATTAACATGAGCCATCGCTATCGGGAATCCACGCTGTTCAGCGAGCTCACGTGCAACCTCATCGACAGCGAGGCTATCGTTATGGACAAGATACGACCATTCATGGGCATAGCGACTACGATTCAGAGGTGTATCGTTCTCTATCAAACCTAGATCTGTCAGCTCATTAACTATTTGATCAGCGGCAATCAAGGTCGAAGATGCTTTGACGTTTTCTGCACGGGCATAGCGTATATTAGAGTATAAACTCACGTCAGCGACTCGCAGCGTATCATCCTGTCCAGGAATTTGCTGCCCACCGTATAGCGCGTTACCAACAGTACGTGCGCTGTTGAATGTCGGTACAAACTCAGCCACATACTCAATCGCTTGCTGACTACGTGCCTGTAGGGGCGCTTTATCCCAACCATCTTCAATATAATGCACGTATTGCTGTGGCAGTTTGGGCTGCGCACTGTCTTCACTTGATGCGACAAGACCATCATCAAACAAAGTAATGGCTTTACTCATACCATGAATCTGAAAGTATCCGCCAGGGTAGGGGGTAAGCTGCGCCATGCCTTCTGGCGTGCCTCGTTGACCATAAACGATAATCTCTGGTATCTGTCCACCAGCATCGCCCCAATGAGTCACATAAGACGATTTGAACTCGACCATACGTGTGACTTCGACACCAACCATATCGTCAATAACACCCGTACGGAATCCGCAAGCATTGACTAGATAATCAACTTCGATAGACTCAGGCTGAGAGTCATGTTCTTGACTATGGATCTGTTGATAGTCGATACGCCATTTGGTGACATGATGGTCAGCGTTGGTACAGTTCTCACAATCTACCGGAACGACTTTTTGCACAGCAGTTTCAGTAAATACATGTGCATTGTCGTACTCTTCAAGTGCAAGCTTGGCAGAAGCGGCTAAACGAAAAATATTCCAGCCATATTCTTGGACAACAATTAACGGAAATTTAACCTTGTTCAAATCCAAATATCTAGCTACTGGAATCATCCACTCATCAACCGTACTTGGTACAGCGACTTGCTCACGTTCAGACAGCTCAATCAATTGCTCATGGCTATAAAGCTGATAATAATCTTCAGGTTCGCCCAATACTTTATTATTAGCATCCTGCTCGATCAGCTCTTGATAAGCATCGGTCAAGATATCTAAGCGCGGTAGTAGGTCTTCAGGCAGTCCTTCGTCACGTGTCGGTACGGCAAACACAGTAGGACGAACGTCAATAGTGTGCGGATATAAGCGTAAAATATCGATACATTGCTTGAGCAGCGCTACGCAATCCTCGTCCGGTATTTCACGGTACAAGTTACCACCTGCATGCAAATGACACATAGGTGGTCCATCAATGAGAGATTTTTTCTTCTCAAATAAGTAGGTCTCTAATCCTAACGCAGCAAGTCGAATCGCAATCGTCGATCCCGCAGTACCGCCGCCCAAAATGCCAACACGCTTTTTAGGTTGAATGTTTTTTGCCCCATAAGATAACACCTCAGAATGAGCGTCACGATTAAAGGATTGAGCGTAGTTTTTATCAAAAGACTGAGTCATTGTCGTCGTTGTATCCTTAATAGCATCTGTATTAGGCCGTGCTCGGTATATTTATCCAATGTTCTATATTTCTTGATATGCGTGCGAAGGTAATTAAGTTCAACACACAAATCTAAACTTCAATAGTCACCTTTTCTATTGTTTAGCCATTCTTCATCTCTATAGGATTATTTTACGAAGAACTACAGACAATATGATGGGAAATACGTAAGAAGATGCATGAGTTTTGTCAACGAGTCGCTATATGTGTGAAGTTTTTCAGAGAAACAAGTCTGTCTAAAAATAGAGTAAACGAGAGAGGTGGCAAACTTGCGAAATCAAAAACAAGGTCGTTTTATTGTTTTGTAAAATTCGACCACTTTTGTAAGCGTGTATATTGATTACCAGAATAATAAAAAAGCCATATGCTATATTTATTTTGCTTAATAAGAAGCGTAGGTTCTGTTTTGATGACTGTTCAGAATTACAAAGGTCAAAATTAACAATAGGGACAGTCGACAAAATAAATGACAACAAGCTTATCGCTATAAAAAATATGACTAAAATTACAAGGAAGTTATGATGAAAAATATAATGATGCTATCGGCACTAACAGGTGTATTGGCACTAACTGGCTGTACTACTTTAAAAAACGTAGTCGGTAATGATATGTCAGGTACGCATGAAGTACAGGCAACGAGCAATAATACAGCACCAGTCACTAGCAAGAATGGGGTGTTGGTGGATGCTACTAACCATATGACGTTGTATACGTTTGATAAAGACTCTATGAATAAGTCAGATTGCGGTGCAGCTTGCCAAGTTGTGTGGCCAATCTTCAAAGCGCCTAGTGATGCTAAAGCCTCAGGTCAGTTCGCTGCATTTAAACGTGAAGATGGCAAATATCAGTGGGCAATGAACGGTAAGCCTTTATACTTCTATGCTAATGACACAAAAGTTGGTGACAAAGACGGTGATGATAAACTTGGCGTTTGGCACGTTATCCCAAGTAAATAGCAGGTGTTAGATATAGACTGACTCGAAAACGTTAAGACAAAAAAGCAGCCCATCCTCAATCATAGAGGTAGGCTGCTTTTTATTTGCTTGGGGTTACTCTTTACTGTATCAACAGTAGCGTTCATATATTCTCTAGTATTAGATGCAATCTGTACTATGTCACCTTTGCCAAAGGCTCAACCTGAATGGTCTCTAACACTTCTTCTTTGCTAGGCTCTTTTCTATATAAGGGAAAAAAGTCTGAGAGCAGATCACTTTCTGTGAACCAGATATCCGCCACTAACTCTGTATATTTCACTGCATTGACGACGAGTCTATAAGTCTTGAATAGTAACTCTTGTGAGCTAAAGCCTTTTTTATACTCATATAAAGAGTCTAAATTGGAACCAACGCCGCCACCAAGATGTAGCACTTCATAACGGTTCTCTCGTCCCCAGTTGCGAGCGACATGAGTGATAAGTTTAGAAGGTTGTAGATGTGTATAGGCGTTCAGCGTGCCGCCAAGATGAAACTGCATAATGCCTGACTCTTGGCAGAGCGTATATATAGAAGACCCAATTGGTTTGTCGTCTTGATAGGCGGTTATCAACAGTATCTTTTCTTGAAGGTTTTCAAGCAAATTGAAGAAATAATCATCATCAAAGAAGTAATAATCACTGGCCTTGACGTGTCGCATTGTCTCTTTATAAATGTCTGAGAACACCATCGCGTTTTGCCTAGTCAAGAATTCTGTTTTTGTCACGACATCCATTTTTATGGCTTTTTTGATACCACGGCGATGTCGATTTTGTGTCTCGCTCCAATGCTCTTCTTCTGACTTACTCAAATCAGACATTAAGGTAAGTCCGTGAGTCAGTGCTTTGCCAACTGTGGGTATCCATTCTTTATTAATAATCGGGTGCAACCGCATAAATAAAGACACGCAGCCTCTCTCGCAAAGAAAGGCTCTTATCTCATCTAGTACGATGTCTAACTCGGCATCAGTGAGGGTTTTGTCCATCAATGGGCCACCGTAACCATAAGTGGAAGTAGCATCCCAGTGCTCTGAGTCAATGTTTCTAATTATGATGGGTAACAATACTTCTTTATTTTTATAGTGAGCGATGATGCCTTGAGGTTTGCCCTTGTCGATAACAGCTGAGGCCGCAATCCAACCAGATAAGTGGTATATATCAAAATGATGATTTGATACCTTCTTATCCCACTCAGCATCTATCGCTATGTAATCAACTTGTACTGTATCCACGTTGCTGCTCCCTCAGTGTTGCGTTATATATTCGTAAATCCGTATATATGAATATAACAACAAAGTATGAAGCCTTCAAGTATATAAAAACCTTTTATGTAAAATAATGAATATATGTGATAAGAGCGTAGAAGAATCTGTAGGAAATAAAAAAGCAGCCTGCCTCTATAAGCGAGGGTAGGCTGCTTTTTTGTTTTTGTCGAAAACTGTTAGAAAGCTATAAGCTTACTGTTATTTTTTTTCTACTAGCTCGCCATCGATTTGGATAGGGACGTTGGTAGTGATACCGTCAGCGTAAGCGGTCATACCATAAGCGGCGCGATCAAGTATACCAGTGGCACGGAAACCAACGACTGGCTCTTTGGTAAGAGAGCTATTAGCGATTTTGTTCAACGTGACATCTAAGGTTAGTGGTTTGGTTTGACCAAGCAAAGTAAAGTCCCCCGTTACTTTAGCCTGCTGCGGATTAATGAATTTGACCTGAGTAGATTTGAAAGTCATGGTTGGATATTTTGCTACATTAAAAAACTCATCCGTCTTTAGATGCTTGTCACGAGCATCCCAATTGGTATCGATACTGTCAGTCGCAATGGTAAAGTTCATGCTGGTTTTATCGGGTGCTTTGATATCATAATTCACCATACCTTTGACATCATTGAAGTGACCCATGGTGGTTGAAAACCCTAAGTGACTGACAGAAAATCCAACACGAGTATGGGAGTCATCTAGCTGCCATTGGGTCGGCAGAGCGGCGCTTGCTATGGTAGTAACTGCTAATGCTGAGCCAATAAATAGTGCTTTGGTGGCCGTGCTTATTTTAGTATTTATCATTAAATGATCCTTATTTAATCTAATTAAGTTATGGGTGATTAAGAAGTAAATGAGTTGCTAGTATCGATGTTTAAATGGAGTTTGTATTGCGTAACTGTACCCTTTAAGCATACTATATATAATTAAAAGCTAAGGTTATATTTAGTTAGATTATCTACAATATTACATATGATTGATTAATTTAACTAACTTTATTACTGTACTAAAATCAATCATCTATCTCAACACTCTCGACCTAACAGTGACAAGTTATCACATATCTCTATCACAACTACTCCTTGCGTCTTACGTCAAAAACCGTTAAAATCGCGGTTTAATTTTCCCGCTGGGGAAAGGCTAAGCGAACAGAAGGGTGGTGTTGGGTGCTGGAATAAGCCAGTGACGCAGTTGCCATACTTGTAATGTCCTTAGTGCCTCAGTTACGTATGTCATTATTTGTTTGATACATCATCGCTGATGCTGTATTTATACGTTGTACATACATCGGACCTAGAGAGTATATTATGCGTAAAGATATCCATCCTAATTACCAAGAAGTTTTGTTCCACGACACTAACGCTGACGTGTTCTTTTTGACTCGCTCAACTGCTAAGACTAAAGCGACTCGTGAATACGAAGGTAAAGAATACCCATACTACCCACTTGATATCTCAAGTGCGTCGCATCCATTCTATACTGGTGAGCAACGTAAAACTTCTACTGAAGGTCGTGTTGCAAGCTTCAACAAACGCTTTGGCGCATTTGGTGGCCGTAGCAAGAAAGCTGCAGACGCTGCTGAATAATTTACACTTATGGTGTAAATGTATTTCGCTAAGCAATAAAAAACCGCTGATTATTCAGCGGTTTTTTTTGGTTTAATTTTTTATGATCTAAAAATAAAGCTAACAGTCTATTTAGCGCTCAAACTCAGTAGTAGATGAGTCCAATAACTGAATAGAATCTAGTAACTGAATAATGGTTTCTACTATTTGCTGTGCCCAATAGCCGTACATCAGGCTGCTAGGATGAAATCCATCACTGGCAAACATCACATTGATATCGATAGCCGAGCCATTTGCATGCTCTTCTAGCATTCGTGTAAAGTCGGTTGCCATATAGGTGACACCAGCATGAGCCGCACAGACCTGCTGCAATATTCCATCAAGTACCGATGCTTTTGCACCCACAAAGTTATTGAGCGGAGCAGGGATTGCAGGCATTTGCGCCATTGGTGGCAAACTTAAAAAAACCAGTTCTCGTACGCCAAATTTGCGCTGTGCAACATTGATAATGTCTTCAATTTGCTGTTGCCATTTATGTACAGAGACATTGGACGTCGTGTCATTGACCCCTACGCTTAGCAACATCACATCGATAGACTGCTCAGGAGCGGGTAAGACATATAACCTGCGTAGAATATCAAAGCTAGTATGACCTGTTGTCGCTTGCAATGACCAATTGAGTCGAGCAAAGTTTGCTTGGATAGCTTCGTTTTGTTCCAGTATCGGTATGAGCTTACCGACCAACGCTTCCTGCTGCGTTTGGCTACCCACACCTGCTGCTGCTGAATCGCCAACGACCATAAGGTTAAATGTCTTAGCGTCTTGCGTTGATATCTCATTATTCGCTTGAGGCAGCTCAATCATGCCGTGCCTTTCGCCATGTGGTTCAGGCAAGCGAACTGTATCACGTTTGATTTTTCGACCTTGATAGAGGTAGACAGGGGCAAGTAAGACGTCTCTTGCGACCGATGTCAGCTTATTAGTGTCTACCATCCTGCACGTTCCCTAATAGTCGTAAGACTGTCTTCAATTAACAATTTACCATCGACGTAGACATCACGTAATAGATTGTCAGTTGGGTCGCTCATCTGATTTTCTTTGACGGTTGTTAGCTGGCCACTGTCGCCTTTTACCAGTGCCAATCGTCCTTTTTTCGAGCGTTTTGAGCGGCTGGTGACAGGATCTTTATAAATATCCTTCCATGCGCCATCGATAGAGATAGCGCTAGATTTCATTGCCCAACTCATTGTGTCGCGGTTGACTTGCTGCAATAGACCACCGCCCATACCAAACGTCACGTTTTCTATACTGAAGCCTGCTTTGATGACCACATCAATAATTTTACTTAAGCTTTGCGAGCTGATGCCATCACCTTGGATGATGCGTACGTAGTCGGGCAGCACTTTATAGCCTTTGCTGTTTACGGTCGTGCCGAACTTCACTGCCAAGCGCTCCAACGCTTCGCGGACGACTTTAGCAGGCTCTCCACTATCTGGACGAATGACCAAGGTGCCGCCCATGTTCTTGACTTCATCTTTTAAGGCGTCGCCCCAGATATTGTCGATGGCATTCCATAAATCATAACTATCTGAAACGACCGAAAAGGCTTTATCTTTACCGCCAAACTGCTCGATCATATTGTGAAAAGCAGCAGTCTCGCCATCACGTCCCCATGCCGTCATCGTACTGTGCTCGGCCGCTGGAATAGAGAATGCAGGCATATCATCACCCATCTGATACCAGCGACTAGCAGCAATAAGCGCTGTCATCGAGTCAGTACCAGCAAAGTTGACCAAATGAGCTAAGCTACCAAGTGCAACTGTTTCTTGGCTCGATGCACCGCGCGCGCCAAAGTCATGCAAGCGAAAAGGCAGGGACTCTGTATTGTCCGCTGATTTCTCTAATGCTTGACGGATAATGTCTTTGCAATAGTGAGAGACACTAGCGACCGTGGATGGATACCAAATCGCACGCAATAGCGCTGTTTCGATATAACTGGGTAGCCAGTAAAACTCAGGATCGGTATTGATCACTTGGCAGACTACATTGGACACAGGCACGATACTGCCTTCGGGTACGGCTTGGATACGCAATGGCAAATAGCCGTCGTGTTTTTCAATCAAATGCTCCCAACCAGAACGATTGAAGGTTAGGCCGTGCGCTTGAATGACCTTTTCGGCTTCATCGATATCTTTATGAGTAATAGGAGTGCTTAAGTACTCTTTGATAAAGGCTTGTAGACCAAAGAACACCACATCGTAGTCGCCCTTGCGCGCCTCAATGTAGCTTGACAGATATTCACTACCGCTCGGGTATTGCACCCAATGTGAGGTCTTATAGCTGTCGCTATTTAAGATTAAATTGTTTAGATTACTAGTATACATCACAGAACTCCTCTGCTTTGAAGTGCCGCAGCTGTCTTAATAAAAGAACAGTGGCGGCGGTTGATTGCCGTCTATCGGCGTTGGTATCAAATCATTAGTGCATTATTTAGGGATAGCTGTTTTGATGATAATTTGCTCAAGTCGCTATTAGAAGAGTCTACTAAAAAGACTACTAGAAAAAGCGATTAGCAGCGAACTACAAGCCAACCATTTTAGTAATAATCGCATAGTGATCTTCAAACATCATCTTCGCATCGAGCTCAGCCAATGGTAACCAAAATGCCTTGGTCGCATCATCGCCGCCTTTTACTTTTGGCAAACCTTTTGGATCGTTTTTGAGCTGAAAATAAAACGCTTGAGTAATGGTGCGACCACGCGCTGAGCGATATGGGTCGTCAAAGGTATGTTGGCTATGGCAGGAGCCGCGCAATACTGGCTCAGGCACCTTGAGGCGAGTTTCTTCACGTAGCTCACGGATACAAGCATCAAACAGCGTCTCTTTTGGATTTAGAAATCCACCTGGCAGCGCCCACAGTCCGCGCCCTGGCATACTGCGTCGCTCAACCAGTAGGATGTGCCCTGACTGTACGATCAATGCATCGGCAGTCATAAAGGTCGGTGGATATGGTGCTGATTCCCACTGTCTTTTATATTTATCGATAAAGTCTGCTTCTTCATGCAGCTGATGATAATCGTCAGTTTGTTTGAATGCATCGAGGACGTTACGCGTCGACTCAGGCGTACGCTCAGGTGTTGGCGTAGCACCCATTAGATAGCTATCACGAATAGGCGTGGCTGATAAGTTATGATAATTGGGCACTGACACAGAGTCCCAGTTGGGGAACAGTGACAGATAGTACGATGAGCTATCTTTTGAATGACCAATCAAGCCAATGTCCGTCTGCAAGTCACCAGTGACAGATTTCACGCCTGCTTGCACATACTGTAGCCAGCGAGTGTCATTGTAGAGTGCATCATCTAAGCCAACACAGTGAATGCGTGCGGCTTCTTCTTCAGAGTAGGCACCTTTGATCATAGCGGCACGCTCAGCGACGCTAAATGGATTGCGTAAGCTACGTGGCAAGTTGGCTGAGCCGATCAGCATAATCACTTCATCTGAGCGTTTTAATGCCTCATCGATGACGGCTTTGTGCCCAGCATGAAACGGCTGAAAGCGTCCGATAAAGACTAGATAACGATAGTGCTTACTGCTTTTCTGATCTAGGTTTTGCTTATCTGACTGTTGCTCTGATAATTCACTCATAGACGCCAACTTCCTACGACTTATTTTTATTGATTAAAAATTAATGACGCTAATACTGACACAGCCTATGACTTTCTGACAAGTATAAAGATGTTTTGTTGAACCTGTTAGTTAGGTTGTATGTAGATAGATGAGTGTATTTCCTATAAGGAACAGGGTAATAAATAAAATAATCATGACAGTATATATTGAGAAGTAGCACTTAAAAGCATTTGCTTCTTTGGGGGTTAGGTCACTTTTGTGATCCGCATAAAAGATTATGTGATATGAGGGATTATAAAACAGGACGAGCACATAGGGCGCTTTGTCATAACGATTCATTATTTGCTTGGTTATAGTAAAGTAGTACTGATAAACAATTGCCATAGCAATAGTTAAAACAGCAAAGGTAATCAGTATTAAAGTGGTCATTATTTACCCTGAGTTCTCGCATGCTTCTCTATCCATGCCGTTACCGTTGGCCAAATCTCTGTGGCTGCGTTACGACTGATCATGATGCGACTGTGCGTATAGTCATCTAAATCGCCATTACTGAGCGAATACTCTCGAAAGACATTAGTTAAATTATTAAAGCCTTCAAAAAACAAACGACAGCCGCGAGTAGGGGAGATGAAGGTATCGCCTTTTGCGCTAATAGAATAAACGGGAATGGTAATCTGAGCCATATGATGTCGATAGTCAATAAAGTCATCTGCAGTACTTTTCTGCTGATGAGTGCTTTCGTTCACTTCGTCTATATTCGCTCTACCTTTATCAAAATTAGCCTTTTTCAAAAAACTACTTTTAAAGTTTTTACACAAATTCCAATCGTACCACTGAGTCATCGTATAGTAGCTTTCGTTAAAAGGGCCGACTTTGAACTGCTTAGCGGGTATGAAGCCGACCAATCGAGTAACTATCTTGGCCGTAAGGATTTTCGCGTGGCTGGTCGAGTCTTGCGCCGCCCCAAAAGCTTGGCAGGCAAACATACTGATGCTATTGACCTTATCGATATAGCTTGGGTTTTGGACGAGAAACATGGTCAGGCCAACACCGCCACCACTATGAGTGACGCAATGCAGGTTATTGAGCTTTAATTCTTCAAAGAAATAGCGAAAAGTCGCCTCATAGTCGTAAGTGGCGACGGTCTCAAAGTTGAACTTTTCTTTCGGTAGTGAGCTATCACCATGTCCACGCCATTCCATGATGTAGCAGTGATGACCAAGCCCTGCAAAGTATTCGGCGATTTTGAGGCAAGTTTGCTTGTCAGAAAACGTACCATGCGTCAAAAATATGTTTTGCGGTGTGATGTCAGGCAGGTTGTTTTCTGACGTGTTAGCTATCGTATCTTTGTCTGAATTATCAACTACTTTCCAAACGGCAATTTGCTCATCGTCCTTGGTAGTTACTAGGTGCAACGTCCGTGTCATCATAAAATGATCCTATCCAAAAAACACATGATATTTATACAAGTAGATATTTATACAAGTAGATATTTATACAAGGCGATATTTGTACAAGACAATTAAAAGCTACCATGCTCATAACGCTAATGCATAAAATCATTCAAATTATCAATACTACGTCAAAACCAGATGACTTGCTCGGACTAGATGTGAACGGTATGGCATATCGAAAACGCTGAGTGCGCTTGATAAATGGTACCGCTGTCTTTATATAGAGAATAACTTCGCAGCCTACACAATCATTCAGTGTGTTTATCTGTCATGGTTTAAATATTGAGTTACTTTGCCACCTGTTAGCATCATTAAAAAAACCAATGACAACCATTTACAACGGTCGCTATTCAATTCACAGTAGCGTGGTCGGAATTGATGCTTGATTCAGGTATAATGACTGCTATAGATGGATTAAACTTTATACTCATGTCGACCAATGTCATACAATAATAAATACCAATCATTGCCAGTCTGCATGCTTTATATAAATCGTAAACATTTTAAAAATCCAAATTCACGACACAGTAGCCATAATAGATATAGCGTTTGTGTCATAACGCATAGGAAACATTATGAGTGAGCAAAACCAAGCTGATAACCAACTAGACCAAACTGCTGGCTATGAATCAGCCCTAGATACCGAGCAAGTCGAAGCAAAAAGTAACATCACTATCACTGAGTCAGCTCAAGGCTACTTAGCAGATTTGTTGTCTAAGCAAGATACCGATGGTATCGGTGTGCGTATCTTCGTTGAGCATCCTGGTACGCCGCGTGCAGAGTGCTGCATGGCTTATAACCAGCCGGGCGAAGAAGACAGCGCTGACTTGCGTTTTACGTATGAAAACTTCTCTGCATTTATCGAGGCGGCGTCAGTACCTTATCTAGAAGACGCGGTCATCGATTATAATAAAGATCGTTTCGGTGGTCAGCTGACTTTCCGCGCACCAAACTCTAAAGTGCCTAAAGTAGGCGCTGATGCCAGTGTCGAAGAGCGCATCAACTATGTATTGCAGTCAGAAATTAACCCTGGCTTGGCAGCTCATGGTGGTGACGTACAGTTGCTTGAGCTGATTGATGAGGAAGGCATTGGTCTAACCGCTGTATTGAAATTCGGCGGTGGTTGCCAAGGGTGTTCAGCGGTTGATATGACTCTACGTCAAGGCGTTGAAGTACAGTTGAAACAGCAAATTCCAGAATTGACCCAAGTGGTTGACGAGACTGACCATACTCGTACAGAGAATGCTTACTACAAATAAAAGTAGATAAAAGCCAAGTGGCTGCTATAAAGGTGGCCATTATCTCTAATATAGATATGCCTGTTTGGTTTGCTGCTTATGAATATTTGTCATGAAGAGATGAGTATTTTGCTATTCTTTTAATAAAGAAGCTGAGTTATGATGAACTCAGCTTTTTTTACTGCTATGATTTAGCAGACAGTTTTTTAAGATGGTTTTTGAGCGATACGTCGTCAACAAATCATCTTTTATCAAAATAAAGGAATGTACTATGAGTGACGGATCAGCAGACCAGCAAGCAGCCCAACAACCAGAAACCCCTCAACGTCTTGAGACCTTAGCGATTCATGCAGGCTATAGTGTAGAGCCAACGACCAAAGCAGTCGCCGTGCCTATTTATCATACCAGTTCATATGCGTTTGATAATACTCAGCATGGTGCAGATCTGTTTGATTTAAAAGTCGCAGGCAACATCTATACTCGTATCATGAATCCGACCAATGCGGTGCTAGAAGAGCGTGTGGCTGCATTAGAAGGTGGTATCGGTGCGCTTGCCGTAGCCTCTGGTATGGCTGCCATTACTTATGCGATTCAGACTATTTGCGAAGCAGGCGACAATATCGTCGCTGTATCAACGCTATATGGCGGTACTTACAATTTATTTGCTCATGCATTGCCGCGTCAAGGTATCGAAGTGCGCTTCTTCGATCATAAAGACCCAGAAGCCATTCGTGATTTGATTGATGACAAGACCAAAATGGTGTTTGCAGAGAGTATCGGTAACCCGCTAGGTAATATCGTCGATATTCAAGCGCTCAGTGATGTCGCTCATGAATACGGCGTACCTGTCGTGATTGATAATACGGTGGCGACGCCTGCGATATGTCGTCCATTTGAGTTCGGTGCAGATATCGTAGTTCACTCATTGACCAAATATATGAGCGGAACTGGTACTTCAATCGGTGGTGCAATTGTCGATAGTGGCAAGTTTGCTTGGGGCGATTATCCTGAGCGTTTCCCACTGTTGAATACGCCAGATCACAGCTATCACGGTGTGAACTTCGTCAAAGACGTAGGCGCGCCAGCCTTTATTGCCCGTGCCCGCGTTGCGCCATTACGTAATACTGGCGCAGCCCTCAGCCCGCTTAATGCCTTTGGTATCTTGCAGGGTATGGAGACGCTAAGTCTACGTATGGAGCGTCACGTGCAAAACGCACAAGCCGTCGCAGAATATTTGCGTGACCATGACAAAGTTGCTTGGGTTAAATACGCAGGTCTGTCTGACCATCCTGAGCACGATCTTGCCAAAAAATACATGAAAGGCACGCCTTCTGCCATTTTGACCTTTGGTGTTAAAGGTGGGTTAGAAGCTGGTGCGCGCTTTATTGATGCGCTGCAACTGATTACTCGTTTGGTAAACATCGGTGATGCGAAATCATTGGCCTGTCATCCAGCGACGACCACCCATCGTCAGTTAAATGAGCAAGAGCTAGAAAATGCAGGCGTTAGTACGGATATGGTACGACTATCGATTGGTATCGAACATATCGAAGATATCAAAGCCGATCTCGCGCAAGCATTAGCTTCTGCTTAATATAAAGAGTGCTTATTAAGTTGAGCAAACTGTTTGAGCAAGTCCAATATAAAAAAAGCCCATATCGATTTGATATGGGCTTTTTGTTTTGCGTCCAACAGATGTGTTTAACCATTAAGCAGACAGTACACGCTGCGCGATATCTCGATAATCCTGCGAAACAAGACGCGGTCCAAACTGTTGAATAACTTGTGCTGATATTTCGCTGGCAAGACGACCGCATTCTGGCAGACTATACTGCTGCGACAATGCATATAAGAAAGCACCAGCGTAGTTATCGCCTGCACCGTTGGTATCGATGACGTTGGCCACTGCTGGCGTTGCAACGTCATAGACTTCAACTTCTGCCTCGTCATTAGGCTGGTGGGCGATTACCGCACCATTGGCACCATCAGTGACGACGGCAATTTGGCAATATTCAAGCAGGGCACGCGCCGCTGCTTTGACTTGTTTTTTATCGGTGAATAGCTTGGCTTCTTCGCTATTACAGAATATCACTGCGACTTTGTTGCCGAGCATATTAAGCAAACCATCTTTGGCAAATTTTACTACCGCAGGGTCAGCAAAGCTCACTGCAATTTTTGCATTATGGATACCGGCTTGTTGACGTAATTGAGTCATTGCTGGTTGGATGCTCTCAGACATCGCCAGATAGCCTTCGATATATAGCCAATCTGCTTGAGTCAACGCGTCAAAATCAACATTGTCAGCGACAATCTCACTTGAAGTGCCAAGATAGGTCTGCATGGTGCGTTCGCCATCTTCGGTAACGGCAACCACACATGAGCCGGTCACGCCGCCTTCATGGATAGATTTGTCTGAGGTTGCGACGCCTGCTTCGTGCAAGTCTCTGAGGTAAAACGCCCCTTGATCGTCATCACCGACGCGGCAAGCATAAAAAGGCTTACCGCCTAAGCTGGCAAAGGTAAACATAGTATTGGCTGCTGATCCGCCGCCGGCTTGTTTTGATGGCTCAATCTCAGCCAGTTTAAAGTAAGCCAGTAGTTGCTGCTGCTCTTCAATACCAGCCAGCGTCATATTACCTTTGGTCAGCTCGGTCTCTTCTAGTGCCGCATCTGATAGCACATACTCGTGATCAACCAACGCATTACCTATTGCCATTACATCGTACATTGCTTATCTCTCCTCAATTCATTTATAAATGGTTATCTTTTTATTATTAAAAACTAGTCTGCTTGCAACTCTAGTAGACGCTGATAAAGTGCATTTTTCTTTACACCAGTGATGTCAGAGGCCAGTGCGGCTGCTTTTTTGACTGACAAATCCTCCAACAAACGCTGTAGCAATTTATCATGCGTACTGATGTCGTCAGTATCTTTTGCCACACCGACGCCAGCGACGACCACAACTATCTCACCGCGTTGCTGATTGTCATCTGCTTTGACAAACTCAACCAACTCGCCAAGGGTGCTCTTATGTACCGTCTCAAACGTCTTGGTCAATTCACGGCAAAAAGTCACTGCACGGTCTGCACCAAATATCGTTGCCATGTCTTCTAGACTAGATACGATACGATGCGGCGCTTCATAAAAGATTAAAGTTTCGGTACGTGCGATTAGATCGCTCAGCTGTTTTTGACGACCATGCGTTTTGGCGGGCAAGAACCCAATAAAGCTAAATCGATCAGAGGGTAACCCTGCTACTGACAATGCGCCAATTGCAGCAGAAGCCCCAACGATAGGTGATACGGTCACGCCAGCTTCATGCGCGGCTTGTACCAGTTGATAGCCTGGATCGCTGACCAGAGGTGTACCCGCATCACTAATCAAGGCAACCGAATGACCTTGTTCAATCATTTCGATAATTTTGGGCGTTTGAATGGCGCTATTATGTTCATGATAGGCCCATAGTTTATTATGACCTTTTTGCTTTGTCGTCGTGTCATCATTTTCAATACTACTTTTGGCAGGACGAGTCTCTGAGTCTTTTGTCTCGTCAGCCTTACTGCCTTTGGTATCGATGCCAAAATGTGACAGTAGTTTACCTGAGGTGCGGGTGTCTTCGCAGGCAATAATGGCGACCTGCTTTAAGACATCAATTGCGTGCGATGTCATGTCGGACATATTGCCAATCGGCGTGGCAACGATATAGAGACAAGCTGGCATCGCAGTAGGGGTAGACATGAAAACCTCGGGTCGTTAAAAAAACGTGAAAAAATAATAGTGCGCTAGTATGTACAGTCGTTATCTATGGTTTTTCAGTCAGATAATAAGTGAGGGAGCCGATAGATTTTGAGAGTAGAATGCGCAGAAGTGGCTAGTTTAGCATGTTGTGCTATGATAATTCTCAAATGTTCATCAGACCAATCAACCTTATGAAGAACCATAAGCCTTTAATCTTAACCTCACCAAAACAACGCCAAGGTAGTCGGTTTGAGCAGCAGGCGTGTGAGTATTTACAAGCGCAAGGGTTAAGGCTAGTCGCGCAAAATTGGCAACAGCCAAAAGTAGGTGAGCTGGATCTGGTCATGATTGAGACAGGTTCAGCATGGTCAACACTGGTATTTATTGAAGTTCGCCAGCGCAAGTCCTCGAATTATGGCGATGCGGCACTCAGCGTGACAGCAAGCAAACAGCGCAAAGTTATTAAGACAGCGCAGTCCTTTTTGCAGCAGCATCCTGAGTATGCTCATTATGATTGCCGGTTTGATGTCATTGCTTACAACACGATGAGTAAGTCAAATTCAAGAAATGAGCAGTTAGACCATCAACCAGAATGGATTCAAAATGCTTTTATAGCCAGTGCTTGGTAATAGAATAAGTGAGATAGATGCTGCCAAATGAAGCATCTAACCATATCTGACAAGTAAGGTTCGTTACTAAAAAGCTAACCGCTGATGGCCAAAATTAAGTAAAGTAGCGGTTATAGTCAAGTTCCTATAAATCAGATACAGTATTATCTTACCGCTACGTTTAGCTCGTCACTACTTATAAAATTGTCACAACCATGTTCTAAGAGGTAAATAATGACACGGATGCATTTGCGCACTGCTATTTTTGGTTCATCACGCCGTATTACGACTGGCATTATGATTGCTGCCTGCGTTGTCAGTACAGGTTGTGCCACCAACTATCTGACCAACAGTACAGAAGGGACTTATGGTGTGCCAATGACTGAGCGCACGATTCCGCAGCGTCTGCTCGATCGTAGTATTGAACATACTGCCAAAATCAATGTATACGGGCTAAAAGAAGACTTGCAGCAAACCAGCCGTATGGGTATTGATAGTTTCAATAGCGAAGTGCTGCTAACAGGTGAAGTGCCAACTGAAACGCTTAAAGCAGAAGTAGAAAAAGTCGTTAGCTCTATGCCAGATGTACGCCGTGTCTACAATGAGATGGAAGTCAGTGCGTCAAAAGGGTATAGCTCAACGGTTCATGATGGTTATATCACTTCAAAGCTACTGGCGAAAATAGCCGCCAGCGATGGTGTGAGTGCCTCACAAATTAAAGCCGTTACCAATAATGGCGTGGTCTACATTATGGGCCGTATGACACCCACTCAGCAGAGTCATTTGATTGATATCGCCAATGGCACTGTTGGGGTCACTGAGTTAGTATTGCTGACAACTGTCGTTGACGATAGAGGGGTGAAAATAAATAATGATGACATCATGTACGAGAGTAATCTGGCCAATCCTGCAGTAGCGCCGACGGCTCAAGATACTACTATCAGTACGGCAACGCCTATCGTCATAGTGGAAGAAGAGGCCAATACTACGCAGCCGTCTTCAAGCCCTTATATCGACCTTTATCAGAACCAGTAAGAACTTTTAGTTCGCCAAGCGATAAATGACGTTAATCACAATAAGCCTAAATAGTGATAACAGTAAAGGCACGAGAAATCTTTAGCCAGTGAGTACTATATCAATAGTAAAACGTAGCAGAGTCAGCGTGTTGGTCAATGATACCAATATCAAACACCTCATTGGCTAGTGGATAACACCTTATAGCTGTTGGCCTGTTACTACTGATTGATAAATAAATATAATAGGATACTGGTCATGAAGGATTCACAGGCAAATATACAACCAAATAAAGAAACAAGCGTCATTGGTAATATAGGCATACACAATAAACCTGCTCATAAGAAAACACGAACGTTGAGATTTGGTGGTGCGGCAATATTGGCATTGGGCAGTATCGCGTTAGCCACGCAAAACGCACAGGCATTATCACCGCTGGCTATCGTCAATGGCATTACTTCTAGTGGTGGCGTTGGGGTAAGTAAGGATATCTTATATGGTGATCAGCCTTCACAAGACCTAGATATCTATTATCCAAAACCTTTAGCACAAGCAATGAAATCTCAAAGTGTTATCAATACCAGCTATCCTATGGTGGTATTTGTCCATGGTGGTTCATGGGAGAGCGGCAATAAAGAACAATATGCGTTTGTCGGTCAGAGCTTAGCCAAAGCAGGGTATGTCACCGCAGTGATTAATTACCGTAAAGCGCCTGAGCACGTCTATCCTGACTATGTCAAAGATGCGGCTCAAGCAATTGCTTGGAGTATTGAAAATGCGACCAGTCTTCATGCAGATCCGTCACGCCTAGCGGTGATGGGGCATTCTGCTGGCGCGTTTAATGCCGTTGCAGCCGTTGCCAACGAAGATTTTTTGGCGCCTTATGGTATTAAGCCAACAGATATTGCAGCCGTTATTGGGATTGCAGGTCCTTATAGCTATGATTTCCGCAAGTTCAGTAGTGCAACGGCGTTTGGCGCCAATGCTACGCCCGATCAGGTGATGCCAGATCGTCAGATTAAAGGCGCGCAGCCACCGTATTTATTATTAACCGCAGAAAAAGACAAAATTGTACATGTGACGAATACAATCAAAATGACAGAAGCGTTTAAAAAAGCAGGCGTCACCGTTGAAACGGGCGAAATCGAAGGGGCCAGTCATGCGACCAGTATTGGTGCGATGGCACCGCCGCTACGCTGGGTCAATGATGTGCGTGCGCAAGTGTTGACGTACTTGGATAAAACGCTCAAATAGCTTATTACTATATATCGACGACTTTTGACCGTTTAATTTATAGCACTGTCTCAATGCTTAAACACACTTGAGTAAGACAGTACTGTAAGATATGCAAACTCTTGTTATAATGTCATCACTTTAAATCTATACCCTATTCTAAACTTTAAGGCAGACTATTCTATGAGCATGAACGCTGACGATTTGATCGCATTTTTACAGACTCACTTCCCAGACGCTTTTATTCAAGCTGCCAACCAAGGTAATAAGTTTGACGTACGCGTGGTCGATGCCAGCTTCGAAGGCAAACGCGCGGTTCAGCGTCAGCAAGCAGTATATGCGTTAGTCAATGATAAGATTGCGAGTGGCGATATTCACGCCCTCAATATCCAAGCGCTGACGCCTGCTGAGTGGGACGTTCAATCAAAAGGCTAATCAAATAGCTGTCTATATGACTAGATATTACTGAATCGGCCATATGCATGGTTGAGAGTTGTAGTTCTGGTTTTCATAATTTTTTATACTCATCGCTAGGTTGTCACCTTTATGGATCAATTTTTAATCACTGGTAGTAGTCGTATCGCAGGGGAAGTCACCATCTCAGGCGCCAAAAATGCCGCTTTGCCGTTACTCGCAGCTATGATATTGGCTGAGACTCCAACGACACTGCATAACGTGCCGTCACTACAAGACGTGCGAACGTTGATTGAATTGATCGGTGGCATGGGTATCAAAATCCAGAAGCAAGATGATACAGTCACTTGCGATACCAAGAGTATCGATAATTTTTATGCCCCGTATGATTTAGTAAAAACCATGCGCGCGTCAATCTTGGTGCTAGGGCCGTTATTGGCACGTTTCGGCGAAGCCGAAGTCTCATTGCCAGGTGGTTGTGCGATTGGTTCACGCCCTGTTGATCAGCATCTAAAAGCGTTTGAAGCGATGGGTGCCGAAATCAGTGTAGAGAATGGCTATGTAAAAGCCCAAGCGCCAAAAGGTGGCAAGCTATTAGGCTGTAATTTCTCATTTGATATGATTACCGTTGGCGGTACTGAAAACGTCATCATGGCAGCAGCATTGGCCAAAGGTACAACTATCTTAGGCAACTGTGCGTTAGAGCCAGAAGTAGTAGATTTGGCCAATATGTTGGTTGCAATGGGTGCCAAAATAAGCGGTATCGGTACATCAACGATGACTATCGAAGGGGTAGAACGTCTACACGGCTGTGAGTACTCAGTTGTCCCTGACCGTATCGAAACAGGCTCATACCTTGCTGGTGCCTTGATGACACGTGGCGATGTATTGACCAAAAAAACATCTGCTCTATTATTGACGCCAGTGCTAGAGAAGTTCGAAGACATGGGTGCAACTATCACGAGCGGTGATGACTGGATTCGTGCGCAAATGAAAGGCCGTCCAAAGGCGGTTGATATCCGTACTCAGCCACATCCTGGTTTCCCAACGGATATGCAAGCTCAGCTCATGGCGATTGCTTGCTTAGCGGATGGTACAAGTACTTTTATCGAAAACATCTTCGAAAACCGCTATATGCATGTACCAGAGCTCAATCGCTTGGGCGCATCTATTCAGGTTGATGGTCACACTGCCGTAGTACGAGGTGTCGAAAACTTTACTGCAGCGCCAGTGATGGCGACGGATTTACGTGCGTCTATGTCATTGGTAATGGCAGCGGCGACCGCTGAAGGCGAGAGCTTAATCGACCGTATTTACCACATCGACCGTGGTTATGAGCATGTTGAAGACAAGTTGCGTAGCTTAGGCGTGAACATCGAGCGTATTAATACCAACGCTTAATATTGATTAACTCAATATCGACTGTTACCCATATTACGATATAAATTAAAAACTCCCCTTTCAATAGGGGACTGCACATGGACACGATGTCATTATGACTGAGACAAGCAAATCTTTACCAGCCAGCGGTTTATTAAACGAAGTAAACGATGAGTTTTCAGGTCTAACCTTGGCTTTATCAAAAGGCCGCATTTTAGAAGAGACCATGCCACTGCTACGTGCAGCTGGCGTTGATCTTTTAGAAGATCCTGAAGCGTCACGTAAACTTATTTTTCCAACCTCAAATCCAAATGTACGTGTATTGATTTTGCGTGCCAGCGACGTACCGACCTATGTCGAACATGGCGCTGCTGACTTTGGGGTGGCGGGTAAAGATGTGCTACTTGAGCATGGTGCCAATCATGTTTATGAATTGCTCGATTTGCAAATTGCGCAGTGCAAACTGATGACTGCGGGTGTGAAAGATGCACCGTTGCCAAATCGTCGCCTACGTATTGCGACCAAATATGTCAATGTCGCTCGTGCTTATTTTGCGAGCCAAGGTCAGCAGGTTGATGTCATCAAACTTTATGGCTCGATGGAGCTTGCGCCGTTGGTTGGTTTAGGTGATTTGATTGTTGATGTGGTCGACACAGGTAACACATTGCGCGCTAATGGACTTGAGGCACGCGATCATATTTGTGATGTTTCATCACGTCTGATTGTCAATCAAGTGAGCTATAAGCGCAAATTTGCACTACTAGAACCAATCTTAGATAGCTTTAAAAATAGTATCGCCAATGGCTAATTACCCAGTGCAAGTCATTGGTAATATAAAGCATGGTTATACAAATTTTTAAACCAGTTTAGCAGGCTATGAGTGACGTAGCGTGCTAAACTGGTTTTGTTGTCTTAGCTTGCGAAAACATAAAATCATCGTAAAATTCAAATAAGAAGACATCGAATAAGTCGCAATATTTTTAACATGAAAATCTACTTTACTCAGTTCCAAACCGTTCATTTTTAGCACTACTTTACGCTCAGATATAGGATTAGGTCATGCGCCAGTTAAGTACCCAAGATGCCGATTTTGATAGTCAATTGACACAGTTGCTTGCCTTTGAAACAGTCAACGATGCTGAACTACTACATACCGTCGATGATATCATCGCCCAAGTACGTGTTAATGGTGATAGCGTCGTATTGGCATTGACCCAACAGTTTGACCAACATCCAGCAACGTCGATGCAAGAGTTAGAGCTGTCTAAAGAAGCGCTTGCTGAAGCGTTTGCCAATCTTGATGAAAAAGTGAAGACAGCGTTGACCACAGCCGCAACTCGGGTACAGACATTCCATGAGCGCCAAGTACAAGAAACATGGCAGTATGAGGATGAGCTAGGCAACCGATTGGGTCAAAAAGTTACACCACTTGATCGCGTTGGGATTTATGTACCGGGCGGTCTGGCATCTTATCCTTCTTCGGTGTTGATGAATGCTATTCCTGCTAAGGTGGCAGGCGTCACTGAAGTCATCATGGTTGTACCAGCGCCTAAAGGCGTGCTCAATCCGTTAGTATTGGCAGCGGCCCATCTGGCCCAAGTCGATCGCGTCTTTACTATCGGTGGCGCTCAAGCAGTAGCAGCTTTAGCTTACGGCACTGAAACGATTCCAGCCGTGGACAAAATCACAGGACCAGGTAACAAATATGTCGCAGCTGCCAAGCGTGCGGTATTTGGTCAAGTTGGTATCGATATGATTGCTGGACCTTCAGAAGTATTGGTATATGCAGAAGGCGAAGCACAAGATCGAGCGGACTGGCTAGCGATGGATCTATTGTCTCAAGCTGAGCATGATCGTATTGCACAAGCTATCTTTGTGACGACTAGCGAAGAGCAGCTCAACGAAGTAGCGCTAGAAATAGAAAAAGCATTGGCTGAACTGCCAAAAGCAGATATCGCGCGTGACTCATTGCAGAACCGCGGCGCACTGATTTTGGTAAAAGATCGTAGCGAAGGTATGGCACTTATCAATCGTATCGCTCCTGAGCATTTAGAGTTATCTGTTGATAATCCTGATGCACTGTTGAATGATATTCGTCATGCCGGCGCTATTTTTATGGGTCGTCATACGCCCGAAGCTATTGGGGATTACTGTGCAGGGCCAAATCATGTACTGCCAACATCAGGCACAGCGCGCTTTTCTTCTCCGTTAGGTGTGTACGATTTTCAAAAGAAATCATCCATCATTTATTGTAGTGAATCTGGCAGTAAACCTTTGGCTGAGACAGCTGATACTTTAGCGCAGCGTGAGGACTTAGAAGCCCATGCGCGTTCAGCTCGTTATCGTTATCAGTAATTGATTTTGAATTTTTAGCTTTTACTTTTGATATTTATTTTTAATAGTCTTTGTGGCTAATAGTAGGATAATTTATGAGTGAGTCAAAGATAGACACCAGACTGTGGTCGTCTAAAGCGCGCAACTTGTCACCTTATATTCCAGGTGAGCAGCCGCAACACGACAATCTATGCAAACTAAATACCAATGAAAACCCATTTCCACCCTCGCCAAAAGTAGGGGAGGCTATTGCCAAGGTTTTGGAACAGCAAGCTGATGAATTACGTTTGTATCCTGCTCCCGAATCTAATGACCTACGTGCTGCATTGGCACAGTCATACAACCTTGACATCAATCAAGTATTTGTCGGTAATGGTTCGGATGAAGTCTTGGCGTTAGTCTTTGCTAGTTTCTTTTTAAAAGAGCGTCCGCTGCTATCACCTGATATTGGTTACAGTTTTTATCCTGTATATGCACAGACGTTCGGTGTAGAGCTTATACAGATTCCTTTAGAGGAAGACTTTAGCATTGATCCTGATGCTTATCGTCAGCCTTGTAGCGGTATCATCATCGCCAACCCTAATGCGCCAACGGGCTTACTATTATCACTTGCTGATATCCGTAAACTTGCAAGTGAGCATTCTAATGCGGTCATTGTTATTGACGAAGCGTATATCGATTTTGCTCAGATAGATGAAAGCAATGCAGATGCTCCAGTCTCAGCGGTGAGTTTAATCAATGAGTGTGATAACGTTATCGTGACCCAAACCTTCTCAAAATCACGTTCGCTTGCTGGATTGCGGGTTGGTATGGCTTTTGGTAATGCATCATTGATTGAAGCATTAACACGTATGAAAAATAGCTTTAACAGTTATCCATTGGATAAGTTGGCTCAGGCTGGGGCGACTGCGAGTGTATTAGACACTGAATACTTTGAGCAAACCCGTCAGCAAGTCATTGATTTACGTACGTCGCTAACAGCAGAATTGACGACATTGGGCTATAAGGTCCTACCGTCACATGCAAACTTCGTATTCGCTCGTCCAGAAGATGGCAATGCTAGCGTTGTCGCGAGTGCGTTACGCGAGCAAGGCATTATCGTTCGGCATTTTGATAAGCCGCGTATTGCAGAGTACTTGCGTATTACTATCGGTACGGCAGAGCAGAACAACCGTTTGATTGATGCGCTAAAAGCCTTGCAAGTCGATGCTAGCGTTGTTGCTGAATAAAATTATATTGATAGCTTAATGTAGAATGTGAATAGGTTAGTCCCTTTACTCATAACGTAAAGCACTATCGATAAGTCTTAAAAATAAAGCCTGCTAACGTAACGTTGGCAGGCTTTTTTAATTTTAAATTAGTAATAATGTTTGAGTACGCTATCTTAGGTTTTTTGAGCAAGCACTGATAATAAGTTACCTACTTTATCTAAGCATTCTTGGTATTCAGCATCACAATCAGACGCGACCGTAATACCGCCACCTGCCCATAGATTAACGTGTCTTTCTTTATTAAGGCTATTATTTGACGAAGCGTTGGCTTGCAATGTACGAATGAGTACATTCCATTGACCACTACCATCAAAATTCATATAACCCATAGTGCCACAATAGGCACCGCGTGGCGTAGATTCCAGTTCAGCGATGATTTCGACAGCGCGTTTTTTTGGTGTGCCAGTGATAGAACCAGCAGGCAGACTACCAAATAATACAGCCAACGGATGAGTATCAGCTTTTAGCTCAGCAGTAATAGTGCTGACCATATGATGCACGTTACTAAAGCTCTCAATCGCAAATAATTGTGGTACTTTTACACTACCAATTCTGGCGTATTTGCCCAGATCATTACGCAGTAAATCGACAATCATGACATTTTCGGCGCGGTCTTTTTCGCTATTGACCAGTTGCTGTTTGTACAGAGAATCTTGCTCATTAGTCATACCTCGCGGCATGGTTCCCTTGATAGGCTTGGTGCGAATAGAATGTTTGCCAGTGTCTTTTTCTCTAGTGAATGTAAAAAACAACTCAGGTGAGCAGCTTAACAATTCAAAATGATTGCTGTCTGCGTCAAAGCTGCTGTTTCTATCTAGGTAATCACCATCATCGCCATCAACACTTACATATCCTGCAAAAGGCGCTTTTGTATTGCGATATAGCGCAGGCAAATAGTCAATAAGCGCAGCTGTTGATTGGCTAACATCATTGCTATACGGTAGTCTGCCAGACCATTTCTGTGTCAGGTTTATCTGATAGCAGTCACCTTGCTGTAGATAATCTTGTGTGCGATTAAATGCTTGTTGATAATCAAGCTTACTCCATCGCGGACTTAAAACTAGGGGAGTGATGTTTGATGTATCTTTAAACTGTGATTGATTGAGATATTTATCAGACAGTTTTTGATCCAGTTCGTCGAGGTAAGAGGTAAGAGTCGTTATAAGACTATCGTTTGTCTTATGACCAATATTCTCATAAGTGTCATCGTTAGTTAGATGATTCCTTAATTCCCAGCCTGTATCAGCATGTGCCGTAGGTGTTAGATAAATATCATAATGCCCTAATGAAGCAGACGGCTGCATTGCCAATTCAATCCTATCGGCAGGACTTAGTTCGAGAGCTGCAATATCATAACCAATAAAACCGATTAGCCCATGATGATAACTGGGTTTCGAGCTTTCTTCGCTATTGATATATGAGGTGTCATGATTAACTTCTTGAGCGTTACTATAAGCGATTAGCTCTTCTTGCCACTCTGGATAACTCATATAAGCTGTCGTGCCAGCATAACTATTATCAGCGCTATTTACATTAGTATCGCGACTCAAGTCAGTATTGCGACAACTCTTAATCACCTTATAAATATTGGGTAAATTACTAGAAGACTGCTCATTATTGGGGTATACAGACCAGCTGACTTTTGGGAGTAAACCGATCACGGGTCGACCATCGTTATTAAGCCAAACAAGTTGCCAGTTTGCTTTAATATCTTGAGCGAGTAAATGACGCTGTAGCTGCGGCATCAGCTCTGCAGCAGACAAATCACCAAAACGCCAGCTAGGTTTGCTAGCTGGCGATGGCGCAGAATCTGTCTGCTCAGTTGTATTGTGATTTGATACAAGCATAGGTTAAGCGTCAAACTTTTTGATAATTAGCGTAGCGTTAGTACCACCAAAGCCAAAGCTATTACTCATCAAGGTTTCAAGATTTGCTTCACGCATTTCGGTGACAATATCAAAACCTTCAGCAGCAGGATCTAAGTTGTCAATATTGATACTTGGAGCGATAAAGCTGTCCTGTAGCATTAGTAGACAATAAATCAGCTCTTGTGCGCCAACAGCACCCAAGCTATGGCCAGTCATCGATTTAGTCGAGCTGATAGCAGGTACTTTACTGACGTCATTATCAAATACTTTAGCAATCGCTTTAAGCTCAGTAATATCGCCTAGCGGCGTACTAGTACCATGGCTGTTGATGTAGTCGACACTTTCTAGACCCGCTTCGGCCAAGGCTTGTTGCATACAGCGAACTGCACCTTCACCGCTTGGCGCAACCATTTCCGCACCATCAGAGCTGGCACCATAGCCAACGATTTCAGCCAAAATATTAGCGCCGCGTGCTTGAGCATGCTCCAGACTCTCTACAACCACCATCGCGCCACCAGCAGCAATCACAAAACCGTCACGGTTTTTGTCATAGGCTCTTGAAGCAAGTTTTGGTGTGTCGTTATACTGAGTACTAACTGCGCCCATGGCATCAAACATACAAGACTGCGTCCAATGCTCAGCTTCACTACCACCAGCCAATATCACATCGGCTTTACCCAATTGGATAAGCTCAGCAGCATGACCAATACAGTGTGTTGAAGTCGCGCAAGCAGAGGCGAGCGAGTAGGAGACGCCTTGGATTTTGAGACCGGTTGCTAAAGCAGCTGATACTGAGCTGCCCATTGTCTTTGGTACTGCCATTGCGCCGACACCGCGTAGACCTTTTTCGCGCATCGCATCGATAGCATTGACGATATTTTCTGTTGATGCACCGCCCGAACTTGCCACCACACCCACTCGTGGGTTGTTATTAATAGTATCAAGTGACAGGCCAGAGTGCTCAATCGCATTTAGCGCACTAACATAAGCATATAGGCTAGCGTCACTAAAGAACCGTTTAAGCTTACGATCGATACCACTGGTATCAAGTTCTGATTGATTAATACTACCGCTCACGTGTGATTTAAACTCGTGCTCAGCATAAGAATCGTTAAATGTGATGCCAGACTGACCTTCTTTGAGGGCAGTGGTGACAGTATCTAAATCATGTCCAATACAAGAGACAATCCCTGCTCCAGTAATAACGACGCGGCGCATATGCTATTCCTTATAAGTAACGACTTGCTAGCAGTTGGTTGCAATAATCGTGGTAAATCTATATATGATGTTTAACTATGAGTTAATTCGAGCATTATAATGAAAAAATAGTCTATGTAGATAACGATAGCATGAATTTAGGTAACGAAATTCTATTAACGGCCTATCAGAGGCAATATAAATTCAGTGTACAATTATGCTCTCAGTTATGGCACATGATAACGTATCAAGCACTGGAAATCTTTGGACAAGTGTAAAATAACGACAAAATAACACTTATGACTGAGTTTTTAGTAAAGAGATGAGAAGTAAGCCTAGCTACTGACTATGGACGGAATTATACTTTAGATACAAAATTTGTGATTCTAATAACATTGTTCGCACTGACACCAGTTACGATAACTGGCTAAAATAATAGATTCACTATTATTAATAATAAATTATCGTATTAAAATACAACTATATTAAAAATCACTTCATCATATTAAGGACATCACGATGGCAAAGCGTAGTACTCTTTCTAAAAGCATCAATACCATTGGCTCTTTCACTCGAAACAACCTAGAGCGCGTAGGGGCTATGATTGACAGCGTAAACGCCAAAACAGGCAAACCGCGTCAATATAAAGCCGTAGACCTAGGCGATGAAGACTATCAACAAGATTTGTTTCGTGAGCAAACGCTAAAGGCGACGCAGCAACTTTTAGGACCACGCTTTGCTACTTATGGTAAATACGCCAAGAAAGTCGTACCGAACAGCTTTTTTCAATCGACAGTTGATGGCGCATTTGCCCAAGTAGCCAACCTCGCTGCCAACTGGAGCCAACTCGACTTACCTAATGAGCATCGTTTTGCCAATATTGCTACTTTAGATGACGAAGAGCGTTATGCGCTAGCTACTGATATCGCTAATCAAAACCGCGCGCTTGCAATGATGGGTGGTTTGACAGGTTTGGCAGGTCTACCAGGTTTGCTAGCTGATACATTGTGGCTATTATTGGTTTCATTACGTACGGTTTATCAGATTGCTGCTGTATATAATAAGCCGCTGACAGGTAAGCAAGGCGTCAAGATGGCGTACGAACTACTATCAAACGCTGATTTGAGCAAAATGCAAGAAAAACAAGCGCTACTAGCTGGTCTAGGTATTGGTAAAGGTTTGCTTGATAATGCTCAAAGCAATGGACTACATAGTGAACTTAAAAATCTTGGTCTAAAAAATAAAAATGTGAATTTCTATGCTGAGCAAATAGACAAAGTCGCCAGTCAAGTAGGTATTGATTTAGATCAAATCAACTTATCATGGGTTCGTCGTTTTATTCCTGTCACTGCAGTAGCGATCGGTATGCACTATAACAGCCAATTGATTGACGAAGTGATTGGCGTTGCTCAAGCGACCTTTGCACCAGAAGCAAAATTGGCCAATCGTGCCATTACCGATGACAGCAGCAGTGAGGCCAAAGTAGAAAAGGCTAGTACTGATGAGGCGAAAAAAGACACAGAGCGCAAAGAAAAAAGCAGTGATTCAGAAAAAGTTACTGATAAAGAAAAAGAAGAAACTAGTAAAGAAGAAACTAGCAGTAAAAAAGACGCAGACAAGCAAACGTCTGATAAAAAAGCCAAGTAATAGACATATTATTTGCTAGTTGGGTTATATATTTATAAGTACGATGGTATTTATCTTAGTTTGATTGAGCAACACGACTTGAAAATTAGGATAAATACCACCACTTAGTTACTATCAAGTACCATTTCAATGTTAAACATCTTTTCTTAATGATGCTTGAGCTCGCTTTGTTTGCTTTGTTTATTACGCTATTTTTCGGCGAAAAATTTATAAAGTGATACAATGAGAGGCTGAATGCATATCTATCAAATGTTGTAAAGCGAAACCATTCATAAGTGGTTGAAATAGCAGCAACAACTCTTTATAATACACTGTCCTAAAAATGGGTGCCCCGAAATCTGCAATTATTGTCAGGTAGATGGTGCATTGGCCCATTTTTTTGTTTTATACCAAACGGGAGAAGGATGCCTTATGGCAACAACTAACCAATTGATTCGTAAAGGTCGCAAAACCATCAAGGAAAAGTCAAAAGTTCCTGCGTTGGAAGCGTGCCCACAGCGTCGCGGTGTATGTACTCGTGTATATACTACCACGCCAAAAAAACCTAACTCTGCCATGCGTAAAGTATGTCGTGTACGTTTGACTTCAGGCTATGAAGTATCAAGCTACATCGGCGGCGAAGGTCATAACCTACAAGAGCACAGTGTTGTTCTAATCCGTGGTGGTCGTGTAAAAGATCTACCAGGTGTACGTTATCACACTGTTCGCGGTGCATTAGATTGCGCAGGCGTTAAAGACCGTAAGCAAGGTCGCTCTAAGTACGGTGCTAAGAAGCCTAAAGTTTAATAACTAAACGTTATTAGATAAGCTTTTTGTACTACCCAATAACTGTGCATGGGTTTGGTGTCAGTAGTAATATCGCTTTTATGTAAATATATATCTGTGATTTGCTCTCAAAACATACCACCATGCAGTAAGGCTAACTGATAACTCACTGCTATATCCTAATGATGAGTAGTCGATGTTGTGAATGTTAGACACTCCTGAAGATAAGGAAATTTATTATGCCAAGACGTCGCGTCGTTGCTGCCCGTGAGATCCTACCGGATCCTAAGTTTGGTAGCCAAACTGTTGCAAAATTCATCAACCATGTAATGAGTGATGGTAAAAAATCTACTGCTGAGCGTATCGTTTACGGTGCACTTGAGACAGTAAGTGAGAAGCGTAAAGTTGAAGATCCAGTATCTTTCTTCGAAGAAGTGCTAGAAAATGTACGCCCAATGGTAGAAGTAAAAGCTCGCCGCGTCGGTGGTGCAACCTATCAAGTACCAATGGAAGTACGCCCCTCCCGTCGTACTGCATTGGCTATGCGTTGGTTAGCTGAAGCTGCTGCTAAGCGTTCTGAAAAATCAATGGCTTTGCGTTTAGCTGGCGAATTGAATGATGCTGCTGATGGCAAAGGCGCTGCTATGAAAAAGCGTGACGAAGTTCACCGCATGGCAGATGCTAACAAAGCGTTCTCTCATTACCGTTTCTAAGCTACTTTTTAATAGTAGCTTGAGATTAGAGGCCCATGCCATTTAATCTTACATTGTTGTTTATTCTATTGATTGCCGCCATCATCATTCGGTCATATATAAATGTTATTTATTGATGACTGAGGTGGCGGACATCTATCCAGATGTCTCTCTTAACAAATACAGTTTTTGCTGGAGAGCATCCCAAATTTGATGCCGCACTATTCTTAGTATTTGCTCTTTTTTTGTCCGTATTAGGCTCAATAATCAGTAAGTAATATTACGAAGCTGAACGCTTTGTCATAGAGTATGAGGTAGAGACACAATACATTATTATATACACGACTTTTCCTAGGAAAACACTATGGCTCGTAAAACTCCCCTAAAACGCTATCGCAATATTGGTATCTCAGCGCACATCGATGCTGGTAAGACAACCACTACAGAGCGTGTTTTATTCTATACCGGTGTTAGCCACAAAATTGGCGAAGTACATGATGGCGCAGCCACTATGGACTGGATGGAGCAAGAACAAGAGCGTGGTATTACTATTACCTCAGCGGCAACAACTTGTTTTTGGTCAGGTATGGCTAAACAGTTTGACGAACACCGTATCAACATCATCGATACTCCAGGTCACGTTGATTTCACGATCGAAGTTGAACGTTCTATGCGTGTACTTGATGGCGCTTGCATGGTTTACTGTGCAGTAGGCGGCGTTCAGCCACAGTCTGAGACCGTATGGCGTCAGGCGAACAAATATAAAGTACCACGTCTTGCATTTGTAAACAAAATGGATCGTGTTGGTGCTGATTTCTATCGTGTTATCGAACAGATCAAAACTCGTTTGGGTGGTAACCCTGTACCATTGGTTATCCCAATTGGTAAAGAAGATGACTTCGAAGGCGTTGTTGATCTAGTGACCATGAAAGCTATCTATTGGGACGAAGCGTCTCAAGGTATGCAGTATGATGAGCGCGAAATCCCAACTGAACTACAAGAAAAAGCAGCAGAATACCGCGAGCACCTTGTAGAAAGCGCTGCTGAAGCAAACGAAGAGTTGATGAACGAATACCTAGAAAACGGTGAATTGACTGTAGAACAAATTCATGGTGCTATTCGTCAGTTAACTATCGATAACGAAATCATCCCGCTTCTTTGTGGTACTGCCTTTAAGAACAAAGGTGTACAGAAGATGCTAGATGCCGTTATTCAGTATCTACCTGCACCAATCGATGTACCTGCTATTAAAGGTATTCTTGATGACAAAGACGAAAGCGAAGGCAGCCGTGAAGCATCAGATGAAGCACCTTTCTCAGCACTAGCGTTCAAAATCATGAATGACAAATTCGTTGGTAACTTAACCTTCGTACGTGTTTATTCTGGTGTAATGAAGCAGGGTAGCAGTGTTTATAACCCAGTTAAGATGAAGCGTGAGCGTGTTGGCCGTATCGTACAGATGATGGCAAACTCTCAAGAAGAGCTTGCAGAAATTCGTACTGGTGATATCGCAGCTCTCGTCGGCATGAAAGATGTGACTACTGGTGATACGCTATGTGATGAAGACAACGTGATCACTCTTGAGCGTATGGAATTCCCAGATCCAGTTATCTCTCTAGCTGTTGAGCCAAAGACTAAAGCTGACCAAGAAAAAATGTCAATCGCTCTTGGCCGTTTGGCAAAAGAAGATCCATCGTTCCGTGTACACACTGACGAAGAATCTGGTCAGACGATCATCAGTGGTATGGGTGAGCTACATCTAGAGATTCTTGTTGACCGTATGAAGCGTGAATTCAACGTTGAAGCAAACATCGGTGCACCTCAGGTTGCTTATCGTGAGACGATTCGTAACACTGTTGAACAAGAAGGCAAATTCGTACGTCAAACAGGTGGTCGTGGTAAGTTTGGTCACGTATGGTTACGTCTTGAGCCACTTGATCCAGCTGGCGACACTGAATATGAATTCGCTGAAGAAGTTGTTGGCGGTACTGTACCAAAAGAATTCCACGGTGCTGTTGATAAAGGTATCCAAGAGCGCATGAAAAACGGCGTACTTGCAGGCTACCCAGTAGTTGGCGTAAAAGCGACCTTGTATGATGGTTCTTATCATGACGTTGACTCTGATGAATTGTCATTTAAGATGGCTGGTTCTATGGCCTTCAGAAAAGGTTTCTTAGCAGCTGATCCAGCACTACTTGAGCCAGTAATGAAAGTAGAAGTTGAAACACCTGAAGACTACATGGGCGACATCATGGGCGATCTTAACCGTCGTCGTGGTTTGGTACAGGGTATGGAAGATCTACCTGGCGGTACTAAACAGATTCGTGCTGAAGTACCATTAGCGGAAATGTTTGGTTATGCCACTCAAATGCGCTCTATGTCACAAGGCCGTGCAACTTACTCAATGGAATTCCAAAAGTACGCTGAAATTCCAAAATCAGTTGCTGCTGAAATCATCTCTAAGTTCAACTCTAAAGATGATGACGAGTAAATAAAACTTACTGAAAGTGACAATATAGAGTATGTCTGTGTATTGTCACTAAAGAATACGCCAATAACTTGTTAAAAGACTTGTTATTGGCCGCGATTTTCTTATAATATCTGCACATTAGTATGTGCAACCTTTTAACAATTATCTTAATGTGGTCAAAATCGTCTTAATAATCATATTTATATGAGTTAAGTCTTGAACCCCAAAAAAAGAGGAAATACCCATGGCAAAGGCCAAGTTTGAACGTAACAAGCCAC
>NZ_JASDCS010000014.1 GCF_030407815.1 Psychrobacter sp. APC 3281
AATGATGACTTGTGTGTTTAAATTTATCTAAAACTAATTTTATTTAAAATAGATACAATGAGCATCTGTTGCTATGTATCTTCTATTTATAATAGATTGTTCGAGATGCCATTAGAAATTAAATATTCTTTAGAATTAATTATATTTTATACATAGGTTTAATGGCTAATGAACGATTTGTTCTCCGCATGTTTTCACGAAAAACAATACCTCAATAGAGGCCACACTCTTATTTTATAGTTGGATTTATTATGAGCAAAAATAACGCAATTGATTTAGAAAATTTGAACGTAGATGAGTTACGTGCTATCACTGAAAACGCTCAACAACTTATCGCTAAAAAACAACATCAACGTTTGTATGATGCCTATATGCAGTTCGAGCAGATTGCAGAAGATAGCAATGCAACGATTGAAGAGATACTGAAAGCTGGTGAAAAGTTAGAGAAAAAACGCAGTATTAAATATCGCAATACTGATAATCATAGTGAAACTTGGACTGGCCGTGGCCGTAAGCCAACATGGTTGGTTGAAGCGCTAGCAGCAGGTCGTGATATCGAAGATTTTGCTATTTAATTAGCTGTTTTCTTATAAAATGCCTTTCTGTGAGCCAGCTTGAAATTGCTATTGATAATGGTTTATTTACAACCATTTAGCGATAGATAGAGCTGTTTTTCAGAAAATAAAAGCCAGTATCTTTACTGCCAGTATTTTGGCAAAAAGATACTGGCTTTTTTTCTGTCATCTATATGCCATTGTTTGTTATGATAATGACGTTTTTGTCTTATATAAGAGTTGTACGACTGTGGCCCAAGTATCTGAGTTTTCTCATAAACGTCCCCGTAAGCTCTGGTGGCTAGTTGGGTTTATATTGTTTGCGCTATTTGCTGTGTTGCAAATGCCAGCAGCATGGTTACTTGAGAAATACGCGCCAGATACGCCTTATGTCCAACATGTATCTGGCAATTTATGGCAAGGTGCTGCCATTTGGCAATTGCCTATGTCATCGACGTCGCTTACAGGTATGGCGGAATGGTCATGGCAGCCTTGGCAGCTACTCATAGGTAAGCTAGGTGCGGATGTTAATATCCACTCATCACAGACACGTCTGAATGGGCAAGTTAAACTTGGTCTGAACTCATGGCAAGTTGACGAGATGAGTGGGAAAATTGCACCTGAGACGCTAGCGAGTGTGGTCAACTGGCAGCTGCCAAATACCCCTATTCAGGTAAATAATGTATCGCTAACGCGCCAGTCTGGTAAAAGTGACGCATCTAGTAGTGAGCCTGCTAAAGACGCTGGCGGATTTAGTACAGCGGATGGTCAATTGACTTGGGTTGGTGGTGAGGTAGGCTATCCTAGTGGTGGCAAAGTTTTTTATATTACGATGCCTGCTCTAAGAGCTGAGCTTAGTACAGAGCAGAAAAACAATAGAGATCTGCTGCATATTAATTTGCTGAATAATCAAGATAAGCGTTTGGGAGATCTGTATCTCGACAGCGATAATATGCTCGATGTCAGTTTGACGCAGCGCTTGCTAGAGAATATGCCTGAGTATAAAGGACAAGCCCCTCAAGATACGCCAGTTGTCAGTGTGCGCCAGCCATTGTTAGCTGGTTTGGGGGCGAACTAAATGCTTAATATCGCCGCAAGCCTAAAACCTGTTATCAATACTCTCAATCGCTTTTCAAGTTGGCTATTGTTGTTAGCCATTGCTTGGCTATGCTGGACAGCCGCCCGTCTTTTATGGCTACTGCTAGCAGCGCCTTTAGCACCTGCATTGCCTTTAGCGCCTCTACAGAATAATGCCAAATCTACCAACGATTATAGTGGCTTATTTGCAATCTTTGCTGATCCCGATCCTGTTACCGCAGCTGTGCAACCACCTCCCAAAATTGAGCTCAAAGGTGTCCTACTAGCCATACCTGAGAGCATGTCTTCCGCCTTATTGAATGTTAATGGGGAAGTCAAAAATTACCGCATCGGTGATGAGCTAAAGGACAGCGATTATACGCTCGTGGCTGTTGACTGGAATTCAGTTATCATCGCTGATGCTAACGATAAAGAAACCGTTATTAAAATGCCAGAGGCAATGCCATTAGACCAAAGTAATATGCTAGCAAGCGGAATAAGTAATCAGCGTTTGCCAAACAATAGCATGTTGCCGACAGGGCCCCAGCCAGTACAAAACGCTGTTCCTGAGGCAGAAGGGACAACTGGCGCAGACACTTCAAAAAGTCCACAGTCGGCTATCGAAGAAGCGGTTACGGCCTTGCAAGAAAACCCTGCCAGTTATCTAAGTAGAATGGGGGTGATGGCATCGGGCGAGAGCTACCAAGTCACAGCGGCGATGCCTGCTGGCCTACGTAATCGTTTAGGGCTTGAGCCAGGTGATAAGGTACTGACCGTCAACGGACAGAGCGTAGGTAATAACCCAGCGCAAGATGCTGGTGTACTTCAGCAAGTACAGCAAGCAGGTGAAGCGCAGATAGAGGTTCAACGTGGTGAGCAAGTTATTACGATTCGCCAGCAGTTCTAGCAAGGTAGGTTTTTAGCAAAATTGCTCCTTAAAAACTCAGCACATAGTAAGCAATATCACTGTAGGTAATCATCAATATGGTAAGTTTTCAGAATTTTTCAGTCACGCCTTTGTACTGTAGCCTGCAGCGTTTGATGCGCCTGTGTCGTCCACTTTGTCTAGCAGTACCATTATGGACTGCTGGTGTTGGTCTTGCCAATGCTGAGAGCTGGAAAGTCAATTTGCAAGACGCTGATATCAAAGCTTTTATTAATGAGGTCGCGACCATTACAGATCAAAACTTTGTGCTTGATCCACGTATCAATGGCAATGTTACAGTCATCTCCAATAAAGCCCTGTCCCGTGATGAGATTTATCAGTTATTTCTGAGCGTGATGCAGGTGAATGGTATTGCTGCGATTGAGTCGGGAACGACGACAAAACTGGTGCCAGATAATATCGCTAAGCAATCTGGCGTGGCGGTTGATTTACGCGGTGATAGTGTTGGAGAGTCGCTTGCCACTCGAGTTATTTATTTGACCAACACCCAAGCTGCAGAAGTATTAGGTGTTATTCGCCCATTGATGCCGCAGTCGGCTCACGCGGCCGCTGTACCTGGTGTCAATGCGCTAGTATTGTCCGATAGAGCAGACAGCCTTAACCAACTGACAGCTCTTATCCGTGATTTAGACAGCAATGTGAATGACAGTTTGCAAGTGATACCGCTACGCCACGTCGATGCCGAACGTATGATGGAGTTGATTAGCGCCTTAGTCTCAAGTGCGGGTAGTGGACAAGCTCAAGGTGGCAACAATCAGCTAAAGGTGATTGCTGATACGTCGAGCGATAGACTGTTGGTCAAGGGCAGTCCTGAAATGATTGCTAAAGTCCAAGAAATGGTCAATCAATTAGATACTACGCCGACCAGACGTTTAAGTGGTCTCCGTGTCTTTCGTTTAAAGTATGCTAGTGCTGGTCATATCGCCGATATGTTACGCGGCTTGCTCGCTAATCAATCTATCAATAGTGCTGGCGCGACCTCGACGTTAGAATCAGCGTCATTAAATGATGTAAGTAGCACAGGCGCCGTAATTAATAATGCAGCTAGCGATAGCCTAGGTAGCAGTACAGCTGCTGTGTCGACTAGCAGCACAAGTGGAACAAGCACAGGAGTGGGCGGTCGTCCGTTTAGTATTATCGCTGACGAAACTCAAAATGCCGTTATCGTCAATGCCGCACCTGAGTTAATGTTCGAGATTGAAGATGCGGTCAACCAATTAGACAGTCGCCGCGCACAAGTATTGATTCAAGCTGCCATTGTTGAGGTGTCAGGCGATGATGCCACTCAGCTAGGCGTTCAATGGGCGCTAGGTAATGCCAACAGTGGCTATGGAGTGGTCAACTTTAACAATGTGGGAGCCAGCGCTACGACGCTTGCGGCTGCCGCTCTAGCAGGGACGAGTACGGCAGGTATTAGCGCTGCTGCCAGCTCTATCGCAGGTGCATTGATAGGCATTGGAGACAGTCGTAAAGACAGTCAGGGCAATACAGAGTTTTATGGCGCTATTTTACAGGCGCTTGACTCATCTACCAGTGCTAATCTATTGTCCATGCCATCGATTTTGACATTGGATAATGAAAAAGCCAGTATCTTAGTTGGTCAAAACGTACCCTTTGTCACGGGTTCTTTTACCACCAGTGGCAACAATTCAAACAACCCATTTCAGACAATTGATCGTCAAGACATTGGTATTAATCTGAATGTCATTCCTCATATTGGTGACAATGGCACAGTACGATTAGAAGTGTCGCAAGAAGTCTCGTCAGTGGTACCAGGTAGTACGGGTAATGCCAGTGGGCTAATTACCAATAAAAGCCTTATTAATACGACCATTCTAGCGGATGATCAGCAGACGATTGCCTTGGGCGGCCTGATGCGTGACAACACCACCACACGTCAGCAGAAAGTTCCTGGACTGGGTAATGTTCCTGTTATCGGTAGACTCTTTCGTTCTGACAACGACAGCACCCAAAAGAGCAATTTGATTATCTTTTTACAGCCGACTATTTTACGTGATGGCGGCGCGGTAGCGAGTGTGACTGAACGCAAGTTCAATCAAATGCGAGTGTTGCAGTTGGTCATTGATAAAAACGGTACGATTAAGCAACTACCATTGAGCGGCACTGAAGGTTGGAATGGTAATGTCAGTGCAGATTACGAGCTCATGCCGCTAAATCCCCTTATCCCTAAACGTGATCAAGCGCCAAAATCTACTTCGCAAGGTTTTACGAGAGTAGATAGTCCTAATAGCGGTATCACGACCTATCCTCTTAATCGTTAAAATATTGGCCGTATATATAACGGTTAATATGATTCAACTAATATAAATTAATGTACGATGTGATAGATAATAGTTACATCGTACATTAGCTTGCGTATTCATAACACAGATAAACATAGCTGCTTTTATATTTGGGTATATTGGTTACTAATAGAATAATGAGTTACGTATCTGGCTTTTCACCACAGTAAATCAGAAACTAAGATGACAAATTATAAGAATACAAAGAAGTTGTTTTTACTGAGTGTGGCTGCTACTGCGCTATTGCTCATCCCTAGACGCAGTAGTCGAAAGGACAATACGAAGATAGTAAATAACCATAATACCGTATCTGAGGGTAGTGATCTTGACGATGCTTATGAAAATGCAGCTAGTAAATAGAAGCTAGTAATTAAAAAATAGAAGCTCAATAATGCGTCTATATAAGTATTTTTATATAAAATTGCTTATATAGTAAAAATTGCTTAGTGTTTATTACTCAATTCTATGTTCTGAAAAGTCAGTTTTGGAGTTTATTGATGTGTGGCAACAAATCAGCGACCATGGCTGAGAGAACAAACGCTAGAGAAGTTTTAGAAAATGTCTATCCTCTTATAGATACGCATACACATTTTGATGCTCCAGTGTTCGACAATGATCGCAGACAACAGGTAGAGCAGGCTTATAGTCAAGGTATTCGTCACTTAGTGCTAGTAGGTTATTTATATAAGTATTTTGATCGAATGTATGATACTCAAGATTTTATCAATGAATTGTCACAATCGTCTGCGACCAAGGCAAATAATCAAGATAAATGCAATGTTACAGCCCATGTCGCGCTAGGCTTACACCCATTTTATATTGAGCAACATACCGATGATCATTTAATACAACTTGAACAAATGCTGATAGAGCAACGTCCATTAGCTATTGGTGAGATTGGGTTAGACTCTTTTACCAATGCAATGAAGCAGCCTGATGTATTTGCTAAACAAAAAAGGTTCTTTGCGGCGCAGTTGGATATAGCAGTGGCCCACAATCTGCCAGTGATGCTACATATTCGTAAAGCGCATGCTGAAGCGCTCGCAATATTAAAAGCGCATAAATACGATGCGCATAAATTAGGCGGTATTGCCCATAGCTTTAGCGGTGGCGAACAAGAGGCGAAGGCTTTTGTAAAATTGGGGTTTAAGCTTGGTGTTACGGGTCAGATAACCAATCCGAATGCCAAAAAACTGCGCCGTGCTATTCAAGTAGCAGTTGAGAGTCATGGCATCGAATGCTTGGTCATTGAGACGGATTGTCCAGATATGACACCTATTATGTGTCAGACAACGGATGACCCTGATTCACATAATAGGAATGTACCAGCCAATCTACCATGGGTATTGGCAATTTTGAGTGAGCTATTAGAAATACCACATGATAAACTTGCTAAGCAGTTATGGCACAATAGCTGTGATGCTCTGAAAGTAGACTGGGCTTATTCAGTGTAACTATGCTACTTATAAGAAAAGCATAGCTGTAATTAGACGCTAAAAAGTACTAGCCAACTAAATGACAACCAAAATATTTGAAAAGAGAATTTGATCTGTTATGAGTGACACGCGACAATTTGAACAACCAGAATCCGTCGAAGACAGCTTTGTACAAGACGGATTGAACCAACAAGATGAGCAGTACGATCGTCGTTTTCAAGGTACACGGACACTATATGGTACCTCAGCGGTTGATACTTTTTCGGCAGCTCATGTCTATATTATTGGTGTAGGAGGGGTGGGCTCTTGGGCAGCAGAGGCGCTGGCTCGGACAGCAGTGGGAACGATTACGCTGATTGATTTGGACGTATTGGTTGCGTCTAATGTCAATCGCCAACTGCCTGCATTGGACAGTACATTTGGACAAAGTAAAATTGAAGCAATGGCAACTCGTATTAGAGAAATTAATCCCACAGTAACGTTAAATTTAATCGATGACTTTTTGACAGTAGATAATGTCGCCACACTTCTACCAAGTCGTGAAGCGGTTAAATCTGCCAATGCTCAGGGGAGACCGATTGTTATTTTAGATTGTGTAGACGATATGAATGCTAAATTAGCAATTGCTTTACACTGTCGCTTTAATAAACTAAAGTTGGTCTGTGCGGGCGGTGCAGGTGGTAAGATAGATCCAAGTCAGATTAGAGTAAGTGATTTGCGTGACTGTTATCAAGATCCACTACTTGCCAAGTTACGCAACAAGTTACGCCACGAGAAAGGCATTAACAGTGCTTTAAAAGAAAAATTTGGTATCAAATGTGTCTATTCGACAGAGCCGCCAATTGTAGATAAGAGCTGTCAGACAGGTGGCCTACAGTGCGGTGGTTATGGCTCAGCAGTGGTCGTTACGTCAGTGGTGGCGATGATTATGGTGAGTGAAGCATTACAATTATTAATAAGACAGACGAGTCGTAACTAATGCGTCTGATATTATTTAATGGAGTTTACCTTGTCTATGTCTAACTCGCCAAAGCAAAGCTACCCTGTAGCAGTAGATGAATCAGAGCGTATTAACAAGCTCAGAAAGTATCAGGTACTCAACGAAGATGATGAGCCTGCATTCGAGCGGCTAGTCGCGCTGGCAAAGCTGTTCTTTGATGTACCAGTAGTTACGATTACCTTTATGGATGAGGACACCCAATATCTAAAACCAGCTTGCACATTTGAAGATGCGCCTGAGAGTATAACCAAAGGACCACGTGATACTGCTTTCTGTAATTATACAATATTGTCTAATGAAGTATTGATAGTACCAGATACATGGAACGACAGTCGTTTTAGCCAGAACCCTATGGTCACAGGTTTCCCATATTTACGATCCTACATTGGGGCACCTATTATTTTGTATGAGGACAATAAGAATTACCGCCTAGGAACTTTATGTCTTATGGATACGAAGCCTAATTATAATTTTAGTGAGCAGCAGTCAGCGATATTAGTAGAGTTTGCAAAAATGGCAGCTGATGCTTTGCAGTTGCAGGATAAGCAACGTGATGCAAAGCACGCTAATGAAATGAAATCGAGCTTTTTGGCTAATATGAGTCATGAGATTCGTACACCGATGAATGGAATTATCGGTATGGTAGATATGTTAGGTGATACCGATCTTAGTGATGAACAGCGAGAATACGTTGACAATATTAAGGTTTCTAATGAACATTTGATGGTCATCATTAATGGTATTTTGGACTTATCGAAAGTCGAGTCTGGAAAAATGACGATAGATTCTATTCCATTAAATTTATCTAGCTTATGTAATGAAGTCGTCAGTTTGTTTGCTATAAAGGCGCGCCAAAAAGGCTTGACGTTAGATTATCATTATACTGAAACATTATCGCCCTATGTTAAAGGGGATTCTGTACGGCTTAAACAGATTATCGCAAATTTAGTCAATAACGCGATTAAGTTTACTCGTGAAGGTGGTCAAGTAAGTATCGATGTCAAACATATGGACAATTGCTACTGCCCAGATAACATTGATGAAAAATTCGTGAGTACGAGCCAAGAGAAAGAAGCAAACAAAACAGAAGGCGATAAAACTAGTCAAAATATGACTTTGTGTATAGAAGTTAAAGATACAGGGGTCGGCATTAAGCCAGAATCGTTAGAAGCGATATTTGATGCTTATGATCAAGCAAATAAGTTTACCCATCGTCTTTATGGTGGCACTGGGCTTGGACTTTCTGTTTGCAAATCACTAGTCGATTTAATGGGTGGTCATATTCATGTGAGCAGTGAAGTAGGGATTGGTACCACTTTTAGTGTCTTATTGCCGTTAACTACTATTGATGAAGACAAGTATGAGACATGGCAAGACTCTAACGATATGACGATGATCGAACCTAGTCACGAGCGAGCTGGTCATATATTGTTGGTTGAAGATGATACTGTTAATGCGATTATTGCCAAAAAAGCACTAACTAACAGTGGTCATACCGTGACTCATGTTACGGATGGTCAGCAAGCAATTGAGGCTTTTGCTTTATTTCCTGAACGTTATGATGTGATATTAATGGATCATCATATGCCGATCATGGACGGTGTGCAGGCAACTATCAAATTGCATGAATTGTATGATCCTCAAGTACTACCGCCTATTATTGCCTTGACTGCAAATGCAATGGACGGCGAGCGGGAGAAATATCTGAAAGTTGGTATGCAGGACTATTGTACCAAACCGTTTAAGCAAGAGCAGTTGAATGCCTTAGTACAGTATTGGCTGATACAAAAGCAATCATTGGAAGAAGAGTGATTTGCTAAATATTAGTATCAGTGCCCTTGATTAACATTTCGATTAACCATGATCGATAAATATAAAAAAAGCTTAACCGCCTATATGGTGGTTAAGCTTTTTTATTAATGATAAAGATATAAATAAATATCAACTACCAGTCATGTTTAGAGCGATATTAGTTCACGCGAGTTTGGTAGTCGCCAGTACGCGTATCAACACGTACCACTTCACCTTGTTGCACAAACAATGGTACACGTACAACGGCACCTGTCTCTAATTTAGCAGGTTTGCCACCACCGCCTGAAGTATCGCCGCGTACGCCAGGATCTGTTTCTGTGATTTCTAACTCAACGAAGTTAGGCGGCGTGACTGACAGAGGAGCGCCATTAAATAACGTAATGGTACATAGAGCATTGCTGTTTTCTTTTAACCACTTGATTGAGTCACTCATTGCGTTTTTGTCCGCTTGAATCTGCTCAAAGCTCTCAGGATGCATAAAGTGCCAAAACTCGCCATCGTTGTATAGATAGTTCATTTCAGTGTCCATCACATCAGCAGCTTCTAGGCTGTCACCTGACTTGAAAGTTTGTTCCAGTACTTTACCACTACGAAGATTGCGCAACTTAACACGGTTAAAGGCTTGACCTTTACCAGGTTTGACAAACTCGTTTTCAAGAATGGCACAAGGGTTGCCATCAAGCATCACTTTTAGACCAGCTTTAAATTCATTAGTAGAAAAACTTGCCACAAGAAACTCCTAGGGGTTGTAAATATAATAGTAAGACATAGGGCTGACTGTACCAAAATTTTCTGTTATGCCAAGTATTTACGGATTAACGAGGATACTTTGATAGGCTAGACACTAAGGGCGTATAATATCGGATTTTGGGCACAGGTAATAGGCTGTCATGATAAACCATTTAATCACACAAAAAAACTGGCAAACGCAATTATCGGAAGCTATTACATCTGTTGATGAGCTATTGAGTATCTTACAGCTTGAATCAATGCGTGCAGAAGTTTACGTACCTAAGCATTTTGAACTGCGTGTGCCGCGTGGCTTTGTGGCAAAAATGGCTATTGGCGACCGTAATGATCCCCTGCTTAAACAAGTGTTGCCAGATCAGCAAGAACAAATCAACGTCACAGGCTACGTAGCAGATCCGCTAAGCGAAAACACTCAAAACCCTGTAAAAGGCTTGCTCCATAAATATCAGTCGAGAGTGTTGTTAACGATTACGGGTGCGTGTGCTATTCATTGCCGTTACTGCTTTCGCCAGCATTTTGACTATAGTGCCAACATGCCTACTGCTGATGCAAAAGAAAATATCATCAATTATATTAATGCAAATCCTGAGGTCAATGAGGTAATTTTGAGTGGTGGTGACCCACTAAATGTGACCAATCGACGATTGTTTTCATGGTTAGATACTTTGGAGTCTCTTCCGCAGATTACTACCATTCGCTTGCATACGCGTTTGCCCTTGGTGATACCTGCACGCTTGGATTCTGCATTGTTAGAAAGGTTATCTCAAAGTCGCTGTCATATTGTCATGGTCATTCATTGTAATCATGCCAATGAGCTAGATGCACCAACCGCTGAATATTTGCAACGTGCGAGAGCAGCTGGGATTACGCTATTAAACCAAGCCGTGTTGTTAAACGGTGTCAACGATACTCTGGACGCGCAAGTGCAGCTTAGTCAGCGTTTGTTTACTTCTGGCGTGCTACCATATTACTTGCATGTGTTGGACAAAGTGGCTGGCGCGGCGCATTTCGATAGTAGTGAGCAAGCAGCGATTGAGCTTTATTGGTCATTGTTAGCATCATTGCCAGGTTATCTCGTCCCTAAGTTGGTCAGAGAGTTACCGAATAGGCCTTTTAAAGTGCCGATTGATATTTACAGCAATGGCTAATGTAGGGCACTATATTAACTTATTTAGTAAACAAAGAGCGGCTTTTAAAAAAGATGCGGATAGTATCTTTCAAAACTAAAAACTAAAAACTAGGATTTATGCTTTTTTATAAGTACAAATAGATATATGATTGGAACAGAATATAGGCTGTCTGTCTGTCTGTCTGTCTGTCTGTCTGTCTGTCTGTCTGTCTGTATGTAAGTAAGTAAGCTAACTTAAAAGTATACAATTTTAGATGTAAGATTCTGACAGTATATAGGTATTGTCAGAGCGTACTGCTAGATTTAGGCTCACAATAAATAGATATCATCACTTTTCTATAGTCGAGCTTCACAAATATTTTTTATGCCATACATGTATTTGTACTGCTGCATATTACTGATTGCCTCAGAGTGACTAATAGAGAGTAAAGATACTGATGATAACGTTATCAATGCTTCAAGAGCATTTAGATTCTACAGAGCCACTACCTCCGCTATCTAATCGCTCAGTAAATGGTCAAGAGCGTTACTTGTTAAAGATGTTGGCAACGCTACCTACGCTTACCCAAGAGCAGCAAACAGAGCATTTAGAGAGCCTACTGACAGTATTACGTGAATCCAATATGGATGAACAACAGCGTCTCAAATTAATGACAACAGTCATTGATGCCTCAGACCGACTGATTGCAGCTTTTAGGCAGCACTATATCTATGAGACAGGCGCGCTTAGTCAGGATCAGATATCTTATATCGATCAAATGCAATCGCTACATTATTTAATTATCATGGTTTACGACAAAGTCATACGTCGTGAGACGCAGTTGTCAGAAGCCTCCCTAAACCAATCTTCTGGTAAAGGTTGGCAGCGTTTTTTTGGTGCTGAGACTAAACCTGATAGCACGCTTGCTATTGCGATTTATCAATCACTATTAAGATACCAAAAACTATTAGCAGAAGAAACACTGTGCTATCGAAAGCCATCAAATTACCTGTGGTCTAAAGTCAATCAGTTATATTATCTGGCTCATCAGAGAAAAGTAGCTGATATGGATTTAAGTCTACATACTGTCACGAACCAAACAAACAGTATCCATCAGCTATATTGCCAAATTTGTTTGCATCACTTGTTAAATTTGCGTGCTATGAGGCGCCCGAATATCTTACTCGTACAGCGTCTATTGCCTGACTGGGCTAAACACATGGTCGCGACAATGGAGCCTGCCACCGAGACAAAGGTTTTTGTTGATCTTCATAGTAGTAATCCACCAAGCTATCTGACCGTCAACTCTCATATCAACCCATATGAAGATCGTCATGACTGTCTATTTATAGAATTGACACCGATAGTTGAATATTTTGAGTCACGTAAAAAAGCCTTTATCGATGAAGGCAACACAGCAGAATATAGTCTGCTTAATGCTATTTCGATGACCATCAGCTATCGCTATTTGCAGCCGCCACTTACCTCGCCAACCAAATATACTAGCAAACAGCAGGCAAAATTAATCACCAATTTTAACGATATACACTACCATGTAGGTCATTCAAAAACTTTCGCCAATCTAATCGCTATCAAACATCTACGAGAAGAAGATAGGCCTTTATACGATACATTTGATAACGAGCGTGGCCGCAGTAGCATCATAAATATTGAGACATTTGATGACCATGACAGTTCTTCAGCATATCGCACACTGCATTTGTTACCAAAAAATGATGAGTTCAATAAGAATGTTGTCGACAAGAATATTCTCAATCAAGAAGGACCTAGTATAGAAAAAACTGTTCTTGACCTTTCTATGACAGCACCGCAGCCCTTACACATCATGAGCCTGATTTTGGTCTATGGCTCTGAAAATACAGAACAACCTGATTGGTCAATAGGGGTGGTACGCTGGTTTAATGTCGATACTAAAAATCCAGAAGTGGAATGGCAAGTACTTGGGCATAAAATTGTGGCATGTGGACTACGTTTGGAAGGTAATCAAAAACGAAGTCGACATTTTGTACCAGCATTTATCCTTGGAAAAGATGAAAAGCTGAACACTACTGGCACGTTGATAGTGCCACCTTCTTACTTTCAAACTGATGATAGAGTTATCATGCGTATTGGCAATAAACAAACCTCCTTACGATTGGGACGTAGGCTGATGATGACTGAGGAGTTTAGTCAATATGAGGTAGCGCAGTTATAGGGTTTAGGCGCGTTTATAAATGATATGTATCTCGGGCCATTAGGGAAAAACTATAAGAGTTTTTACAGTAATATAGTAGCGGGTAAGGGTTGGAAGTTAATCTGCAATTAGCAAAATTATTGTCTATAATGATAAATATTGTTACTCTGATTTTTATTGTATTTCTGGTAATAAAACAATCATTACAGTCCACACTGATAATATTCATGGAACTTTAACGCTAATGTTTTTTATATGCTTATGCTAGGTTAGCTTTAAATAAAGATGTGAAGTAACAAAATAAAAGATAACAATACGTACGATTAAAAGGCTTCTTATGCGCTCTCAATCTCTTTTAAATTTATTAGTGATCAATGATGATCAGCTCTATGCTGAACGTCTTGTTCAGTTATTGAGTCCTTATTATGATAGTGTGAATTTGGGGTTTTTGGACGATAAAGAAGAGCTGCTGAAACTCTTGCGACAACCATGGGATGTTTTGGTATTTGGTCAGGCATATAATATGAGCTTTACAGATGTAGTAAGCCTCGTACAAGAACAAAATATCGATCTGCCGATGATCTGTTTAATGAGTGAAGAGGTAGCGTCGACGGCCTACAATGAGTATGAGCTACCGACTGTGATTAGCGGCACGATGATCAAAGCGCTTGAAATGGATCAAGAAATGCCAGTGGTAATGGCTATTTGTCTACAGCATAGTAGTTTGCGCAGTCGTCGTGAGCTAAAAACTTTACGTCAAGTACTTTCTGAAGCAGAACAGCGTGCTAATGTATTGATTAAGAACTCTAAGAGCGCGGTCGCTTATATAGACGAGGGTATTCATATATTTGCTAATGAGCCTTATCTTCAGCTATTCGGCTTTAAATCGATGAATGAAGTGGTAGGCGTACCTATTATTGACCTGATTTCAGGTAGAGATAATGTTCAAGGGTTTAAACAGTTTTTACGTCAGTTTGACAAAGGCAGTCGCAAAGACGTTGAGTTTAACTTTGAAAGTGTACGGACAGATGGCAGCACTTTTGAAGCAAAGCTACAACTAGCATCAGCCACGCTAGAGGGCGAGCCAGTCATTCAGATTATTATTCAGCAGAATAGTAATAATAGTGCGGAGGTTGCTAAGCGTTTAGCTGAAGCTGAACGTAAAGATAATTTAACTGGCCTAGATAATCGTCGCGGTTTTGAAGATCAGATGATAGCAATACATCAGCAGGCGACGCAAGGACTAATAACTGCAGCCCTGCTGTATGTGCAGGTTGATAATGTAGGTAAGATCAGAAGTAGCTTAGGTCTACAAGGAATAGATGCAACGGTCAAGCAAGTTGCCCATACGTTGACTGAGCTAGTACCTGATGGGCATGTAAGCCGTTTCAGCGATACCGCATTCACGATTTTAGTAAAAAACAAGACGACGAGCGATCTTGAAGAATTTGCTGCGCATATCGGTTCGTCTATAAAGGGTATGTTTATCGAAGTTGATAAGCGTACAACCAATACAACAGTTAGCATTGCTATTGTCAAAATTGAAAAAAATCCTGTAGAGCCTGTCATTATATTAGAACGCGCCATGGATGCTATCAGCCAAATCATGGTAGAGACTTCTAATAGTGGTGGGTCTTACCGTATATATGACCCAAGCGAACATGCCAATAGCGATGATCATGCGCTTGCTGAGTCATTAGTGGATGCCATTACTAATAACCGTTTTGATCTATCATTTCAGCCAATATACGACATCAATAACGATCGTAGCGACTTCTTTGAAGTGTATCTACGGTTACCGCTGTCAGATGCTGACAATACGGTATTAACCCCTGATCAATTTATGGCGGTGGCTAAAAAACATCAACTGTTAGAAAAGATTGATCGATGGGTGCTTATCAATGCCTGTAAAAAAATCAATGACGTCCGTAAAGTTCATCCTGAGGCTAAGTTATTAGTACAGTTAACCAATGCTTCATTGGTTGATAAAAAACTGCCGATAGTGGCCAGCCAATTAATAAAAGCGGTAGGCGGCGCAGCTGGTGTATTGACACTCCAGTTCAATGAAATAGATATCTCTGATCACTTAACCGTCGCGAAATCTCAATTTTCTGCGCTTAATGATGTTAACTGTCAAATAGGTATTAATAATTTTGGCTCTTCTGTCAAATCTATTGAAATTGCCAATTTTGTCCAGCCTGATATGGTACGCTTGGCACGTAGCTATATCCAAGATATTGGTGCAGCAGAAAATCTAGAAACGGTTAAGTCTCTTATTACGCGTACTAGTGACATTAAAGTCGATGTACTCATGCCTTATATCGAAGATGCAGCCACGATGTCGGTCGCTTGGAGTGTGGGCGCACGCTATTTACAAGGGTATTATTTAGAAGAGCCTAGTAGCACAATAAAGGTAGCGAGTTAAAAGGCCAGTACATCATATCGTTTATGTTATAGCGATGATATTCCTTAATCAAAGATTGCTAAAAATGTCCCTTATCAGTAGATATCAACTAAGCAGCCTGTTGGCTGCTGTTCTGTTGCTCGCAGCTTGTGAGAAAACGCCACCTGACCACCGTGCTCCTGTGACCCTGCCCTTATATACCGGTGGCGATGCGGACAACGGCTCAATAATCTATAAAGATGCTTGCGGTCAATGTCACCAACGTAATGCAGGTCTGAATAAAAAGGGCCCACAATTAATGAATATATATGGTGCGCCGGCTGCCGAGTTAAAAGACTATACCTACAGTAAAGGGTTAGAAGATTCAGGTTGGGTATGGGATGCAGAGACACTCGATCCATATATTGCAGATGCCCAAAAAGCCATGCCAGACTCCAAAATGCTGTCTGACCCGATGCCAGATGCGAAAGAGCGTGCCGATATCATTGCTTATTTATCTACGCTCCGTGCCGCTGCACCAACCGTTACAGATGATGTGAACTGACTTATCATCGTTATGACCTAAAAAATGAGCCAACAACCTACTATGACCCATGCAGCTAACGATAGATCATTATCCATCTCTCAGAGAACAGCGAATCCGCTTAGCCAGTCCATCCCTAGTACGGCTGATTTTCAACACAATCAGCAGAAAATTGCACAGCTGTTAGCGCAATTAAATCAGATTGTATTGGACAAGCCGCAAGCAGTTAGGCTAGCACTCAGTTGTATCTTGGCAGGCGGTCATTTGTTATTGCAGGACTTGCCTGGTATGGGTAAGACGACTTTGGCACAGGGCTTGGCACAGTTGTTAGGTTTGAGCTTTAGCCGAGTGCAATTTACCAATGATATGTTGCCTGCTGATATTTTAGGTATGAGCATCTACGACCAAAGTAAACAGCAATTTGAGTTTCGTCCGGGACCTATCTTTACACAGTTATTACTTGCTGATGAAATCAACCGTTCCAGTCCCAAAACGCAGAGTGCGTTACTTGAAGCGATGGAAGAGCGCCAAGTCACGCAAGATGGCCAGACTTATCCTTTGCCGCAACCGTTCTTTGTCATTGCCACCCAAAATCCATTGCAACAAGCAGGTGTCTATCCGCTCCCAGAGTCGCAGTTGGACAGATTTTTATTATGTTTGTCATTGGGTTATCCATCGCCTGCCGCAGAGCGTGAACTGCTAAAAGGTAAAGACCGTCGCGAGCTACTCAAAGATTTGAATACGGTGCTTGATACTGAAGCTGTACTACTGGCTCAGCACGCTGTTAGGCAAGTTTATGTAGCAGATACAGTACTGGATTATTTGCAGAGACTGGTTGCAAAAACTCGTGCAAGCCAAGAGTATCATGGCTTATCGCCTCGCGGCGTGTTGTCACTACAACGTGCTGCCCAAGCGCATGCCTATGTATCGGGATATATGGAAGTGACCCCTGAAGATATCCAAGCGGTGTTTGCTGCGGTCACTGATCATCGCCTCGGTCAACGATTTGTACCTGCGCATGTGACTAGTGGTCAAGCAACAAAAACCATCGCCCAACGCATTCTAGCAGAAGTGTCAGTCGTCGCCTAGCAGCTGATATGCTGTTTAACCGTATTGATTAACTGCATCGGTGAACCATAGTTCTACACGTAGTCAACGCTATATAACTTAGAAAAAATATCAAAGTCACCCAGTTCACTATTTACGGTATTTTCGCTCGCTTTTCTTGTATTCGAATTGTCCTGAATCAACTATATCGTTCTATTCGTGAGTTTGCTTGTCAGTCAAATATAAATACAAATACCGACAACATTGTCAATCAGATGGTAATAATAGGGTAGTCATGAGCTTATTGCCAAAGGCCTTAACCGCACCAATAAAATCAGCTCTGAGTCGCTGGTTTGCCGCGCGCGCACCTAAGAGTGACAGTGCTACGCTTAATTTGCGCAATGTCTATATTTTCTTTAGTCGTGAAGGAATGCTATTCGCCGTATTGTTAGTAATTACCTTTATCGCGGGTATCAACTATGGCAACAATTTGGTGCTTGGTTTGTGCTTTTATCTGGTCAGTATTTGGCTAATTAGTTTTCATGTTACTTTTGCTCATATATCTGGTCTGCAAGTGCGTTTGCTAGAAGTTACTCTGACAGAAGCAGGCTCGCCTGTTTGGGTTACACTACAGTTGAATAGTGATAGTCGCCAACCAAGGCGCCAGTTGCTATTTGAATTTGAACAGTTAGCCAATAAGAAAACCAAAAATGGCATAAATGCGCAAAGTTCAGTGCTTATCACGCGATTACAAGGCGAGCAAGTCATTCGACTTCCTATTCAAACCAATACTCGTGGTCAGCTTGAACTGCCGCGGTTAAAAATAAAAACAGTTTATCCTCTAGGTATCATGCGTGCATGGTCTTACGTATACTTTGCGCGTACGGCTTGGGTATATCCAAAACCTGAAGTTTTTGACTGGCAAGCAAAATATGCAATTGCAAGCTTAGAGGATTTACCAACAGGTGGGCAGTATAGACAGGGTCAGGACGACTTTGAGCGATTAGATAACTATGTCGAGGGTGAGTCATTGGCCCGAGTCTCTTGGGGGCATGTAGCGCGGGGACAAGGTATGCTGACCAAGCACTTCGCTGATCCGGTCAGTCATGAGCAAACGCTTGATTATGCAGATATGCCAGCTGCACATCACGAGCAAAAACTTGCACAATTGGCTTATGGGGCATTGACGCTAGGTCAGCTAGGCGTGCCGTTTCAAATGCGTTTACCTAGTGATACTCCTGCTACTACGGAGATGGGTAACGGAGAATCCTTTGCGCAAGCATGCTTGCTAAGGCTTGCGAAAGCACCATGACCAATTCTAAACGCTTATCTTCTGCTGATGTTGATACACTGTCCACAGAGTATTCTATGGTCGATGCTACAAAAACGGCAAGCTTTGAGCAGTTGGCTTTAGGTCAAAAGGTCTCAATTCGACCTGAGCGAAATGACGCTAAATGGTATCGTAAATTATTTGCACTGCCAGCTTATTATTGGGTATTAATTGCCCAAGTCGTCGTTGTGTTACCGCATGCCGCACATTTACCATTATGGCTGATAGGATTTGCCGCCGTCAGTATCGCCGCTCAATTGCCTTATATCAAAGCTAAATTCAAAAAACTATCGCACCTAAAACGTATTTATCAAGGTATACAAATGCTAGGCTTTCTGCTGGGGCTATTAGGTCTGTGGCTAACCTACAATACAGCATTTGGGCTCGATATGGGTGTGGCATTTTTAGTATTATGCCTAGTTAGTAAACTGTGGGAGCTATATAAGCGCCGTGATGCCTATGTGGTTTTGAATTTATCATTGTTCGTGCTTGCGGCATTGTTTTTGATGGACCAAGGTTTACTGACTACTTTAGAAGTGATCGTTGGGGCAGTCATTGTATTGCTAGCATTTATTGCGCTTAATGATGATAGCAATGCTAACGGTGATGGACGCTTGCGGACATTGGGTGTGTTAGGGGTTGGCGCGTTACCATTATTGGTGGTGCTATTTTTGTTTTTTCCGAGACTGCCACCGCTGTGGTCCGTACAGCTCTCCGGTCAGCAAGCAACCACAGGTGTCTCTGATAGCATGTCTCCTGGTGATTTTGCCAATTTAGGGCAGTCGACTGAGCTAGCCTTTCGGGTAGAGTTTGCTGATGAGCGCCCACCGCAACAACAGCTGTATTGGCGCGGTTTGGTATTTAGTGATTTCGATGGTGTCACATGGCGCCCAGCTTCCCAAAAGGATCAATGGTCGTCGAGACTGCAAGCACCTGCATGGATTCAGAATGCTTTTGCTACTGTACCTGACGAATCAAGAGCGGCACCTGTCAATTACAAGGTTATCTTAGAACCCACTCAGCAAAACTGGCTCTTTGGTCTTGATTATCCGTTCTCTCAGCAGCCAGATATCAATACTACCTCTGAATTTACCTTATCAAAGGATCAACCTGTTACGCAGCAGCTTCGCTATGATGTGTTGCAGTTTGCACAGATGCGTATTGATCCGGTTCTGACAGAGGCATCAAGACGTGAGAACCTTGCTTTGCCTAACGAAGGTAACCCTCAATCGCGTGCGCTTGCTAAGCAATTATTTGAGCAGTCAGGTTCAGACCCTTTGCGCTACATAGCTGCTATTGAGCAATGGATCAATCGAACAGATTTTCGCTATACGTTGTCGCCACCACGGCTAAATACCAATCGGATTGACGAGTTTTTATTTGAAACCAAAGCAGGGTTCTGTGAGCATTATTCGTCAAGCTTTACCTTTATGCTACGCGCCGCTGGCATTCCTGCACGAGTAGTAGCCGGCTATCAAGGCGGTGAGCCAAGTCGCAATGGTAACGTATGGGAAGTGCGGCAAATGGATGCGCATGCATGGACTGAGGTTTGGCTTGAGGGTCAAGGCTGGGTACGTGTGGATCCGACAGCCTTTGTGGCGCCTGAGCGAGTAGAGCAAGGTATGAATACGATGACCCAACAGCAAGGGGCGGCTATGTTTGGCAATGGTGCCAGTGCACAAATCAGCTATCAGCAGTATCAGATGCTACAAACGCTACGCCGACTATCAGACCAAGCGAGCTATTACTGGCAAAAAGACGTAGTCGGCTATGACCAAGACAAACAGGCAGACTCGCTACTCAAATGGTTCAATATCAGCTCAATCATGCAGCAAATCACTTGGTTAGCCACCAGTGCGGTTTCCGTTATGGCTATCTTAATATTTGTCATTTGGTATCGCCGCCGCAAACGCTGGCACCCAGCAGACTTGCCTCTTGCTCAGCTCTCAAAACGTGTTGCCAAGCATGATAAATTATTAGCCCGCAATGATAACGAAGGGCAGCTAGCTTGGTTGGGACGCTTGGCATCGGCTATTGATAGCCGTCAGGGTGACAATACTCACTCTGCTACGAGTCAACTAACAGATAGTAGTGACCCAATCGTTATTCAGACAAAGCTTATTGAAATTAGACAAAACTACCGTCAGTTACGCTATGGACGACTGAGTACATTTGATAGCAGTCATAGCGAGTATCAAGAACGACTCAAACAACTTAAAAAAGATGTACGTGCATTGTTATAAAGGTTTTTGGTGATAGTGTTATTAAGTTGCTAAGGTGTTTTGAGCTAATTAAAAAATAGATAAGCGAATTTGTGAATAAGTAGAGAGGTGGTTATATGGCGATATATGTAGATTTTGTGCAGATAAAATTCAAAGGCCATAAGTGGTGTCATATGCTGGCAGATAGCTTGCAAGAGCTGCATGACTTTGCGGCGTTTATTGATGTGGATGCGCGTCTATTTCATCGTAACGCCAGCTATCCTCATTATGATATCACGGTTCAAATGCGTGAAATCGCTATTGCACAAGGTGCTATTCCTGCCGATAGAAAAAAGATTATCGAGTGCGCAAAGAAGTTAAAAGTAGAGTTGAATGACCAGATAGAGCAATCTAGTCATTCTTGATATGAGGGATTTTTAAGTAAATAAGTAATACTTCCGCTCCACATTTCACTTATTTACTAAACTATATCGAGCACATTATTTTGCTATTGCTGCAGTACTGATTGCGTTAAGTGCTTTTGAGATATTAGCAATCTCAGTATCGCAACCTTTAATATTGTGGCGTGTCTTGAGGTAGTCAGGGTTGTTGTATGACAGCCATACTTTTTTATCAGCATCTTCGCTAATCAAGATTTTTTGCGGCAAATCAATGGCAACAGTTTGCTCACAGTTCATTAATGGCGTACCTGCCTTAGGGTTGCCAAACATAACGACTTGCGTTGGTCTCAATGATAAGTCGGCACTCTGTGCATTTTTCTGATGATCGACTCGCGCAAATACTTTCATACCCTTGCTTTTGATAACTGAAACCAGATTGTCTGCGGTATCTTGGACGGAGTGATTACTTTGCATGGTCACCAAGCCTTTTTCGGCATTGATAGAGGTTGTTGTGTCTGTCATAGCACCAGTGCTATTGGTTTTATCCAGCAGCGTATCGATACTGGCACAAGAGGAAACGGCCACTGCTAGGGCAGCGATAGAGACGATTTTAATCATAATTACACCTATAAGTTGTCTGTAGTATGGTCAGTCCTAACTATAATGAGCAACATCGAATATTCATTGTGCGTAATCAGGTTTGTGATTGCAATACGTCTTAACAGAACGTTAAACCAAATGTTCTGCCAGATAATCTACGAGTAGCCTAATCTTTGGTGATAAATGACGGTTATGCGGATAAATGGCCCAAATGCTTTCTTCGGGCTCTCTATAATCATCAAGTAAACTGACCAACTCACCAGATGCTAAATACTTTTGCACATAATAATCAGGTAGCTGTACGATACCTAGACCTTTTAGCGCAGCATCGACCAAACTATAGCCGCTGTTATATTGCACCGTACCAGAGACACGCAGGTTCCTTTCTACACTTACTTGTTGATTGTCTGTCTTACCATGAGTATTACGGTTCTCTTTTGCTTTAGCAGTATCTATAAAATGCCAGTAGTCACGAGTACCTAGTAGGCAATTATGTTGACTTAAATCACTCAGTTGGTGCGGTATGCCGTGTTTTTTTAGATAAGAGGGTGCCGCGCAGACAAAGTTAGTACGCAGGCTAAGTTTTTTTGCCATCATCGTCGAGTCATGCAATTTGCCAATACGAATGGCCAAATCATAACCCCCTTCAATCAAATCAATTTTCTGATTACTCAAAAAGGCAGTCACTTCGATATCGTGATACTGCATCATAAAATCATTGATCAGTGGTAATAACTGCTGCTCACCATAAGTAACGGGCGCTGTTAGTTTTATCCTGCCTTGGGGCTTTGATTGTAAGTTGCTTACGGCTTGCTCAGCGGCATCCAAACCATCGAGCACACTGCGGCAATGCTGATAGAATACACGGCCTTCTTCAGTCAGTGAGACCTTGCGCGTGGTTCGATAGAGCAGCTTTATGTTTAAACGTTTCTCTAACGCGCTGATCTGGCGGCTGACTTGTGCAGTCGAGATACCCAGCTCTTTTGCACCACGTGTAAAGCTCTCATATTCTGCGACATAGACAAACTCACTAATTCCTTCCCAGCGCATGATTATTACCAATATGTAAAAGATATTTGCAAATATAGCATATTGTTATCCGCTCAGAAATAAATATAATGGTTAGTATCAATGTAAACAGATGGTGTTTTACTGTCATCGATGCTTGCCTATAGAGGGCAGGCAAGATAAGCTCAGTCTATCTTTATTTGTTTTAACTATAGATATAGTAAACGCCAGAAGCCATAAAATGCGTTAGCAAGTGACTAGAATGTTTTCACTAATCGTAAAACTGTTATGTCATTACCTATAAAAAACAATCAATTAAAAAGAGAGATTTTTATGTCCGATAAATTTATTAAATCAAAAGCCGCCATCGCGTGGGGTCCAAAGCAGCCGCTATCTATCGAAGAAGTGGACGTCATGCTGCCACGCAAAGGTGAAGTATTGGTCAAAATCGTTGCCAGTGGTGTGTGTCACACAGACGCTTTTACCTTATCTGGTGAAGACCCAGAAGGTGTGTTCCCTGCGATCTTGGGTCATGAAGGTGGCGGTATCGTTGAGCAAGTTGGCGAAGGCGTGACCAGCGTTCAGGTCGGTGACCATGTCATTCCGTTATATACGGCAGAATGCGGCGTCTGTAAAATGTGCCGCTCAGGAAAAACCAATCTTTGCTCGGCAGTGCGCGAGACTCAAGGCAAAGGCTTAATGCCAGATGGCACCACACGTTTCTATAAAGATGGCGAGCCTATCTATCATTATATGGGTTGCTCAACTTTCTCTGAGTACACGGTTTTACCAGAGATTTCTTTGGCTAAAGTCAATAAAGAAGCGCCATTACAAGAAGTTTGCTTGCTTGGTTGCGGTGTGACTACTGGCATGGGCGCAGTCATGAATACTGCAAAAGTCGAAGAGGGCGCTACAGTGGCTATCTTTGGTCTGGGCGGTATTGGTCTGTCAGCGGTCATCGGTGCTGCCATGGCAAAAGCCAGCCGTATCATTGCGATTGATATCAATGAAAGCAAGTTTGAATTGGCCAAAAAGCTAGGGGCAACCGACTGCATCAATCCGAAAGATTACGACAAGCCGATTCAAGAAGTTATCGTTGAGCTAACCGATGGCGGTGTTGATTATTCATTTGAATGTATCGGTAATGTCGATGTTATGCGTTCAGCGCTAGAGTGCTGCCATAAAGGTTGGGGCGAGTCAGTCATCATCGGTGTCGCTGGTGCTGGACAAGAAATCTCAACCCGTCCATTCCAGTTAGTGACTGGTCGAGTCTGGAAGGGTTCCGCATTTGGTGGTGTAAAAGGTCGCACAGAGCTACCAGGTTATGTCGAGCGCTATCTAGCAGGCGAGATTCCTTTACAAGACTTCATCACTCATACGATGCCAATAGAAGACGTCAACGAAGCATTTGACTTGATGCACAAAGGCGAAAGTATCCGTACGGTTGTACACTTCTCAGAGTAATGAATGACAGCAGTAACGACGTTATTGTCTTAGAAATGCTTTATTAAAAATAAAAAGGCTGCTTCAATATTGAGGCAGCCTTTTTTTAATATTATTTCCACACATAGCTTAGTGATTGAAAGTCTCAAGCACCTTTTTTACTAATGATTAGATCCGCTAGTATCGATAAATCTGATGCAGTCAAATCAGGAACTGGTACATTGGGCGCGTTCAGCATCGCATTATAGGGACGGGTCAAAAATGCACCGCGACAACCAGCCGCTTGTGCGCCTATAGTATCCCAGAGATGACAGGCGACAAGGCATAAGTCCGATGTGTCAACAGCTAGCGTATCAGCCACCAATTGATAAGTATCAGGTGCTGGCTTGAACTTGCCAACAGTCTCAATACTAAAGTGCTGCTCAAAGTACTGACTGAGACCTGCTTTTTCTAATGGCGTTGGAGACGCACTGCTTGCTGAATTGGTCAGCGTGACCAGTCGAAACCCTGCATCGCGCAAACGAGTCAGTGCTGGCGCTGCATCAGGATGGGCAGGCAACGCGCTCATTCTTTCTTTGAACTCATTGATATCGTCGTCTGTCAAAGTTACTTGTCTGATATCAGCAACCATTTGCAATGCACCAACGCCGAGCTCACCAAAAGGCGTATAGAGACCGGATAACGTCATGGTCTGCGAGTACAGTACCAGCTGAGCGAACCATTCTCGCAGCACTCTTTGCTTGCCAAAGACGCGGGTGAATAAAGGCGTTAGCGTGTCGATATCGAGCAATGTTTCATTGACGTCAAACACAATAATCGAGGGAAAGCGTTCAGAAGACATAAAGTATCCTTATATAGAATGACATTTTTATAACGTCGTATGGTTTACTCAGTCATGCTGGCCAATTGCTCTAAGATACTGATGTAGTTTTCGACCCCTTGAGCCCCGCTGACCAGATGACGCTCATTAAAGATAATCGCTGGTACACTTTGGATGCCTTGCTGTTGCCAATGCTGTTCTTCTGCTCGTACTTCTTTTGCAAAGAACTGACCTTCTAACACTGCTAACGATTCACTACGATCAAGCCCAGTCTCTGCTGCAATATCGGCAAGCACATTGATATCTGAGATATCTCTGTTATTGGTGAAATGCGCGGCAAACAAGGCTTGCTTTAGCTCATGCATGCAGCCTTGTTGATCAGCGAAATGTAGCAGCTGATGCAAGTTAAAGGTGTTGTGCATACGTGTGTCATCATTGAAATTGAATTCAAAGCCAACTTCCTGTCCAGCTTCAGTCATTCTGATTCGGCTAGCATCTGATTCTTGTTTAGTAGAACCGTACTTTTCAATAATATGCTCACGTAGGTTTTGTCCTTCGCTTGGCATGTTTGGGTTTAGCTCAAACGGATGCCAGTGGATAGTGTGAGCGGTATTGGTTTGTTCAAGTGCTGCTGCCAATTGACGATAGCCGATGACGCACCAAGGGCAGACGACGTCTGAGACGATATCTATTCGGAGTGGTTGTTCTGATGTGCTCATATTTCCTCACGGGTATTATTATGTATGTTTTGTTTGGGATGTATAGATAGTGGCATATCAGTTGGAATCAAGCAGATATACCTAGTTATCAAACAACTATAACTAGTTACCATATATCAAGTCAGTTCATACTAAGAGAATGACTAAGTGATTACAATGTAGTCTGCGCAGTCGGCGTCGCCAATTCGGTAGCGTAATTGTAACCATTACTAATAAGAAAGTAGGCGTTTTTGCAATACGCTGACTCAGTCATAACAAAACCTACGAATACTTAACCAAGCAGGCATGGTCATAAAATAGCTTTTTATTTAAAGTAGCTTCGTTGAAATGATAATCGAAGAATAAAAATTCTAATAAAGAATAAAAAATTAATATCAATAATGGAGTCACAGATGAAAAATATTACTGAAGCGATGAACTGGCGCTATAGCACAAAAGAATTTGATACCGATAAGAAAATATCAACAGAAGATTTCCAAAGTCTAAAGGATATTTTGCGCCTCAGTCCTTCGAGTACCAACATTCAGCCTTGGCATTTTGTCATTGCTGATGATGAAGCTGGTAAAGCCCGAATCGCAAAAGGCACGGAGGGCATGTACGAGTTCAACGATGCCAAAGTAAAAGGTGCCTCGCACGTCATTGTATTCTGTAGCCGTGTCTATGCCGATGATGAATTTTTGGATGACATCTTAGAAAAAGAAGATGCAGATGGTCGTTTCGCAGAGCCAAAATTTAAAGAGCAAATGCATCAGACGCGTAAAATGTTTTTGGACATTCGTCGTTATGAGCAAAAGGACGAGCCACATTGGTTGATAGAGCAATTGTATCTTAATATGGGCGCTTTGCTACTAGGGGCTGCAACTTTGGGTATTGATGCGGTGCCGATGGAAGGGGCGGATTTGAAAGCACTTGATGAAGAGTTTGATTTACGTAGTAAGGGCTACACCGCTGTGGCGGTCGTGTCGCTCGGTTATCGTAGTAAAGATGACTTTAACGCTGAGCTGCCAAAATCACGTTTTGATGAAGAAACGATTATCACGAAAGCCTAGCCATTTATTATCTAAGCAAAGAACATTTTTAATAGACATATTTACTAAATACTATATGTAAAAAGTCTATTTAAGAGCCACATAAACTGACTGTTTATGGGGCTTTTTTTATCGAGATTTACTTTGAAATAACGTTAAAAACTGAGGATAAAAAATATACCACCTATTAGCAGCGCTAACATTTCGATACTCTCGCAGATTAGAAACTACACTGGAATCCCTACAAAGTAAAAACAAAACAACTGTTTTCATACGTCATAATAAATTTATTAACGTTGTCATTTTGAAGCGTATTTCACCATTCCATTATATTCATCTGCCAGCGAGAAGCCAGCATGTCTACTTTGACCTTAACAATCAACAAGCAAGATTATCAGCTTGAAAATCTTGACGCCCGTACGACACTGCTCGACGTCTGTCGTCAGAACCTACAAATTACTGGACCCAAAAAAGGCTGCGACCACGGTCAATGTGGGGCATGTACCATGCTCATCAATGGACGACGGGTTAATTCTTGTCTGACGCTCGCCGTTATGCATGATGGTGATGACATCACAACAATTGAAGGCATCGGAATGCCAGAGTCACTATCGGCATTACAGCAAGCATTTAAAGACAATGATGCCTTTCAATGCGGATATTGCACGCCAGGTCAGATTTGCTCAGCTACCGCCTTGATAGAAGAAGTAAAGCAAAACTGGCCAAGCCATGTCAGCACAGATCTGCAAAACCCTGATGGTCTCCTTGTACAAGAAATTGCTGAGCGCATGAGCGGTAATATCTGTCGCTGCTCAGCTTATCCAAATATTATCAAAGCCATTTCACAAGTGCTTGAGAGTCAGGTATCAGATAGTCAAATACTAGAGTCTAGTATTCAAGCAGCAGACAATACAGTGCAAAACTCAAGTGTCACAGGTATCTGGTCACCGCCACCGAGCGAGGCGCAACTTGGTAAGACCTCAGCGAATAACAAGACAGCAACTACTACAACAGGAGGCCGCTCATGAAACGCTTCGAATACAGTCGTGCTGATGCACCAGAGCAAGCGGCAATATCCGCCAGTACTGAGGATGCGTCTTTTATCGCAGGCGGTACTAACTTATTAGATCTGATGAAATTGGAGATTGAGACGCCAATTAAATTGGTTGATATTACCCGTTTAGAATTAGAGCAGGTTGAACCCACTGCCGACGGAGGTTTGCGCATCGGTACGCTTGTGACCAATAGCGATTTGGCGGCGTATCCTGAAGTTATTGCCAATTATCCAGTATTGTCCCGAGCGATTTTGGCAGGGGCGACTGGTCAGCTGCGTAATAAAGCAACGACTGGCGGTAATTTCTTACAGCGCACCCGTTGTTATTATTTTTATCAGACAGACAGCGCTTGTAATAAACGTGAACCGGGCACAGGTTGTCCTGCTATTAATGGCGAGAACCGTACGCTGGCTATTTTAGGTACGAGCGATGCCTGTATCGCTCAGCACCCATCTGACATGGCAGTGGCGATGCGCTTACTGGATGCCACTATCGAGACAGTCAAAGCGGACGGCTCGACTCGTACTATCAATGTGAAAGACTTTTATTGCTTACCAAAAGATACGCCGCATATCGAAAACGTATTAGAGGCAGGCGAGTTAATTACTCATGTTGTATTACCTGCGCCTATCAAAGGCATGCACACCTATGACAAAGTGCGCGATCGTGCCTCTTATGCCTTTGCACTCGTATCCTGTGCCGCAGTAATAGACGCTGATGATAGCGGTAATCTAAAGACGGTACGATTGGCATTTGGTGGTATCGGTACGGAGCCATGGCGTAACGAAGCGGTTGAGGCACTGTTGACGGGTACCGATGGCAATAATGACGTTATCGCGCAAGCTGCCGATCTATTATTGAATGATGCTAAAGGTAATGGTCAAAATGACTTTAAGATACCGTTGACGCGTCGCCTACTAAAACAAGTCATTCAGCGCGCACTAGCGGGCGAGGGAGCATAATCATGTCATTATTTGAATCAATCACTCAGTCAGAACCGACCAAAAAAATGACCATGGATGAGCCTGTTGAGTCTTTGTTTAGCACAACAGCGAGCAAACTAGTCGGTAAGCCAATCAACCGTGTTGACGGCTCGCTAAAGGTTAGTGGTCAAGCGCCTTATAGTGCTGAGATCCATTTAGACAATAAAGCGTACGGTGTCTTGGTCGGTGCGACCATTGCTAAAGGGCAAGTCCAGAATATCGATAGTAGTTCTTTAGACGGCATTCCTAATATTATCAAGGTCGTGACAGACCCTAAGCACTTCTTGCGTAATTCTCAGCAAGGTGGACTAAAAAAAGCGCCAAAGCAGGGAGCAACTGAGATTTTTTATCATGGTCAGCCTATTGCGGTGGTCATCGCTGAAACCTTTGAAGCAGCAACAGAAGGGGCAAATGCGCTTAAAGTCACTTATAAAGATGAGACTGACCAAGCGGCATTGAATTTTACCAAAGAGTTGTCTAACGCCCATGCAGTCGATGAGAAAAAAGGCTCTGATAAAAATTATGTTCAAGGCGATCCTGAGCAAGGATTGGCTGATGCTGAAGTAACACTAGATCGCTTTTATCATACGCCAAGTCAAAACAGCTCAGCGATGGAGCCACATGCGACATTGGCACATTGGGAAGGCGATAAGCTCGTTCTTTATACGGCCAATCAAATGCTGGCGTCTTGTAAGCAGCAAGTGATGGATGCGCTAGACTTAAATAAAGATCAAGTTCAGCTAATCGCGCACTATGTTGGTGGCGGGTTTGGTAGTAAGCTTGGCATTGCGCCTGAGTCTATTGCCGCTGCTATCGCTTCAAAAGAGCTTGGACGTCCGGTATTGATTACCATGACGCGTCCACAAGTGATGGAAGCGACAGTCAGACGCTCAAATACTCGTCAGCGCATTGCGATTGGCTGCGATAAGGATGGCGTTATCGATACGTTGATTCACGATACCATTTCTAGTAATTTGCCAGACGAGGCGTTCTTTGAGCCAACTGCCTTGTCTACGCACTATCTATACAGTGGTAAAAACCGCCGTGTAAATTATGAAATGGTCGACATGAACCAAGTATTGTCAGGCTCAATGCGTGCACCTGGCGAAGCGGTCGGTATGATTGCTGTTGAATGTGCAATGGATGAATTGGCTGCGCAATTGGACCTTGATCCTATAGAGCTGCGCCGCCGTAATGAACCCGAAAAAGACCCTAGTAAAGACATTCCATTTTCGACGCGCCAGCTAATTGCCTGTATGGAGCAAGGTGCTGAGCAGTTTGGTTGGAGTCAGCGTAACACAAAGCCTGCCAGTCAGTTAGAAGGCGACTGGTGGATAGGAACGGGCATGGCTGCTGCCGCACGTGGTAATCAGTTACAGTCTTCTGAAGCGCGAGCAACGCTGCAAATCGATAAGTCAAAAGCGCTTGGTGTCAAAGCAATTATCGAGACAGACATGACGGATATTGGTACTGGGTCTTATACAGTGTTTTCTCAGGTAGCAGCAGACCTGTTAGGACTACCTATTGACCATATTGAGATGAAACTGGGTGATAGTGCCTTGCCACCTGCATCAGGTTCTGGTGGTAGCTGGGGCGCAGCGAGTGCAGGGAGTGGTGTCTACCTTGCTTGTGAGCAGTTGCGTGAGATGCTAGCAGCAAAAGTCGGTCTATACCCTGATACGATTCAGCTAGATAATGGTCAAATTAAGCAAGTAGGTAAGCACAATTTAACAACGGTAGAGGCAGCCAAAGAGAACGGTCAAGCGTTCGCTGATAGTACTATTGATAAAATATCAAAAACTACAGGAGTTTCATTTTCAGAGAATGTATTAGAAGAACAGTCAGAATCAGAAAAATATAATTTTGACAATACAGAATCATATGCGCTTGCTGACGTGATCGCAGGCTATGAGGAACAAAAAGTCAGTGCCAAAGGACAGATAAAGCCAGGTAAAAATGATAAAAAGTATCGTCAGTCTTCTTTTGGTGCAAACTTCGCTGAAGTGGCCGTGCATAAAGTCACGGGTGAGATCCGAGTAAAACGCATGACAGGCGCATTTGCCGCAGGTCGTATTCTTAACCATAAAACAGCGACTTCGCAATGCTATGGCGGTATGGTATTTGGTATTGGTTCAGCGTTAATGGAAGAGGTCATCCATGATAAACGTGACGGTCGCCTATGTAACCATGACCTCGCTGAGTATCATGTGCCAGTCAATGCCGACGTACCGCAGTTAGATGTGATATTGGTCGAAGAGGATGATCCTTATACCAACCCAATGCATATCAAGGGTATTGGTGAGACTGCTATTGCTGGTGCTGCCGCTGCAATTGCTAACGCTGTTTACAATGCCGTCGGCGTACGTGTTTATGATTTTCCGATTACGCTTGATAAGCTGCTTTACGAGATGCCAGAGTAATTTTTTAAGCCATATGTACGACAGGAACCCGCTTAATGAGCGGGTTTTTATAACTCAATCAGCAGTATATTTCGTCATTATCAAGAAAATAACTACCAAATAAGAGGCGTTATGAATCAGGTCGCTGACATTCTTAATCTGGCAATCAAAGCTAAGCAACAAGGTATTGACGCTGTATTGGCAACGGTTGTACGTACTGAAGGCTCAGCATATCGCCGTGCTGGCGCGATGATGCTTATCTGTGAGGATGGTCGCTCAGTTGGGATGATTAGTGGTGGCTGCTTGGAGCCGCATATTATCAAACGTGCCTTTTGGCTTACTCGTAACGGTGCCAATGTGCAAGTTTATCAGACGGGTGATGACATTCAATATGCTGACGATGGCCAAGCGCAAGCAGGTGTGAAGCGAACTAACTCTGATATATATGATGAGCCAGATAGCGATTTAGATGATGATTTAGATGACGCGGACTTTGATGAGCTAAATTTTGGATTGGGCTGTAATGGGCGAGTGCATGTATTGTTTGAGCGACTAACGACAGCAACGCCATTGTTAGAGACCATCCGTAATGTTCGACGTACTCAGCAGCCGATTACTGTAGCGACTTTAATTCGTGCTAACGACTATCAGCATCAAGATTCCATATCGCAAAACAGTGATAATTTGCAAATTGGGATACGTATTAATTTAGATGAATACCGTAGTTTGGGAAGCGTTTCTGCACTAGGAAAAACAGCTCTTTCAAGCATACTTGCCAATACTGTAGAAGAATTAGCACAACATAAGCTGTCTGATAAAAATGCCGAATATGTGATAGTAGAAAACGGCGACGTAAATACAGAGTGGCTTGTGCAACGCCTGCAACCACAATTGCGTCTATTGGTTTGCGGTGCAGGTAATGACGTGATGCCACTGGTGACCATGGCCAAGCTACAAGATTGGCATGTGACAGTTATAGATAGCCGCGCGCAATATGCGACGCGTATGCGGTTTCCTCAAGCAGACGCTGTGATGTCGCTATCTTTAGAGGACAGTGAGACTTTGCTTGAGCTTAGTAACAACGCAGCAGTTGCTCTGATGTCACACAGCTTAAGTCAAGATCGCGCGCGCCTAGCTGTACTGCTCGAGCATTCAAACAATTATAAATACTTAGGACAATTAGGGCCGCGCTATCGTACCGAACGCTTGATTAATGAGATTAGAGTGAACCTTAGCAATCCTGCTATGTTAGAAGCGGGCATTCATAAATTACATTATCCGATTGGTTATAAGCTGGGCGGAGATGGCCCTGAGGCACTTGCGCTCGGTATCATGGCAGAGATTAATGCGGTCATGCACGATCAAAACGCTTCAGTAAATGGTTCACAAAGTAATCTCTCAAATATCTCAGCGGTGAGTAGTGATATAGATGCCAATACTGTCCAGAGTGGCGTATGAGTAAGCGTGCATTTACAGAAGGTGCTGAACATACAGAAAGTACGGAACAGCAGAGCCAAAACCATGCGGTCATCATCTTAGCAAGTGGCCTCAGCCAGCGTCTTGGCCAACCCAAGCAGCTACTCGTTAAGAGTGGCGAGCCATTGATTACTTATATGACTCGACTGGCAATAACGACCAATCCGCAAGTTATTGTCATTGTCATTCCTGATAATTATCATTTGCTTGCTAGTATGATGACAGAGTTGGCCAATCAATATCCAACGGTTCAAATAGTGGTGAACTCGCAAGCTAATACTGGTATGGCGCATAGTTTGAGTCTGGGTATTGAGACAATTGCTGATTTTAAATCGACTTCAATCGAACGAGTGCTAATCATGGGAGTCGATCAAGTATTATTAGATGAGCCACATTTAACGGCTTTGCTAGCGGGCAAGCAGACGGTAGTGGCTAGTCGCTATCACAATTGGCGACGTTTAGCGAAACATCAAAATCGAGATAAAACGGTATCTGATATCATGGGTCTACCTTTAGCAATTAATTATAAACTGCTGAGACAGTGGCAGTCAGAATTGATAGGAGATAAAGGGCTTCGTCACCTCATTAGAGGATTGCCCGCTGATCAAATAAGTGAGGTCGGTAATGACCAAATTAGCTACGATATTGATACGCCCGAGCAACTAGCATTTGCCAAACAACAAGGCTGGCTTGATAGCTAACCTGATTAATTTAATTGATTTTGAACAGTATTCATTTTGAACAACGAAATGCGAGAGAATAAAATTATAAATACGATAGAAACCGAACGACTGTACCTTAGACAATGGCAAGCGAGCGACTTTGCGCCATTCGCTGAGATGAACGCTAACCCTGAAGTAATGGAATACTTTCCTAAATTATTAACTGCTTCGATGAGTAATACTATCGCCAAAAAATGCCAGTCACTGATTGATGATAATGGGTGGGGTTTTTGGGCGGTGAGTCTAAAAGAGACAGATACTTTTATTGGTATGGTTGGGTTAAATCATGCGCATGCCGACATGCCATTTTCTCCTGCTGTCGAGATTGCTTGGCGGCTACATAATGACTATTGGGGATTAGGGTATGCGACTGAAGCTGCCCGAGCATCTCTGAATTTTGCCTTTGTTGAGCTAGGGATTGAGGAAGTAGTTTCATTTACAGCAGTCATTAATAAGCGCTCACAACTGGTTATGGAGCGCCTTGGTATGACCAATACACAGAAGGATTTTTTTCACCCTATGCTTGAGTCTAATCATCGGCTCGCTGAGCATGTGCTGTACAAAATAACTCGGCAGCAATGGCAGGATACTGTGCTTACTTAATTGCATTGACGGCTGGCTTTTACTCTGTTTGGCTACTATTATCACGCGAAAACGTCAGAATATGCCCTTTAAATGGTAAGTCTAGATAAGTCGTATTTTCAGGTTTTACATGCTTACTACTAAAGCCAAACTCAGTCATCTTATTGGTTAGCTTGTTTTTGCGACCGCGACCAGGATCGACCACGATGACCTCGCAAGTCGGCATAGCATGACGGTCAATGAACTCGGCTAATATGTCAATGTGTTGGTCTTCATAGAGTAGGTCACTACCGATAATCATATCAAACTTACCAAGATGGCTATTGTCCTCTGCCCAATCTAAACGCTCAAAATTAATCTCTTTGTTATTATTCAGCGTGGTATTCCTATCAAGGAAATACTCAACCGTTGGATGATAGTCAGTCGCTGTGATGTCCGCATGCCTATGATTCAGTAGCAGACTAGATAGCGCCATACCGCAGCCAACTTCCAAGATACGTTTGCCTGCAATATCGTAATCAAGCATATGATTGGCCAGCACCAAGCTTGACGGCCATATCACCCCAAACATCGGCCAAGAAGCGGAGCAAATGCCAAGTTTTAACGCTTCGTCATCAGGGTCACTAAATTGTTGATTGTCACGTAGTGTACAAATATGAATGTCGGTGTTGCCAATTTCAATCGTTTGATAACGCACGCGCACAGTGGTCAGCGAAGTCATAAACTGTCCTAAAAAATAAGCAAGAATGCAAGGTTTGGCAGGGGTTGCCGATTTCGGTAGGGTACAACGTTGAAAAAGATAATTAAAATGTTGGAAGCGGTATAGATGTTTGAATGATTAGAGATTTGTGGCAACTTAAGTCGTGGCAAGAAAATACTTAAGTATGTGAGGAGAGTATGACCTAAATTCTCACAAGTTATTGTTAATTCTGAGAGTATTGTTATTGCTGCGTAGAGTTGGCTGATATTAAAGAGTGATATAGATAAAAATGGTACGAAAAAGATTTATATGAGAATAAGCGGTGCGCTTGATTTTAGCTAAGCGCACTGCTTATGCTCGCGTAAAAGATTGAGATTAGGCATCATATCAGTCGATACAGTGGAATGAATTAAGCGAGTTAAATCAGTTAAGAAACCTCCTTAGTTAAGAAATCTCAATCCAGACGTTTTAAGTGCCCATACCAGCTCGACAAAAGCCCGACTATTGGTCAAAGGTTCGCCATCGATGATGAGAACGTAGCCTGCATTATCTATCCATAAAAACACAAAGCTGGTCTCAGGAATGAGTAGGTCAACCTGCTGAAAAAACGAGATTGCCTGACTCTCTACTGCCCATCCACGTTGCTTTTGGCGAAGCATAAAGCCTGAAAAATCAGCGGCGGCGACACTGAGCATGTCCGCTTCTTCTTGACTATAGCCAACTCGCGCTAAACAAAACCCTTCATCAGAGCCGATCGCGGCACGGCGTTTACCAGACAAGCTCGCCACGACATAAGGCAAAAACTGGTCCAATGGTAAGTTAGGTGCTGGTAAAAACAGTGACAGCTTTTCAATCCAGCCTTGTTCTATAAAACTCTGTAGCCAGTCATCAGAATAACGCTGAAGCCAGTCAGCAGCAAGCAGCGTCTGATCATAAGACAGCAAATCCTGTAATGCTAGCTGCTCATCAGTCGGTTCGTTCTGTGAAAACGCTTCAAAAATACCAGCTGGCGTCAGAGTAAGATAGGTTTTATCAGCATTTAAGTAAGAAGACATAGTAACTACCATTATGATAAAAGTGATTAATAAGTGACGAATTAGGCTTTCATATCGTTGAGTTCAAATAATTTCGATACAAGGAAACCGAGCGTAAGTTATACATTAGTATGCTTAGCGAGGATGACGATGTAGCGGATTTATATGGATTTGACTATAGTTTGATCGAGATGTTGTTGGCAATTGTCCCAACGCGCATCGAACTGCCAATCACTTCTACCCAAGCGAAACCATACCAACGAAAATGCGAGACGATCATTGCGCGCAGTACAATGGGCAAAAAACTCATTTTCGATTTGCTCAATCGTACCCCAGTCTTCGTCCTCACGCGCTTGCATCAGCTCAGTGGTGATGTCTTTAGCGATTTCTCGGGCATCGTCGCTGCTGATACGCAGCCGTTGCTTTTGCTCATTGAGAGAAGGGGATATCAGCACACTCCAACGAGTGGCCAACATACTATTGCGCTGAATGTATCTTTTCTTATCAATGCAATCGCGAAAGCCTTGCTGGACATGAGGATACAAACGATCTTTGATACGAGTAAATAGGTTGTTTACATCATATGGGATATCAAACCAGCACCCATAAAAAAAGTCCGCTACAGCACCTTGTAACGGCTCTTTCTCCGTCAACAGTAACGCTGCATTGATACGCTGCTCATGAAAGTGACGGTTGTTGGGTGCCAAAAATACTTTACGAGAGTAAAACCGAAATACTCGGTGCGCGACTCTTTCATTTTCTTTGATCAGGTCTGAATCAGACATAATAATACCCTCCTGTCATCGCTATTATTACGACGGTGCTTGCTTCAGTGATAATGATGTCATACGACAAACGATGATGTAATCCAGAGAAATAGCGCTTGATATCAATATAATGATTGAGCGACTAATCCAATAATGTCTGCATCAAATCAATCATAAATTCGGCATCTTCTTCGCTCATTGGCTCAAATCCTTGAGGCATGCCAAGCTCAGCCAATGCTTCTTTACCATCTGCATCGTTGTGCAAATTGAGGATGGCTTCTAGAAAGATTTGTGCATCGGGAAAGTCTTCTTTGACTAGTAACACATGACTGATATCAGCCAAGTCACTTTCGATAAGTATCGATAGCTGAGTCTTGGTCAAGCGTGAAAAGCTATGAAAAATCTCTGCCAAAAAGAACGCGACTTGGGCTTCACCTTTAATGACTTTTCGGGCAGCCGCTTGATAGGTCTCGGTCACATCCCAGTTGAGATCAGACGCTTCTATATCGACGGCTTCTAGCAATCGCAAGCCAATCAGTTTGACATCTCGGTTGTCAGCCATCGCGACAGTAGCCCCTGCTTGAATGTCTTCCAAACGGCTAATAGCGCTATTGGCTGCTGCTGCAATGACCATCTCATCAGACTTGCCGATAGGTCGGGCAATGGCTCGATAGCCTTGCTCTCGGATGAGAGTGGCTGCATCAAAAGGGTTGGCATAAATGATTTGAATGTCACCAACATCAATGACCTGCTCTTGCTCAGCGTGAGAGGCAGGGATATTAAGATGCATGTTTAAGTTGGCACGTTTTTGAATCAAGGTGTTGAACATGTGCCAGCCTGCAAAGCGGTCAGGCGAAAAATCAGGGGCGATTAACATATTATGTGTCGTCATGACTTAGCCTTCCTCATCTTGTTTCATTTGGGCATATTGAGTCATCGCTGCCTCAATTTTGCTGCGTGATGGTTTGCGTCGTACCGAGGTGTAGCCGACGGTTTCGCCGCGCCGCACGTTAGGCACCACAGTGGCATAGACCCAATAATGACTGCCGTCTTTGCATAAGTTTTTGACATAGCCATGCCATTTTTGTCCAGACTCAGCAGTACTCCATAAGTCTTTATAGGCGGCTTTTGGCATATCAGGATGACGCAAAATATAGTGCTGTTGGCCAATCAATTCATCTACATGATAGCCACTGATTTCGACAAAGGAGTCGTTGACGTGAGTGATGATACCGTCGAGATTGGTACGCGAGACAATCAGTTTGCCATCTGGGTAGGGGCGCTCTATACCAGTATCATAGACAGTCCGTGAGGTGCCATCATGATAAGTCATCGTGATTTGCTCAGCAGGCATATCGGGTTTGTGTGCATCAGGGATTGGAGAACCCATGGTCATCTCCTTCGTTGATCGTTATATCGTCAATCCTCTATAAATTGGATACGGTGTCAGCCTTGCTTAGCCTACTACTTGTAGTACTTTCACTCGGTTTTCTTATATTCAAATTATATTGAACCAACTATGTTTATAGTAATTAAAAGCTAATAAATTCGATAAGCAGTCGCCAATTAAATGAGCTTTGCCAACGCTTCTGAGGCACGCTTAATATCTAGGAATATCAAGCCAAGCTTGGCATTGGGTTTTGCCATGATGGTGAGTACTGCTTCATCGCCTGATGAGGTCATGATCACATAGCCTTTTTCGCCTTGAATCATAATGCGATCGATACCACCACGTGCCAACTCGCGTCCTGCACGGTCACCTAATGATAATAATGCTGCTGACATAGCACCCACGCGATCTTCATCCACGCCGGTTGGTAGAGCTGAAGCAATCATAAGACCATCGTTAGAGATTAGCGCAGATGCTTCAACATCTGCTGATGAACTGTTTAAGTCTTCCAATATCTGCTGAAATGAATCTGTACGCATATCGCTTTCTCTATACTGTTTGTTAATTTTTATTTATGAACTATAGTTAGCCAAAAATAACCCTGTTTAAAAAAGGGTATTATAAATCCTTACTAATAATATTGATATAGTAAATCCCTATTTAAAGTGAGGTTATTAAGGTTTTTTTCTTCAATTTCATAAAATTTGCAACCTCTCTACCAAAAAAAGCCCCAGTCATTAAATGACTGGGGCTTTCTAATTGAGATAAACAAAGGTAGGTTGATTATATTGTGTCGCGCCATTGTCCTTGAACCATAATGCCTTGGACAGGATTTAGCCCTATCTGATAGGCCAAGTCAGCAGGACGAGCGATATCCCATAGCGCTAAATCAGCATCGCAGCCCACTTCCACTTTTCCTTTGTTTGACAGCCCTAACGCTTGTGCTGCATAAACGGTTGAGCCTGCCAATACTTCTTCAGGTGTGAGGTAAAACAGCGTGCAGCCCATGTTCATCGTCAATAAAAGCGACGTTAACGGTGAGGTGCCAGGGTTACAATCGGTTGAAATTGCCATAGGAACTTGATGCTTGCGTAATGCCTCAATCGGTGGCAACTTGGTGTCACGTAGCGTATAAAATGCCCCAGGCAATATCACGGCAACCGTATTGCTAGCGGCCATTTTCTTGATGTCTTCTTCTGACAAATGCTCTAGATGATCGCTCGATAGACCTTTATATTCAGCAACTAAGGCACTACCACCTATATCGGACAGCTGCTCAGAGTGCAGTTTGACTGGTAGATCTAATGAGCGCGCCACTTCAAACACTCGTCTGATTTGCTCAGTACTAAAGGCGATGTTTTCGCAAAAGCCATCTACTGCATCAACCAAGCCTTCTGAATGCAGAATTGGCAGCCACTCGCAAACTTGCTTAATATAGTCATCTGCACGATTTTTGTACTCAGGTGGCAAGGCATGAGCTGCTAGATAAGTGGTACTCACATGAATGTCGTATTTTTCACCCAGTTGGCGAGCGACCGTGAGCATTTTGCGCTCAGTGTCTAAGTCTAAGCCATAACCAGACTTAATTTCGATACTGGTAACGCCTTCTTTTATAAGTGCGAGTAAACGTTTTTCACTTTGTGCAAATAGCGATTCAATACTGGCGGCGCGGGTAGCAATGACCGTCGCGACGATACCGCCGCCTTGTGCAGCAATGTCTTGATAACTAACGCCCTGCAATCGCGCTTCGAACTCATTGCTACGGTTGCCACCATAAACGATATGCGTATGGCAATCGATGAGTCCGGGAGTTATCCATTTATCATTTACATCCGTGATTTGGCTAGCTTGATATTTAGGCAAATGAGCAGTGATCTGATCCTGTGTGCCAACCCAAGCGATTTTGCCGTTTTTAATACCGATGGCCGCGTGATGCAACTGACCATATGGGTTACTATCAGCTTGATTATCGACATTATCACTTGTCTCAATACCAAAACCATGCTGCACTGAAAAAGTCGCAATATTAGCGTTAATAATGACATGGTCAAATGATGTCATAGTAGACTCGTCTAGCATCTGTTCTGTAGGATTTTTCAATACGGAGTTCTTTGATTCATTCATAATATGCTCCTAAATTATTGGGAGGCTAATGTGTTTAAGTGATAATTAAATGCTGCTCTACAATAGTCGCTAGTAAGCGCGCAGCAACTTTGCAGCTACGACTGTCAATATCAATAGTAGGATTAATCTCAGCAATGTCTGCCATTTTTACTTTGCCTGATGCCATGATTGTTTTGACCATACGCTCAACAAAACCCAGCTCAATACCAAAGGCAGCAGGTGCGCTTACACCCGGGACAACGCTAGAAGGGAAGCAGTCCATATCGATGGTTAAATATACGATATCGACCTGATCTAAAAAGCTTTTGACCTGCTCAGCAAGTGTATCCCAAGACTGATAATGACAGTCTTCATCACTAATGACCTGTACGCCCAATTGCTCGGCACGATCGAAAAGCGCCGCCGTGTTAGAGAATCGACTGACGCCAATACAGCAATAGTGAAAAGGCTGACTGTTTGCATCAAGATGCTCGGCAATTTGGCGAAACGGTGTGCCAGAGGTCGCTACATCAGACTGACGAATATCAAGATGAGCATCGAAATTAATAATCCCGATAGTAGGCGTGGCATTTGTTTTGCTGGTATTTTCCAATGCTTGCCATAATCCCAAAAAGCTACCATAAGCAATGGCATGACCGCCACCAAGCCCGATGGGTAATCCGCCTTGCTTAACGATAGTGCTCACTGCATCGGCATATTTGATCTGCGCTTGCTCAAGAGTACTCTCGGCAAAACTATTCTCGTCGTGACAATGTATATCACCTGCATCACCCAATAAGGTTGATAACTGACCATCGAAATATCGTTGTAAATCAGCGATGACTGGCAGCGTAGCAAAAGCTCGACGAATCAATGGCGGAGCAGCTCTAGCACCTACGCGGCCTTGATTACGTCTGACGCCTTGATCACAGGCAAAGCCAATTAGCCCAATATGTTGAGCCTCGTAAGGCTGAGCAAGCTGATACCAATAGCGGGCACGTGCAGTCTCAAATGGCTCTGCACGTCCTGTCCACTGGCTCATATCAGCAGGTGTATGGCTAATACGTGTGGTATTCGGTGTTGTTGTTCTCGCTATTGTCATCGCTGCTTTCCGCTTATTGATCTTTATTTAGACTCGTACCAATCGCTGCGTAGTGACTGCCAATGTTCGGCAAGCGTACCGTCTAATACCAACTGCTTGGCTGCTTCGATATCAGGGGCGAGGTAGCGATCTTTGTCATAGAAAGTCACTTGCTCACGTAGTTTTTGATGCGCGACTGTCAACGGCTCTGAGGTGTCTAATCCGCGATGGAAGTCGATGCCTTGACCAGCAGCCAGAAGTTCAATACCAATAATGGTGGCAGTGTTTTGTGCCATCTCGTATAGGCGGCGTGCGCAATAAGTCGCCATTGAGACATGATCTTCTTGGTTGGCAGAAGTCGGGATGCTATCGACGCTACCAGGATGGGCGATAGATTTGTTTTCTGACGCCAGTGCTGCGGCGGTCACATGAGCAATCATAAACCCTGAGTTTACCCCAGCATTATCAACCAAAAATGGCGGTAAGCCACCTGATAGCGTCGCATCGATTAGCAAGGCCACACGGCGCTCAGACATAGAGCCAATCTCAGCGATTGCCAAGGCTAAAATATCAGCGGCAAAAGCGACTGGCTCAGCATGGAAGTTACCACCCGATATAGCAACAGGGCCATCTTCGTTATTAAAGATAAGTGGGTTGTCTGTCACCGCATTAGATTCGATTAGCAGCGTTTTCCCTGCTTGATTGATGATATCAAGGCAGGCACCCATGACCTGCGGCTGACAGCGTAAGCAGTAAGGATCTTGAACTCTATCGTCTTGCTCGCCATCGTGTGAGGCACGAATAGCACTTCCTTTGATTAATTGACGGTGTGCTTTGGCGATTTCGATTTGACCATGATGACCACGTACTTCATGAATACGCGCATCAAATGGTGAATCCGAGCCTTTTGCAGCATCAATTGATAGTGAGCCTACAATGGTCGCAGTCTCAAGCAAATCACGCGCTAAGAAATAACCACGTAATGCTAGCGCGGTTGAGACTTGCGTACCGTTGATCAGTGCAAGGCCTTCTTTAGCTGCAAGAGTAATAGGCTCAAGTCCATGCTGCGCTAGAGCATCAGCAGCAAGTACTTTTTTGCCAGCGACAAACACATCACCTTCACCCATCATCGCAAGCGTCATATGTGATAATGGTGCTAGGTCACCAGATGCACCAACTGAACCTTTGGCTGGGATATTGGGTGTGATTTGATTATTGATTAAGCCAAGTAAACTATCAACTACCTCGCGGCGTACACCAGAGACACCTTGCGCCAGACTGGCAACTTTCATCACCATAATTAGTCGTACGACGCCTGCAGGGAGAGCTTCACCCGTGCCCACTGAGTGAGAAACGATCAGGTTACGCTGAAGTAGCTCAAGCTGGTCGTCACTGATACGCGTCTTTGCCAATAGGCCAAAACCAGTATTGATACCATAAGCGCTTTTGTCTCGCGCAATGATGGTACGTACATCTTCATGCGAGGCATCTATCGCCTCATAAGCGCTCTCAGGCAACGTCAATACGACAGGCTGCTCGTAGATATCACGTAGCATCTTAAAGCTAAGCTGGCGAGGATGTAGGGTTAGTTGTTTGATATTGCTCATATAGGTAGTCCTAGTTGCATAGTCATATAAGTGTTTGTTTTTATAATATTAAGGTAGTTCAAACTATTTAATCATTGGCAGATTTAAACCATAATCTTTCGCTGTTTTAATGGCCAGCTCATAACCTGCATCTGCATGACGCATGACGCCTGAGCCACAGTCATTGATCAGTACTCGTGCTAAGCGTTTGGCTGCGGCGTCAGTACCATCCGCGACGATGACCATACCTGAGTGCTGCGAGTAGCCCATGCCGACACCGCCGCCATGATGTAGTGATACCCACGTCGCGCCGCCAGCCACGTTCAGCATACCGTTCAATAGCGCCCAGTCAGATACTGCGTCTGAGCCGTCTTTCATGCTCTCTGTTTCGCGGTTTGGACTGGCGACAGAGCCCGTATCCAAATGGTCACGACCAATAACAATCGGGCCTTTTAGCTCGCCGTTTTTGACCATTTCATTAAATGCTAAGCCTGCTTTGTCACGTTCACCAAGCCCTAACCAGCAGATACGGGCAGGCAAGCCTTGAAACTGAATACGCTCTTTTGCCATATCTAACCAGCGATGGATATGTTTGTTTTCAGGGAATAGCTCTTTGATTTTTTGATCAGTCTTATAGATATCTTCTGGATCACCTGAGAGCGCGACCCAGCGGAATGGGCCTTTACCTTGGCAAAATAGCGGACGAATATAAGCAGGGACAAAACCTGGGAAGTTAAAGGCATCTTTGACCCCTTCATCAAAGGCAACCTGACGGATATTATTACCGTAATCAGTGGCTGGAATGTCCATCGCTTGCAAGTCTAAAATTGCTTGTACGTGTACGGCACAAGATTGAGCGGCTGCTTTAGTCAGTGCTGCGTGTTGCTCTGGATCTTCTTGGGCGGCTTTCCATTCCTCTACTGTCCAGCCGCTTGGTAGATAGCCATTGATCAAATCATGTGCTGAGGTTTGATCAGTGACCAAATCAGGCTTCATGCCGCCAGCGTTAGCACGCTTGACCATCTCAGGCAAGATATCTGCGGCATTACCAAGTAGGGCGATAGAGACAGCTTCACCAGCGTCCGTATATTGTTTGATTAACTCATAAGCGTGGTCAAGATCATCTGCTTGCTTATCGACATAACCAGTACGTAAGCGGAAATCGATACTAGACTGCTGACACTCGATGTTTAACGAAGTCGCACCTGCAAAGGTAGCAGCTAGTGGCTGCGCGCCGCCCATACCACCCAGACCAGCGGTCAAAATCCAACGACCCGCCCAGCTACCGTCATAATGCTGACGACCCGCTTCCACAAAAGTCTCATACGTACCTTGGACGATGCCTTGCGTACCGATATAAATCCAGCTACCAGCAGTCATCTGACCATACATAAATAGGTCTTTGCGATCGAGCTCGTTGAAGTGCTCCCATGTTGCCCAGCGCGGTACAAGGTTGGAGTTAGCAATCAATACGCGTGGTGCGTTTTCGTGTGTTTGAAACACACCGACTGGCTTACCAGACTGTACTAGCAACGTCTCATCATCTTCTAATTCTTTTAATGACTCTAAGATTTGATCATAGCTTTCCCAGTTACGGGCTGCGCGTCCGATACCACCGTAGACGACCAGACTTTTTGGGTTTTCTGCCACATCAGGATGCAGGTTGTTTTGCAGCATGCGATAAGGGGCTTCGGTCAGCCAGCTTTTGCAATGTAGCGTGCTACCGGTAGGCGCAGCAATATTACGGCTCTCATCACGGCGAGTCAGCTTAGTTTCTTTGTTGGTTCCGTTGTCAGTAGTCATGATCATATCCTTGTGATAGCGAATAGGGCGATAAAGTCATCAAAGTAAGTGTCTTACAGTCAGTCTAGATATTCATTTACTAAGTATTTATCTACTGCTAAGCATTCATCTAAATTCATAGGAATATCGAAGCGATAAAACAAATTTTCTAGTCCTGCTGTAAAGTTGTATATACAAATTATCAAAGATACTTTTTTCATGCAAGGTTTTTTTTCATGAGCTGATTATTTTTATTATTCACTCAGCCGATTTAGATAACATCGAGTGAGTTGAAAAGCGCCCTAGTTAATACTGAACGCTCAGACATTTTGACTAAGGCTTGCGCGATGGTCTCGTGATATTATGTGGTCATTCCTATTAGCAAAACTGACGGTCAAAGGCGGATATGACAAAGACGATTCCGGCGTATCAACGCATAAAAAATGCCATACTAGACAACATTCATTCTGGTAAGTGGCAAGCGGGCAACGCGATTTCGACAGAAATGGCACTGGCTGAAGAGTTCGGTGTGTCAAGAATGACAGTCAACCGTGCGCTAAAAGAGCTGAGCGAGGAGCGGGTGTTAGAGCGTCGGCAAGGGTCGGGCACGTTTGTCGCGCAGCAGCAGTTCAATCATACGTTTGTTGAGGTACGCAACATCGCTGAGGATTTAAAGTCAGCCAATCGCGACTATGAGGCACAGGTCGTGAGTAAGCGTGCTATTACGGCTGATATGCTCGATAATGAGCTGCGTCGTAAGTTTGGTATTAATGAAGGGGTTATGATTGATAAAGAGTCTGGGCCTGCTAATACAAGCGCTCAGACAGATGCTAGTGATGCAGCTGTCCTGTATGAAGTAAAAATTATTCACTTTGCCGATGGTCAGCCCATACAGTTTGAAGAACGCTGGGTCGATGCCAAAAAAGTGCCGAAATTTATCGATCAGGACTTTAGTGTGGTCAATACCAGTGATTACTTAATTGCCAAAAGTCCTCTAGAGAGTGGTAGCTATACCATCCGAGCATTGGCAGCTCCTGATGAAATTGCTGAGTTTTTGCAAATTGCGCCGCAGTCACCAACGCTTGTGCTGCGTCGGCAGACCTACTCGGCTGGTCAGGTCGTTACCTTTGTAAAAATGTGGCATGCGGGTGATCGCTATCAGTTCTCAGGTGAGCTATAACTGTCGTTAGTTGTGGTAAAGTGCTTGCTCACTGATTTTGTACGTTTTTCTGTCCAAAGTGAGATACTATATCCATAAGCTGCTATTTAATAAGATAGCAATTGGCGTTAATTAAACTCGCCAGAATATTTGAACAATCGTTAAAAATTAAAATATAATATAGAAACAGTATTGAAAAATAGCCCAAATGGCCTCAAATCGGGCAACCAAAGCCGAATATCATAGGAGAGCTTATATTGTTCTTCTATGTCGGCTTGTCCTATTTATTATCACCGTATATTTTATTAGTGCTGTGTGTCTTATTAGCATTATGCGTTTTTACTTTATTCATTCACTCTTATAAGGACGTCTTATGAAACGTCGTACTCTTTTAGCCCTTGCCGCCAGCACCATGTTCCTTGCCGCTTGTGGTCAATCTACTACCAACGAAGCCGATACCAGTGCGACTGACAGCGCTGCAACAGGCGGTTCTGATTTGCTACAACGTATCAACAACGGCGGCACTATCAACGTCGGTACAGAGGGTACGTATCCTCCGTTCACGTATCATGATGAGAGCGGCAAACTAACGGGTTATGATGTTGAAGTAACGCGTGCAGTCGCGGATAAACTGGGCGTAGACGTTGAGTTTAAAGAAACCCAATGGGATGCAATGTTGGCTGGTTTGGATTCAAAACGTTTTGATATGGTGGCTAACCAAGTTAGTTTGACCACGCCTGAACGTAAAGCAAAGTATGACAAAGCAATGGCTTATAGCTGGTCAGGTGCGGTCGTATTGGCACCTACTGATGACAACCGTTATAGCTCGTGGGAAGGTCTAAAAGGTTTGCGTACAGCTCAATCACTTAGCAGTAACTATGGTGAGCTCGCAGAGCGTTATGGTGCAGAGATCGTTCCTGTCGATGGTATGGCGCAAGCGATTCAATTAGTGAAGCAAGACCGTGCTGACTTTACGATGAATGATAATCTAGCGGTATTGGATTATCTCAAAAAATTCCCAGATGCAGATCTTGAGATTAAACTGACAGCACCTGCTAGTGAGTTACGTGGTTCAGGCCTAGTGCTTATCAAAGGTGATGATGAAGTCGTAGCAAAACTTGATGAAGCCATGGCTGAATTGGCGGCTGAAGGCACACTCACCAAGCTTAGCGAACAGTTCTTTGGTGCTGATATAAGTCAACAAAAATAATGTCAGTTTCTATCATGTCAGCTTCTGTAATGTCTACATCATGGTTCGCGGACTTATTGGCAGTATTGCCATTTATGAGTCCTGATCGAGCGCAGATTGTCATCTCGTCGTTTTGGCCAATGCTCAAAGGCGGTATTTATTATTCGATACCGCTGGCGTTGATCTCATTTGCGATCGGTATGGCCATTGCACTGACAGTGGCATTGATTCGTATCATTCCGCGTGCCACTTGGTTCCATGAAATCATCTATCGGCTCGCTCGCGTCTATGTGTCCGCCATTCGCGGTACACCCATGCTGGTTCAGCTGTTTATTATTTTCTACGGTCTGCCAAGTGTCGGGGTGAAGCTTGACCCCTTTCCCTCAGCGATTATTGCATTCTCACTGAACATCGGTGCTTATGCATCGGAGACAGTGCGTGCTTCGATTTTGTCGATACCAAAAGGACAGTGGGAAGCAGGCTCAACGGTTGGCTTGACGTATCTACAGACTTTTCGTCATGTGATTTTACCGCAGGCGCTTCGAGTATCAGTGCCGCCGTTGTCTAATACCTTTATCAGTCTGGTAAAAGATACCTCACTTGCTTCATTGGTACTGGTCACTGAGCTGTTCAAACAAGCGCAGATTATCACAGCTCGTAACTATGAGTTTATGCTGGTCTATACCGAAGCGGCGATTATATACTGGGGTATCTGTCTGTTCTTGACCTTTATCCAAGGCAAGCTTGAAACTAGATTAGATCGTTATGTGGCAAAATAAGCTACGTAGTAAAATAAGTTATGGCTCAATAGACACGCTCTAGCACAACAGGAATTTTTATGATCAAAGTCACTAATATTCATAAAGCCTTTGGTGGCAATCAGGTGCTAAAAGGCATCGACTTGACCATTAATAAAGGCAAAGTAGTCGTAATATTAGGACCTTCAGGATCGGGTAAAACCACCTTTTTGCGTTGTTTGAATGCGCTAGAGATTCCTGATCAAGGTGTGATTGCTTTTGATGACGATAGCTTGAGCGTCGACTTTGCGACTAAGCCAAGCAAAAAAACGCTACTAGCTTTACAGCGTAAATCAGGTATGGTATTTCAGTCTTATAACTTGTTTCCCCATAAGACAGCCATTGAAAACTTGATGCTTGGGCCTACAGTGGTACAAGGGCAGAGCAAAGCGCAAGCTCGTGAGCAGGCATTGGTACTGCTAGAAAAAGTTGGACTGTCAGACAAAGCGGATCTCTATCCGTTCCAGTTATCTGGTGGTCAGCAGCAGCGTATTGGTATTGCCCGTGCGCTCGCTATTGAGCCGTCATTATTACTGTTTGATGAGCCAACCTCTGCGCTTGATCCAGAGTTGGTACAGGATGTGCTTGAGACGATGAAGCAGCTCGCCTCTGAAGGTTGGACGATGGTTGTAGTGACTCACGAAATCAACTTTGCCCGAGACGTTGCCGATCATGTTGTACTGATTGAAGACGGTCATGTTGTCGAAGAAGGCAGTGCTAAGCAGCTGTTTGAGGACTCAAAGCATCCTCGTACGCAGGCATTTTTGCAACGCATTGAGCAGTAAAAACGTTTGTTTTTGCGTAAGCAATAAAAAAAGCCTCAATCATGATGTAATGGTTGGGGCTTTTTTTATCGCAATAAATGGGACGAATTTCAAATAAATAGACAGTAAACTATACTTTTTGTCGTTGTTTTAACCAGCGAGGTACACGAGTAGCAGTGCCATTTAACACAGCATTTAATAAAGCTGCCAGTAAGATAAGCGCCACACCCAAATACTGAATCCAAGACAAAGATTGATGCAGTAATAGCATGGCAAGTGCAATCGCAGTCAATGGCTCAAAAATCGTAAATACCGATGCACGAGTGGCAGGCAGCTTTTCCAATGCCTTCATATATAGCCCAAATGGCACGACGGTTCCCAATAATGATAATCCTAAAACATAGCCCCAAGTCATTAAGGGGAGATCTAATAGCTGCTCATAAGTGTTATAGGTCTCAGGCAAGAGCAGTAGTACGCCAGCACTAATGATAATGGAAGTAAAAAATACCAGAGGCGCAGGGTGAGCATAATGCATCGCACGCTTACCCAATACGCCATATAACGAATAACACATCCCTGCTGATAGACCAAGTAAAATACCCCAGTTAACTTTTGCTTGCTCACCTAACATCGTTAAACCTACGCCAAACACCGCCATCAATGCCAGCAAGACTGATTTGCGAGTGATGGACTCACTCAGTAAGAACTTCGAGAACAATAAGCTAAATACGGGCGCGGTATAGAGCAATGCAACGGCAGGGCCAGCGCCAACATAACTGACCGCAAAAAAATAGCAGACCGACATGCCAAGGACACCTATTAACGACTGCATCGCCAGTCCAAGCCACTGTTTTGGCTGTAATTTGATAAGGTGTGGCCACAGTTTTGGTAGCATGGCTAAAATGATAAAGGCCGCTGTGACAATGCGTAATATGGTTACTTGCCACCCACTAAATCCAATTTGGTTGAGATAGGTCGAGAATATACCCAACGTACCCCAGCAAATAGCAGCCGTAATGATTTGAATGGTGCCTAGCCATGATTGATGCGAGTGGGTCGTCATTCCGTTGTCGATGTTTGCCATACTGTTTTCTTCTTACGATCTAAGTGACACAAGATGTTGTAAGATTGCTATTGATACAATCTCTCCAAGCAATACTGAAATAAGAAAAGACAACCTGATTAAAGGCTGTCTTTTGTTTATTCTTTTCAGTCTATCACTAAAAGATAATAAGTGGCTACTAGGTCGTGTGCTAAATTCAATTGATAGTTATCTAAATGGCTAAAAAATGGCTAGCGTTTACTAAATAACCTAAACAATATCGAATCATTAACTCATATCTGATTCTTGTTCGCATCACTTTTTTATTTCTACAGTCTCTGTTAATCAATCCATAAAAAGAATGCTTGCTCTCGAAGAGCATTTTGCTGAATAAAGCACACTTTTTCCGCTTGGGTTCTTGGTAAATGATCCGTATCAGCCCCGCAGTTTTTTGAGCGCTGTTTTATCCACTGAGTCTGCTCTTTCTTAAGATCAGCCGCCATATCCTCACCGTACAGGCGTCTGACTTCATTTCGCGTTACTCTGTAGCTTTCATTCAATGCTTTATCAGACGTGTTATATATCTGATCAATCAGAGCAGCTTCTGATGCTAATGGCAGATAAGTCGCATTTTCTTTGTAGGTGGCACTATAGGTATCGACTGTCCATTTATTTCTTATAGATATCTCATGGTTCGACGTATCTATAAACCCGTCAAAATCTGCGCCTTCAAAGGTATAACCCTGAAATCGACATGGGGTCACACCATCTTTACATAAGCTATGCTTGGTTTCCGCAGAGTAGTATTTGACAGCATAGGGCGACTTACTAGGTTCTTGTGTTGTCTGTAATAGCCGTCCTAAATCGGGAGCGACTAGCAGCATATTGTTGCAAGTAACGCTTCCTTCTGCACAGCTCTCATAAAGGTTAAGACGTTGGCCTTGGGATGTCCATGCCCATTGTAAAGTTTGCCTGTACAGGAGCTACAGCTGAACTGACAGACGTCATTAGCATTAAGCTCAAGAGCAACGCAGTATGTCTGAGTAAGCTGAAAGTATTTAGGCTTGAGCTAGACATGGAGATGGACATATAGGTTTACACCTGCAATAAAAAGTTACTCAGCAAACGCTTAGCGCCTTCAGTGGCAAATGACTCAGGATGAAACTGTACGCCTTGGATTGGGTACTCTTTGTGCGCCAGTCCCATAATCTCATCACCAGTCAACGCTGACTCAGCAAAGCTCAATTCAGCACGGCTGTCATTGGCGACTACCGAGGTAATCGTGAGACAGCTTGGGATGGTGTCGGCTTTTACCACTAACGAGTGATAGCGCATGATCTCAAGCTCTTGTGGTAAGCCTTGATAAATACCTGAATTATCATGGCGAATTGATGAGACCTTACCATGCATCGGCACACTGGCGCGTACCACGTCACCGCCAAATACATGAGCAATGCCTTGCATACCCAAGCAAACGCCTAGTAGCGGCACAGTTTTGCCTAGTGTTTCAATGACCTCGCTACAGATACCAAAGTACGCGGGATCATCAGGGGAGCCAGGGCCAGGTGAAATGATAATTCTATCAAGATTCATCGCTTCTACGTCTGCTAAGGTGATTTCGTTATTGCGTTTAACGATGACGCTGGCTTCTTTATCACTGTCTAAGGTTTGCAAAATCTCGCCCACATACTGGTAGAGATTAAAGGTAAACGAGTCGTAGTTATCAATAATTAAAACATTCATGGGTCATAAACTCTTCTGTAAAAATAGTGCTAGGTAAAATATGGTCAATGTATGCAGTACTTCTAGTAGCAATTATGATTGCATAAAGCTATCTAATACGACTTTCATCGCTGACAGTTTACGCTGAATCTCTAAGTACTCATCAGCTGGGTTTGAGTCGTAAACGTTACCACCGCAAGTTTGAGCGTAGGCAGACTCGCCATTGATAAAGAGACTGCGAATAGGAATAGCAAAGATACAATCACCATTGAAATTGAACGATCCTAATGCACCGCCGTAAGCACCGCGACCATCCGGCTCTAGCTCGTTGATGACTTTGATGGCTTCTACTTTAGGCGCGCCTGACAAGGTACCAGCAGGGAAGTTACTGGCAAGCGCACTAAACATGTCTTCGTTAGGATGCAGGATACCGACGATTTCAGAAGAAATATGCTGCACGTGAGAGAAGCGTTTGATATCCATCAAGCTACGTACTTTTACCGTACCAAATCGTGCCACACGGCCAATATCATTACGATGCAAATCAACCAACATATTATGCTCGGCAATTTCTTTGTCATCGTTGAGCAAGGCGCGGGCAAGCTTACGGTCCTCTATTACATCGGCGCCGCGCTTGGCAGTCCCTGCAAGCGGATAGGTTTCCATTTCACCTTGACGCAAGCGGAATAGTAGCTCAGGAGAAGCGCCAATGATGCATTGTTGCGCAAATTTCATAAAATACATATGCGGTGATGGATTGACAGCGCGCAACTTTTCATAAATCGGCATTTTGTCACCGGCAATACGATATTTAGATTTAAAGCCTACCTCGCACTGAAAAATACGCCCAGCGATGATATCTTCTTTGACTTGCATAACGACATTGGCATGCTCTTCTTGGCTCATGCCATCACCTAAAAATTCAACTTTAGGCGCTTCATAGCTAGGCGTTGGCTCATCGAGTAGGGCTTTGATTTGCTCGATGCGGTTTTCTTGCTGAGCGGTCGGGTAATAAAAGTAAAAGATTTCCCCAGTCATCTTATCCAGCGTCAATCCATCTAGATACACGCCAAACTTAAAGGGCTCAAAGTCTTCACTGGCTTTTGCATTGAGACTAGGTTCAAAGAAATTCACGCAGTCATAACCCAAATACCCGACCAGACCACCACTTTGATCGCGAGCAATAACATGCTGCGGCGTTATATCACGCAGTAGCTGATAAGGGTTGTCGGTTTGATAACGGCTTGTCTCAGCAGTTTTATTATCGGTAATGGCAAGTGTGTTGCGGTCTAATGCGGCGATAGTCGTCACAGGGTCAAAGCCAATCGCATGGTGGCGCGATATATGGCTGTCTTCACCTAATGATTCGAGCAAATAGCAGGTATCAAATGCGCTTTCGATACGTTTGAATAATGCAAAAAAATCGATATCTTGCGTCAGTTTGATGCGTTGTGGTTTGCTCGGAATATCGATAGGAGCAGGTTTGGTCTGTGTGCGAGTACTAGAGGTCATAACAAGTCCGAAATGGTTCAAATATGTGTTGATTACTAAGTGTCGATTAATAAGTGTTGATTAATAAGTATAAGTTTCGCCAGTAAAAAGTTAGATAGTATCGTCGTTAGAGGCTAAGAGTGATCTCTATGAGTAGCCAGTAACGCGCTGACATCATGGCTTTGCTTGGCCTTGGCACCGCGAGAGACAGTGGCGATACCAACACCTAATTGCTCAGAGATATCACGCTGGGTGTTACCACGATCTAGCAAATCAAAAATCCGAATACGATTGGCAATGTCATGCTGTTCTTTATCCGTCAGCAGGGCACTAAGCAGCTTTTCGATATCTGCGCTATCAGTACAGTTGGTCAAATGTTTCACTAAGCTCTGATAAGGATCGGTAGTCATAATAGGTAATCTTAGCCAAAGAAAATAGATAGGTCGTTTATTGAGCAATTTTTCGCTTAGAACTATCTTGTTTCAGTATTCTAGTACAGTAGTACAAGAAAAACAAGTGATGAGCCAAGTTAACAACAGACTGCTATAAACTTGATCAGTTCCTACGCCTGACTACGTATAGCCTTAATGCATAGCCAGAATTATATTGAATGATTATTTTATAACCAGTATCGAAGCATTTTTATACCCCCTCAGCATATTAAGATCTAAAACTGAGAATTTATTATATTAATTATTGCCAAAGTGTTAATACTTCGTTATTATGCCTCTCATTATTTAAACGCTAATCATTATCATTAACATTAATCATGTTATTCGCATGATGAGCTTAAGCGTTTTCAAGACATTCCATCTTCTGGTAGGCACTATTTTGAGGGTTTTCGATGATAGCCCTTAAAAATAATTCTAAAAATTCTAATTTCTGATAATAAACAAAGTGAGTAAATGTGTTATGCGCGAAGTAAAGTTATCTAGTCAATTGACAGTATTGTCTATCGGTGTCGCCGCTGTATTGTGGACGCAAGCTGCCAGTGCCGCAACGGCAGCAGATATGCCAAATACGACATTGCAGACTATCACTGTAACAGCGAATAGCTCAGTACGTGACGCTGTACAAGAAGACTCTGTCTACATAGATGACTACACCCCAGCTGCACAAGCCAGCCATTTGAGCGATTTTCTGGACGTTGTACCAGGAGTGAGCGTGGGCGGTACCTCATCGGTCAACCAACGTATTCGTGTACGTGGTCTTGATGATACCAATCTAAAAGTAACAATTGATGGCGCGCGTCAAGAAGGCGCATTGTTCTACCATATGGGTGATGTCACTATTGATCCAGATCTGCTAAAACAAGCAGAAGTATCAGTGGGCAATAACTCAGTGACGCTAGGCAATGATGCCATCGGCGGTGCGGTTGCTTTTGAGACAGTCGACGCGGCAGATTTACTTAAGCCAGGTCAAAAGGTAGGTGCTAAGCTGCATACAGGCTATGCTAGCAACAATGATGAACTGCTAACTTCTGCCACTGTATATGGTGCGCCAACAGAAAATGTTGATTTACTGGCTTATTATGGCAAACGCAATGCGGACGCTGGTGAAGACGGTAAAGGCCGTAAAATCCAAACGGAAGACAGCGAAGGCGAAAACATCCTATTAAAAGCTGGTGCTTATGTCGGTAGTGATCATCATGTAGGCGCTAGCTTTAGCCGTACCGAAAACAAAGGCAAATTCCCATTACGTCCAGATTTTCCTGCTGGTGGCTGGAACCCAATCATCCCGCAGGAAGTCAAACGCGATACCTATGCGCTTGACTACGCTTACAACCCTGCCAACCAGTTGGTCAATGTAGATGCCAATGTCTATCAGACCAGCACGCAGATTTTGCGTAACTCTGATGGCGAACCTGGGTTTGAGTTTGATGCAGAAGTCCAAACCACAGGCGTAAAAGTACAAAACACCAGTATCGTCGATAGCAGTATTATTAACGGTGTGCCAGGTGTTCATAAGTTAATCGCTGGGGTTGAGCATTACAAAAAAGAATCTGAGATGACACGCGACTTTGGTAATGCGAGCACCGATGAAGCAACCAATACGTCTGTATATCTAGAAGACCAGTGGCAAATGGGTAAGCTTAGCTTAACGCCAGGCGTCCGTTATGACCGTTATGAGTCTCCAGAGTATGTATCGGCTGGCAAGACTTACGACAATGTCGTTGGCGCATTGGCTGCTAGCTATGAGATTGCACCGCGCACCCAGCTATTTGCAAGCTATACGCAGTTATTTAATGGTCCAGATCTTAGCCAAACGATTTTTAACACTGATGGCGCTGATACGTACGTGAACAATGACCTAAAAGCAGAAGAAGGTGACAATGCAGAAGTCGGTATTGCTACAACGCTGCGTGGTCTGACAGTGGCTGATGACTCTTTAAAACTAAGTGCTAAGTACTTTGAAACCAATATCGAAAACTATATTGAGTTTGTACGTGCAGGCAATGGTAGAGTTGGTTTAGATTGTGCGACTGGACAGTTAAACGGTAGCTGCCAAGGTGTTATTAATAATGACGAAGATTTCAAAATCAAAGGTGTAGAGCTATCGGCCGACTATCGTGCAGATAACTTCAACATGGGTCTAAGCTATGCTCGTGCGAGTAGCAAAGGCGAGGATACGGGTTATAATATCTCTTCTGTCAGTGGTAGTGGCTCTGAGTCTGGCGATAAGTACATGGTCAACTTGGGTTATGCTCCAACCAACACTACCGAACTTGGCTGGCGCAGCACTTATGTCGCCGATGTGACACCGAATACCGCTGATGATGACAACGAAAAACCAGGCTATGACGTGCACGATATCTTTATGACTTACACGCCAACTCAAATCGAAGGTTTAAAGGCCACACTAGGTGTATACAACATCTTTGATGAGACTTATGCAAGCCATGCGTCACGTAACTCTATTGATGATGACTATACTGATTTTGAGATGGGACGTAATATCAAAACGTCTTTGACTTATCAGTTCTAATCTAGCTTATCGAATTTAAGTCTAATCGTACTTATAAAGTCAGCTGTCTTACACGGGAGCTGGCTTTTTATTGCCTACTAGCTTTTACATTGGCTACAACAGTAATGATGTATTAACTGATAAGTACCTACTAAAACAACATATGACAAAGAACTACGACTAATGATTTCATTCAATCCTCGTCAAGCTTGCCTATGGCTCCATCGTTATACTGGGCTTGCTATGGCAGCTTTTTTAATTATCACTGGTATTACTGGCACGTTATTGGCATTTCATGACGAGCTAGACGATATCTTCAACCATAAACTGGCTCAGGTTGAGAAGCAAAACGCATCACATCTGCCTATTGCCGAGCTTCATAACAAGGTCATTAGTGCGTACCCTCAATATGCTTTTTCTAGCATGCCAACCTCGATAGCAGCAGAGAGGTCAGCTGTATTTTCGGTAGATAGAGCACGAGGAAAAGCCGCCCAAAACCAACCAAAAGCACCGTTTCAACAGGTTTATGTCCACCCTTATACTGGCGATATCATTGGTACTCGTGATAGAGATGAGTGGGCATGGCACAACACCATGTGGAAAGTGTTTTGGTTACATCGCGATTTATTACTGGGTGATATTGGAAAATTGCTACTAGGGATTGTCGCGCTCGTGTGGACAATTAATTGCTTTATTGGCTTTTACTTAACGTTTCCTAGAGCGATCAAGAAAAAAGCACAAAACCAAACCTCGCCTAAAAAACGTGCCTCCTTTTTAAAACGTTGGTTACCAGCGTGGAAAATTCGTACTAAAAGTAATACGTTTAAATTGAATTATGATCTACATCATGCTTTTGGATTATGGCTTTGGGGGATCTTGTTTGTCATCGCGTGGTCGAGTGTTGGTTTTAATTTAAGAGAGGTCTATCAACCTGTGATGCACGCTGTCGTAGGGCTTGAAGGTAGAGAGGAAAGACAGGAGAACTCAAGAAAACCATCAGAAAAAGCTGAGCAGGCGTCTGGTACAGAAACAGCGACTAGAGTTGAGGTTGTAAACAATGAGGCTGTCGATGTCGAAGCTGTTGATGTGGTCAACAAAGCCAATAGTATTGCTTATTTGAGTGAGCAGGCAAACACCGCTGCCCAAAGCAAGGGTATGATAGTACGGGAGTTTTTAGGCATACGTTGGATTGAGGATGAGGGTCAATGGCAGCTGCGCTTTAAGACAGATAAGGACATTGGTAAAAAAGGCGGTGCATCATCCATCACGGTCAATGCAAAAACGGGTAGCGTTGAACAGGTGAACTTTGGCTACCAAAACTCATCATTTGGTAGCAAAACCAACAATTGGTTGTTGACCCTACATATGGGTCATATTAGCCATGGCATTGGCTACTTACTGTATCAAATATTTTTAGCACTGGTAGGTTTGGCTGTGACAGTGTTGTCAGTTACTGGCGTCTATCTGTGGTGGAAAGGGCGTCAAAGTCGATTGAAGGCGTTGCAAAAGGGTAGGTAATATTGCCAGATTTCTAGGGTATATTTTTATTTAGATAGCTATCTGTTGAATCAAAGGTATGCCCTAGTTATCACTTGAATTGCAAAAATATTGTGTATGCTATCGAGACAGTAAAAATGAAGAAAGCAAACGTCTCACCTATCATGACCCATTTATGCCAACTATTATTTTCATCGTAGTTCTTTGTGTAATCTACTGAAGAGATATTTTGAGTAAAATCCATAGGAATAACTACCAATCTTAAAGCATATAAGGTCATTCCTAACCAAAAAAAGGTATTTGATATCTCCTTATTTAGAGCATAATAAATGAACAGGCAAAGGCTAATCATTAGAATTAATAGAGATAGGTTTTTGTAGTTTATCCATCGATTATTTAATAGCGCTCTATGCATCTATAATTTCTTTTATTATTTGCGAAGTTCTTTATTTAAACCGTATCAACAATCACTGGACGCCCCTGATGACTTAGGACAGTGACATCGACGTTGTATAAATCTTTCATCGTCTCTTTAGTAATAACATCAGCAGGGCGACCAACAGCCGTCACTTCTCCTGCTTTCATCGTAACCACTGTATCGGCAAACTGTGCTGCTTGATTGATATCGTGTAGGACGATTACCACGGTTTTTTGCTGATTGTGGCTAAGCTGACGTAGTTCACGCATGAGTCGACCAGCATGATACATGTCTAGGTTGTTCAGTGGCTCATCGAGCAATAGATAGGGCGTATCTTGGCAGACAATCATAGCGATCAGCACGCGCTGTCGCTGTCCACCCGATAGCGTTGACAAAAAACGCTCGGCAAGTGGCTCAAGCTCAAAGCGCTCGAGGATTTCCTGTACTTTTTGCTGATCGTCAGCGGTCGGTTGTCCTTGATGATAAGGATAACGACCAAACATCAGTAGCTCATGCACGCGCAGGCGTCCTTGCACATGATTGTCTTGCCCGAGCATAGCGACCGTCTTGGCCAGCGTCCGCGCCTGACAGCTGACAATATCACGTTCCTCATTATCTACAGCGAAGCTCACCTGCCCAGATTGTAGCGGCTGCAAGCGAGCCATAACAGAAAACAACGTGGATTTGCCCGCACCATTAGGCCCAATCAACGCAATCACCTGCGCCGTTGGTAGGGACAACGTAATGTCATGCAAGATTTGTTGTTTGCCAATATGGTGAGAGATATTATTCAGTTTAATCATAGTCAGTCTTATTTAAAAAAGTCTTAGGGTCTTCTCTATCAACAGCATCAGCTAAATAAACAATGTCGGCTAAGTAGTTACAGCGAACGGCGCTGGGACATAAATATCAATGCTAAGAACATCAATCCGCCCGCTAGCTCTATCACCACTGACAATACGCCTGCCATATCTAGCACTTGCTCAAAGATAGTCTGACCCAGTACTAAGCAAATCATAGCGACCAAGCTGACCAATATCAGCCGCTCAGTGTGATACATATGTCGCGCGATACGATTGGTCAATGCGCAAACCAATAGACCAAAGAAAGTTACAGGACCGACCAGTGCAGTGGCCGTGGCAACCAGTACAGCGATGACAGTTAAGAGACCAAATGCCAGACGTTGATAGTTGATACCAAGGTTGACGGCCTGTGTTTGTCCGAGCATCAACACATCGCATTGGTAACGCCAGCGCCACACAAATATCGCAGTGATGGCACAGATAAATAAGCTGATACCTAATAGCTGAGGGTTGACCGTATTGAACTGCGCGTAGCTAGCGGACTGTACGACCACAAAATCATCAGGGTTAATCAGCCGTGCAATGAGTGCTGATAAACTGCGAAACAACACACCAAAGATAACGCCCACCAATATTAGCCGCGTCAAATCCTGACTGCTCTTAGAAAATAGTAGCTTAAATAATAATAAAGAGGCCCCAAACATCAGAACAATCTCTAGCGTGAACTTGGCAATAGGATCGAGACTGGTAAAGCTAATCGCACCTAAAAAGAAAACCAGTAAGCTCTGCAACAGAACATAGAGTGAGTCAAACCCGAGTAGGGAAGGCGTTAGAATTGGATTATGAGTCAACGTCTGAAACAATAACGTCGACACGCCAATCGCATAGCCAACCACCATCAGTGCCAGCAGTTTTTTGCCGCGTAATGGTAGCGCAAAGTCCCAATAGCCATTGACATTGAGTGTCATAAACAAGGTCATCGAGATAAGTAGAATAATAGCTGCTATGGATTTTGGATGGGCAGCTATCCATGCCCAAAGCTTTGCTAACTGACCTTGTGCAGCGGCTGAATACTGACCATCTGCTGAAGATGAGTTATCTATCGCTGTGCTGGTTTTGGTAGCATCAGTCTTGGTGGAAGTAAGCTTAGTTGATGAGAACATACAAAAATCCTATGGTGCCAAGCTTATCTAATAAGGCAAAAAATGAACGACGGTAAGTGAGTGCTTCAAATTAATACACAGTTAGTGAACATGGTGCTACTGCTCAGCTGGTGCACGTAATAACAGCCATAAAAACAGCACCGTACCAACCACACCAAAGATAGTGGCGACCGGCACTTCAAATGGGTAGCGAATAGAGCGTCCGATAATATCGCATAACAACACTGCTGAAGCACCAAGTAGGGCAACTGCTGGCAAGCTGCGACGCAACTTATCTCCCATTAGACGGCTCACAATGTTTGGCACGACCAGCCCAATAAAAGGAATCATGCCTACAGTTACGACCACGACAGCGCTCATCATGGCTACCATACCCACGCCAATCCAAGTAACTTGACGCTTACTAATACCCAAGTTTAAGGCGATATTGTCACCCAAACCAACGATGGTCAGCTTGTCAGCAATAATATAAGCCAGCACACACAGTCCACCCGTAAGCCACAACAGCTCATAGCGCCCTGCCAATACGCCCGAAAAATCACCAAACTGCCAAACACTGAGCATCTGTAGCGATTCGGTTTGATAGGCGATAAAGGTAGTGACAGCTTCAATAATGCCGCCGAAGACAATGCCAATCAGTGGAATCATCAAAAAATCAGTAGGCGGAATGCGGTGAATGAGCAGCATAAATAGCATCATGCCAAAAACGGCAGCAATGGTTGCCACGCCCATTTTGACAATGAGCGCACTGGCAGGGAACAGCAGACTGACCACCAGCAAACCAAGTGCAGCACTCTGAGTCGCACCGACCATAGATGGCTCTACAAAGCGGTTTTTTAGCACTACTTGGATAATCATCCCAGCCACAGCCATTGCAATGCCAGTCAAGATAATGGCGATGGTGCGCGGTATGCGGCTAACCAATAGCAATGAGCTATCAGAATTAGCACTCTGAGTCAGCAAACTCTGCAAGATACCTGTCCACGAAAAGTCAGCTACCCCAATAGATAAGCTCAATAACACCAAAAGCCCCATAAGAATGAGGCTTGCTGTATTGATGAACCACGGTGGTATGACAGTACGTCGATGTAACGCATTGCCAGTACCGCTCTGCCAACTTGATGCTGATGGAGCAGTACTGGATTTGAGCCTAGCATGAGTACGGTGTGAAAATAACGACATAATCTCTACTGGCTTAAAAATGAGCAGGGTTAACGGTAATAATACCTACTTGTACAACAATCGTTTTTATCACTAACGACATTATTTAGCGTTAGTAAAAGCATCTTTGATCGTCGTTAGATCCTGCATCCATTGGTAGTAGCCGCCAAATGCTAAGTAAGAATCTGGGCTCAAATAAACCACTTGCTGCTTGCTCCATGCATTGCTCTGAGCAACTAGTGGATTGTCTAATACGGCCTTGGCACCAATACCGTCTTCACCAATTGCAGCACTACGGTCGATGACAAATAACCAATCTGGATTGGCTTTTTGGATATATTCAAATGATATTGGCTGACCATGAGGCGCATCGGCAATTTTGTCATCTGCCATTGGTACACCTAACACAGTATGGATAAAACCATAGCGAGACTTGTCACCATAGGCTGACATTTTATTGCCATTGACCATGACGACTAGGCCAGTGCCTTTATTTTCTTTCGTTAGACTTTTGGTCTCAGTGATGAGTCCATCGATGTTCTGTTGTAGCTTAGCGGCTTGATCGCTTTTACCAAACAATGCACCTAGATCATGCAGGCGCTGCTTGCTTGACTCATAGATATTTGCTGTATCAATACTCATATCCAATGTCGGCGCGATACTTGATAGCTCGTCGTATTTTTCTGCCATGCGTGAACCGACCAAAATAGCTTGCGGCTGCATTGCATTCAACGCTTCAAGATCTGGCTCAAACACAGTACCTACCGATTTTGGATCAGGCTGCGTTTCTGAGTGTAGGTTCTTTAGTAGTAGACCGCCAGGCATACCATCGACCGCCACATCTAGCGCCGCCAAGTCTTGCATCAACGTCATGTCATAAACGACAAGTGGCGATGGGTTCATGGCCAGCTCAACATCACCTTTTACGGTATTGACCATGATTTTCTCAGCAGATACAGCGTCATTATTAGCAACGTTCTGTGATTCATCAGCCGTTGGGTTTTCGGTTTTGGCGTCTGCTGGCTCAGAGTCATTAGATTCAGGCGAGCTACATCCTGCCACTACCGTAGCTAATAATGCTGTCATGGCAGCAGTCAGTAATGGACGTTTGAAAAAAGAGGCGGTAGATCTGCTAGATAATAAGGGTGTCGGCATAATGAACTCGGTCTATCAAAAAATGTTTAAGCAATTGTCTAAAATAATTGCAAATGAATGACGCTAAAAATATTAAGTCTGAAAGATGCTGAGATAAAAAACATAAAATAAATAGTCTACTTAGGGCGTGTCCTCAATTCAAACGAGTATCCTCTAAATGGGCTAAAAACAGCTAAATTTTGCCAAACATCGTCAAATAGTTGG
>NZ_JASDCS010000015.1 GCF_030407815.1 Psychrobacter sp. APC 3281
GCTGCGTAACTAAAATCTCCCAAGTTTAATTCTACGGGATTGACGGCAGGGGTCAATTTAGCCTTAATACTTTAGATGCTGCTCGTCATTTCTATCATGGTAAGCCGCAAGGTACATGGTCACCAAGTAAGCTATTTGTTGATCGGGATATCTTATTGCTAGGCACAGGACCAGGTGTTGCTAAGCATCGTACTGCACTAGAGCGTTATATTCGTAAGGAAAAACCCTTAGTGCTAGCGTTGAATACTCAGAGTGAGATCGATGCTGCACTTATTGATTTACGTGTGGCTTGCCATCCAGTACGTTTGTTAGCAGATTGTGAGGCTCATACTAAATTACCTCAACCGTTAATCACACCCTATTCAATGTTACCGGAAGATGTACAGCAAGCATTAGCAAATAAAGAGGTTCTAGACTTTGGTTTGAACGTGCAGACTGATACTTTTGAGTTCAATGAAACTTACTGTATTACGCCCACATCCTTGGTAATGGCTTATGCCTTCGCAATAGCTACGAGTGGTAAAGCTAAGAGATTACTATTAGCTGGTTTTGATGGCTATGAAGGTGAAGACCCACGCAATTTTGAGATGAATAAAGTCGTAAAGACATACACCAATAACGGTAATACAATTCCACTGATTGCAATTTTACCTTCTCGTTATGATGTGAATATTCAAAGCGTTTACGGAGTAGTCAAATGACAGGAAAGATAACAGCTTTTCTGCCATGTAGAGCTGGCAGTGAGCGAGTACCACATAAAAATATTAAGCCCTTTTGTAATTATAATTTTGGTCTGATTGAAATCAAGCTAAAACAGCTTGATAAGGTAGAAGGAATTGATGAGATTGTACTTTCGACTAATGATCTTGATATTTTAGAGTATGCTAACACGCTTAAAATAGAAAAACTAAGAGTTCATAAAAGGAATGAACAATTATCATCGAGTCAGACCAGTACAGATCAGTTAGTGAAGCATGCGTTACATTTGATCCCACAAGGTAATATTTTATGGACACATGTTACCTCTCCTTTTGTTACGAATAAGCACTATGATGAAATTATCAGCTGCTATAGGAATAAAAAAAGAGATGGCTATGATTCTTTAATGACAGTAACTGAAATTTATAGTTTTTTATGGCAAGATGGAAAATCACTAAACTATGACAGAAGTTTAGAGAAATGGCCAAGAACTCAAACAATTAGACCCGTCAACGAAGTAAATAGTGCTGTTTTTCTGGCGTCTAGTGAAGTATATATAAAAAATGATGATCGAATTGGCAGTAATCCATATTTATACAAATTAAATAAAATCATTAGTCATGATATAGATTGGCCAGAAGACTTTGTTATTGCTGAATGTATGGTGGAAAAAGGGGTAGTTAGCTTGTGAAAAAATGCTTATTAGACTATCAGACTTTTGTTTTCGACTGTGATGGAGTAATACTAAACTCCAATAAAATTAAAACTAAAGCTTTTTATCAAGCAGCTTTAGCTTATGGTGATCTAGCGGCACAAGCATTGGTCAAATACCATGTAGCAAATGGTGGTATATCACGCTATAAGAAATTTGAGTATTTTTTAAATGAAATAGTTCCTGGCACAGCCAATGGTGTGTCTGGGCCAAGCTTAGAGAAATTATTAGAAGGTTACGCCAAAATAATATTAGATGGACTATTATCCTGTGAAGTGGCAGAAGGACTTGAAAAGTTACGTAGCAAAACATCTAACGCTAAATGGCTGATAGTTTCTGGTGGTGACCAAGCTGAACTGCGTCATGTTTTTAATGAGAGAGGGTTAGACAAGTATTTTGATGGAGGAATATTCGGCAGTCCTGATAATAAAAGTCAAATACTTGAGCGTGAAATAAATAATGGTAATATTCAGCAGTCGGCCTTATTCTTAGGTGATAGCAAATATGACTATCAGGCGGCAAATATTGCTGGACTTGACTTTATTTTCTTAAGCGACTGGACGGAAGTTAAAGATTATAGAGACTGGTGCAAGATTTTTGATATAACAAGTTTGGCAAGTCTTAATAAATTAAGTAGTTAGATATGTATTTTATATGGTGTATTAGATATCTAGTGACCCTTAGTTCTCAAGTCAAAGCTATCTGATAAATTAGTGCTGTGAATGTTTTTTCGAGAATAAACTGTTATCTAGAATTCTTAATACTTATGTATAAAATATTTGTTGCTGCTTATCATGACTTCTAGGATATAAATATATGAAAAAGTACTTGGTTTTTATAGAAAATTCAGAAGGAGAGCTCGACTGGATTTCTCCTTTCATCAAATATGAATCCAAAAAAGGGGCAGAATTTTATTTTTATTTAGACAGACTGGGTAGGGATTATGAAGAAAAATCTTGTATCTTAGAAAAATATGGTTTTGATAGTAGTAACCTTATTAATGGTGATGAAATTTTTGACCCATTCGATATTTTTATTTATAAAGTTGTAAATAAGCTTAGCTATATTTATTCTGGTAGAAGTAAGCTTAGCCGTATTTTTCCTACTGATAAAAAACGTAATGATTTTTTTCACTTTCTTTTAAGACCATATTTTTTTTTGAAGAATCCTAATCAATCTAATGAAAAAGAAGTGTTTGATGTTATATTTAGAGATTACAACATAAAATCTTCATTGGCGTTATCCTATTATCTAAATATTAATAAAAAAGCCAACGTTATTGTTTATCCTCATGCTGTAGGGATACAACCCAAAAATGAAAATAGAGTACCACCTTTCAAAATTAAATGTGATCTTTGGTTGGAAAACACTAAACGCTCTCTTTATGCCAAGGAGGTGTATGAAAAAGAACTCTTTGTTTCAGGTCCTCCGGCGCTATCAGATGCAATAGACAACCCTTTGTTCGATAGTGAATCTAAAAATGTTCTTATATTAACTAGGAACTGGATGGAGCAATACGGATACAATTTTGAGGATGCTTTGGTATTATTTGATAAGTTATTAGAAAACCTATCACATCTCGGGTTTAAAGCCCTCATAAAACATCATCCAAGAGATGAGAGCTTGGAAAGATGGCGAGACATACAGAGTAAATATGATCATATAGAAGAGTTTAAGGGCAGTCTTTCAGATTTTGATACATCCTTGCGAGTTTGTCTAACGCTTTTTAGCACTGCAGGAATATATGTATTAGCGAAGGGTGTACCTGTAATAGACTTTTCTCCTTATAAGAAATTATCTGAATTTAATGTGACTTTGCCGTTTCACTTTGCGAGTAAAGACACGGAAGTTGTTACCCACGAACTGCCTTCTTTAGGTATTTATAAACAAGAACAAAACCTAGAAGAGATTGTTAATATTGTCTCTGATGGCTTGAAGCTAGCTCATATGTCCGCCTCCCAACAAAAAATATTATATAGTAACTTCCCTTCTCGTGCTAATGAGGTTATTAGTAGCAAGCTTAAAGAGATTCACAATCATTAATCTATAAGGTTTTTTAATTATGCTAGAAAATAAAATCATTCTTATTACCGGTGGTACTGGCTCTTTTGGTAATACTTTTGTTCCAATGACACTTGCCAAATATAATCCAAAAAAAATCATTATTTTTTCACGTGATGAGATGAAACAATGGGAGATGGCAAAGAAGTTTGTAGGCGACGATCGTGTACGTTTTTTTATCGGTGATGTTCGTGATAAAGAACGTTTATATCGTGCATTAGATGGTGTGGATTATGTCGTACATGCTGCTGCTACCAAGATCGTACCGACTGCAGAATATAACCCCTTTGAGTGTATAAAAACCAATATCAACGGTGCTATGAACCTAATTGATGCTTGTATTGATAAAGGCGTAAAGGGTGTAGTTGCACTATCTACCGATAAAGCCAGTAGTCCAATCAACTTATATGGTGCTACTAAACTTGCATCTGATAAACTTTTTGTCGCAGCTAACTCTTATTCTGGTGAGCATGGTTCTACATTTTCAGTAGTACGCTATGGCAATGTTATGGGCTCTCGTGGTTCAGTCATTCCATTTTTTATGTCCATAAAAGACAGTGGCGTATTACCTATTACTGATGATCGAATGACTCGCTTTATGATCTCACTAGAAGACGGTGTCGATTTAGTTTGGCATGCATTCGAGGATATGGTTGGCGGTGAAATCTATGTCAAAAAGATCCCATCAATGAAAATGACTGATTTAGCTCGCGTAGTTGCTCCAGATGCCAAACAGGAAGTCATAGGCATCCGTCCAGGCGAAAAGTTACATGAGCAGATGATTAGTGCTGAAGATGCCTACTACACTTATGAGTATCCAGAGCACTTTAAGATCCTACCTACTATTAATAAGTGGGCAACCGATCCAGCACGTATCAAAGATGGCAAGCGAGTGCCTGAGGATTTTGTGTATTCAAGCGATAACAATCCAGAATGGATGAGTGATGCTGATCTGCAAGAGTGGATTGACATAAACCGCGAAAAAATCGGGAGTATTTAGGTGATTCCTTACGGTCGTCAAGATATAAACCAACAAGATATCGATGCTGTCATTAATGTCTTAAAATCAGAATTTTTGACTCAAGGACCTCAAGTTCCTGCATTCGAGCAAGCGGTAATGAGTATCTGTGGCGCTCATTACGCAGTGGCGGTCAATAGTGCAACCTCTGCCCTACATATCGCTTGTCTTGCACTGGGCTTAGGAGAAGGTGATTGGCTCTGGACGACGCCTAATACCTTTGTCGCTTCAGCAAACTGTGGATTGTATTGTGGGGCGAAAGTCGATTTCGTCGATATCGATTCTCAGACTTATAATATGTGTGCAAAAGAGCTTGAAGAAAAGCTGATACGCGCTGAAAAGTCTGGCAAGCTCCCCAAAATAGTAGTGCCTGTACATTTCAGTGGTCAGCCTTGTGATATGGAAGCGATCCATAATTTATCTAAGAAGTACGGTTTCAAAATTATCGAAGATGCCTCTCATGCTATTGGCGGTAGATATAAAGGCGAATCTATTGGGAGTTGTCGCTATAGTGACATTACCGTATTTAGCTTTCATCCGGTCAAGATAGTGACGACCGCTGAAGGCGGAATGGCAATGACCAATAGCTCGGAGCTAGCCATAAAGCTAGAGCTATTACGTAGTCATGGTATCACTCGTGACGCTAGTTTGATGACTAAAACCGCTGATGGTCCTTGGTACTATGAACAGATTGATTTAGGTCTGAATTATAGAATGACGGACTTACAAGCAGCATTAGGCGTGTCTCAGATGCAACGATTAGATAGCTTTGTTACCAAGCGTCATGAGTTAGCACAGCGCTATAATGAATTGTTAAGAGATTTACCAATTACTTTACCTTGGCAGCATAATGATAGCTATTCAGGTCTACATTTATATGTGATTCGCTTGCAATTGGATAAGATCGATAAAACCCACCTTGAGGTTTTTGAAGGAATGCGCGCTGCAGGTATTTTGGTTAACTTGCACTATATTCCTGTTCATATGCAGCCTTATTATCAAGACTTGGGCTTTGAAGTTGGTCAGTTTCCTCAAGCAGAACAGTATTATAAAGAAGCCATTAGTATTCCGATGTTTCCTGCTATGACTGAAGAGCAGCAAAATGAGGTCGTTACTAAGTTAAAAGAGCTATTGATATGAAAATTGCTGTCATTCCAGCGCGTGGTGGTAGTAAGCGTATACCTCGAAAGAATATCAAAGAGTTTTGCGGTAAGCCGATGATTGCATATTCTATTGAGGCTGCGCTGCAGTCTGGTTGCTTTGATAAAGTCATCGTTTCGACAGATGATACAGAGATTGCTGAAGTGGCTAGACGCTATGGAGCGGAAGTGCCATTCATCAGACCAGCTGAATTATCTAATGACTATACTGGTACGATTCCTGTCGTACGTCATGCAGTTGAATGGTGTATGCAGCAAGGCGTTGATCCACAGCTGGTATGCTGTTTATATGCTACTGCTCCTTTTGTGACGCCTAAATATCTACAGCAAGGTCTTCAGCAAATTATCGAACAAGATGCTGATTATGCTTTTACGGTCACTAGCTATGCTTTTCCTATTCAAAGAGCGATAAAAATCTCTTCTCAATTAGGAATTGAGATGTTTGATTCAAATAATTTTAATACTCGCTCACAAGATTTGGAAGAAGCTTGGCATGACGCAGGTCAGTTTTACTGGGGTAAAGCAGAGGCATGGTTATCTGAAAAAATAATCTTCGGACCTGATTCTACCCCAGTTATTTTACCCAGACATCGAGTACAAGATATAGATACCTTTGAGGATTGGGATAGGGCTGAATGGTTATTTAAGGCTATGCAAGTATGAAAGCAGTCTTTCGCTGTGACGCGTCAATACAGATAGGTACTGGACATGTCATGCGTTGTCTCACCTTAGCTGATGCCTTGAGATCAGAAGGTGTAGAGAGTCATTTTATCTGTCGTGAGCATGCAGGGCATTTGCTTGAGGTTATTGCGCAGCGGGGTTATCAGTCGTACGGATTACCTTATATAGACCAAGCACAAGGATCAGATGAAGATGTTCTGGAGCATGCCAGTTGGTTGGGTGCTACTCAAAAAGAGGATGCTAAGCACTGCGGCAAGATACTGCAAACATTACAGCCTGATTGGTTAATCGTTGATCACTATGCTCTAGATATATTTTGGGAAAGCGCTATGCGCTCATACTGTCAGAAAATTATGGTGATCGATGACTTAGCAGATCGCTCTCATGATTGTGATATTTTACTTGATCAGACATTTGGTCGGGATGTAAAAAATTATTTGGAGTGGGTTCCAGAGCATTGTCAGGTATTGTGTGGCTCTAAGTATGCACTATTACGACCAGAGTTTGCACAGTGGCGCGAGTATAGTCTTGATCGTCGCAAAACTGGTTGCTTAGACCATCTGCTTATCAATTTAGGCGGAGTCGATAAAGATAATGTGACGACAGAAATACTTAAAGGACTGCAAGAAAGCGCTTTGCCTGAACACTGCAAAATAACAGTAATTATGGGCTCAACAGCGCCTTGGATAAAAAGTGTCAAAGATCAAGCAAGCCTAATGCGATGGCAAACTGAGATTAAAACTGGCGTAAGCAATATAGCCGAGATAATGTCAAATAGTGACTTAGCTATAGGTGCGGCTGGATCTACTTCGTGGGAACGCTGCTGTTTAGGACTACCAACGATTATGCTGGTTTTAGCTGAAAACCAAAAAACTATAGCGCATAACTTAGAGCAAGCAAACGCTGTTTTTTCGATTGAGGTAGATCTAAATTTGAAATCTGCCATACAGAAATCGATAGAGTATTTTGTTTCTCAAGAGCCTGCTTTAGTAAATATGAGCCATAGCGCTTCTGATATTCTTAACGGTTATGGCTCAACCTTAGTTGTAAAAAATATGGTGAATCAATATGTCCAATAATTTGAATTGTCGTGTACGTAGCATGCTAGCATCTGATCTTGAGCAAGTTTTAGAATGGCGTAATCACTCTGAGATACGTCACTACATGTATACTCAGCATAAAATTACTTTAGATGAGCATATCAATTGGTATAAGAAAGCTAGCAATAGCCCTGAGCGCTACTTACTCATTTTTGAAATTAATAATATACCAACTGGCTTTATTAACATTAATAAAATTAAGAACAGTAATATTGCTGATTGGGGGTTTTACGTTGCACCAGACTCTGAGAAGGGTACAGGTAAAATGCTTGGCATTACAGTTTTAAACTACGCTTTTAAAGTCATAAAATTACACAAAATATGCGGTCAAGCATTATCCTACAATGTACCTTCAGCTAAGTTTCATACCAGTCTTGGTTTTACTCAAGAAGGGCTATTAAGAGACCAACACTTTGATGGGCAATCATACAACGATGTCGCTCACTTTGGTTTGTTAGCAAATGAATGGAAAATAAGTGAGAATAAATTATGAACAATCATACTATATCGATAGCTGACAGAAAAATTGGCTTAGATTACCCTCCATATATTATTGCAGAGTTATCGGCAAACCATAATGGCTCTATGGGAACCGCACTAGAAATCATTAAGCAAGCTAAGCTTTGTGGTGCAGATGCGGTAAAGTTACAAACTTATAAAGCAGATACGATTACTTTAGACAGTCAGAATGAAGAGTTTATGATTCGTGGTGGTCTATGGGATGGACAGTCGTTATATGAGCTATATGAAAAAGCGCATCTACCTTGGGACTGGCATAAACCCCTATTTGATTATGCGCGCGAATTAGATATTACTATCTTTAGCTCACCGTTTGATAATACAGCGGTGGATCTATTAGAGGACTTAAATGCTCCTGCTTACAAGATTGCTTCCTTCGAAGCGGTCGATTTACCCTTGATTAAATATGTGGCAAGCACGGGCAAGCCTATGATTATATCTACTGGTATGGCTGATGCTGAAGAGATTCAAGAAGCTATCGATGCTGCTAGATCCGGTGGCTGTAAAGAGTTGGCTATTTTGCATTGTGTGAGTGGTTATCCTGCGCCTAGCGAGGATTATAATCTACGTACAATTCCTAACATGATAGAGCGTTTTGGCTTAGTCACAGGCTTATCAGATCATACTTTGGATAATACGACCGCTATCGCCTCAGTAGTATTAGGTGCATCGATTATTGAAAAGCACTTTACGCTCGATCGCAATGCTGGTGGTCCTGATGATAGCTTCTCTTTAGAACCTACAGATTTAACAGCTCTTTGCCGCGATAGTAAGACTGCTTGGGCAGCGCTTGGTCAAGTAGATTACGGGCGTAAAGCTAGTGAGCAGGGTAATGCGCAGTTTCGTCGTTCGCTATATTTTGTAAAAGACTTGAAAGCTGGGGATGTTATCACTGAAGATGCAGTACGCAGTGTGCGTCCTGGATTTGGATTGGCTCCGAAATTTTTGGATGAGGTTGTTGGTAAAATAGCTAAAAAGGTTATCGTTAAAAACACCTCAGTTAGTCATGACTTATTTATGTAGATTAATAAAAAAATTTCAATTTCAAAATATCTATTGACGAATATAAGAGTGAGTGGTAACACGCAATAACTACGAAGCTTAGTTATACATACTATATTAGTAGGAATATTGATAGTATTTATTCCCCAAAGTAGAAAAAATATAACTGATAATTAATATTTGAAATGAACTTGCAATTCGTACGCTTGTTATCAACTTATTTCATTCTAGTTTAGATAGTATTTTCCATAAGAATTAAATAAATATCTACCTGATATATTTATAGTAATTATCCTAATAATTTACGAGTCCAAAAAATATGAATTTCCTTGTATTGGTCAATGGTGCACCTAAATATAAATACTTTTACGCAGAAATTGCCAAAAAAATTGAGGAGAAAGGTCACAGCGTCTATTTTGCTGTGAATGCACAAAAATCAACTATCGTAGAGCCATTAGATTACATCGATGACTCACAGAACACATTTTTCTTTGACCGCTATCTAAAGAAAAATTTTGATAGTTTAAAAGATCAACCTATCGCAATGAATGAAACATGGGGGGATGTGCTTTTTTCAGATTTTGATCGTTTTTTTTGCCATAACTACAACCTTAGTAACGATAAAGTATATTGGTCTGCTGTCTTAAATGGTTTGGAAAGTTTTTTTACTTCTATCATAACTGATCATAGTATTGATGTTGTTCTATATGAGAATGTTTCCAATTCATTTGCTTATATGGCATACACAGTAGGTGACGTACTAGATTGTACATATATTGGACTAATCGGGTCTAGGTTGCCAAATCGTTATGAGATACAAACATCGATCCATTCAGAGTCTGACGCCATCGTTTCAAATATTGAAAATGTAAAGCTAACAGAGGATGAAGAAAAATGGTACAAAGATTATAAGGAAAAGTTTTTTGATACACAGCCTGACTATATGAAAAACAATATAATCGCTAAAAAAATAAGCTTATCTAATTTAATTAGTTACAGAAAAATTTTAACAGCACAAAAAATATTTCAAGTCTCACTAAAAACTAATGCTTATTATAACTATCAATCAGCACGTCCTATTGAGAATCTAATGGCTATGTACAAGCTCAATTGGAGAAAAATGCTTAATGAGACTCAGAGTAATAAATATTATCTACCTATGGATGAAGTAGATGAATTGATCGAAACTAATAAAGAAAATTTTTATGTCTATCCTACTCATTATCATCCAGAGGCATCTACCTCAGTTCTAGCACCTGATTATACTAATGAGCTCAATAATATTATTAGTATCCATAACAACCTTCCGGTGGGAAGTTATTTGTACGTTAAAGACCACATAAGTGCTCGTGGCATCCAAAATAAAGATTTCTATAAAAAAATAAGCGCTTTACCAGGTGTACGTCTAATACACTTCGATTACAACGTCAAAAAACTTGTTAGTCATTCTCATGGGGTAATTACGGTAACCAGCACTGTTGGTTATGAAGCAGTTTTAATGAACAAACCTGTATATTTACTAGGTCGTGTCTTTTATGAAAACTTCCCTAATGTGATTAGATTAAATAGTTTTTCAGAACTAAGGAGTACAATAAATCAAAAACGCAAGTCTTATTCCGATGAGGAGATTAGTAAATTCATCATAGCTTATCATCGTTATACTTTCGAAGGTCAACTATTAATTGGTAAGCCAGATCTTTGGAAGCAAGAGTACTTTTCTGACATCGCTGATAATATCTTATATAAGATTAAAGACGTTCGTAAAACTAAAGTATAAATTATTTTACTGTATAAACTGACACATAGTACTAACGATAAGGTGCATAGGTTGAAAATATTAATACTAGGTGGAAAATTTAATAATACTGGTGGTACTGAGCGTGTAGGCTCTATGCTTGCTAATGGACTATCAAAGGAAGGTTATGAAATAGTTTTAGCCAGTATTTCATGTGGTGATAAGCCTTTCTTTCCTATAAATAAAGGTATTAAGATAGTTTCATTATTTAATACTCCAGGCCGTGCTTTATATCGCACACCTAATATTATTTATAAAATAAGGAAATTGCTAAAGGAAGAGCGTATTGACACTCTGATTGTAGTAGAGACGATGTCTGTCTTGTTTACCTTACCCGCTACTTTAGGTTTGCCAATAAACCATATATGTTGGGAGCATTTTAACTTCAATACCGATTTAGGAAAAAAAGGAAGACGCATAGCTCGCCAACTAGCAGCGCGATACTGCGATTCAGTCGTTACTTTAACTGAAAGAGATAAGCAGTACTGGTTAAAAGGTACGCGTCATAACTCACAAATAACAGCAATAGCCAACCCTTGCCCGTTTCCTGTTCAAGAGAACACTAAAGAAAACAATACGAAAATAGTATTGGCTATTGGACGACTAACGCATCAAAAAGGATTTGATTTATTACTTGAATCGTGGTTTGAAATAAATAAACTTATGTCAGACTGGAAGTTGAAAATAGTTGGTGAAGGTATTGATAGGCAAAAGCTAGCTGAGTTTATTGAACAATATGAGTTAACTAACAGTGTGGAGTTAGTAGATAGTACTAACGATGTTAGTAAATATTACAAAGAAGCTGAGATATTCTGCTTAAGCTCTCGATTTGAAGGTTTCGGCATGGTCCTAATTGAAGCGTTAGCTTTTGGTTTACCTATCGTAAGCTTTGATTGTGAAGTTGGCCCAGCAGAGATCTTGGAAGATACAGGCTCTATTTTAGTTCCGCCTAATGATATTAGCGAACTTGCATTATCGTTAATAGATTTAATGCAAGATGATGAAAGGCGAAAAATTATTAGTATAAAGAGTAAGGAAAAGGCTAAGCTTTATCAGCCTGAAGTCATAATGAGTCAATGGGTTAATTTACTTGAAAGCTTTGAATAACTTATAGTACTACCTTCGTGCGTTATAACGATACGCTATAGTAATGATTATATTTATTAGTTAAATTTTAGGACTTTCATATGAACATACTTCATGTTATATCATCGCCTGCATCAGGGGGTGCTGAGGTTTATGTTAAAGATCTATCAAAACATTTATCGCAGCAGCATAATTTACATGTAGCATTTCTAAGCGCCGCTACTGATACAGGGCGAGATACAGAATACGAGAGAGTTTTTTTAGAAGACTTGCAGTTTGCTGGTGTAAGTACATATATAATTGGCAACGAAACACGAAAAAAACCATGGCTAGGTGCATTAAGACTTAAAACATATATTAAAAATAATAAGATAGATATTGTACATACTCATCTTGCTTATGGCATTGTATTTTCGGCTTTATCGCAAGTTCCTGTTGTTTATACTCATCACAACATTACACAAAGATGGGGGGAAACTACCTATAAAATATTCAACATATTAGTAAATGAATATGTAGGTATATCTGATATATGTGCAACAGCACTTAGCAAATATACAGGTAAGAAGGTTAATACTATATTTAATGCTGTTTCACTAGATAAATTTGAAGGATACTCCCGTACAAGAACTTTAAGTAGTATTAGTACTAATATAATTAATGTAGCAATGGTTGGAGCTTTACACCCTCAAAAAAACTATCTAAATATGCTTAATGCATTGACTTTATTAGATAAAGAAATAAGAGACCAAATAATAGTATTGATTGCTGGAGAGGGAGAAAAAAATTATAAAGATGAATTATTAAGTTATATTGAGAAACATAACTTACAAAATACTGTGCGTTTCATCGGTGTAACTAGTAATATTCCTCAATTTTTGTACGATGCAGATTTATTTGTTATGAGTTCAGATTGGGAGGGACTTCCTATCGCATTAACAGAAGCAGCCATATCAGGTTTACCTTGTATCGTAACTAATGCGGGTGGATGCTCAGAAATCATAGATCGTAGCAAAAACGGGGTAGTAGTACCTCTATCTAATCCTCAAGCACTTGCTAATGAAATTTCGAAGGTCATAATTAGTAAATCATTAATAGAGCAGTGGTCTCAAAATGCTATTAATAGTGCTGAGCAGTACTCCATAAATAAAGCAGCGGATTTGCATATAAACTTATATAACTCAATACTTTCAAAAAAGTCAATATAATAAATTCAGAAATGTGAAGCTAACAACAAAATATAGAGATAACCAAATGTCAGACCTTAGTTGGATTTATAGTTATGGTTATATAGGTACTAGACTATTCGACCTGCCTAGCCTCTTTATATGCTTGCTATCTATATTTATTCTTGGATACAAGTTTCAAGCTCCACGTAACTATCAAACTGTATTAGGTTTACACTGCTTTTTACCATTTATCTTAAATGATGTACTGTTTAAAGTAACGTATATGCCTGATCAGTTGAAGTATTGGCGCGGTGTCAATGCTATTAGAGATGGTCAGCTGGGTGTAGTTGAAGCGTTTGCAAGTGGTGAAAACGTACTCCAAGCCAGTGCCTTTTTTTCAGCCATGCCATTTCCGACACCTGTATCACCTATAAGCTTAGGGTTCTATAATACTTTTATTTATATTGTTTTGTTTTTTATATTATATGCAAAGAATATTTTTACCAAGGTTTCTCTTTGGTTTTACTTATTATTTCCAAGTATGGCGTTATATACAGCACTAAGTCTTAGAGAGACCTTGATACTATTTTTCATGATTTTAGCAGTAGTATATGCGAGAGAATCCAAAATATTCAAAAGTATTATTTGCATGGTACCGATCTATTTGATCAAATTCCAAAATTTTTACATCGTCGGCCCAGTAGTCTTGCTTTACTTTGTATTCAATGTTGCAAAGAAAGGAATGGGTTTAACTAAGGCGCTTATAATTGGCATTATTGGTTTAATCTCGTTAATAGCTTCTGCTCCTATTGCGCTACCATTGGTCAATACATTCAGGGTCGCAATGTTTGTCGAGGATGGTGGGGACCCGAATGACATTAAACTGATATCAGGAGCAGGTGATTTCGTTCTTCAGGGTCTGACCTCTGGTTTTTATTTTTTATCTAAACCTCTACCTTGGGAGGCAGCTAGTGCACTGCAATTCATACAGTCATTCGAAAATTTAGCTGTTTTAGGTATTCTCTTCTTAATCACTCGTCAAGCTTGGAGAAAAAGCCCAGACAGACTGGCTTTTTGGCTATTGTTTTTAGCCTTATCGATGTCTGTATACGGACTAGTTGTGGCAAACTATGGCACAGCGGTAAGGTATCGCTATGGTTTCGTTGTTATGTATGTTTTATTTGTATGTGCTGATTGTAATATCACTCAACTTCGTAGTAAGAAAACAATTCAAAAGAACACTCAACCTAATACAAAAGCATTAAAGCACTAGGCTGAATAGATATATACCTATTCTATTAATATTCTACTATCTTGTGTAATACTATGAAATTTTTAATATGTGCAAACTACTTACCTCATGTGTTGAACTTTCGAGGTAAGCTATTAGAAGCGATAGCTAAGTTAGGTTACGAGGTACATGTATTAGCGCCAGATCTAGGGTCACATACCGAAGATCATAATACACTGCTTGACTTAGGGTATGCTGTACATGCTGTACCTATGCAGCGTACGGGAACAAACCCTATCGCTGATATGAAAACACTGATAGTCACCTATCGATTACTATGTGATATACAGCCTGATTATATGCTTTCTTACACTATAAAACCTATCATATATGGCACGCTAGCAGCATGGCTTGCCAAAGTACCTAATCGTTTTATCTTATTGTCTGGCCTTGGCTATACTTTTCAAGAAGTTGAAGAGTCTGGTAAACGCAGTGGATTTCAAAAGTTGGTACATGGTCTATATCAGCAGGCGTTATCTAGATCGACTAAAGTATTTTTTCAAAATCCTGACGACTTAAACCTATTTAAAAAACTTCAGATACTAAAATCTAGTATACCTGCTGTGGTAGTCAATGGCTCAGGAGTAGATGTGGCCGACTTTAATGTGCTTCCCTTCCCTAGAGATGAAACCGGAAATATCATAACTTCTTTTTTACTTATCGCTAGGCTTCTTAAGGATAAAGGTATTCTCGAGTATATTGAGGCTGCTAAAATCATAAAACAGCAGTATCCTTCAGCCCAGTTTCATTTAGTGGGATGGATAGATGAAAACCCAGCTGCCATTGAGCAGACGCAGCTAGATGAATGGATAGCAGAGGACATTGTCACCTACTGGGGCAAACTTGACGACGTTAGACCTGCTATTGCTGCCAGCTCGGTCTATATACTGCCATCATATCGAGAAGGAACATCACGCTCAGTATTAGAGGCGATGGCTATGGGACGACCTATCATTACTACAGACGCGCCAGGCTGTCGTGAGACAGTGACTGAAGGTCTTAATGGTTATTTGGTACCCATCAAAACAGTGAATGAATTATCGTCTGCTATGGAAAAGTTTATTGTAAATCCTGAATTGATCACTGTTATGGGGCAAGAGTCTCGCAAATTAACCGAACATATTTACGATGTTCATAAAGTGAACGCTTTCATGACGGAAGAAATGGGTTTGGTAGATTTAAACCATTCAAGTTAGACTTACTCTCATTTTCCTTAAAATTACTCGTCAGTATTTGATTTAAGTTACTGAATAATTACAGTTTCTTTATTTATATAATAAGTTATACTTGTCGAGTTTTTCACTGTTTTTAGCACTCTATGAATAAGAATTCATTTATGTTCAATAAAAGAATATTTGCGTCTTTAAAGTTTTTACCTGTTCAGCTACTCCTCGGACTATTACTATGCACTTGGATCCCATACTTGTTCTTGGATTGGAGCTATTTAGACCAAGGGTTCAATACGACAAGCACGTTTAATATTCTCATAAGTGGTATGCTTACTTCGTTAACTTTATTTACTCTGAACTTGATACGTCAGTTTCCAGGTATTAATTCGAGTTCATACATTCTGCCTGTATTTATTTTTTGGTTTGCTTTAGTTTTTGTGCCTGCCGAATTGACCAAGTATTCTTTTTCTTTGATTTATTATTGCATCAGCGGCATATGCTTACTGAGCTATCTTTTCATTATTAATATAATCAACCGTCGTTATACCGTTCAAACTCTTGCTTATATTCCAGTGGGTAGAGCGATAAATATGCCAGAACAAGTGCCTTCTGCAGATTGGTTAAAGCTAGATACAACCAACTTAGGTCAGCATGTAAATGGCATAGTAACGGATCTTCATAGTTACGATTTGACTGATGATTGGCAAGAGTTCATCGCTCATCAGACTTTGCAAGGCATTCCGGTATACCATCATCGTCATATTCGTGAATCACTCACTGGTAGAGTTAAAATCAACCACATGTATGAAAACGAGCTCGGCTCATTGCTACCTTGTGAGAACTATATGATGGTCAAATACTGTTTTGACTTTCTGATTATCTTAGCGCTATTACCAATGACTCTCGTCATTTTTCTATTCACTGCGATAGCAATAAAACTCGAAGACAATGGTAAGGTTTTTTATACCCAGTTACGCGTTGGTCATCGAGGTAAGAGTATCAAAGTCTATAAATTTCGTAGCATGCGTGAGAAAGCTAAAGAAGTCCTGACCGTTGATAACGATGACCGTATTACCAAAGTTGGTCATTTTCTCCGTAGAACGAGAATTGATGAGCTTCCTCAGTTTATTAATGTCCTCAAAGGTGAGATGAGCTTGATTGGTCCTAGGGCTGAGTTTATTGATTTTGCCCTCAAACTTGAACAGCAAGTTCCCTTCTTTAATTATCGTCATATTGTAAAACCTGGCATATCTGGTTGGGCTCAAGTCAATCAAGGATATGCGACTGGTGCCGAAGAAACTAAATTAAAAATCGAATATGACTTTTATTATATAAAGCACATATCATTTACATTGGATTTGCTAATTTTCTTTAGAACCATTCATACCACGCTTACAGGTTTCGGTTCACGGTGAGGCCATGAAATTAATTAATCATCTGTTTCGCTAACACTATAGATTATGAGTAAACTACTATGACAAAACAACTGCCCTACCACCGCTTACATAATTTAAAAGTAATAAGCATTTTATTGAGTTTCGGCATAGTAAGTACATACGCTACTGCTCAAAACATATACGTCAACGATATGAGCCTAAAATCAGAACTGAACTGGTTGAACTCACAAGGTGTCATTCAAATAAGTACTAGTACATGGCCATTAACTGCAAATGAAATCAAGCGCGTACTTAGTCTAGCTAAAGTAAAAACTTCAGAACAACAGCAGATAATACAGTCAATACAGCTTACATTAGGGCAAAAACCCAGATCGCTTGTTAACGCACAAGTTGGTCTATACGCTCAAACTGATAGACAGCGCTTACCACAAACTTTTGCTGATAATAAAATGTCTACAGTACAGGCTAGTGTACAAGCTGGTATTAGTGAGGAAGATTGGGAACTCAATCTACAGGCCAACCTTAAAGATGATGACCTAATAAATGATGACGATGTGAGTTTTGAAGGCTCTTATATAGCAGGTAAATTTGCTAATCAATGGCTAATAGCTGGACAAATTCCAACTTGGTGGGGCCCTGGACATGATGGTAGCCTGATTCGGGGAGATGCAAGTCTTCCTATCGTAGGTTTGACTCTACAGCGTGATGAGCAAAATGTACCAACCTCTCCCTATTTATCTTGGGTAGGTCCTTGGCAGTATCAATTATTTGCAGGCCAGTTGGACGATTATGAAGCAGTACCAGATGCTAAAATTTTTGGTGCGCGTCTTACTGCTAGTCCATGGCCTTGGTTAGAAATTGGAGCTTCTCGTACTTTTATGTGGGGAGGAGAAGGACGACCTGAGAGCTTTAGCTCATTTGGTGATGCTCTGTTAGGAACAAGAGATAACGATACTACTTCTGGTAATACTGATCAAGATCCTGCCAACCAACTAGGAGGGTTTGATGCTCGCGTTAACTTAATGCCACTAGTAGGTGTACCGACTGGTATTTATGCACAGTATATCGGTGAAGATGAAGCTGGTGGCTTACCTGCCAAAAACATGTATTTAGCAGGTATAGACTATGCTTCAAGTATAAATACTCTGCCTTATCAATTATATGCTGAATATACCGATACTCGTTCTAGCGGTGAAGCACGCGGCATATCTTATGATCACTTTCTCTATACAGATGGTTATTATCAGCATGGCTATCCGCTAGGATATGGATTGGGTGGTGACGCCGAAAGTGTAGCGCTTGGTGGTAAGCTTTGGGTAGATAACCAAAACTTTATCTCTACTAAGCTACAATACGCTAAGGTTAATCAATCGAATGAGAGTGACAACCAAGCTTTTCCTGAGCCAGAAACTTTGAAAGTAGCTGATATAGCTTGGGAGCATCAAATGAATCCAAAAACGCTCATTTCTAGTCGAGTCTGGGCGCTAGATTCGAACAAACAGTCAACTGATGTAGGTGCTGGTGTTGGTCTTGAATTTACTAATTTCTAGTGTGAAAATTATAGTTTAATAAAAAGACGCCAGTTAGAAGCCCTTTATAGAATTTACGTTCTATAAAGGGCTTTTTGCATTTATACAGGTTAGGCAAATCTTTATAGCGCAAAATAAACGTTAAATGTGTCGACAGACTCAATCAAAGGTACATGAATCGGGCTTCTTTAACCTAACATTGCTGGTTTGGTTAAAGAAAGTAACTCAAACCTATAATTGCCAGAATATGGATATAATCAACTTGAACAGTTATTCAATAACTACTACAATGCGTTTTTAATACATTTTGTGGTAATACTTTGTTTATTTTTGAGTAATCACTCAACATTGTTCATATTTTACCTATGTTTGTTACCTGATAGTTCGGTGCCATCGTGCCCGTTTTATTTGCTTAATTTGTTCCAATTCACTTTTACTTTTTCTCAAAAAGAGATAATTCATGCCAAAACATTTGCCACTCTCACTATTGTTTCTTCGCCTTGGTGTTTTCATCGTGTTCTTCTTTTGGACACTCGACAAATTCGTAAATCCTGAGCATGCCGCCAATGTATTTGCTAAATTCTACGCTTTAGAAAATTTAGGCATCACTATTGTTTACCTGATTGGTAGCTTGCAAATTATTCTTATCTTCTCGTTTGTCATAGGTTTATTCAAAAAATGGACATACGGCATCATTTTATTACTACACGCCGCTTCTACTTTTGCATCTTTTGGTCTTTACCTAACACCTTTTGATAACTTGCTGTTCTTTGCTGCATGGCCAATGCTGGCAGCCTGTTTGGCGCTGTTCTTAATGAGAGACTATGACACCCTAACATTGGGTAAAAATACGTCTCCAGTATAAATGTCAGCGGCAGTGCTTATTGCTTAAGTAGCATAAATATCAGACAGCAAGACATAATTTATATACTATTAAGACTGCCGACTTAAATTTTTTATCGTAGTTAGGCGATTCAGACAATTCGATTTGATTGCCACGTTACTCAACTATAGTTACTTAGGTATTGTTACTTAAGTTTAGTTATTCAGATGATGAGTATTCTACAGTTTGAGTAATAACTACGATTTTAGCCTTCGCTCCCTTATTTGGCCGGACTTTTCATGATTAAAAGAATATTTTTAATACTATTAATATTGATATTAGCGGCAAGCTTTTTTTACTTTGACCTAAATCAATTATTGACGCTTGATGGCTTAAAAGGGTCGATGGCGCAATTTAATGAATACAAAGCGCAGTCACCGCTATTGATTATCGGTGGGTTTTTCTTATTATATGTCGTCGTCACTGCCCTCTCCTTACCAGGCGCTGCGATTTTAACGCTAGCCGCTGGTGCGCTATTTGGTTTGGTTCAAGGCTTACTCGTTGCCTCATTTGCATCGAGTATTGGTGCTACCATTGCCTTCTTGGCATCGCGATATTTACTGCGTGACACCATCAAACAGCGCTTTCCTGAGCGGTTGGCAGCTATTGATGCAGGCGTCGAAAAAGAAGGTGGATTTTATTTATTTACCTTACGTCTGGTACCCATATTTCCATTCTTTTTGATTAACCTATTGATGGGTGTAACGTCTATTAAAACATGGACTTACTACTGGGTCAGTCAAATCGGTATGCTGGCTGGAACGTTTGTCTTCGTCAATGCAGGGACACAGCTGGCACAGATAGACAGCTTATCGGGTATTTTATCTTTCAACTTAATTGTCTCGTTTGCGTTATTAGGTTTCTTCCCATTAATAGCAAAAGGAGTGTTGAACATGTTTAAAAAACGCCGTGTTTATAAAGGCCATACCAAACCTAAGAAGTTCGATCGCAATATGATTGTGATTGGCGCAGGCGCTGGTGGATTGGTTACAAGCTACATTGCCGCAGCGGTAAAAGCAAAAGTCACACTGATTGAAGCAGGTGAGATGGGCGGGGATTGTCTTAATTATGGTTGTGTACCTAGTAAAGCCATCATTAAGAGCGCAAAAATCGCTGATCAGATTCGCCATGGTGAAAACTACGGTCTAGAGAACACTGTACCGCAGTTTTCATTCAAAAAAGTGATGGCACGCGTACAGCAAGTAGTGGCTGATATCGCACCGCACGACAGCGTTGAACGTTATACCAATCTGGGCGTCGATGTGGTCAAAGGCTATGCCAAATTGATTGACCCGTGGACAGTAGAAATCCAGCTAAATGACGGCGGCATGCAGACCCTAACAGCGCGCACCATCGTCATTGCCACTGGCGCCCGTCCATTTGTACCACCTCTACCAGGTATAGAAGAAACAGGCTACGTGACCAGTGACACGCTATGGACGAAGTTTGCTGAGCTAGAAGAAGCCCCGAAAAAGCTAGTAGTACTGGGTGGCGGACCAATCGGTAGCGAGCTTGCTCAAAGCTTTGCGCGCTTGGGTTCTAATGTGACGCAAATTGAGATGAGCGATCGAATCATGGGCAAAGAAGACCTCGAAGTCTCTGCCTTTGCTCACCAGTCGCTCACTGATAGCGGTGTCAATATTTTGACTTCGCATCAAGCCATGCGCTGCGAGATGCGTGATGGCAAAAAATACATTATCGTCAAACACAATGAAACAGAAATCGATATCGAGTATGATGAGCTACTTTGTGCCGTTGGTCGTAGCGCACGTCTTGAAGGTTATGGTTTAGAGGCATTAGGTATCGAAACCAATCGTACTATCGTAACCAACGAATATCTCGAGACGTTATATCCTAATATTTTTGCTGCAGGTGATATCGTTGGCCCATACCAGTTTACTCATGTCGCTGCCCATCAGGGTTGGTACGCCGCAGTCAATGGCTTATTTGGCAATTTGAAGAAGTTTAAGGTAGATTATCGCGTCATTCCTTGGGTTACGTTTATCGACCCAGAAGTTGCTCGTGTCGGTATTAATGAGCAAGAAGCCATTGATAAAGGCATCGATTACGAGATTACTCGTTTTGAGTTTGAAGAGCTGGATCGTGCCATTACAGATAGCGCGGCTAAAGGCTTTATCAAAGTCATCACGCCAAAAGGTAAAGACAAAATACTTGGCGTTACGGTGGTGTCTGAACATGCAGGCGACCTAATCGCTGAGTTTGTACTGGCCATGAAACATGGTCTGGGTCTCAATAAAATATTGGGCACCATTCATAGCTACCCTACTTGGGCAGAAGGCAACAAATATGCCGCTGGTGAGTGGAAACGTGCTCATGCGCCTGAGACCGTATTAAGCTGGTTAGAGAAATACCATACTTGGCGTCGCGGTTAATTAATGATAGTTAGTTAATATCAGTTAATTAAGGGCAGTTTGCTGATCAACGTCATTAAATGATGCAATTAGAAGCAAAGTTCTAAAAGACTCCAATAAAGCTGGTTTAGATTTTGTGGTATCTGTTTGGTTTGACATGGCAGGCTATGAAATCTTTACCGGCTTTACTAACATTTAAATCATAACGGAAACTTGAATGCGCGTTATTACCACTTTACCGATGCTCAAACGTCTTACGCGATATAGCACCTACGCTATGGTGATGAGCATTTGTATTGGTATATCAGCAAGCACAGCATCGCCAACTACTGCCAATATTAACCAAGACTTATCACCTTGGCAGCAGATAGAAGCCCAAGGCAGCAATCAAGACGTTTACTTTTATGCATGGGGCGGTGACCCACAGATTAACGCCTATCTACAATGGATCGCCGATCAAGTCGATGATAAATATGATATCAACTTAGTCCATGTCAAATTAAGCGACACCAGTGAAGCAGTCAGTCGGGTACTCGCAGAAAAATCCGCCCATAATGACGATCAAGGTAGTGTTGATTTGGTCTGGATTAATGGTGCTAACTTTGCCACCATGAGTGAAAACTCGTTATTACTTAAACAATGGGCAAACAAGCTGCCCAATTTTGCGTTGACTGACCCAGAGAATAATCCAACCGTAAATTTCGACTTTGGTGTGCCGACCAACGGCATGGAAGCACCATGGGGACAAGCCTCTCTGACGTTCTATTACGACAGCCTATCGACCAGTAAACCGCCAACAACCCTAACTGAGTTAACCGCTTGGACAGCACAAAACCCTGGCCGCTTTAGCTATCCCAAACCGCCTGATTTTTTGGGTATGAGTTTCTTAAAATATGTCTTAGTCATGCTGCATGAGCAACAAGACGCTCAAACGGGTAAAAACACTAGCGCACAGCTTAACTTGCCTGCCACTGAAGAAAACACCGCGCTCGTATTAGATCCGCTATGGGCGTTTTTAGATGGCTTTCATCCAACCTTATGGCGTAATGGCGAGCAGTTCGTACAGACAGGTGCGCAGATGCGGCGCTTGGTCGATGATACGGAGCTGAGTCTCGCCTTTACCTTTTCGGCACCAGAGGTTCCTGCGGCCGTGCAGCGTTATGACTTACCCGAAAGCATTCGCAGCTATGCCATGAGTGACGGCAGCTTAAGCAATACTCATTTTGTCGCTATCCCTTATAACGCTAGCCATCCTCAGGCGGCACAATTAGTAGCCAACTTTTTGATGAGCCCAGAAGCCCAAGCAAAAAAACAAACCCCTTCGGTATGGGGTGACAAAAGCGTACTGGTCCAATCTACACTTAGCCCTGCACAACAAGCATTATTCAAAACCAAACAGCCCCATCCAAGTGCCCTGCCCTTTGATAGTGTCAAACGCACGGTAAGCGAGCCGCATCCAAGTTGGGTAGAGGCCATCCAGCAAGGCTGGCAAGCACGTTATGGGGTGAGTCCATGAGCCAAGGTTTTGACAAAATAACGAAAAAAGGTGATAAACCTAAGCCTATTACGCTTGAGAAAAAAGACCTGTTTACGCGTATCGTGTCTTTTAGCCCCAAACTCTTAATTCTCATACTAATATTACCGGTACTCTGTGGCCTCATCTGTGTACTGTTGCCTGCTCTGAGCTGGCTTCCTGCCCTAGAAAAAACAACCTTGAATCTGCAAGGGTTTATAGACCTGTGGCAAACGCCTGGCATCACGCAAATGGCTGCGTTAAGTCTGGCTACAGGACTTATCAGCACCCTACTCGCTTTTGTCATTGCCCTGATGATATTGGCCGCGTTCTTTAACAGTGTTTGGTTGCAGCGTATTGAGCATTTATTAAGCCCCATCTTGGTCATTCCTCATGCAGCTGCAGCCATTGCCGTTGGGTTTTTGATTGCGCCGTCAGGTATGTTTGCACGGCTCATCTCCCCGTGGCTAACTGGTTGGGAGATGGCACCCGATGGTATGTTTCCGCATGACCCATACGGTATCAGCATCATCTTGGGTTTAACCTTAAAAGAGCTGCCTTTTTTATTATTAATGGCACTGGGCGCGCTGGCTCAACCTGAGCTTGGTAAAAAATTGCGCCAACAGTATACCGTCGCGCTCAATCTTGGTTATTACCCAATTACTGCTTTCTTTAAGGCGGTCTTGCCCCTATTATATCCTTTTTTACGTTTACCGATTTTGGCCGTATTGGCCTATGCCAGTGCGAGCGTTGAGATGCCGTTGATATTGGGCCCTAACACACCACCAACGCTTGCTGTCTCTATCATACAATGGTTTAACGATGTTGACCTGACATTGCGTATCAAGGCATCAGCAGGCGCATTATTACAACTCGTATTGACAGCAGGTTTAGTCGCCTTTTGGCTAGGCGGCGAAAAAACGATCAAGGCAATATTTAGTGTTTCGTCAGTCAATGGCAAACGTCATTATGCAGATACTATCTGGCAAAAAGTCACCGCCATACTTACCGTAGGTGTGATTGGCTTTATGCTCATGTCACTCGCTGGCCTTGTATTATGGGCATTTGCAGGATTTTGGCGGTTTCCAGCGATGCTACCAGAGCAATTCGTATTATTACACTTTCAAAGTGCCTTTACCCAAATGAGCACACCATTGGTCAATACGCTTAGCATTGGGGCCGTCAGTACTGCCTTTGCTGTTTTTCTGACTTTGCTATGCTTGGAAGCTGAGCAACTGAGTGCTAAGCCATTGTCACACTTCACTAGTTTTATTATTTACTTACCGCTCTTGGTGCCAAGTATTGCTTTCTTGTTTGGCTTGGTATGGTTGCAGCAGTTGGCCAATCATCAATCAGAATTTTTTAATGTGGCATTTGCCCATCTTTTATTCGTGCTACCGTACGTGTTTTTATCATTGGCCAGTAGCTATCGACGCTTAGACTCACGTTTCGCTCATGTGGCCGCTAGCCTTGGCGCTGCTCCTATCAAGGTATTCTTTCAGATAAAGCTGCCGCAGCTATTTGCTCCTATTTTGATTGCCATTGCTCTCGGTCTAGCAATCAGCTTTGGTCAGTATTTGCCAACTCTATTGGCGGGTGGCGGACGTATTGCCACTATCACAACAGAAGCGGTGACACTGGCAAATGGTGCCAGTCGGCGTACCAGTGCTGTTTATGCGATTATGCAAATGGCGCTACCGCTCATCGGTTTTATATTAGCTTGGATGCTACCCAAGTACTTTTTTAGAAGTGGTGCTCGGTAGCAGGCTGGTCATAAACAAAAGCAAACGTTATCAAACATTAAAATAATTAGTCGTGAAAAACACAAATAAAGGGTTCCTGATGCCATCATCTCTACAGATAAATGACTTACAGCTGTTTCGTCAAAACGAGCAGCTATTGAGTATCAATGAGCACATCGCTGGTGGTGATATCCTAACCGTGATGGGCCCTTCTGGTAGTGGCAAGTCCAGCTTACTAAACTGGCTAACAGGCACTTTGGCGAGCGATTTTACCGCGACGGGTACTGTCTGGTTAAACGATGAGAACGTGACTCACCTGCCTGCGCATTTGCGCCGTATTGGTGTTCTGTATCAAGACGCACTGCTGTTTTCGCATCTATCCGTCGCAGGCAATATTGCTTTTGCCATGCCAAAAGGAAACAAAAAACAGCGGGTTGAGAAAATAGCGCAGTCTTTAGCGCAAGTGGGCTTAGAAGGGATGGGAGATCGTCATCCTGATAACTTATCAGGTGGTCAACAAGCACGTGTTGCCCTACTACGCACGCTGCTGAGTGAACCCAAAGCGATACTACTTGATGAGCCGTTTAGCAAACTTGATACTCAGTTGAGAATGGATACACGGCAATTGGTATTCGATCAGATTCGTACTCATAAGTTGCCTGCTATTATGGTCACGCACGACCAAAGCGACGCTGAAGCAGCCAATGGTAAAGTTATTTATGTAGGACAATAGTTTTGGACATCAGAGTCAAATATCAACGCTAAATACCCAATCAAAGTACCAAAATAAGCAAAATATAAAAGGCAGCTCGCATGTTAGACAAGTTTATTACGCCCGTGATCAAGCCGCTGCTAACCCCAATAGTAGCGACATTGCATAAGCTCGGTATTACGGCTGATCAGCTTACGGTAGCTGGATTCTTGGTTGGTATGTTGGCATTACCACTACTCGCGTTTGAGCTATGGTATGGCGCACTGGCAGCGATAATATTGAATCGTATCTTTGATGGACTTGATGGCGCAATGGCACGCTACGCAAAGCAAAGCTCTAGCGCTGGCGGCTACTTAGATATAACCCTCGATTTTTTGTTTTATGCCGCTGTGCCACTTGGGTTTATTTTGGCCAACCCTGCGCAAAACGCTATTGCAGGTGCCTTGTTGTTAGCGGCATTTATTGGGACAGGTTCGAGCTTTTTGGCCTTTGCGATTTCTGCAGAAAAGTTTCAATTAGACAAGCCGCAGTTTAAATATAAGAGCTTTTATTACCTCAACGGTCTTACAGAAGGCACCGAGACCATTGCTCTTTTTATCGCTCTCTGTATTTGGCCTCAGCATTTTGTGCTACTTGCTGGTATCTTTGCTACTGCCTGCGCTGTTACTATTTTCACTCGTATACATGGTGGGTATCATACTCTCAAAAAGCTCGAATCTACCAAGTAAGCGCCTAGAGATATACGCCGTATCAAAACCCAGCCATCATACCGCTAAGCATTTACCGAATCATCGAGTCGCAGTGCTTCTATAGATAAAGCCATATCTTCGGCAAGGGCGTGTACCGTCGAGCTCTCTATGTCACGCTGGGCAAAGGCACGCAGCCCCATAACTTCTGCTTGTAGACGGCGACCAAGTCTAACCGGATCAAGCTCACTATCCATCTCACAGACATTCTGCGCTTCCTTAAAGCATTCTATAAAACGCGTCTCCATACCTGCCAGCAGCATTTCTACCTTGGTTAACGCTGTCTGCTCACGCGCGCCCAGCTCTAGTAAGCTTTTGACCAACATACAGGCTCGGCTCGGTAACGCCTTATCACGAATCCCGCCAAGCTGACGTATATAAGCGGCTAGTCCTAATAAAGGCGTTTCATGATGGCTTAATACTCGCTCAAGCTCGGTCAGACCTAAACGTGCATAGTATTCTAGCGCTTCTTGAAATAGGCCTTCTTTATTACCAAAAGCGGCATAGATACTGCCTGGGCGCATATCGAGCGCTTGCTCGATGTCTTTTAGAGATGTGGCATGAAAGCCCTTTTGCCAAAAAAGCTGTAGCGCACGCTCCAAGGCGTCATGACGGTTGTAAAGTGCGGTGCGTGACATAATGTGCCCCATTTAAAAAGCCGTGACCTCATATAAAAATGGGCACGGCTATAAAACTTGAATGATTGCTCAATTTTATCCTGAATGGGTGCGACAGTAAAGTTAATATAAGAAACGGTCTGGTAAACAAACGTAATGCTAGAGCGCGACTTAACTATCAACAATCACTCTACAATAATTCAACAGTCATGCTGATAGCTAGTAAATGGTCTCTACAGTGGCTAGTGATAATCTAGTTAAAAATCCAATTAATCGGTCAGTAATACGTGTTTGCTCTTCTGATAAGCGGACAAACCATCACCGCCCAACTCACGGCCAATACCGCTGTGTTTGAACCCGCCCCAGCCTGCTTCTGGCAGTACGATTTGTTGCTCGTTAATCCAGATATGCCCGGCTTTGATTTGTAACGCCATCTCGAGTGCGGCAGTCTCATCGGCGTTCACAATAGTAGCTGCTAGAGCAAACTTGCTATCATTAGCTAAACGGATAGCCTCTGCGTCGTCAGTAAAGGTTGCACAGACTAATACAGGCCCAAACACTTCCTCCATCCATAATTGGCTGGTCGTTGGCACATTCGTATAGACAGTTGGCGTTACAAAATAGCCAGATGCTTCTAATAACTGACCGCCGGTTAAGCAATTTAGATTTTCAGCTGTCGCAATATCAAAGAATTTCTTAACTTGGTTCAGCTGCTGCTCGCTCACCAATGGACCCATCTGCGTCTCTGTCGCAAAACCATCACCAATCTGCAAACTTTCCGTTTTGACTTTTAATGTGTCAAACAGCTGTGTAGCGATATCTTGATGGACAACCAAACGCGACGTGGCCGAGCATATCTGACCTGCATTGGTAAATATGCCACCAATGATTAAATCACAAGCATAATCAATATCAGCATCTGCGCAGACCATAATAGCAGACTTGCCACCCAACTCTAGGCTAATGTCTTTGATGCCTTTTGCTGCTTGAACCATCACCTTTTCACCAACTATATTACTGCCAGTAAACGATACTTTGTCAATCAATGGATGACTGGTCATAGCAGTGCCCACTTGCGCAGCACCCGGTAAAATATTAACCACCCCTTTTGGCAAGCCTATCTCAGATAAGATATTACCTAGCATAAGCTCTGGTAATAATGTCACCTCAGACGGTTTCAATAGCACAGTACAACCTGCCGCTAGCGCAGGTGCCAACTTCCAAGAGGTCGTTACCATTGGGAAGTTCCAAGGGGTAATCAGCGCACAAATACCCACTGGCGAGTATGTCTTTAACAAATGAATACCCGATTCAAGCGTTGATACTTTAGACCATGTTGCCTGCTCTGTGATGAGATTGGCATAGTAGCGATAGCAGGCAATAGCGTCCCCTACGTCTATCTTTGCTTCTTCAATTGGCTTGCCGTTGTTTAATACAGACAGCCCAACCAACTTATCGAATTGCTGCTCCATAGATTCTGCAATTGCATTTAGATAGCGGGCACGCTCACTTACACTAGTCTGTGACCAGCCAGCAAAGGCTTCATCAGCCGCTTCTACTGCCTGCTCTACATGGGCACTGGTGCATAAGCGCGTCGTTGCGATCACCTCGCCTGAATTTGGATCATACAACGCATGGTTATTTGAATGGTTAGAATCGGTCTCAGATGCTTCAATCGTAACCCAATCACCATTGATATAAGCGGCATTGAGTACAACTTCATTTTGAGCCGTTTGTATGGCAGTTTCTCTGGTTAAGTCTGTAGAGTTCAGCATTTCCATAATGGTCAGTCGCCTTATATTTTTGATCAAATTGTCTTTATGTACGTAACGTCCGTAATGTGATTGGCTAAATGGTCGGTTTAACTGACTACAGAAAAACCGACCATTTGCATATTTTTGCATATCATTGTCAGGCTAGATGCCTTGTGAATACTAGACACGCCACTAATACAGTAGATGCGCCACAGACGTAATTACTACCAAGCTGATAAGCGTACGAAGGATAAAGATTAAAAATAGCTCTAATACATTTAGCTTAATGTTTGACTTCAAAATCAGCGCACCGACTTCAGACATGTAGATAATCTGAGTAATTGAGGCAGCACCAACGATGAAACGTGTCATCTCACTTTCAATGCTTTTACCGACCAATGCTGGCAAGTACATATCTGCAAAGCCCATAATCATGGCCGGGCCAGCTTTGGCCGCTTCTGGAATCTGTAACCATTCAAGTACTGGTACAAGCGGTGTCGCAATCCAATTAAAGACAGGCGTGTACTCTGCTAAACCAAGACCAATCGTACCGATAGCGAACGTTACTGGAATTAGTCCCAAATAGATATCAAACAGATTATGTACGCTGCGTTTGAACACTTTACCTAAGCTAGGCATAGAATGCGCGCGAGTGACGGCACGATTGACCGCCCACTGGTACGTTGTATATTCAGCAGGGATGCCTTCATCTAGCATACTTTTGCCCGAGTGATACGTATCAGGCTTGAGTGATAATGGTGGTATGCGCGGCATGATAATCGCAGCGATAAAACCGGTTAGCGCAATGGTCAGATAAAAGAAGACGAAGTTATTGTCCACGCCGATGGTTTTTGCCACTACATAGGTAAAGGCGATAGAAGTGACGGAAAAAGTGGTCGCGATAATGGCAGCTTCACGCTGGCTATAGAAGCTTTTGTCATACTCTTGCATAGTGACTAGCAGGCCGATAGACGCTGCACCAAACCAAGAAGACATCGCATCGACAGCAGAACGACCAGGCAGTTTGAAGAGCTTGATAAATACTTTACTGGCTAACGTACCCAAAAACTCCATCAAGCCGAAATCAGTCAAAAATGGCAGCGATAAAATGGCAAAGAAGAACAACGGAATTAAGACAGGAATCAAATCTTCAAAAATGACACCGCCCGTATTACGGTTGATAATAAACTCGGGGCCAACTTGTAGAAAAATCATCCAAACAAATGCCATGCCTAAAAATCGGATAGCAAGCCAAAACCACTCAATATCAAAGAGTTTTTTAGCGAGCGAACCTTCATTTAGATTTGGCTTCAATACTTTGACTGCTAGTGCACCAAAAAAGGATATCGTCACGAGCGCCATCGTGATATAGGTCACCAAACCACCTAAGGCGGATTGTAGCGTATCGGTCAACACACCCAATAAGATCGTGACTTTACCATCCCACTCAAACGGTATGATAAATAACGCAATACCCAATGCTGAAAACAACAAAAACTTCCACATTGCTGCACGCCACTGTCCTGCTTTTGGCGTTTCTGGATCGACCGTATTATTCCCTAAAATCGGCTGCTGCGACTTATCCATATAACTCGTCATTTAATTTCTCCTTGATGGGCGATGATTGCCAGTTTTTCCATTTCTCTGTCTGACCAATACCTGGGTTAAGCGAATTGGTTGGATCCAGTTTTTTATAAAAATAATGTAGCTCAGTTTTAGCAGGATATGCATGCCCCACATTGTGCTCAGCAGGATACTCAATATGACGCTTATCATAAAATGCTAGCAGTTCATCCTTGAATTGCTTGGCATTGGTCTTAGGTTTCAATAAATAGTCTTGGTGCATGACATGACAGAAAAAATGCCCCAAATAAAAAGTTTTGCTGACTTGTTCTTGTAAATGTTCAGGTAGAGTCTCGTCCCAATCTACAGCATTTCTAGGTAAGGCAATATCGGTCGATAGCAGCTCGCCAAATTTGTCTTGATTTAAATTATGATAACGAAACATGGCAGCGGTTGCGGCACTGCGAAATACCAACAGTGATTGCGATTCAAGCTCTGTGCATACATGCAACGCACCTTGATACTGCTGCATATGATTTTGCAAAAAATCCTGCGCAGCAGCGATATTGTTGCCATCAGTTTTATTAGAATCTTTATCTGAATTTTTATTAATGCCATTATCAAAGTCGTTAACAAAACCATCTGCGACTTTTATAATCAAATGGTATTTATACGAGAGTGCCTGCGCATTCAAAGTGGCTGGTAATGACGGTGGCATAAACCTAGATGTCATCTGTAATATCCGATCTGGCAGTGTCTTTGGAAGATGCCACTTATCCAGATAGTAGCCAACCTTTGCTTGCAGTCGATACAGCGACCCTATCTTGCTGGCAGGAAGCTTACGCATACTCAGACAAGTGTCTCGACCATAGTGCATCGTGATGTCGTTATAGTCTTTGTGCATATACTCTGCCAACACAGGCAATTTCAACTCGCTTTTTAACCATTGTTTTCTAAGTGTGGTCAAGATATCAGCGTCGTTGGTCGAAATATAAAACGTTTGCTCTTGCTTAGGTTTGGCAAAGGTCGCTACCCTCACCGAAAATACAATGACCTTGCCAGCTGAACCAGACGCTTCATACAGACCGTTGGGATCGTTGTTAAATCTAGCAGGCGTTTCTGCCTCACAATCACGGACTTTATGTTGATAATAATGGTTGGTACAGGCTTTACTGTCACTCGTGCTATCTAACGCTTCGCTAAATGTACCAGCTTGTAGGTTCTCTAGCATTTCCTCTGGATGCGAACCCAAATCCAGTCCTAGATGATTGATTAACTCAAACGCTCCTGATGTATTACGTCTAGCAAATAACGCCATCTCAGTGTAGGCAGGTCCACGCTGCACTAGCATCCCGCCTGAGCTATTGCAGATGCCGCCTATCACTGATGCACCCACGCAACTAGAGCCCAATACGGAATGCGGCTCACGGCCTAATGGCGCAAGCGTAGACTCTAATTGCTGAAGGGTGGCAGCGGGCAAAGCGATCAACTCTGCTGCATCGTTGAGTAAATGCACGCCGCCCAATAACTGCATAGAGATTACGACTAGTGGCCTGTCATAATCTCCATTCGGTGTTGAGCCACCTGTTAGGCCTGTATTGGCCGCTTGAGCAATGATAATCACATCGGCAGCGGCACAGATATTAATGACGCGCCATAGTGCCACAAGAGAATGCGGTATCACAACTGCTAAGGGCGCGTCTGTGACAGCCTCAATCGTACCTTGTACATAAGACTGCTGTTGGCTAGGTTTTGTCAATACATTGGTCGTACCAACGACAGCAGCAAGCTCCGTCAACAAACGCGGCATTTGCTCATGTCTACTTTCTGACATTTCTCTAGCATTGGGCGTCATGAACGTCTTTCCTTGCGTAACCAGCGTTTGTCATTTTTTTGTCGTTTTTTAGAACTGTGACTATCGGTCTCGTGATTATCCGTGGCATTAGCGCCAGTATTACTTTAACTAAAATAAGTCACTGTCTCAGCCATTTCTTTTAGAAAGTCGTCCGCTTCATCAATCTCATAAATGATTGGTTGTTTACCCTTTGTGTCTGTCTTTAATGCGTCTAGCAATTGCTGCTTATCAGTGATTCTACGATAGCCAGCCCCAAACCCTGCTGCTAGTGGCTCAAAGTTTGGCGTTTTGATATTGACGCCAATTAGTGGTAAACCGCCCTCTTCCATATAACGACGAATCTCACCGTAGCCTTGGTTGTTCCATAGCAAAACAATCAATGATAGCTCAAGCTCGGCCGCGCAGATAAGCTCGGCAATCGTAAATTGAATACCGCCGTCACCCATTAGACTGACGACGGGTAGATTTGAGCCAATCATTGCCCCGATAGCGGCAGGCAACCCATAACCTAATGTGCCAAAACCCGTCGATGAGTTAAACCATTTACGCGTCGCCAAGGCTTCAAGACCAAGGTTACCGCTATAGACAGGCTGCGTTGAATCACCAACGAAAATGACGTCTTCCACTTCATCTCTGATCAGCTTTAGTAAGGCATTTTGACCCGCAAAGTCTGTCGTTACATCCTTCAAGATGGCCTGCTTTGCTTCGTTTACTCGTGACAGTGCTTGATGATCGAATGTCTGATTTTCTAGGCGGCTACATAGACCACTAATCGCCATCTGCGCATCGGACAGTACCGCGATATCCGCTCTAAATGGACGCTGCAATTGCTGGGCATCACAGTCGATACGTACCAGCGTACCGTTTATTTTAAACCCACCATTAAAGAACACGTCATAGTCAGTCTCACCAAGCTCAGTCCCAATCGCTAATACCCAATCCGCCTCGGTAATCACGGCTCGGCCTGCGTCTAATGACTGGTTGCTACCCAAACTTAACGGATGACCAGGTGGCAGCAAACCTTTGGCATTAATCGTCAAAAACGTTGGCGCATCTATCAACTCTGCCAATCGCTGTGCATCGTGATCGACATCGACACAGCCGCCCCCATAAAGTATTACAGGATTTTTTGCGGTCTTTAATGACTGTACGATTAGGTCTAATTGCGTAGGATTCGGCAGTGGTCTTGTGACCTGTGGTAGGCTCAAGCTATTTGTACCAGCTTCGCTATTTGCTACAGCATTTAAACTAGGCGGCTTAGCAACGTGGCTAGCATCAGCGGTGATGATATCGATAGGCAGCTGAATATGTACTGGCCCCGGACGTGCACCGTTAAATAAGGCAAAAGCTTCTGCAATGACTTTCGGTAGCGATTCAGGTTGCCAAATAGTCTTACTCGTCAATGCTACTTTACTAATCATGCCTTGCTGATCGTGAAGCTCATGTAAATGCCCTTCGCCACTACCCGTGTCTTTGACTTTATTGACACTAGAGATGACCAACATCGGTATCGAATCAGCCAGTGCTTGCGCCATCGCCGTCATGATATTGGTCATACCAGGGCCAGTGATGATAAAGCACACGCCAATCTTGCCAGAGGCACGGTAGTAGCCATCCGCCATAAACCCAGCACCTTGTTCATGACGCGGTGTCACATGACGAATATTGGTATTAGGTAGACCGCGATACAGCTCTACCGTGTGCACACCAGGGATACCAAAAACGGTCTCTACACCATAATACTCTAGCCACTGCACCAATAGCTCACCACAGGTCAATGTTAATGTGTCAGACAAAGAAGAAGGCGTTTGCGTCAATTGGGTCATGGGTCAGTCATCCTGAAAAATATAATTAGTATTAAGTTAAAATTTTTATATTGGCCAATGGTTTATTTTTAATCGTTATTGAGTGCTATTCATTACAAGTCATGGTGCCGTAACCAATCATCAATCATGATGTTTAAGCGTTTACCTGAAAAGCTAGGAAAATGACCACCATGAGCGACTCGCACCGGCAGTGCATTTAAGCGGCGCATGCTTTTAGCGTAGTCAGACATATTGCTGTGCCATGTATCTTCAATTAATGGGCCATCATAGATAAGGTCACCAGAAATCAGCGTTTCGCTAGCAGCTTCCCACAAGGCGATACCACCTGGAGAATGACCCGGCGTATGAATTACTTCAAATTGACGATTGCCCAAATCAATCACGTCACCATCTTCAAGCTGCATAATTTTCGCTGGTGCAGCAATTTTATAGCCGTAATGGGCATAAGGTTCAGGCGGTAGCGCGTCAAACATCTCATCGTTAACAAACATATCTGCCAAAGTACGAGCATTGTCTGGCTCAGCTAAGATGTGTGCTTCAGCAGAATGGACATGACAGCAGTCAAACTCATTTGCTGCGCCAATATGGTCAAAATGGGTGTGACTGGCTACACCAACGATATCGCGATCAGCGAGCAAAGCGACATGGCGGCGCAATGGTACAGCACCTAACCCAAAATCTACTAATAAATCGCGTTCGCTACCCCGTACGTGCCACAAATTACAGCGGAAAAACGGTTTAATCCATGGCTCATCAATAAGTGTGATTCCGTCACTGAGCGTAGTGGTTCGATACCAGTTTTCTGGTTTGATTCGAGATAATGACTGCTCACTCATAAGTCAGCTCCATTAACGACATGAGTATCTTTAAGAACACGCAGGTCCTTAAGATAATTTTGGTGCGTGCGACTCTCATCAATACGGGCGAGATCGATATCTACTATCATCGTGCCAGCTGTCAAACCAAGCCTTCCGATTACCTCACCATCGGGACCAGCGACGATGCTATTGCCACAGTAATGAAGGGTATCTTCTACGCCTGAGCGGTTGATACAAGCAACAAAGCATTGATTGTCCATGGCACGAGCGCGGATTTGCAGTACTTGACGCTCTGCATTTGGCAGCATATTTGCTGTCGGTGACAGTATGACCTCTGCCCCCGCTTGTGCCAGTGCTCTTGCCACCTCTGGGAACTCATTATCGTAGCAAATCATTAAACCCAATTTGCCAAATCGAGTATCAACCACGCAGAATTTTTTACCTGCTGTAAAGAACTCGTTTTCACGATCCCATAAGTGACGCTTGTTATAAGTCGCAAGGTGTTGCCCATTGTCATCTAGCAGTATGGCAGAGTTGCTTAACTCACCATTAGACTGGCGCTCAGCAAGACCAAACAATAGATGCAAGTTATATTTCTTAGCAAGTCTCGCTGCCTCAGTGACAATTGGACCATCAATAGTTTGCGCTAAGCGATCAAGATGCTTAAAGATGTTGTAGCCTGTAAATGCAAGCTCTGGCAACGCAAGCAGATCTACTTTTGCCTCTACTGCTAGGCGACAAAGCGACTCTAAAGCTTCTAGATTGGCCGTCGCTTCAGCCAGTAAAGGGCTGGTTTGAGCAATCATCAATTTCATAATGATGGCTCCTTTTGAGCTGAAGTAACAGCTCTATTAGGACGAGTAAACAGAGTCGCACCTAACCAGTAAAGTCCACCAGTAATAATAAAGACAGGTAATGAAGCACCGAAAGATGGAGGCGCTATCAGAGTCCAGTATGCGGCGAGCGCTGCACCGATTAGATATGCTGAGATAGCAATCTTTGCAGTAGGACGGCCTAACTGTTTAGTAGAATCAAGCAGCTTTGCGGTATAGCTCTCTTGACCAACAAGGTAATAATCGACAATCATGACTGAAAATGCTGGGATAAATAGTGCACCTACAATCAATAAAAAGTTTTGGAACTGGTCTAAAATACCTGGTATCAGCGCCCCAAAGATAGTGACCAAGCCAATGATAAGTGCAGGTTTCCAAAAGCTCATGTTAGGAGCGATGTTCATGCAGGATAGCGTTGCGCTATAGACTGCCATTACGTTGGTTGTCATGACTGAAAAGAAGATAACTAGCGCAGCGGGCAGGCCAAAACCAAAGTCAGCAAGCAGACGAGTCGGATCGTAAGTCTGTTCCATACCGTTTAAGATAGACAGCCCTGATATCGTCGCACCCAAACCCATCGCAACGATAGCCGCCATGATGTAGCCAAAGTAAGTACCCCATACGGCAATCTTTGAAGTCTTACAGTTACGGTTGTAATCAGCTGCCGAAGACATCCAAGAGAATGCAGTAGCAATGACGATATCAAATGCAATACCTAACGTAATACCATTACGTGATTCAACTGGCATCTCAAACAGTGTCGATACATCATAATGTTGATTAAGTTGATAAAGCACGACAACAGTCAGACCTGCCATGGCTAGTGCCGCCCAACGTTCAACAAGCTCAATACCGAGGTGACCACGTAGCACAATTAGCACCACGACTGTCTCGCACAAGATCACAAACAGTGGCAGATTGCTATAACCCGTGGTCGCTTCAATCGCGTAGTTCAGACTCATGCCAGCGAGCAGCGCCTGAATACAGCTCCACGCAATGAGCACACCCATGTTTACCAGTGAAATCAACTGGCTACCAAGTGGTCCATAAGCTCTACGTGTTAAAGCCATCGATGGCAAACCGGTACGCTGGCCCATCAAACCAACCAAAAGCAGTGGAATTGCACCGATTAAAGAACCAATGAGTACGGTCGTAATAGCAGTGGTAAATCGTAGATCTGGTACCAACAACATCCCAGTTAAGATGGTCGTGACTACGATATTGGCACCAAACCACAGCGCAAACGTACCAATTGAACCCAAACTGTGTCCAGCTTCATTTGGAGAAAGCGTATCTTGACCAAAAAATGAAGAAGGTTTACTCATTAGCGTCTTCCTTAACTGAGTTATATTAATACCAGTCATTGCACTGGTGCCGATAAAGCTACTCTATACTCCACATCTAACCAATAAGAGACTGTTAATAACCCATTCCTTTTATGGTTATCATGTTGATACATAACGACTAGTAAACCGCCTTAACCTTGTCGTCATAGCGTACGCCTGGCAGGATACATAGCATCTCGAACAATAAGTTCGCTGCCAATACCGAGGTGTTACCGAATGGATCATAAGGTGGTGATACTTCAACTAAGTCCCCACCCACCACATCTAGACCACGCATACCGCGAATGATTTCGATACCTTGAGTAGAGGTCAAGCCGCCGATTTCAGCAGTACCCGTTCCTGGGGCAAAGGCAGGATCAATACCGTCGATATCAAAGCTCAAATAGACAGGACCATCACCTAGCTTTTCACGTACTTCCGCCATGAGCGGTGTTAGCGACTTATACCAGCACTCCTCAGCAGGTACCACGCGGAATCCTTGCTCAGTTGACCAGTCAAACTCTTCAGCGCTATAGCCTGTACCACGTAGACCAATCTGTACCACACGATTGCCATCAATTAGGTTTTCTTCGACAGCGCGGCGGAACGGCGTACCATGCGCGATTTTTTCGCCAAACATATCATCATTGATATCAGCATGAGCATCGATATGTACCATACCGACAGGGCCATGTTTTTTGGCAAGGGCACGCAGGATAGGTAACGCGATAGTATGATCGCCGCCTAGTGTTAGAGGAATCGCGCCGTGTTTGACGATTTTATCGGTATAGAATTTTTCGATGATATCAACGCTTTTTAGCAGATTGAACGTATTGATAGGCACATCGCCGATGTCAGCGACTTGTAATGACTCAAAAGGCGCAGCACGAGTGGCCACATTGTAGGGACGAATCATTCTTGACTCATCACGAATCTGTCTAGGACCCAATCTTGCACCGCTACGGTTGGATGCACCAATATCTAAAGGTACGCCAACGAACGCCACATCTAACCCTTCAGCATCGGCTTGAGTTGGCAGACGCATCATAGAAGCGAAACCGCCAAATCTTGGCATATCATTGCCGCTTAATGGTTGATTGAATGTCATAAGTTACTTCCTTGTTCTATTTGGTTTAAGTACACAATTTGCTACATGCCATTGACAATACATAAATATAAGAGAAGGAACCATGGTAAAATTTAGAAGTAAACTTCTATTTTTTCGTAGTAAAGTGCGCTTATAGGTCACTATCAGAAGTTTATGAAAGGTAGTATCGATTAAAAAAAGATGATATTGATTTAATAAATAAGGAGCCGCTTTTGATATTGGATGAACTGATAAAGATAGACATCAAAACACTACGCAGCTTTATGGCTATCGTAGAGTGTCAAGGCGTGACGGCCGCTCAGTCACGTTTGAATGTCACTACTTCTGTAATCAGTGGACACTTAACCCACTTAGAAGATCGCTTAGGCATGACGCTGTGTCATCGTGGTCGAGCAGGATTTAAGCTCACAGAGGACGGTGCGGCGGTGTATGAGGCATGTTTGGGCTTTACCGAATCAGTCGCCAGCTTTCAACATCAGCTGCATTATATTAAGCAATTAGACTCAGTTCACGGCGGGCACATCAGGCTTTGCTTGATTGATCAGATGCCCAAGTTTTTTTATGATGCGCTTAGACAACGTCTAGCCAACAGCTACCGTAATAACCCGTTAATACACTTTTCTATCGACGTACAAAGCCCTGAGAGCATGTTAGAAAAGCTCTTAAGTAACGAGAGTGACATTGGCGTGGGTTATTTTGGCAGCTTTCCACCTTTACTGACCTTTAAGCCAGCATTTGTTGAAAAACAAGTGGTCTGCTGTGGACGCGAACATAGATTGTTTTACAACTCAGACGGATTAACTTTTGATGATTTAGAACAGAACTATCCGTGGATAAAAAGAGGCTATGTGGTAGAGCATCATATCAATCATATTCGCCCCAAGACATTAAGCGCGACTACTTATCATATGGAGGCGACAGCCCAGCTTATCCTTGCAGGTCACCATGTTGGCTACTTGCCGCGTGATTTAGCGAAGCGTTATGAGGGTATGGGACTGATGAAAATACTGCTGCCTGATGAGGCAAGCTATGATGTCGAGCACCATTGGGCATATCGAGAAAATCAGCCTAAACAAGCGGCTGATTTTTTGAATAAGATGATGAACTTATTATAAGATACCACTAGGTTTATTACACTATTGCAGACGGTTGTTGGTACTTTAGACCAATGGTTCTTAGCTTCCCTTTGTCATCGACTTCCTTAATGACCAATGACCACTCGTCACTCACCACAACGGTATCGCCCGACACTGGCGCGGTACCTAAATGTGATTTTACGTACTCGGCCACCGTCTGCTCCCACATGTTTTTTGCGCTGTCTTCATCGGACGTTTTAAGTGTTTTTACCAGTGTCTCAGACGCCATAATTCCTGTAAAAAATGGCAAGTCTCCAAGCTTAACACTCGGTGATAGCAACCAATCGCCATAGAAGTCATCGATAGCTTTGCGATCTAATGTCGTGTCATTAAAAATCTTGGCGATTTTGCTCGCGTGATTACCTCTCATGGCATACCAGACACTGTCGCCGAATTTTAGCTTTGTATTGTCATCGACTACTACGATTTGCTGATTACGGACTAGCGAAAATACACTGATTTCATCTGGATTGATACCTTTGGAGATACCCATAGGATGACGCCCAATGGCAAATGCGCCCGACTTTGCCTCAAACTCATACAGCGTGATACTGGCCTTATCGGACACCCAGACCTCATGTTCTTCTTTCGGATCTTTATTGGTTGGAATACGTACCTTAAACAGATTGGCCATCGTAGGGATGGTTGTGCCTTGCAAAATCAACGACAGAACCACGACGCCAAAGGCAATATCAAACAGCATAAAGGCGTTATCTATCCCAGCCATGACCGGTAAAATCGCCAAGGTAATAGGTACTGCACCGCGCAAACCAACCCAAGAGATAAACCCAATCTCTCTGTCTTTAAATTTGAATGGTTTTACGCTGGTATAGACGGCAATAGGACGTGCCACAAAGATCATAAAGAGTGCGATCGCAACCGAATAATGCCAGACATTGAGGACGTTTGACGGAGTGACTAGCAGCCCTAATACCACAAATAGCACTGCCTGAGACAACCAAGCAAAGCTGTCCATCACTCGCATGACATGCTCTGTTGAACGTACCTTATGGTTACCGATTAACACACCAGTGAGGTATACCGCCAAAAACCCACTGCCGCCAATGAGGTTGGTCGCGGCGAACACAGCCAAGCCAGCTGAGAGAATCAAAATAGCGTACATGCCTTCTGCCAAATGTACCTTGGGCAATAATCGGGATAGGAAATAACCGAACAATAAGCCCATACCTAGCCCAAAGCTCAGCTGCTGTAGTAATAAAACTAAAAAGCCGAACACTGTCTGACCATCAGGATCAACATTTAGGGCAATCAAGCCAGTAACTAATAAAATAGCCAAGGGATCGTTGGCACCAGACTCAAGTTCAAGCGTTGCTTGTACACGGTCGTTAAGCTTGACGCCGCCATTACGTAATAGAGAAAATACCGCTGCTGCATCGGTCGAGCCGACAATCGCTGCCATCAGTAGACCAAAGCGCCAATCGACATCGAGCAGCCAAGTAACAAATACCCCTAGCACCATGACCGTGACCAACACACCCCACGTGGCCAGCGTAATCGCAGGTTTTAGCCCTACTCGAAACGATTTAAAAGACGTACGTAAACCACCATCTAGCAAGATACAGGCTAAGGCGGCCTGCCCAACGAAATTGGCTAGCGCATATTGGGAGAACTCAATACCCAAGATACCCTGCTCGCCTGCCAACATACCCACTATCAAAAACAGCAACAACAATGGTACGCCTAAGCGCGCCGATAATGTACTCGCCATGATACTGGCGAAAATTAATACTGCGCCTACGAGATACAGGATATTTAAGGTATCCATTTTTTTTGAGCCCTATTTTTTATTATTAAGAATAGTAGTTGATTGCGATGGGGTTTTCGTTATCTTGCTGTTAGTAGATATTGCACCAGTGAGCCTATCATAAGCGGCCGTTATTCAAAATATGAATGACAATTATTTATGATAATATTAGCATCACTATCAGAACCAGCAGCCAATACTAATTCAATAAAAAAGACTTCAATAAAAAAAGTTCAAATATTAAAGTTAAGCTTATAAAATACCCCTGCTGTGCTAAAAGAGTTTACGTCTTAATATTACTTAACCTTGAATGTATTGCCATGTCAGTACCAGAATCGCAGCCGCAACCGTCCAAGCGACCACACCTAGCATTAGTGCTTTGTATAAGCTCATATAACTGATGCTAAAAAACACCACAAAGGTATAAATCAAATGCGGTATGACGCCAAGCATACTGAATATCAGCGCGACCTTTAAATCAGCGGGACTGCGCTCAGTACCAACGATAAAGTGACTGATTAACGTAAAAGTGGGGAATAGTGGCGCAAGTGCCGCCAAATAGAAAAATCGGGTTTGGGCGAATAATTGAATCGCCAGTACCATCAAGGCGCCGATGAGCATTTTTAACCAAATCACGACGGGTCCATCTCCTGTTGACTATAAAGGCTGAACGTAGCCCAATCCGCCATGATACTAAAGTCTGCAAACTGACATAAGAGCAATCGCTGATTAATTAATCCGTATGATAAAAAAATGCAAGAAACCCCACTTAGCTAAGTTGCTAAATGGGGCTGTTTACTTTTATTCAGTAAGCTTTTACGAATTACTTAATCCTTTTTTGGCTTTAGTGCGGCGCTGATGTCTGCTAGCAATGGCGGAATATCATGCTTGTCTGCGATCACCTCAATCATTATAAGCTTATCGGTAGTCGCAGCAGCTTTGTCAAAAGCAGATTTTAGCTCGCCTGCTGTCTCTGCTTTGAGTAATAGGCTATTTTCTTCTGTCGCGCCAAACGCTCGCGGCATGATTTGCCAATCGCATTTAGGGATATCGTTATAGTATTGATTTTCGCCATGAATCGCACGCTCTACCGTATAACCGTCATTATTGATTAAGACGATCACAGGATTGATGCGTTCTTGAATCATTACCGCCAACTCTTGGATTGTTAGCAATGCTGAGCCGTCACCAATTAACAACACACTGCGCTTATCTGGCGATGCAATCGCCGCGCCCAAGCTGGCTGGCAACGTGTAACCAATTGACCCCCACATCGGCTGCCCATATGATGTCACCCCTTCTGGCAGACGCACATCACTGATACCAAAATAAGCCGTCCCTTGTTCAGAAAACACCAAGTTATTGTGGTCTAAGCGGTCAGCGATAATATGCCATAGGTCATCTTGGCGGATAGCCTCACTGTCTTTACCTTTTTGTTCGTGCGGCTTAACTTCTTCACAGAAAGGTTTTGGCACGATGTTAATGCCAGAGGTCATCACTTCATGTAGGGCTTGTAGCGCATCTTTTAGCGCAATCGGTGCAAAGTTCTTACCACTGATAGAAGCACGCTCATAATGCAAGTCTACGACCACATCTTCATTGATATCTTGGCTAAACCCTGCGGTAGTAGTGTCAGTATATTGCACCCCTACTTTGATGAGACATTCGCAGTTTTCTACCGCATCTTTCACAATTGGACGCGAAGCAACACCCGCATAAGTGCCTGCCCAACGATCACTATTTTCATCAAGTAGCGTCTTGCCCCAAGATAGCGTGGTATAAGGAATATCAGTATCAGCAATCAGTGCTTTAAGCTGTGACTGTAAACCCAAACGATGCACCATCAAATCTGCCATTAGTGTCGTGGTCTTATTTGGCAAAAACTCGGTTAGTGCTTGCTTAAAATCTGACAATGCCGCTTGGCTAGTAATGTCTTCTTGGCTATCGATCAGCTTGGTCGTTGGTGGATAGATAGGCTGACGCGCAACGTCTGGTGATAGCAATAGGTAACCTGGACGATGCTTTTTGAGAATTAAGCGAATCACTCTATCAATTTCTGAGGCAGCATTTTCAGGCGTAAGCTGTGCACGGGCTACCGTCACAGGCTCGACCATCTTAATAAAATGATTGAATACACCATCACCAAGCGAATGATGGATACGGCGTTTTGAGTCTTGTAAGGCTGTGCTTGGTGCACCTACGATATGCAATACCGGCGCGTACTCAGCAAAAGAACCTGCGGTCGCGTTAATTGCTGACAGTTCGCCTACGCCAAAAGTCGTCACCATAGCGGCAAACCCACGCTCGCGTGCATAGCCATCCGCAGCATAGCCAGCATTTAGCTCATTGGTATTACCCACCCAGCGTAGCTTGTCAGAGGCGAGAACGTTATCCAAAAAAGTTAAGTTAAAATCACCAGGTACGCCAAATATCTCAGATGCACCCGCTTCTGCGACGCGATCAAACAAATAATCAGCGATGGTATATTGTTGACTCATTTTTTATCCTTATGACTTATCTTGGTAAGTATTGATAATTGTGAATGTGATTGAGATTAAATTATAAAGTGCGTCCCAGCTTATTTATGTACTACAAAGCTTTTGGAATACATATTATAATAAACCGTTATAACATATATCTATGGCCAGAAGACACGCCTATTTTAATAACTTTAATTTTTTTCGTCATAGGTGTTGACACCTAAAAAAAAATGCGTATAATACGCCTTCATCAACTGACGATAGTTAATTGATGATTAGCGGGAATAGCTCAGTGGTAGAGCATAACCTTGCCAAGGTTGGGGTCGAGAGTTCGAATCTCTTTTCCCGCTCCAAATACTTAAAAAGCCTCACTTAACAGTGAGGCTTTTTTTTGTCCGAGTTTTAAGGGCTGTAGAGTTTTTCAGTATTAGCTATTCAGTCTAATTGCTAAGTTTATCTAATATATTAAAAGCTCAAAAATCAGTACCGTGACCAAAACGTGACCATTTCGTGCCCACGCTATAAACACTGATTTCGTAATTGACCCCAACTTATTATTCTTATATTTATAAAAAGTGATGCTAAGAAATATTTTTTTAACATCGCTTTTCCTTTTTTACTGCTTTTGTATATTGAGCTCATAGCGTGACCAAAACGTGACCAAATCATGAAAAATTAAGTTTTAAAAATAACCCCAACCTTAATTTTAGGCCTTGAAACGTCATATATAAGGCTTTACCACTTATTCCTCTGCGCATCTTTTTCAATTTTGTAGGTCCTCAAGACTCTTCATCATCTTTATTATTTGGCTTATAAATAAATAAGTCACCCACCTGCACATCTAAAAACTCACATAACTGGTCGATGGTATTGAAGTCAATTCTTGATGACTCTTCATTGTATAGCTTATGAAGTGTTGATTTACTCATACCTGTTGCTCTTACAACATCCGCTACACGCAATTTTTTCTCTGCCAAAATAACAGGAAGTTTAGACACAATCATAAAAATTACCTCTTTTCGGGTAAAAATGCTTTACATTGCAGTAAAAAGGTAATATATTACACAAATCGGTTACTAATTACCTTTAAGCGGGTAAATTATAACTGATTCCTTCAAGATGCATTTTTACAGGTTGATAAAATAATTTTTATTCTATCACTTAATGCAATGACTTAATAACTGAAAAGAGGTAAACACCATGAGTAATACTTATTTAACAACTGATGAGTTAGCCGAACGCATCAAGTACGACGCACGTACTATCCGCAATCAAATGAAAGATACCGTTTTGATTGAAAACATTCACTACATACGCCCTTTTGGTGGTCGTAAGATTTTGTACGTATGGGAGCGTATCGAGGAAGACATGTACAAGCCGGTTATGAGCGCTATCAACGGTATGGCACTTCAATAAAAAAATAAGGAGATTTACTATGGCTACTATGCGAGGACGGTTTGGTAAGCTGGTCGTTGACTTCCGCTACTTAGGTAAGCGCTGTCGAGAAAAGACCAGTTTAGAAGACAACCCAGCTAATCGTAAAAAATTAGCGCAAGTCATGAAAAAAATGGAAGCAGAAATAACTTTAGGCATCTTTGACTATGCTGCTTACTTCCCAAAGAGTGAACGAGCCCAGGAGATGACGGCATTGGCTGATAGAGCCGAAGCTTGTATCAGTCGTAATCCGACCTTTAAGGAGTTTTCGGAAACATTTTTTGAGGAGAGGAAGATTGAATGGCGACCGAGCTATCGGCAAAAAATAAAGATTATTTTGAATAAGTATTTATTACCTGAGTTTGGTGGTAAAGCGGTACATGCCATAAAAAAACCAGACTTGCTGACCTTCCGTAGCTCCCTCGCCAAAGTTTGTTACGGTAAAGATGGTCAGTCAAGTCTGTCAGTAGCACGGATCAACCAGATCATGATACTTCTTCGTATGATACTAGAAGAAGCATCAGATCGCCATGAGTTTGAGATGCCTTATAAAAATATTAAGCATCTCAAACAAGCTCGTCCGGATGTAAACCCGTTTACATTGAGTGAGGTATGGCTGATTTTAAAGCATGTTCGAGCTGATTATAAGCCCTACTACACTATTCGCTTCTTTACAGGAATGCGTACCAGTGAAATAGATGGGCTGAAGTGGGATTGCATTAATTTTGATCGCCGTGAGATTAGTATAAGAGAGGCATTAGTTAATGGTGAGATGGGTCCGACTAAGACATTAGGCTCACAACGTGATATTGCGATGTCACAGTTAGTGTATGACGCACTGCAAGACCAGAAGGCACGCACCTTTGGCAAGTCAGAGTTTGTGTTTTGCAATTCACAAGGCAATCCACTGGAGTATCGTAATGTGAATAGACGGGTATGGAAACCCACACTTGCCCTACTCGGACTTAAGCACAGGCGTGCTTATCAGACTCGGCATACCGCAGCGACGCTTTGGCTCGCTGCTGGTGAGAATCCTGAGTGGATAGCTCGTCAGATGGGTCACAGTAGTACGGAGATGCTGTTTCGTGTGTATAGCCGTTATGTGCCTGATATCACCCGTCAAGATGGCTCAGCGATGGATAACTTGCTCTTAGCGAGTAAGGAGAAGTTAACCAGCGCATCGAATAGCTCTGACACTGAAGCACTAATCACGAATGCAAAAACTGACAAGGAGACGTCACAATGAAAATCATCAATTATGAGGAGCTGTTTGGTGAGTTTAAACCTGACGGTGCAATCAGTGTAGATGCAAATCTGATCGCCAATGCATTGATGCGAGAGTTGTACGTTCCATCGGGTCATAACCTCGCTCGCTTCTTGGGAGTGAAACGGTGCTTTAATAACGATATGGCGATGCGGGTATGGGTGCAGAAGCGCTTGGATGCTCAAGATGGGTACTTTATAAAAGATATGAGCAGTCAGCTTCAAAGCGAGCTTTATGAGCTATTACCGCACTCTGATTATGGAAGCTACTGAGGAGAATATTATGAGTGTGTAACTTCAGCCTAATATGACGCATAGCCCATATGATATCAAAATATGTGAGGATTACTGGGCATATGATAATCAGAGCGGCTTTATTAAACATGTGAAGACGCTTTGTGAGAAATATGAGGTAAATCCTCAAGTACTCTTTGAGACAGTTGCTCAATGTTATGCCTACTTGGACGATGTTGTGTGTGAGTACTGCGGTTATGCTTGTCCAATTGAAGTACCTGCTGATATTCGTTATATGTGCGCAAAAGATAGTTGGTTATGCGCAATATGTGAACATGCTTTATGGCGGACAGATAAAGAAAATAAATAAATGTTAACTATCAAAAAAGCCAGACAGCTTAAATTGTCTGGCTTTTTTGATGGTTAAACATATATCAATATAAATAATTATCAAAATTCGTCTTTTCGGGGGAGATTCGGCTTCTATAAAACTTTAGAGTAAGTACTGTCATTATCTTAATTCTAATCACTTCAAGTGGAAATATCCATGAATAATAAAAACCAACCTAAAAGAGAGCTGGTCGTAAACTGGCACATTACTGACCCCTGCCGTCAATCCCGTAGAATTAAACTTGGGAGATTTTAGTTACGCAGC
>NZ_JASDCS010000016.1 GCF_030407815.1 Psychrobacter sp. APC 3281
GGGTGCCAGTATTAGATTATCTGCCTTATGCGTTCTTCTGTTATTTGTCACTGCTATTGACGCTACTGTTTGGGTTCACGGGGCTGACGATTAGTCGGGTGAAAGAGGGTAATATAAAGACCGCTGAATTGTGATAAGCAGCAGGCTATAAAAAAGGAGGGGTTAATCTTAGCCCCTCCTTTTTTGTTTCGAAATACGTAATTACTGCTCTTCCGTTTGCGCATCCTGACTTTTGACGATTTTATGCTGATCCTCTGTGCTATCGACTTTCCAGTAGCTAGAAACATATAAATGCGTCTTTGGTATCGCGCGCTCAACTTTGAAGTACTGGCGCAATGCACGCATACTATGGAACTCACATGCTGCCCAAACAGCAGGTTGACCATCAAGCCAGCTCAAAGATTTAACACAGTCCAGTAAGGGGCTATCGTCTGCATTTGGATGCGCATTAATCACCCAATGTATCTCGACGTTCTCTGGTTTTTTGAGTGTCTGACGATCTGCCTCAGTCGTCACCTCAAGTACTGCGTAACCATGAGCATCAGTAGGCAACTGGGCTAAGTTGACCGTAATTGCTGGTAGCGCAGTCATATCACCGACCAACAAAAACCAATCTGCTTCATTGTGGATGAGCTTTTTTGGCCCTGGACCACCTATCAGAATTTGATCGCCGACTTGCGCATTTCGTGCCCATGCCGATGCAGGTCCTTCCGTCTCATGTAAAGCAAAATCAACATCTATTTCATCATCACGTTGCACGCTCACCGTATAAGTACGCATCAGTGGCTTGTTGTCGCCACCTTGAGGAAATATCAGTTTGATATAAGCACTTTCTTGATCGATAGGAAAATCAACCATGCCAGCACCGCCAAGCGTGACACGGCACATATTTAGCGTAATGTATCTAGTGCCAATAACTTCTAGTACTCTTGGAGTAGGTTTTGCCATATTGTGCGTTCCTTCTAACAACGGATTGGCTTGCTAATAGAACCAACCCGCTGCTTGTAGTATTTATTAAAAATTGGCTTTTAGGCTGACTGACATTTGACGTTCAGGTCCCATCCAGCAGTTATTGATATCGTAACAAGCACCGACATAGGTCTTATCGAACAGATTGTTGATACTAGCGCCCACCGCCAGCATAGGGTTGATCTGATAGCTGCCGCCGACATCTACCAGCGTCACACTTGGCAGTTCATCGGAGTTTTGCTTGTCAATCTGCATGCCGTCTTCGTAGCGAATGCCAGCATTTAGAGTGAGTTTGTCCGTAGCATAGTAGTCTGCCCATAGCGTGGCTTTGTGTTTGGCAGTTTGGGCAGGAGTGTTGCCGACCACATCAGGGTTGAACTCATCTTCTGTGATCTCAGCATCGGTATAGCTGTAGCTTGCCGCGAGATCTACCCAGTCATTAAGCATACGACTGCCTGATATTTCAAAGCCTTTTGATTGAATTTCACCAGTTTGAACCTTCTGTCGATAATCAGCGGGATTGGTTACTACGACATTTTTCTGTGTGATATCGAATACGGCAAGCGTTCCTTGAGTCGCACGGTCTGGAGACAGATATTTGATACCAGCTTCTAATTGATCGGCAGTGGTCGGTTCAAACGGTTTATTGGTAATAAAGTTGCTACCAACAATGGGTTGGAATGACTCTGAATAGCTAAAAAATGGTGATAAGCCATTGTCAAAATCATAGATCGCAGCGAGACGGCCGCTGGTCTCTGACGCATCATTACCAAACGTCTCATTATTATAAACGGCACCTTGAGAGGCGTCAGTTTGCTTAGTCGTACTCTCGAAGTTATCGTGACGCAGTCCGGCGACAACGGTCAAATCTTGCCACTTCATTTCGTCTTGCACATAGAATCCAAGCTGGCTTTGTTCGATATCTTGTGTCTGACGATAAGTATCCAGCGGTAGCGTAGCCGTATTTATCTGTGAGAAGTCTGGATTAGACAGGTCAAGATTTGGTGTACCATTTGCGCCCGCATCATAATAAACCGCATTGCTGTCTGTCTCTTGATACTCAGCACCAAACAATAGGTTATGTGAGGTATTGGCAGTATCGAATGTATAGGCCAGTTGGTTGTCCGTGGTCCAGTTATTCATGTTCTCATCCGTGGTATATGCCACACGATTGAGAACCGTGTCACTACCTTCTACAAACCCTCTATTATACATATTGCGTTGTTGCGCCTCGGCATCGGTATAGCGCGTGATATGTTTAAAAGTTAACTGGTCGTTGATATCCCAGTTTACGGTGACACTTGGCATAAATACTTCTTTACTAAATTTATTCCATTCATCGCCTGCATAGGCATCACTACCCAATTTGCCATAGCTTGCATTGTAGACGGTGCCGACAGCAGGCAATGGGGTAGAAGGTACCATCTCTGGATCATCTTGATAAAATAGATTGGCAAGTATTGAAACATCATCAGTTGCCTGCCATTCAAGCGATGGATTAATCAGCAATCGCTCTTCTTCTGTGGTTTGCATTTGACCGTCTTTTTGGCGTTTTAGCGCGACTAAGCGATAGTTCAATGTGTCCGTGATAGGCCCTGTACTATCGACGGCCACTTCTTTTAGGTTTTGATTGCCGAGTCGCAGCTGCACTTCGTTCTCTTGAGTGCTCTTAGGGGCTTTGGCTATTTGGTTCACCATACCACCGGGTGCTGCATAGCCATAGAGGGAAGAGGCAGGACCTTTCACGACTTCTACCGCTTCAGTCGCATAGACATCGACTTGTGGCATCAGATTCCAAGCGCCATCGTAGGGTAGTCTTAGTCCGTCATAAAAGTTTGAATAGGTCTTAAACCCACGAATATTGTACTCATCAAAGATAGATACCGTACCGCGGCTCTCAGCGCTGACACCAGGCTCATATCGTAGAGCAGCATTGATACTATCTGCCTGACGCTTTTGCAACAGGTCTTGATCGATTCTGGTATAACTCATTGGCGCGTCGTTTGGGTCCAATGCAGTTTTGGTGCCAGTACTACGATAGCCATCTGAGTAGACAGTAATAGCATCTAAGGTGGCTGATGGTGTAGCAGCCTCATCGTTTTCAGTATTGTTTGTCGTCTCTACAGCGTAAGCGGCGTGACTCATACCCATGATCAGGCCAATTTGTACTGCTGTGGTGAGATATTTTTCGCGAATGACGTTAGTGGTTAGATGAGACCGCATCAGATTTCCTCTTGGACTAAAATGATTAAATATTATGTATAACAGTTAAAGCAAATTTACAACGACGCTAATAATAACACTAATGATAATTATTATCATTAAAAAATTACAACGAGACAGTTTTGAGAAGTATTTGCAGAACTTAAAAAGGTAGAGACGCAGTGTTGCAAATGAAGCAGTATTACGAATAGAGTCACACAGACTTGCTGTTTTGAGCGATGTGGTTTAAACGATGGTTTTTGTCAGATTTTTCTCGTATTATGCAGCAGCATTCTGAATACAATTATTTACAGTAGAGTTTTTACATTGCTTTATCGACGCCACTGTACAGCGTTATTCCAGCTTTCTACGAGACTTTTTAAAATTGGTCTTGCAAGCAGATGTATTACTATTATCGATAGGTTTACGTTGTTTATTGAGCAACCAAAGATTGTTTAAGGTCACATTTATGGACACACCCTCCAACCAATCCACCAACAACCAACGCTATTTCACAGTGTGGCGTTGGCATTTTTATGCAGGTATCTTTGTTGCTCCCTTTTTAGTTGTCTTGGCGATAACGGCGCTCGGTATGCTGTTTATGTCTAACACAGCAGGACGTGACAACGACCGCTTAACGGTTGTCGTGCCAGAGTCTACGGTTCAATCACCTGTCTCTACTCAAGCAAAGAACGCGCTGAGCACCTTGCCTGATAGCACACTGGTTAAATATATCGCCCCTCGTGATACCGATACGGTGGCTTTATTTCAGATAAAATCAGACGACCAAAGCAATATGGTGGCAGTCAACCCTTATACGGCCGATATTGTTCAAAGTGTGCCTACTAGTAGCGGTCTTTATAGTACGTTCAATGATATTCACAGTGATTTGCTGATTGGTAAAGTCGGTGATTATCTGTTAGAAACGGCGGCCTCATTGACTATTTTGATGATTCTGTCTGGTTGGTATCTGTGGTGGCAAAAACGTAAATCAGTCAAAGCGATGCTGATACCTAACGAGAGGGTAACCAATAAGAAAAAACGCTCTTTTATCCGTACGATTCATGCGACATTGGGCAGTTGGATATCCGTGCTGCTACTGTTTTTCTGTATATCAGGTATGGCATGGGCAGGTGTATGGGGTGAAAGAGTGGTGCAAGCATGGAGCCAGTTTCCTGCGGGTAAGTGGGGCGTTGCACCTGTTCCAGTATCGATTGATCACAGTCAACATGCTACGATGCAAGAGTCTACACCAGCGCCGCATGTACATGGTGCGGCAGCGTCAGAGGCGCATACTGATGCACCCACACATGGCAGTGCTCTAAACTCAAGCGACACAAAAGAAGTTCCTTGGGTACTTGAGCTGACGCCAATGCCTGTGTCAGGCACGACCATGGGTAAAGATGGTATCGCTGCCAATATCCCTATTATGATTGATACAGTGGATCGCTACGCTCGTGAAATCGGTTTTGTAGGGCGTTATCAATTGAACCTGCCACAAGGTAGTACAGGCGTCTGGACCATTAGCCAAGATTCAATGAGCTATGATATGAAAAGTCCGACAGCAGATCGTACGGTACATATCGACCGTTATTCGGGTAACGTTTTGGCTGATATTCATTTTGATGACTATAATGCGTTTGGTAAATTCATGGCGGCTGGTATCGCGCTGCATATGGGCACGCTCGGATGGTGGAGCGTACTGGCTAATGTACTATTTTGCCTAGCGGTAATCGCTATTTGTGTCAGTGGCTATATCATGTGGTGGCAGCGTCGTCCTCGTCAGGCGAGTAATAACGTAGGATTAAACCCACCAGCTCGCGGCTTAAATGTTTCCGTCTGGTGGCCGCTTGCTATTCCTTTATTAGTTGTGGCTATCATATTCCCGACTGCTATTATTGCGATTATAGCTATCGCGCTATTAGACCTCTTGGTGATTTCTCGAGTTGGGTTTTTACAGAAATGGTTCAAATAAGCGAACGGTAAGATATCGTTGTTCTCGATATAGCAAAGGAGCGTCTTGTAGTAAGGCGCTCCTTTTTTTGCTTAAAATTACTTATGTTAAAAGCGGACTATTTCAAAAACTGCTCAGATTAACTGCTATTTAGCTTAAAGTTGATCAAACGTTTTATGGGATTGAAATAAATCGGTTCATGCTAGTAGTTAAAGCATTGCTTACTTGAGCATAGCAATGGCATCTTTGCTGGCACGCTGTCGCTCTTCGGCATTTAGCTCAATGAGACGGCCTTCTTTCATCAGTAATAATCGATCAGCATGCTCAAAATAACCGTCATCATGACTAATGATAAACAGTGTCTTACCCATGGCTTTTAGCTCAGGGATGAGCGTCTGATAAAACACGCGGCGAAAAGCAGGGTCTTGGTCGGCTGCCCACTCATCGAGCAGTAATATGTCTTTTTGTTCGGCGACAGCGATTAGCATAGCCAAGCGTTTTCTCTGACCTTGCGACAGCTTATCTGTAGAGAGTTTATGGTCAGACACACTTACTTTTTCTTGTAGATTGAGCTTATGCAGCCAGTCAGACACTAGGGCCGCATCAGGCTCATTGCCCTCATATCCAATCAGTTGCTTAAATAGATGCTGGTCGCTAAAAATCGCAGAAAATAGCTGTCTAAAATCGGCATTGTTCTCTGAATTAACGTTTTGTCCATCGACTTGTACCGTCCCTGTAGTGGGGGTAAAGATACCAGTAATGATTTTGGCAAGGGTGGATTTACCGCTACCATTCGCACCGATTAAGAAAACCACGTCACCTCGGCACAAGGTTAAATTGACGGACTTTAAGATATTATCGGAAGGGTTCTGATTGTTATCACTGTTATCGCTATTTTGAGCATTATCATTAACCGCTGTGTCTAGTGCATGACTACTACTACCTACATAGCGATAATTGATATTATTCAGAGTTATGGACTGCCAGTCCTGTGCAACAGTATCTGTCGCAAAGCTTGGCTGATGCTCGGCCAATTCTAAAGACTGTATCTTTTCTAGCGCAACTTGAGCGGTCTGCAATGTTGGGTAAGCGCCAACCGCATGTAGGAGCGGCGACTGCATAAACAAAATCGTCAAAGAAAAAGTAGTAGCAACCCCCATTGGTATATCAAGATAATTGGCCACTGCAAACACGATACCAATCGATGCGAACATCATAATATTGGACCAGTTCACCGCTGATAAATGAAAAGTATCAGACTTGGTTACGGTCTTCTCGTACGATTTGGCATGAGCCAAGAAGTCATCTGTATACAGTTTTTCTGCTCGGTGTTGATTAAGAGCCAGCTCTTTACGACCTTCTATTATCGATTGATAATCCTGATATAACGCGTCATTAATCTCTCTTAATTCGGTCAAATGCGTATAAACATGCTTGACCAATATAGTACTTATCCAAATCGTCATCACAATCCAAAACATCACAATAAACAATAATGGCAACGACAACCAGCCCAGATATAGCCCAACGCCAACAGATAAAATGATACCTTGTACCAGCTCTGGCATACGGACAAAAGCAACGGTAATTGATTGAATGTCTGAGGATAAGCTGGCAAGTAAGCGTGCACTACCCAAATGGTCTATCTGAGGAACGGTAGTATCGATGATTTGTTTGACCAGTTTGGTTCTAAGCTCATAGACAAATCGATGTCCCAATCGCGTCAATGCATATTGCGACAAAAACGTCGTCACTAGCAGTAATAGTACCAGCAGGGAGAACTGCCCCAAGCTGAGCCAAGATAAAGTATCAAATACTGGCTGACTGATAAAGGTGTGATTGATATAAGCAATAATACCGACACTGACAGCAGCATTGACCAGATTTAGCAGAATGACTTTGAGAAAGGGCAGACGATAATTCGCCCAAATCATATGATATAAAGAAGCGGTCGTACGAGAGGACACTGTGGTATGAGAAGACGTTGTGGTACGAGAAGACATAGTAACTCAGTAATAAAATAAATTTTTGATAGCAGAAAAGGGAGTAGGCCGCGCCTAATCCCTTTTATAGAACCTAAGAAAGCCTACTAATAAAGCTTAAAAATCGAACGTTGCCGATACTTTTAAGGCCGTTGGTTCACCTGCATTTAGATAGCCTGAATCTGCATAACCGCCCACTGACTGCCAATAATCTTCACCTGTGACATTGGTTACCATACCTTTTAGAGTAACGTCTTGTCCTGCCAGCATAGTGCGATAGCGTGCACCAAGGTCTAAGGTAGTATAACCATCAACCTTTAAGGTATTGGCATTATCCGAATAACGAGAGCCTGTGTGGATAATATCGCCCGTTAATGTCAGTCCTTCAACGGCGGCTAAATCATACTCTAGGTTGACATTGCTCTGTAAGGTAGGCACACCAATCACTCGATTGCCATCTAATGCACTATCACCAGTGTCTTTTTGCTTAGCACTCAAGTAGGTAACACCCGCATTAAGTCGCATGTTTTCACTTGGGCTACCAAAGACAGTCAACTCCACACCTTGATGACGATTTTCTCCAGCAGCAGTAAACGTATTTGAGTTGTTGATATAAGCACGCGGTTCATCAGTTCGGAAGACAGCGAGACTACTGCCAATCATACCATTGTCATATTTCACACCCAGTTCAGTTTGCTCACTCACGTACGGATCTAGATTTTGACCACCATTAGTGACAGCGCCATTATCGTTAGTTAGAGGCGCTCTTTTTCCTGGTGCTAGACTTTCGATATAATTACCATACACAGACCAGTCCATTGTTGGCTGATAAACGATACCGACACTTGGTGTCCATGCGCTTTCATCATAACTACCAGTTTCTGCTTGTGTATTAGCATCATAGCTGGTGGTTTTTAAGTTCTGATGACGCACGCCTACCGTAGTTTTTAGCTTATCGTCGAACAGTGAGATCGTGTCTGCTAACGCAAAGCTTTGAAATTGCTTTTTGTTGGTTAGTTTTGGATCGTCTAAGTTACCACCGAAGATTGCTGTGCTTGTAAAAGGGACCTCAGCGTAGTCGGTAGGGTGGTACAAATTAGTCGCGGGTTGATTACCAAAGTCAAAAGCGTAAGCGCCTTTTTCCTCTTGATCATAAAGATCGGCGGCTAGTACCCAATTGTGATCAATCTTACCTGTTTGCCATTGACCACGCAGACCGAGCTCGGCGCTTTGTACTTTATCTTCTCGAGTATTGTCAAAGCGATAAACTGTACCCGCACCATCAACGTTGTTGACAGTTAAAGTGGCTAGTGAGTTTTCTTCCTCGCCATTTCGCACACCATAAGCACCATAAGCGGTAATATTGTCATTAAAGTCATATTCTCCTCGAATCGTACCAAAGACATCCTCCTCGTTTGAATAACTCCAAGGCTGCGCCCAATTTTTTGAGCCGTCTGGAGCATTTGGTACACTAGACACCCCACCAAGATTGACACTAGGACGAGTCTCTGACAGCTTATTGTCTTGCCAGCCCAAATCGGCTGATAGACGATACTGATCCCCTCTATAGTCCAAACCAAGGGCAGCCAAACCCAAGGTCGATGATTCATCGTCGATAGCACTGTCACCATCTTGATAAGCCGCATTAAAACGAACGCCAATAGCATCATCGCTACCGAAGCGATCACTGACATCTACTGCGACCTTACCTTGGTCGCCTTGACCATAACCAAGCGTTAGCTGACGTAGTGGCTCATTATCCGCTCGTTTGGGTAACAGGTTAATCGTACCGCCTGCGTTACCACCACTCGGTGCCGCGCCATTTAACATCGCTGAGGCACCGCGCTGGACTTCGACGCGCTCGAATAATTCAGTTGCGATATATTGTCTTGGTAAGATGCCGTATAGACCATTGTACATGGTGTCATCTGATGTGGTGATAAAGCCACGCATGAAGTAGGCTTCTTGAAAGTTACCAAAACCTCTTGCCACACGTACAGTAGGATCTTTTTTGAGTAGATCGCCCACACTTTGCGCTTGCTGATTGGCGATATATTCATTGGTATATGAGGTGGTAGAGAACGGCGTGTCCATGATGTCTTGGTTGCCCAAGAGTCCGACGCGGCTGCCTGTCGCAACTTGGCCACCTTCATATGCGTTAGGTAGCCCATCTGCTGACGCATCAGCACTACTGGTCACGACGATAGTGTCCAGTACTACATTAGGGGTGGTTTGAGTATCTGCATCATCTACTAGCGCCCATGCCGAGTGACTTGTAGTTAGTATGATGACTGAACATAGTGATTTTAGAGGTAGCGATTTCGTTGATACTAGGCGTGAAGGTATGGATGCTAATCGTAGAGAAGCGCCAGACACATTCAGAGAGTTAAGACGAAACAAAGCAGCAGATAAGCGAGACAGTTGCATGAATATTTCCAGCATGTAATTTAAATCGTTATTATAATGATAATCATTTCTATTACAATGAATTACTGAGTCAATTTTAAATATACTAGGTTTGGTAAAGTACGGCTGTTGCTAGATAAGGTGCTAATAGCATCCTCTATAAATAGGGCAGTGCTTTTATATTTGGGAGAAGATTAGGCTGTATAGAGCGAGCAAAAAAGAAGTATAAAGCAGAGGATGGGTTTACCTATTATAAGTAGTCTATATGGACAATTTATTCATTTGAGCCAGTTCATATATCAATGTATGCTATTGTTTTATCAGGGGCATGGAGTACACTGGTATCGCCCACCAGAGGTGCAGTCAAACGGAATTGACTGATTTATATAATTGAAATGGATTTTTAAGGTGGCGCTTATGTACGCAGTAATTGGGGCAGGTCCAATGGGGCTTGCTGCAGCCCGAAATTTGCAAAAACTCAATATTCCTTTTATCGGCTTTGAGCTACACACAGATGTAGGGGGCCTATGGGATATCGATAATCCGCACAGTACCATGTATGAAAGTGCCCATTTGATTTCGTCCAAGCGTATGACGGAGTTCAAAGAGTTTCCTATGAGTGACTCAGTCGCGGCGTATCCTCATCATACCCAGCTCCGTCAGTACTTCCGCGACTTTTCAGATACTTTCAATCTAAAATCACGTTACGAATTCTCCACGCGTGTGGTCAGCATGGTGCCTGAAGGGGATGGCTGGCGCTTAGTTAGCGAGTGCAATGGTCAAAAGCAGTCGCGACTGTTTGATGGTGTGCTCATGGCAAATGGTACTTTACATACCCCCAATATCCCAAGCTTGCCGGGTACGTTTGCCGGCACGTTGATGCATTCCTCTGAATATCGTAGCCCGTCAGTATTTAAAGACAAACGTGTGTTGATCGTTGGTTGTGGTAACTCGGGCGCTGATATCGCTGTTGACGCGGTACATCATGCCAAGTCGGTGGATATCAGTCTGCGCCGCGGCTACTACTTTCTGCCCAAATTTATCAAGGGTCAGCCAATTGACACACTAGGCGGAAAACTAAAGTTACCGCGCCCAATCAAGCAGCGCATGGATGCGGCGATGATTTGTATGGTCATCGGAAAACCTTCTGATTATGGACTGCCAAACCCTAACTATCGCATGTACGAATCACACCCTGTGGTCAATTCATTGGTATTACATCATTTGGGTCATGGCGATATTAAAGCGCGTCGTGATATTCGCCGCATCAATGGTCATACGGTGACTTTTAGTGATGGTGAAAGTCATGATTATGATTTGATTCTTATGGCGACTGGGTATTTACTAGATTATCCATTTATTGAGCGCGCGCAGCTTAATTGGCCTGCCAATCATGACGCTCCGCAGCTTTATATGAATGTCTTTCATCCTGAGCATGATAATTTATTTATGATGGGTATGGTTGAGGCAGCAGGGCTGGGCTGGGAAGGTCGAAATCAACAAGCACGGCTTGTTGCACTATATATTCAGCAGCGTCAGCAAAATACAGCAGCCGTTAAACAGTTCAATAAAGTGAAACGTAAGTATGCAGGCAAAACACTCGATGGCGGCTATGATTATATTAAGCTTGCGCGTATGGCATATTACGTGAATAAAGATGAATACTTAGAGACGCTGGCCAAGCATATTGCCGAGCTTGAAACAGAACAGCCTGTATTGGCATCAGAAGTATGATAGCGGCAGTGGCGTTTGAGCCACGGAGCTTGATTCTGCTCAATTTCATCTTGGCGCTGATGATGTTCGGCGTGTCATTGAGCTTACGTCTCGAAGATTTTAAGCGTATCGTTTTGTCTCCCATTGCGCCGATAGCAGGTCTGTTCGCTCAATTCTTTCTATTGCCGCTAGCCACGTGTCTGTTTACGTGGGCGTTGAATATTGATCCTGAGTTGGCGCTAGGAATGATTTTGGTCGCGTCTTGCCCAGGTGGTAGTTTTTCTAACATTATGACTTGGCTGGCACGCGGTAATGTTGCGGTGTCAGTCAGTATGACTGCGGTATCAAGTCTCGCTGCGGCTATATTAACACCAGTCAATTTTGCCTTTTACGGTTGGCTTAACCCACACACGCGTGAGTATCTGACAAAGATAACGATTGAGCCTAGTAGTATTCTGATACTGGTTCTATTAGTGTTAGCGTTACCTTTAGTGCTAGGGATGGTAACAGGGCGACGCTTACCTGATCTGGTCGTACGTATCCAAAAGCCATTACGTATTTTCTCCCTACTCGTGCTGATGGCTTTTGTGGCAATCGCTTTTTCTAGCAATTTCGCGCTATTTTTAGAGCGTTTTCATAGCTTTTTTTGGCTGGTCGTTGGTCATAACTTATTGGCACTTTCTTTAGGTTATGGCATGGGGCTGATGCTCAAGTTGCCAGTCGCTGATCGGCGCGCGGTGACTTTAGAAGTAGGAATACAAAACTCAGGGCTAGGGCTGGTTATTTTATTTACTTTTTTCCCAGAGGCAGGCGGCATGATGCTGATCACGGCATTCTGGGGCGTATGGCATTTGGTGTCAGGACTGACACTTTCACAAGTTTGGGCACGGATACCCTATGAATAAAAGCATAGTGAATAAACGGATATTAATCACTGGTGCCGCAGGTTACATCGGCCATCAGTTGGGCAATCGTCTGGCTGATCATTACCATGTCGTCGGCACAGATATTCGCAAGCGCGATGACTTAGACTTTCCAATCCACGTATTAGATGTGCGCGATGAGGGTTTGGCAACGCTACTAAAAGAAGAGGGCATCACCCATGTCGTGCATCTCGCTTCTATCTTGCAAGCGTCAAAAGATCGTGCTCGTGACTATGATATCGATGTCAATGGCACGCGCAACGTACTTGATTGCTGCATCAAAGCAGGTGTCGCACATATAACGCTCACCAGCTCGGGTGCTGCCTACGGCTATCATGCTGACAATCCTGAATGGATTGATGAGCAAGATGCCCTACGTGGTAACCCTGAGTTTGCTTACTCAGATCACAAAAGGCAGATCGAGGAAATGCTTGCAGATTTTCGCGAGCAGCATCCGCAACTACAGCAGCTGATTTTTCGACCTGGCACGGTACTAGGCGCTGATACGCGCAATCAAATTACCAGTCTGTTTATGGCACCGCGTGTGCTTGCGCTCAAAGGCAGTGAGTCGCCCTTTGTGTTTATTTGGGATCAAGATGTGATTGGTGCTATGGAAATAGGTATTCGCGAGGATAAAACTGGCATCTACAACATGGCAGGCGATGGCGCACTGACGATGAGGGATATCGCAAACCGACTTAATAAACCGCTATTGACCCTGCCAGTGGGTTTGGTTAAAGCTGGCTTACAGGTGGCAAAGTGGGCCGGTAAGCCAACAGGACCAGAGCAGGTTAATTTTTTGCGTTATCGCCCAGTACTGAGTAACAGGCGACTCAAAGAAGAGTTTGGTTATTGTTTAGAAAAAACGTCTGCCGAAACCTTCGAGTACTTCATCGAATGCAATGGATTGCGTAAACCTTGATAGGGAGAAAATCATCAATGCCACCAATGTCATCAATAAATATTACTTTAATCACTGGTGCTGCATCAGGACTTGGTTGGGCAATGGCACAGCACTGGTATGCTGCTGGACATCACTTAGTACTCGCTGATATAGATGAGCAAGCGCTGATCGCCCGCGCTCGTGAGTTAGAGGACTCTGCTAGAGTCATGACAGTCGTCACTGATATCACTCAAGTTAATGATATTGCTGCGCTTATTGAGCAAGTTAGCGAGCGCTTTGGTCGTCTTGATCTATTGGTGAATAATGCTGGGATTACCCATCGATCACCAGCACATCAGACTGATCCTGCGGTGTTTCGCAAAGTAATGGCGGTAGATTGGCAGGGGGCAGTGGAGCTGACTATGGCTGCGCTACCGATGCTAAGAGAGTCCAAAGGTCAAATTATATGTATCGGCTCAATGGCTGGCTGGATGCCAGTGCCTGGACGAGCAGCGTATTGTGCGGCAAAAGGTGCGCTGACACAGTTCTTTGAAGTATTGCGCTTGGAACTAGAATCTGAAGGTATACATATCCTTATGGTCTATCCCAGCTTTCTTGATACACCTATCGAGAACCACGCGCTCGGCCGTGATGGCAGTATCGCAAAGCATCCACGGTCAATGATCGGTAATATGCGTAGTGCTGAGTGGATGGCCGAACAGATCAATCAAGGTTTGCAGCGGCGCAAACGTTGGATATTGCCGGACCCTCTCTCGCGCTTTGGTAGTTTACTATGGCGTGTTGCGCCAGCTTTGTACTTGCGTCAGGTGCGTAAACGTTTTGGAAATGAGTTACGGTAGACTACGTTAGGTGAGAACCTAGAAGAGAGGCTAGCGGTTTATTCAAATTGTCGACAGTGCTATGCTAAAAATACTATGCTAGAGAGCGCTATATTAGAAGCCACCATATTAAAAGACTCTATGTTAAAAAACACTATGTTGAAAGACTCTGTATTAGAAGGTGCTTTGTTAGAAAATACTATGCTAGAAACAATAATCTAGCATAGTATTTTAACTCATAGCGTTTTAACTTTATTAGCTAGTTAAGTATTACCTAGCTTAGTATTATCTTTATTAGTACTAATGATTTCTGATTGGTTTACCAAGCTCCATGGTCTCTTCAGTCTCGATGACGGTAGGATTTTTCGCTTCCTGACGCTTATCCCACCAAGCGAAGATATTGGCCAATATAGAGCCAGAAACAGAGTGCCAAATACAAGCAACAGCGGCAGCGATGGCGGACTCTGCATTGCCAGGGAAAAACTTCGTACTTAAGCCCGTGGCCAGACCTGCATTTTGTACGCCAACCTCGATAGATATGGTGCGTTTTTTGGGTTTGCTCATACCAAATAAGGCACCTGAGTAGTAGCCCAATACATAGCCGACGATATTGTGTACCGCAATGGCCAAGATAACGACTAGCCCTGACTGCAAGAACTGATCACCAAATACAGCGGCAACGCCACCGACGATAGCGGCGAAAGCTAATACAGCCACGCCTGGCATCACCGCACGTACATCATTAAACCAATGTTTGTTTTGAAATAGAATGTTTAACATAGAGCCGATAGCGACTGGCAACAATGTCACTAATAGCATAAAGCGGAACATACCCCATCCATCCATTTCTACAGATTGACCAACCAAATAATTGAGCCAAAGTGGTGTTACTAACGGTGCAATGATGGTCGATACGGTGGTCATACCTACCGAAAACGCCACATCACCTTTGGCAAGGTAGCTCATAATGTTTGAAGACACACCACCAGGACAAGTACCAACCAATACTAGACCCAGTGTCAACCCAGGCGATAAGTCAAACAATCTGGCCACGCTAATCGCTAAAATCGGCATAATGGTATATTGGATAATTGAACCGATAAAAATATCAAGCGGGCGCTGGGCCAACACTTTATAGTCCTCTTTACCTAATGTCATACCCATTGCGAGCATAATGACACCCAGAACGATGACTTGGGTATCACCTGTCACCCAAGAAAAAGTCGCAGGCTCTATAAATGTCACTGCGGCCGCTAAAATAATAACCAATGCCGTAAATCGACTTAACTGCTGACTTATCATCCTCAAAAACTGCATTTCTCAAATCCTTCTAAGTCCGGAAAATAGTCAAGTATAAGTTCAAAACCACTGTATTTCCAATGGGTTTGGGCTGTTTTTAGCCAACAATAAGTTGCTATTATGACAACTTTAACTATGATTATATTTTCGAAATTTTTATCCAACAGTCAAACGAGGTACTAGGCGTTGCAAACTCCATCAAATTTAAATCGATTCAAGCACCTAGGTCTTGCGTTATCGATATTTTATTTGCTTTATAATTTGACGACTGTTTTTAGCGTATCTTTGTACACACTCTACCCATCGCAAATTTATAATCTCGCCACACCGTTTGATAAATTTGTTCCTTTCATTCCAGCTATGATTGTTCCTTATAGCTGGTCATTGATTTTATTTATGGCTAGTTTTTTCTTAGTGCGGACGTCTACGCAATTATCTCTATTGACCTACCGGCTAATCTTAGCGACCATTTTTGCCTGTTTAATTTTCTATTTTTATCCTGCTCGTTTCTCATTCAGTCGGCTAATACCTGATGATTGGACGCAGTTTGGTTACCAGTTTTTGCAATTGGTGGATAAGCCATTTAATCAGATCCCATCATTGCATGTCAGTTATGCCATATTGCTTGGCGTATCTTTATGGGATGTTGTAGCGTCTAAAAAGAGGTGGATTTTAGCGGCTTATCGATTGTTGCTGACTAGCATATGTACATTGGTTGCACTGTCGACAGTGTTGACGTATCAGCATCATTTGTTAGATATGTTCGGCGGAGCAGTATTGGCAGTGTTGGTGTTTATACTCTCAAATCGAATCCGTAATGCACTGGTAATCAAGCATCTGACACTGGGGGTAATAGGGTTTTTGTTGATAGCGATAGCAGGGTTTTACTTTGCTAATATGAGTATGAGAGCGTTTGAGTCTATAGAAACTTTAGCCATTATCATTGCTTTATATTGGCTGATCAGTTTTACGATGTTGGCTTGTGCCTATCAACAGGACAAGCCAATACGGGATATACGCTGGTTCCAAAAATCCAGTAACGGCCGACTGACCTTACATACTTGGATTAAGTTTGCGCCAATCATTATTATTTATAATGGCATGTCATTTTTTGGACAGTGGTATTTTAAAGTTTTCTCCAAAGGCCAAAAATATCCACTCACGCCATATGCTATTGATGACAAGGTCAATGTTATTGCTTCAGCTCGATTGACCCAGATGAATGTAAATAGACATTTAACTTATTGGTTGTTTGGCTACGATTTACTAGAACGGTCGATTGTGCTAGAAAAACTACCGTCCTCAGTTCATTATCAGATTATCGTTGTTGATTTAGCTGCTGAGATATCTAGCCACACCCATAATCTTGAAATAGCCGCTAACGGCATTATGAATACGGCAGTTCATTATTTGTATTTGCCTTTGTTGGATTTGCAGCCATTAAATGACGTATTGCTTGAAGACTATATTGATTTATTTCAACAAATTGATGCGTTGATACAATCGGCAGAGACACAAGCGATAACTGCTAATAATGAGAGTTGGGTAGAGGGTAGTCAGGTAGAAGGTAATCAGGTAAAGGATAGCTTCATCACACTTATCAATTTTCATTGCGTGATGGGGCTGTCGCGTAGCATCGGTGTACAGGTTTTATATTTATTATATTGTGGTACGCTAACTGTCTATAACTATCAATCGTGGATTGAGCAGCATTATTCGCACGCGCACCTGAAAAATGCCTATTTGCCACAGTCGTTGGTAGAAACTATGGCCAATTATAAGTCTGTCACCTATTCAACAGCGCCTTAATAACTATCGATGTCAGTAGGTTTGCGTCTGCTAATTTTTCTTCGTTTGCTTTTTACCTATTGCTTAATTCCTATTCAACTATGGAGGAATCTATGAACACCTCGTTGCCTCGCTTGTACTCTTTTCGTCGCTGTCCTTATGCTATGCGCGCTCGTCTCGGTCTAATATTCGCCGAGTTGCCAGTAGAGTTACGAGAAATCACGCTAAAGAATAAGCCAGATCAGATGCTAGCGATTAGTCCAAAAGGCACGGTTCCTGTGTTACAGCTTTCAGATGGATCCGTCATTGAAGAGAGTGTAGAGATTATGATGTGGGCGCTTGAGAAAAACGATCCTCAAGGACTGCTAGATGAAAAGATTTCATCTAAAGCTAATGCACTGATAGCACAAAACGATAATGAGTTTAAACAGTGGCTCGATCGCTACAAATATGCCGATCGTCACCCTGAGATGACTCAAATAGAATATCGACAAAAAGGTGAAATTTTTCTGCAGGATTTAGAAGCGTTATTGACTAAGAATACGTATCTACTAGGTAATAACGTGACGGTTGCTGATATTGGTATCATGCCGTTTGTTCGCCAGTTTGCCCATGTAGATCGTGATGTCTTTTATGAATTGCCTTATCCTAAGCTACAGCTGTGGCTACAACACTGGTTGGAACACCCGTTATTTGTACAAGCCATGACTAAGTTTCAGCCATGGCAGGAAGACGATGAGGTAGTGGTGTTCCCTGCTTAATATAGTTGGTTCTATATAAGCTGTATAGGGTATCGGTCTTGCTTGGTCTATCTCGATTTCACAACGACCACTTTTTGTGCTGGATGTTTGTCTTTAACGACGATTACTTTTTTGGCTTTAGGTTTCGCTTTCGCTACGACAACTTGCTTGGCCTTAGGTTTTGCTTTAACCATGACCACTTGTTTCGCTTTGGGCTTTGCTTTAACGACGACCGCTTGTTTTGTTTGATGTTTGTCTTTGACCACGACAACTTGTTGGGCCGCATTCGCTGGACCGATCATAGCAAAACAAGTAGATACAGCCAATAGTGAGCTGATAGCGATTTTTTTCATGTTGAAGTTTTTCATAGTAAGGTCCTTTTAGGCTAATTATAAGTAAGCGTGTTTATTTAATGGTTGAAGGTATCTGAATTGAACGTCGTTCTATTGAATAAGTAGATAATAGCGAGTTATAGCGTTACGTACTTTTATGAAAGTTAAAGAAAGGTGACTTTTTCTAGCCGATACTGAACCATTAATACAATCTTAGGAGCTTTTTGCTAAGGGTCGGAAGACTAGCAACACTCTAGAGATGATACTTACTCAACTTTATCTGAAGTCATAGCTATAAAATGAGAGGCATGGTAATTTTTACGTGGATTTGAAAGGTTTTAAGCGAATAGAAGTGATGAGATATAAAAAGGGGCGACTTAAGATAGGTCGCCCCTTTTTATGTAGGTATATTAGATGCATTATTGTTTAAAAAAGTTTAGTCATCTTTCAATGAACTAGACTGTTATCAACTCAATATTCATCCAGATCATTGGCTAATACTACTTTTCCATCGTAAAGCGCGGAAACTTCATCATAAGCGGTTTCAATAGGAGCGCCATAGTGCAATACATGAGTTAAAACCAATAATTCGGGTTTGGTTTCATTGGCGACTTTTGCCAGCTCACTGGTTAGTGTGTGAGAAGAGTGATGGTAGTGTTGCCAGTCTTTGTCTAGCGCTCGCCAGCCTTTCTGGCTAATGACTTCATGAATTAAAATATCTACGCCTTTGGCTTTTTTAATCAAGTTTTCGTTATAGGTAGTGTCACCTGAAAATACGATCGTTTTGTCAGGTGTGGTGATCTTGTAGCCGTAGGCAGGATTTATATCACCATGGGTAACACTAAACGCTTCTACCGTGACACCATTGCTATTAAAAACAATACCATCTTTTGGTATTTCAGTGACTGCCACTTTATACATATTGGTATCACGGACAGGCTGGTTGCCATTAATACGAAGAGAGATGTCTGTTTTTTGCATATCATAATAGCTATCTGTCATGTCTTGCAGACCTTTTGGCCCATAGGCATGCAATTGATTATCACGTCTCCACCAAACGGTCGCGGCCAATTCTGAATAGTCTAAAGTATGATCGCTATGCAAATGTGACAAAAAAACATGCTTGATCATGGGGGGATTTAATTCAGGTGCATTCATTGTCTTCCAAGCTTGGATCGAGCGTTGCACCGTACCATGACCTATATCAAACAAATATGCCTCATCATTATAAATAATAGCGACACCCGAACCAGCTCGCTCAGCACTAGGTACTGGTGTTCTAGTCCCTAGCTTAATCACACGTGTTTCTGCATTTGCAGCGATAATCGAGAAGGCGACAGTAGCAAACAGTGCTCCCCATTTCATAGCGGCTTTCACGATTTACTCTCCTAAATGATTAGTAAATGAGTAATGTCATTTAAACCTTACAAGCCGCACTAGCTTCTTTGGCTTTTTCATAGACAGCTTGAGGGTCTAGACCTAATGCTGCGACATCGTTTAGGTATTTTTTGGTACCCGCTTCTAGTGGGCCTTTCCATTGTGGGTCATTTAATGGATCAGGAATGTCTATCATAGTGTCGCCTTTTGCTTTGGCTTCTGCCATGAATTTTGCGTCTTCTGCATCAAAAACCTTACCTGCCATCGCAGCCATGGCTTTGCCAGAGTTATCATCAATGACCTTTTTGAGATCGTCAGGAAGGCTCTCGTATTTATCTTTATTCATGGTGACCATGATGGCAGAGCTATAAAAAGGAATATTGGTATGAGTATTGGTCAGCTCAATCAGTCTAAAAGAGCCTGTGGCATCCCACGGCAAACTTAACCCATCCAAAACACCACGTTGAAGAGACGTATAGATATCAGTGGCAGGTAGACCTACTGGTGTACCGCCTGCAGATTCAATAATATCTCCAGCAATCGCTGATGGGCGACGCATACGCAACCCTTTTAGGTCATCTGGTGTACGGATGGCTTTATCAATAGTATGCATCCCGCCAGGACCAGTACCCATCATAAATAACAAATGAGTGTCTTCGTATTCACTCGATATTACCCCATCATCATATAGATTCTGTAGCATACAGTTCATCTGAGTTGCTGAGTTGGAAAGGCCTGGTAACTCTGCTACTTGGGTCAACGGAAAGCGGCCATTGGTATAGCCTTGTAGCTGTGAGCCAATATCGACCGTCCCTTTGGCCGTCGCATCATAAGTGGCGTCAGGTTTGCTTAGGGTGGCGGATGGGTAAATTTCAACTTTGATACGCCCTTCAGATTCCTCTTCGACTTTTTTGGCCCATGGCTCAAAGATTTCCGAATGAGTGGCCGCCGTTGCTGGCCAAAAATGTGAAAAACGTAACGTGGTGACTTCTTCGGTACTCGCCGTTGCGGCTTCGTTCGACTGCGAGCAGCCAGTCAATCCAATCATAGCGGCTAACGTCAAACTGAGGGGCAGTATCTTTCGCATCATAAAATCCTTTTTCGATGTTTTGTTCTAAATAAGAACTATTGTTCGTATAGTGAATTAAAAATACCTTGTTTTTACTTTCCTGTCAATCTGCTTTATTGCTTGTAGAACCCAATTTCTGAAGTGATATCTTCAATAGCTTGTAATATGGTTTGACATTGTTTTTGCGCTGCACCGCAGTAGGTCAAAGGCGATAAAACTGTTTTAAGCTCATCATGACTGCTTAAACCTATAGATTGCTCTGATAGCAAAGCCAAAAAGGTAGTGGCAAATCCTTGATGCTGACTGTGGGCCTGTTGGCTCGCTTGATTAATTAACGGGTAGATTTCGTCTTTGTCTGCCTCAAAATATTTTTCTAGGCCTTTGATTAAATAAGCATCGCTATTTAAATCAAGGTTGGCCGCCATACGCTCAGGGTAGACTTGTAGTCCCTGCAATAGTGTCTTTAAATACGATACAGCACCTGCCATCAAAGCTGTACCCTCAGTCAAAGGGACCCAGCTAGCATGCCACTGTCCTAATGCACGCTCAAAAGGCTGGGCTGTGCTATTACTAATCACACTCATATGTCCATGCATCCGCAACGTGGCTGTTTTAATCAAAGCGCATAGGACAGGGTTACGCTTGTGCGGCATCGATGAGGAGCCACCCATTCCCGCAATAGACGGTTCAGCCACTTCACCCAGCTCAGATTGAGACATGAGAGCAATGTCCTCGACGATATTTTCTAGTGCCCCAGCATAGGCATCTAATGTAGAAGCAATGGCATAAATAGGTTGTCTGTTGGTGTGCCAAGGGAGTAGAGGAGCGGATAAGCCCAGCGACTCTGCTACCTGCTGAGGCAGATTATGATGCTCGTTTTCTTCATTACTTACCCCAACAGGACCGCCCCATTGTAAGTAAAATCCTGACTGCTCTAATTGTGCTAAGTTAGGTATGATGGCTATCAATGAAGATGCCCATTGGGACACTTTGGTGCCAAAGGTGATAGGTAGCGCTTGTTGCATTAGCGTTCGGCCTGCCATCGGCGTTGTAAGATGTTTTTGAATCAGTACCTCACAAACTTTCAATACCTCAATCAAATCTTGATAAATGCGTTTAAATGACGGTTTGAGCATCATCATCATTGCGGTATCAATCACATCCTGACTGGTCAGTGTTTGATGAAAGAACGGTTTTATATCGGCTGGGAGTAAAGACTTTGCTTGTGATACAAAAGGAATAGCAGCGTTACCGCCCAAATACGTTTGTTTTCCAATGGCGTCAATATCAAACAATTCTAAGGCTAACGCTTGCCGGGATTGTTGAAAGATGTTTTTTGGGATAAGCTGATTTTTTTCTCGCACTTCTAGCACGGTTAACTCAAAATCTAACATGGCTTGAACGAAAGCCCGATCAGAAAACGAATTGGCAACGTCAGAATGTACAAAAGGCTGATTGATTAATCGATTGATTTTCATTTAGAATCCCTAACTTTGGTAAGTATAAATAATATATCTATGAAACAAGACAAGAAAATACCCTTTGACAGTCCAGATTTTGTGGCTTCGCTTGCAGGCGGTCTAAGCGTTCTGCGTGCTTTTGATGACAATCATTCTACTATGACGTTGAGTGAAGTGGCTGAATGTACTGATATGGACAGAGCAAAGGCACGGCGTTATCTATTGACGCTGCACGCTTTAGGGTATGTTCACAAAGACAAGCGTCAATTTAAGCTATCTCCCAAAACATTGAGTATTGGATCTAGTTATTTAAGTAGTGCGCATCATCATGATATTGTGCAGTTCTACTTGGAGCGAGTGACCGAGCAAACGGGTGAGTCTTGTTCATTTGCAGTACTAGATGATGATGAAGTGGTTTATATCGCACGGTCTGCTGCCAAGCATCGTCTACTATCGATTACATTATCTATCGGTACCAGATTGCCCGTCGCTTATACCTCTATGGGCCGTGCTATTTTAGCCAATCTACCCAAAGATGAGCGCGAAGAGTACGTTAATAAAATTGAGCTGGCTGCACATACCCCTTTTAGTATCACGGATCGTAAACAGTTCAAAAAAATGCTAAGCGATGCTCATGACGACCAATATGTGGTTGTCGATCAAGAGCTAGACACAGGTCTGAGATCGTTAGCGTTACCCGTTTATAAGTCGAATAATGAATTAATCGGTGCAATTAACATCAGTACAAATGCAATGCGTGTATCGAAAGAAATGCTCATCGAAGAGTTTTTGCCCATATTGCGTGATTGCGCTGAAAAAATCCAAACTTATTATATTTAACACTATACGGCTCTATCGTATTTTATAAACCTAAAAAACTATTGTAGTCATAATAAGGTTGCCGACACTTTTACATAGAGTGTTGGCAACCTTTTTCATTTTATGGCTTTTATTTTCCTATCCTAATATTCATCCCAGAGGCGCTATATTTTGCACAGCAGGCTCAGATATTGAAGCTTAAATACCGCAACAAGACAAACCATTGACATCGGAATAAAAAAGGTATAATTTAATTCACTATACGAACAATAATTCTAATTAAGAACAAACGCAGTATATCACTAAATAATCTAGGAGCAAGATATGACAGCAGTCTATATTTGTCATCCAAAAAGATCAGCAGTAGGTCGGTATGGCGGCGCATTGGCTGATATTCGTCCTGATGATCTATTAGCACAAGTAATAAAGGCAGTGCTCGATGATGCACCTGACTTTGATCATAGTGCGATAGAAGACAGTTTTATGGGATGTGCCAACCAAAGCGGTGAAGACAATCGTAACGTTGCGCGCATGAGTGGTTTGTTATCAGGGTTATCAGAAAAGGTACCGGCAACAACCATCAATCGGCTATGTGGCTCAGGTCTCGACGCAGTAGGAACGGCGTTTCGGGCGATAGTTGGTGGTGAGATGGAACTGGCACTTGCTGGCGGTGTTGAATCAATGACTCGCGCCCCATTTGTGATGGGTAAGCCTGAAGGTGCTTATGATCGTCGTCAAACGCTGCAAGACACGACCATGGGTTGGCGTTTTATTAATAAAAAACTGGACGCTATGTATGGTACAGAGGCGATGCCACGTACCGCAGAAAACCTAGCGGAAAAATATAATATTTCTCGTGAAGACCAAGACTCTTTTGCAGTATGGTCACAACAAAAGGCGGCTCAAGCACAAAATGATGGACGTTTAGCGGCTGAAATCACTCCTATCACGATTGAGAGACGCAAGAAAGAAGCGTTAATCGTCGATACAGATGAGCATCCACGTCCGAATACTGATATGACTACTCTAGAAAAGCTGCGTCCTATCTACGAAGGAGGGACGATTACTGCTGGTAATGCTTCTGGTATCAATGACGGTGCTGCTGCGATGTTAATCGCTAGTGAAGCGGCCGTAAAAAAATATGGTCTAACTCCCATGGCAAAGATCGAAGGGATGGCAACCGCTGGCGTGCCACCAACTATTATGGGAATTGGTCCGGTACCCGCCACTCAAAAACTATTAAAGCGTCTTAATCTTAGTTTAGACGATATCGATATCATCGAGCTTAATGAAGCCTTTTCTGCCCAAGCACTGGCATGTTCTAGGGAACTAGGATTAGAAGATCGAGATCCAAGACTCAACCCTAAAGGTGGCTCCATTGCTTTAGGTCATCCACTTGGTGCTTCTGGTGCACGGATTTTGATTTCAGCTATTCATGAGTTACAACGTACCAACAAAGACCGTGCACTTTGTACGATGTGTATTGGTGTTGGACAAGGTATTGCTTTAGTAGTTTCAAGAGCAGGAGAACAATAATGGCATTTTTGACAACAGACACGCACCTTATTGCTTACCAAGATAGTGGTGAAACCTACTTGCCAGCATTGTTTATGGCGCATCCGTTAGGCATGAGCCGTAATGTATGGGACAAAGTATATGATGAGCTGCATGGTCATTATCGCTGCATACGTTGGGACTTGCCGGGCCATGGCAGCAGTGGCGCTGCCTGTGCAGATTTGACAATAGATCAGCTGGCTTATGATGTGCTCAGCTTAGCAAACGCTTTAGATATTGAAAGCTTTAGTTTCATTGGTACTTCTATTGGCGGCATGATCGGACAAAGCCTGTGCCAAATTTCGCCAGAATCTTTAGAGCAAGTTTGGCTTACCAATACAGGTGCTGTGATTGGGACAGCTGAGGCGTGGGCTGAACGCGCTGCCAACGTTCGCAGTTTGGGCTTGGCTCAAATGGCTGAAGGGATTGTCCCGCGCTGGTTTGCACCTGCGTATATTAAACAAAACCCTGATGCATTGCTTGGCTGGCAAGTACAGTTATCGCGCAACGATGACGAGAGCTATGCCAAGCTTTGTGAAGCCATTGCACACGTTGATAACCGTGAACGCTTAGCAAGTTATACGGGCAAGGTTGCCTTGCTGGCAGGTGCAGAAGATGTTTCTACACCACCTGCGACACTCGCCGCACTTCAAGAAGCTTTTACCGATGCTGAATTAACCGTATTTGACGGGTTGGCGCATGTGCCAGCGGTTGAAATGTCCAAACAGCTAGCCGAATACATACAAAACAACCCTATGCGTGACTCTATAGGGCAGACGGGTATTGGTTATGAGCAAGGTCTTACACAACGTAAGCGAATCCTTGGTGAAGACCATGTTGCCAAAGCCTCCAAAAATGCCACAACGTTAGATGGACCTTTTCAGCAATTCATCACACGTAATGCTTGGGGAGAGCTGTGGGGAGATCCTAGCTTAACCGTACAACAACGAAGCATGATTACCACTGCCATATTGGCTGCCCTTGGACGTGATGGTGAGCTGGGCTTGCATTTACGTACTGCGCATCGTCTAGGTATCAATGAAGATCAGTTACGTCAGGTGCTGATGCATGTATCGATTTATGCTGGCGTACCAGCGGCCAATCATGCGTTTTCTTTAGCCAAAGATAATGGATGGGGTAATCCCATTAGTTAAGGCAGCAATGAGTCAGCACAGTAGTTAATTAGCACAGCAGCTAGTTAGCACCCGATATTGATAAAGTTTGCTTTATAAAAATGGAGAGCAATGTAATGAGCCACAAGTATCCCTCTTTTCTATCACGTGATCGCACTTGGCAGCCAGAACCCTACACGCCGGGTTACAAAACCTCGGTGGCACGTTCACCGCGTCAAGCGTTGGTCAGTCTCCAAAGAGCGAGCGATTCAGAGCGTAGTGGTCCTGTATTTGATGGTTTAGAAATCGGTCAGTACGACAATGACTTATTGATGAATTTTCGAGCAGAAGGCGAACAAGCAGGTCTGCCTATTGGCGAACGTATCATCATGCATGGTCAGGTAATTGATCAGTTCGGTAAGCCTGTGCCCAATACGTTGGTTGAAATGTGGCAAGCAAACGCTGGTGGTAAATACCGTCACAAAAAAGATGGCTATCTGGCGCCACTAGATCCTAACTTTGGCGGTGTTGGGCGATGTATCACTGATGCTGAAGGTCGCTATCGTTTTCGCACAGTGCGTCCAGGACCTTATCCATGGCCGAACGGGGTCAACACTTGGCGACCTGCGCACATTCATGTATCTGTGATGGGTCCTTCAATCTCTACACGTCTGATTACCCAAATGTATTTTGAAGGGGATCCACTTATTCCACTGTGCCCAATTGTACAAGTATTAAAAGATCCAGAGGCTGTTGAAACGATGATTGCACGCTTAGATATGACTAGAAGTAAGCCGATGGATTACTTGGCCTATCGTTTTGACATCGTGGTACGCGGTGCATTACAAACCTATTTTGAGGAGTAAATCATGTACAGCCAATACAAATTACAAGATGACAGTGGTCTGCTGCGTGAGACGGCCTCCCAAACGTCAGGTCCTTTTGTACATATAGGTTTGGCGTTAGAAATCGCTGGTTTTGAGTCACGATCTGACGAGATTTGGCAAGATTTGGCCAAAGAGGGTGCTGAAGGTGAGCACATAGAATTGGTTGGTCATGTATACGACGGTAATGGCGAAGCGGTACATGATGCATTGATCGAGATATGGCAAGCAGACAGCCACGGTAACTATATTAGTAATTTTGATAACAAAGAACCGTTTAGCGGATTTGGACGTAGTGCTTGTGCTTTAGATGGGGATTTTCATTTCCATACCGTCAAACCTGGACAAGTAGATTTTTATGGTAAGCCCATGGCGCCACACGTCAATATCGCCATTTTTGCACGTGGTATTAATTTACATCTGCAAACCAGAGCCTATTTCGATGATGAGCAAGAAGCTAATGAGCAGTGTCCAATATTGAACAGTGTGCCTTCAGCAGAACGTCGAAAAACATTGATAGCCAAAAAAGAACAAGGCGATGTCAAACCTCGCTACCGATTTGACATTTACTTACAAGGTGATGAAGAGACTGTCTTTTTTGATTTTTAAATGAATACTTTTACGGATAGCTAATGGCTTTCGTAAAGGAGCGGTTGATAAAAATGTAGTGCAAATAGGAATTTATCAAGTAATGAGAGGGATTTCATGAATTATAAAACTCAGGTGGCCATCATTGGTGCTGGCCCATCAGGTTTATTGCTCGGTCAACTACTGACCAAAGCGGGTATCGACAACATTATTTTAGAGCGTCAAACAGGAGAGTATGTCCTAGGACGTATCCGTGCAGGTGTTTTGGAGCAGGGCACTGTAAATCTGATTCGCGAGTCGGGCGCTGGTAAGCGAATGGACAAAGAAGGACTGGTTCACACTGGTACTGACTTTAGTTTTCAAGGTGAGCACTATCATATAGACCTAGAAAAATATAGTGGCGGCAAACATGTCGTGGTATACGGTCAAACAGAAGTCACTCGAGATTTGATGGAAGCGCGTGAAAAAGTAGGCGGTGTCACTGTCTATAAAGCAGAGAACGTTGAGCTACACGATATTGAATCAGACCAACCTTACGTCACTTATCAGCATAACGGTGAGTCGTTCCATCTAGACTGTGATTACATAGCTGGGTGTGATGGTTTCCATGGTGTCTCGCGTAAGTCTATTCCATCTAATAAGTTAGAGGAATATGAGAAAGTCTATCCGTTTGGTTGGTTAGGATTGATGAGTGACACGCCACCAGTCAATGAAGAGCTGGTCTACTGTGCTCATGAGCGTGGCTTTGCACTTTGCTCGATGCGTTCTCCAACCAGAAGCCGCTACTACATCCAAGTGCCTGATACAGACAAGATCGAAAACTGGGATGAAGAAAAATTTTGGGCGGAGTTAAAACGCCGTATTCCACCAGAAATGGCTGAACGACTAGTGACTGGGCCTGCTATAGAGATGAGTATTGCACCGCTACGCTCTTATGTTTGTGAAACAATGCAATATGGCAAAGTATTCTTATTGGGAGATGCGGCACATATTGTTCCGCCGACTGGCGCTAAGGGATTGAACCTAGCCGCTAGCGATGTAGAAACAGCGTTTCGTTTGTTTGTGAAAATATATGAGGAAGAACGTACAGACTTGATCCCTCGCTATCAAGAAATCTGCTTGGCACGCGCTTGGAAAGCCGTACGCTTCTCATGGTGGATGACCATGCTATTACATCGTTTTCAGAGTGCGGGTCGTTTCGATTTTCGGGTACAGCAAGCTGAATTTGATTACTTTATTCATTCAGATGCTGGGAAAGCAACGATTGCTGAAAACTATGTGGGCTTACCGTTTGAAGCACTAGAGTAAATAGTTGAGTTTCAATTATTTAGACCTAGCTACTCAACTTTTTATATAGGATGATTCCATGTTAAATAAAGTGACAGAATCTGCCATCGACGCCATGAATCATATCAATGATGGGGCAACTATCTTGATAGGTGGGTTTGGCTTGGCAGGTCAGCCAGCAGAGCTGATCGACGCACTGATTGAGCGTAATGCTAAAGACTTAACAATCGTGAGTAATAATGCAGGTAATGGCGAGACAGGATTGGCGCTATTATTAAAATCAGGCTGTGTGCGCAAAATCATTTGTTCGTTTCCGCGTCAACATGACTCGTATATCTTTGATGATCTTTATCGTTCAGGCAAGATTGAGCTTGAAGTGGTACCACAAGGTACGTTGGCTGCTCGTATGCAAGCTGGCGGTAGTGGTCTTGGCGCGATTTATACACCGACCGCTTATGGTACGTTGCTGGCTGAAGGCAAGGAAACACGGACTATCGATGGCGTAAACTACGTATTGGAATATCCAATCAAAGCAGATTTTGCCCTTATCAAAGCTTTTAAAGGTGATCGTTGGGGCAACCTAACTTATCGTAAAGCTGCTCGTAACTTTGGTCCAATTATGGCGGCAGCATCGAAACATACTATCGCTCAAGTGAGTGAAGTCGTTGAATTGGGCGCGTTGGATCCTGAACACATCATTACGCCAGGTATCTTTGTGCATGAAGTTGTTTGTATTGAAGGAGACAAATAATGAGTAATTATACTCCGCGTTCAGTTGATGAGATTGCCAAGCGCGTCGCTCAAGACATCGAAGAGGGCATGTATGTCAATTTGGGCATCGGACAGCCTACCAAAGTCGCTGATTTTCTACCGAAAGATAAAGACATTTTTTTGCATAGTGAAAATGGTGTTTTGGGTATGGGACCAGCCCCTGAAGAAGCCGATAGAGATGGCGACCTGATCAATGCTGGCAAACAACATATCACGCTACTCAAAGGCGGTAGTTACTTCCATCACGGTGACTCTTTTGCCATGATTTGTGGTGGACATATTGATCTATGTGTTCTTGGTGCATTTGAAGTGGCTAAAAATGGCGATATTGCCAACTGGTTTTTGGGTCGTCCAAAAGACATTCCAGCCGTTGGCGGAGCGATGGATTTGGCCGTTGGTGCCAAAAAAGTTTACGTCATTATGGATCACGTTAGCAAAAATGGCGAACCCAAAATCGTTGAAAACTTAAACCTGCCTATTACTGGCGAAAAATGCGTCAATCGAATTTATACAAATCTAGCAGTGATTGATATCACTGAGCAAGGGTTGGTGGTGCGTGACATGGTTGAGGGGTTGACCTTTGATGAATTGCAATCAAAAACAGGCGCTACATTGCAACAGCTATAACCTAAAGAATAACTCGTAACACGCTATTATCAGTACAGCGCTTAACCATCAAGAAGGGATTTCATGATGAAAAAAATATTATCTCTAGCAGTCATTCAGACTGTTCGGCCCATTATAAATGATGATACTAATGATATTGCGTCAGCCTTTAATAACAAGGCAGGTGCTCTATGACATTTTTAGTCAAGCTCAGCGTCTTAATCTCTAGATTATGCCAGTTTATCGGTGGGGTGAGTCTCATCATCATCGTCCTAACCACCATGC
>NZ_JASDCS010000017.1 GCF_030407815.1 Psychrobacter sp. APC 3281
ACTCAAATACTCAAATACTCAAATACTCAAATACTCAAATACTCAAATACTCAAAATTAGGATTGCTCTATGAAAGTCATTGCTGTGTTGAATCAAAAAGGAGGCAGTGGCAAGACAACTATTGCCACTCAATTAGCTCGTGGCTTGCAGCTGCAAGGACATAGTGTATTGCTAGTAGATAGTGACCAGCAGGGCAGTGCACGTGATTGGCGAGCTGTAGATGAAGATAATCCAGTACCAGTGATAGGTCTCGATAGACCTACGCTTGATAAAGATCTAAAAAATGTCTCTGATAAAGAGTATGTTGTGATTGATGGTTCACCACAAGCAACTAGTTTGGCTTTATCTGCAATTAAAGCAGCTGATTTTGTATTAATTCCTGTACAGCCTAGCCCATACGATGTTTGGGCGACTAGCGATTTAGTAGACTTAGTAAAGCAGCGTATAGAGATGACTGACGGTAAACTAAAAGCAGCCTTTGTAGTGTCTAGGGCAATCCAGAATACTAATATTGGTAAGGAAGTGGCTTCAGTTTTACTAGAGTACGGTCTACCTGTGTTAGATAGTAGAATTATGCAGCGTGTAAGTTATCCAAATAGCGCAGCATTAGGCAAGACCGTATTTGATACTGAGTCAGTGAACAGTAATGCAGTACAAGAAATGACGGTATTGGTTAATGAAGTTAAAACATTTTTTGATAAGGAGTAAATGATGAGCTTAGCAGCAGGTCGTCCCAGTAAGAAGGTAAAAGATGAGTTATCTTTGTCAGACGTGACCGATAGTCCTCAAAAAACGGCACGAGTAAACTTTAACATTGACAAAGATAAGTATATTGCATTCAAAAAGTTTGCGCTTGATAACCGAAAGACAGTGACTGAGCTATTAACTGAAATGATTGATGAGAAAATAGTTGAACGGTAGTTTCTGTAAGTTACAAATAAAGTAGCTCAGAATAAAGGATCATGCTAAATGTTTATTGAAAGTCATAAAATGGCTTTATCAAGTTTTAAAACAGATATAGATCTGTATATGGTCGATGGTGTGGTAGCAGATGATGAAGGAGTCTTATCTCTGTTATTCGGGGAGTATTTACGTGTCGAGAATATATTACAAAACTATGATGAGTTTGCAAGCCTAAAAGCACTGCAAGACTTGGATGTGACCGATGCTGACGCTGTTGAGACGTTTAAGGATGAGCATTACCTAAACGATGATGAGATAGCCGCTATGCAAACTATTAAAGTGCCTGCTGAACGTACCGTACAAGATTATCGCTCAACCTATAACGATATACGCGATTGGCTACGTCGTGAAAAGGCGGGTGACCAGCAAGATGAGTCTTCGATTGATTGGGATGAGGTTGTCTTTGAAATAGACTTGCTCAAATCACAGGAGATCAATCTAGATTATATCCTTGAGCTAATTTTTGAGCATAATAAAAACACCAAGGACAAGTCTGCTTTGGTTGAAGAAGTACGTCGTTTGATTCGAGCAAGCCTTGGCAACCGAGCCAAAGAAAGCTTGGTGGTAGATTTTATCAATCAAACTAACTTGGATAATATCCCTGACAAATCCAGCATTATCGATGCCTTCTTTAGCTATGCTCAGGTAGAGCAGCAACGTGAAGTCAAAGATATGATTGCGGCTGAGAATCTGAATGAAGATGCTGCTAAGCGTTATATTACCGCTTCTCTAAAGCGTGAGTACGCCAGTGAGAACGGTACAGAGTTGAATGCTATCTTGCCTAAACTAAACCCTCTCAACCCGCAGTATCTGACCAAGAAGCAAAGTGTTCTGCAGAAAATAGCAGCTTTCGTTGAGAAGTTTAAAGGTGTGGGTGGGAAGGTTTAGCTAAATCAATAGAAAGCTCTGCAAATAAATCATGTTTATCGAGAATTCTAGATAGTTCATTAAAAAATAGGAAGTATTAATGATTAACAGTGAATACCCTAATGGATCTGAATGGCGAAAATGGGATCTGCATATACATACGCCAGCATCGTTTCATTGGACTGGGCAGAAGTTCAATAGTGATCCTTGTGATCCTAGAAATGCGCCATTAGTTGATCAGATGATAAATGCACTCAATTCAGCAGAACCAGCAGTATTTGCAATAATGGATTATTGGACTTTTGATGGTTGGTTTGCTTTAAAGCATCGATTGAAGCAGGACGATGCTCCAAAGTTAGAAAAAACAGTTTTTCCTGGTATAGAATTACGTCTAATGTCACCCCTAAAAGGAGGAAGATTAAACGCACATGTAATTTTCTCTGACAATATTAAAGACCAAGAGCTCATAGATTTTAAAGCTAATTTGAAGCTAGAGTTCCCAGGAGATGGATGTAGAAATTTATCTAATGATGCTCTTATTGATTATGCTCGTTCGGTTCCTGAAGATAAGTTAAGGCATCATGGCATAGATATATCTAGGGTATTAGATCATACAAATTATGCTCTAGAAGCTGGTTCAATAATGGCTGAATTGAATTGTGAAAGTTACAAGGAAGCCATAACAAAAGTAAAAAATAAACAAGCTATAGGTTTTATGCCTTTTGATACTAGTGATGGTTTAACTGGAATAGAGCGTAATGCTCATTATGTATACGTTTTAGGATTATTCAAAACTTCGCCAATATTCGAGACTAGAAATATTAGCATTTGGGAGGCTTTTTCTGGTATTAAGACCACTAAAAATGAGCGGTGGTTTGATGACTTCCAAATAGCATTAAATAATACTCCAAGACTAGCTGTTTCTGGCAGTGATGCGCATCGGTTCATTGGTATTCAAGGAAATGATGATCAACGAGGATATGGTGATTACCCTTCAGGAAAAGCTACTTGGATAAAAGCTAATCCAACTTTCCAAGGATTACAACAAGCAATAAAAGAGCCTGCAAAACGCTCTTTTATAGGTGCAGTGCCCCCCAAATTAAAGTTGATAAGAGAAAATAGAAGTATATTCATAGATAAGCTAGAGGTGACAAAAGTTCCATTGTCGGCATTTAATGAACGCTGGTTAGAAAATACTAAACTAACGTTAAACAATGATTTGGTTGCTATTATTGGTAATAAAGGAAGTGGTAAAAGCGCACTAGCAGATATTATTGCGTTAGTAGGCAACTCAAAACAAAGTCATCATTTCTCTTTCTTAAAGAAAAACCGTTTCAGAGGCAAAGTGGGTGTACCTGCAAAACATTTCATTGCAAAATTGATGTGGGGAGATGAACAAGTTTTAGAAAAAAACCTAAATGATGATCCAGAAATTGAACATGTTGAGTTTGTTAAGTATATACCTCAAGGACACTTTGAAGAGCTATGTAACGATCATGTCGACGGTAAATCCAATTCTTTTGAACAGGAATTGAGGGCTGTTATTTTCTCTCATGCTAATGAAACTACTAGGCTAGGCGCCCATAATTTTGAACAACTTATCGAACAACAAGAAAGTGCGCTGAGGAGTAATTTTGATAGTTTAAGAAGCGTGTTACATAAGATCAATCATCAGATATCATATATTGAAGGACAGATGTCAGACGTAACTCGTAATACGATTAGCGAGAAATTGACTCAAAAGAATAGGTTGCTTGAAGAGCATTCAAAGGCTAAACCTGAGGAAGTCTCTGAACCAACCATCGAGTCTTCTGCAGAACAACAGCAAGTCTCTGCCGAATTAACAGATGTAAATCGGCAATTAGAAGCTATCTATATACAACAAGAAGAAAATAAGATTAAGCTGACTAAGTTGGCTTCAAAGAAGAAGTCTTATTTAAATATAAAAGAAGGAATTGAGGTTGTTGAAAGATCTCTGAGTCAGTTTAGAAGTGATCATTTGGTTGATGCGGTAACTTTAGATTTAACTCTAGAAAGCTTGCTTTCGTTAGAAGTACATGAGCTGATATTGTCAGAAACAGATACTAATATTTCTACTGAAATTACAAGAATTAAAGCTAGTGATGCAAATCTTGATATCAATAAAAACATTTTAATTTTAAGACGAAACGCTTTAAATACAAGATTAAATGGACCACAGCAGGCTTATCAGCAGTACCTAGAATTATTAAATACTTGGGAAGAAAAACAGGCTGGAATAGTCGGATCAAACGACCTACCTGAGACAATACTGGGATTGGAGCATCAGCTCGAAAAATTAAATGATTTGCCAATTGAAAGAGATGAGTTGCAAACCCAAAGAATTTCAATCACCGCACAAATTTTTGATATTCTAGATGAACAACGTATCAGCAGGGAGGCTCTATTCAAACCTGTTCAAGAATTAATTCAAAGTAATTCTCTAATACGCAACGAATATAAGCTGCAGTTTCAGTCAGAATTAAAAAGCAACCTAGATATGATCTACGATAGATTGTTTTTAATGGTTAAACAAACTGCCGGTGATTTTAGAGGGGAGAGTGAAAGCTTAGCGGTACTAAGAGAATTAATGGATAAGCATGATATAAGTTCTAAACCTTCTCTTATAAATTTAGTTCAAGAACTACATGGGAGGCTTGAGGAAGCTTCAAAACTACCAGGCATACAATCTTTACTAAAGAAAGATCGTAATGCTAATGAAGTCTATGATTTCATATTTGGGCTAGAGTATCTAAAACCTCAATATACTTTGATGTTTCAGGATGCACAAATAGAACAGCTTTCACCAGGACAAAGAGGCGCTCTACTTTTGATCTTCTACCTCCTGGTTGATAAAGACAATAATCCTATAATCTTAGATCAACCAGAAGAAAACTTGGATAACGAAACAATAGTTAGCTTACTCGTACCTGTGTTAACTGAAGCAAAGCAAAAGAGACAAATAATTATGGTTACTCATAACCCTAATTTAGCGATAGTTTGTGATGCAGAACAAATAATTCATTGTGAATTTTCTCGTTCAAACAGCAATGATATTAGTTATATTTCAGGAGCCATAGAGTGCAGCATAATTAATAATAAAGCTGTTGATGTATTAGAAGGGACTATAATAGCTTTTGACAACCGAAAAATAAAATATATGTAGGGCATTACACTAATATATACCTGTTTTATGAATGTACGTCTAAAAGACCGATTATCTAAATCAACTATGTAGAAGCTAACAACCTACCTAGAATTAGACTAAGGTGGTTTTATCACCTTAGTCAGCCTATCATTAACCTATACCCAAAACATAAAACCTCTAAACGATAATTTAGCTATCATTTGACTTATATTAGTAATTAAACGATAGTAATATCTTGCTATTATCAATGAACATTAATTATTGAGTCTAACTGATACAAAGAGGTATTATGACCGTTCGTATTTATGTGAGAGCCAGCACTAAGGATCAAGACGCTACTAGAGCATTAATAGATTTGGTTGCCTTCAGTAGCCGCTATGGTGATAGCTATGTTGATTACGTTGAGCACTTCAGTGGTACAAAGCTCGATAGACCAATCTTAGCTAAGTTGCTAAAGGACGCCGAGCAAGGCGATATTTTATTGGTTGAAAGCGTGGATAGATTAAGCAGGCTATCTCAAGATGATTTTTCGATTCTAAAGCAGCGTATTAAAGATAAGGGCTTACGATTGGTGGTGGCTGATCTACCAACCACACATACGATGAGTGACGGTATGACAGGTGAGATCCTAAAAGTGATTAACGATATGCTGATCGATTTATTAGCGACCATGGCAAAGCTTGATAATGACAAGCGTAGAGAGCGCATTAAACAAGGATTGGCCAACAGTGGCTATAAACCCACTGGTAAGAAAGCCAATATCGCAAAACACAATCGTATTAGAGCATTGGCCAGTCAAAACAATATGACAAAAGAAGAGATCGCTAAGGCGGTTGGTGTTGGCGTAGCTACCGTTTATCGTGTCTTAAAGCAGGTCAATAGCTGAGGTATTTTAAATATCGACTCAACGTGACCTTTGGTCTTGATTTAAAGGCATCGCAACGTCATAAGAAAATCGTTTTAATGCAATAAGGCTTTATAATAATCATTATATTGCATTCATAACTGTTTTTACGCAAAATGGCTTATCTATAATCGCTTGAGCCACTCATGATGAATACCCCTATCTCAGATCCTATTGGCGCAGCATGGCTTGTCCGTTATGCCAGCATCGAGCTGGTTTCCCCTTTATATGTCAGCAGTAGTATCGGTGGGCGCAGACAAACCTATAAAGACGGTGACGTCATCCATAACGCTTATCAGGAAACGGCGCGTCCACTGGATACTATCATTGCTCACTTACAGTTTCACATGCGTCATGAAGTATTGAGTTTAGAGTTACTGACTCGTTTGTTTGAGCAGATAGGGGCAAATGACGTACAAGCATGGGTAAACGCTGAGCCGACAGGCAGCTATGCCCGTAGAATGGCTTTCTTATATGAATGGCTTATGGATGAGCGTTTAGAGGTACCGAGTAATATAGGCGGTAACTATGTGGATGCTTTGGATACCAAGAAATTGGTTACTTCAAGTCCTTCGCAGGTTATCAAGAACGCCCGCTGGCGTATCAATGACAACCTAGCAGGAACCCGTCATTTCTGTCCGATGCTGGTGAAAACAGAGGCCTTTACGCAAGCAGCTGCACTCGATATTGCCATGATGGTTGACAAACTTAACGATGAATTTGGGCAAGACTTACTGATGCGCGCCTCCGTATGGATGACACTACGAGAGAGTAAAGCCAGTTTTACTATAGAAGGTGAGGGAAAAGAGTTAAAACGTATTGAACGTTTTGCCGATGTGATGGCACGGCGTACCGGTACCGGTGACATTCCGCTTGATCCTGAATCACTAGCAGAGCTGCAACAAGAGATACTCGGCAGTAAAACGGTTATCCAGCAGTATGGTGTCCGTCAATCACCAGTTTTTGTGTCGCATACTCAGGTGAATGGCTTTAAAGAAATTGTGCATTATATCGCGCCACCGGCTGATGACATTGCTAACAAGCTAGCAGGGTTACAGGTATTTATGGAAAAGACTGAGGGACAGTCAGCACTGATGCGTAGTGCTGTTGTCTCCTTTGCCTTTGTGTATATTCATCCATTAGCGGATGGCAATGGCCGCGTACATCGCTTTTTGATTAATGATGTCCTCAGACGAGACCAAATCATTCATGAGCCGATTATCCTACCTATATCACAAGCCATTGCCGAGCATCCCTCAGACCGTCATGCCTATGATAAAATCTTAGACCGTGTCTCTGTGCCGCTTATGAAGCAAATCCGTGATCATTACAGCTTTGATAAAAAGGCAGTTACCTACCCTGATGGTATTCGCTCAAACTTAACTGTCGAAAACACTCACCTGATTCAACCTGCATGGCGCTTCATGGATCTAACGCCTCACGTTCAGTACTTATCAGGACTGATTGCTCATGTTATTGAAAAAGAGATGCATAACGAGTCACAGTACCTAAGAAAGCATGACCATGCACGACTGGCGATAAAAGAGATTGTTGAGATGCCCAACAGCTATGCCGATAGAATCATTCGCAGCATGCTACAAAATAAGGGTGCTAAAAGTAATAAGCTACTGAAGGATTATCCGTTTTTGGCAAATGATGAGGTTTGGGACGATATTTTCTCTGTCGTTGTAGAAACCTTTAAAGATGAAGCAAATGGTTTGAATAGTTAGAACAAATCCTGCTATACGCGGGAAAGTCTGCCTTAGCAATTAAGCTTGAGCTGGTGTTAATATCATCGTTTCGATAATGATTCGTTTATAAAAGATTCGGCTAAAATACTGTAACTTGAAACGTAATCAATATTTTTCTTGACCCTATTCAAGCTAATAAACTACTAAAAATAGAATATGTTAAAGGAACTTTGATAACAGATTACTTTTGTTTGACAAGAATTATTACAGCTCCTAAAATTTGAGTATTTGAGTATTTGAGTATTTGAGTATTTGAGTATTTGAGTATTTGAGTATTTGTTTAGCTATAACAGCTATCAGCTGACGCGAACACTTAGCTGTAGCTTGTATTTCAGAATAGCTATGACCTGATTTGAGTAGACTAGCGATGATCTTGCGCTTTTCGGTATCTTTCCTACGTCCTGAATATTTACCTTCTGCCTTAGCACGAGCAATACCTTGCATTTGACGGTTACGGCGATCCTCATAATCTTTTCGAGCAATGGCTGCGAGCATATCCAGCATCATCGAATTAATGGCCTGCAATACACTACTCATAAATTCAGTGCTGCTTTCAGATTGAAGCGCCATATATGAGGTCGGCAGCTCTTTTGATACGATAGAGAGCTTTTTTTCTGATAGCATTCTTTTGAGCGTATCCCAATCAGCTTGGCTCAAACGCGCTAAGCGATCAATCTGCTCAACTAAGATCACATCGCCCTTATGAGCATCTTCAATCAGTTGCATAAGCTTGGGTCGTACCAAGGTAGCTCCTGATTCGTTTTCGACATAGAAGGCGGCAATTTTGTGGCCATGATCTTTGGCAAATGCTATGAGTTCGCTTTTGGCACGCTTAGCATCTTGTTCTTTGGTAGACGCTCGTAGATACGCTCTGATAAACATAAACACCTAAAATAGTCTGTTATAAGTGGTTCCATTATAGCAGTCTGTTTTAAGTAGTCTGTTAATAGGTTTGAGGGCAGAAATAACTGGTTCCATTGGGGTATACCCTAGGATAATAGGAAATCCATCGTGGATGACAAAACCTATTTAGTTTTTAAACGATATGGATTGGTCGATAGCGTGTAAGATAAGCTGGAAAAACGAGTAGAGTATTGAATCATCCATACTGGGCTTAAAATGAATTTTTTTTGTGAGTAATTTCTGCTCGATGTTATTCATTTGTCGCCATCGTGAGTCATGGCGACTTCTGATTCAATCAGAGAAAGCAATTTTGAGCAATAAGGCATGCTTGCAGCAGGGTTTGTTCTAGGCTTCTTTACTTACGCTTTTTTGTAGATTCTTTTTTAGTAAATGATCAAATATGAACGGGCCAAATGGTAAGAGTGATCCGAGTACGCCCGCAGGTATTACCCAACGAGGAATTTTTACTTTAATAGCTGTGCCTACAAGTACTACGATATAGACAATGAATAGTACACCGTGCGCCATACCGATATATTTCACACCTTCTGGAATGTCCATCATATATTTTAGTGGCATGGCGATGAAGAGCAATAATAAGAAAGAGGTGCCTTCTAGGTAGCCTGTAAGGGTAAGACTTTTTAACGCGGTCTCTTGTTTTTTTCTAAGGCTGTGAATTTTTTCAATAGTTGGCTGAGCCTGTGACACTATATTTTCCTTTTGTTATTATCAATAAAGAATTTATGGATTATTCAATGTTGCTATAATAATGGCTCTACGCAGAGCTTTTAAGTATTGGGTTTTAAGACCTAAAATGAGTGAGTACCTATACCAGTCATACATTACCTTCCAGTTCACATTTTGTAAACATACTCAAGTATAAACAGTATTTTTCCGTATAGAGTGACTACGACGCTAGTTCATTTTGTTCGTGATAATCGGCATCAATGTGCTTATTTATTACGCTTACTTTCTAAAAATATCATGTCAATTATAATCAATGCGACACCGACACAGACACCTATATCTGCAACATTGAAAATAGGATAATTCCAGACATCAGCATAATGCACATGGATAAAGTCAACCACTTTACCAATTCTTAAACGATCGATTAAGTTGCCAATCGCACCACCGAGCATTAAGGCTAACCCCATGGACAATAGCTTGGCTGCACGTGGCGATTTGATTAAATAAACCGTTAAAAAGATAGCCATTACAAAAGCTAAGCCTGAGAAAAACCATTTCTGCCAACCGCCAGCGTCGGCTAAAAAGCTAAATGCTGCCCCATAGTTATAAGCGAGTGTCCAGTTGAGAAATGGTTCAATGACCGGTACGGGGTCATTGAATGCTAATTTGGTTTGGGCCAACCACTTGGTCCATTGATCAAGTATTAATACCATTATCGCCAATAAATACCAGATAAAAGCGCGACTGCCATTGGCAACCATTTTTGGCATTTTGTCCAACTTACCTTTAGTTGTTATGGAGTTGCCTGAAGTCACGTACATAGCTTTAGGCGTATGATTCATGGTTTTAGAGTCAATCGATTGATGAGTACTACTCACAGCTATAGGTACTTTATTGTCAGCAATATTAGTACTAGCCGATTCAACGCTATTCAATTTAGTACTATCTAATCTGTCGGTAGATTCAGTCATAGTTGTTTTCTTTATCTGTGTTTATACAATGAACAATGTTAAACGTATATGTTTTGGTATACGACTATTAATCGCGCCACTTTTATAAACGGCTCCACTTACCGCTCTGGTATTATGAAACTTACGGTAATAATTTTTTATTAGGGAATCTGTTGATTGATTTCAACATTAACCTGAGTCTGTTCAGCGCTAATCACTATAGGATTACCAGATAAGTCGCCTGACTCTGCTATGGCATTACCGCTATGACTAATACGAGCAACGACTGCTAACTGAGTTTTGTCACTACGAGCTGAATTTAACGTGCGATCTGGCATCATCGCATCAAGATTGCTTAAGCGGATACTGGCCTCACCTTGCTTAATAACACTAATGGGTAAACGTTTGGCGGCAAACGGTGGACCTCCTTTAACGTCACGAATCGCAATAAATAACACGTCATCACCCTTGACTAACGGTAATAAACTGGCGTTAATTTTCACTGTCACGTCAATACCTTCTAGTGCTTGCTTTTCTTGCGTGCTAACGTAGTTGCTCAACTCATCTAAGCTTGCTAATGCTTTAGTATGATTACCTGGTTTGGTCACAATACTGTCTTGTAAGCGTTTAATCCAACCTTGCGCTTGGGCAAAGTTACTACTACGAGTCTCACCCATTGCCATGAGCATTTGAGCCCGTTCATGCTGCGGATTTTTAGCTAATATAGCTTGTAATACACGGCGAATATTAGCGTCTAACTGACCTTCATTAACAAAAAAGCTAGTCTGAGCATAAGTGGTGGCGATTTCTTCATTTTCAGGAGCTAAACGATAGGCACGCGATAAGGCTTCCAGCGCAGAATCAGTTGCCTCCATAGATAAGAAAAGCTCGGATAGGCGCATCCAGCGATTAGGATCATCAGCATTACGATGAACATTGGTTTGCATAGCGCTAATCAGCTGACGACCATCTTCAAACGCCCATGATGGCGGCTTGTCAATTTTAGCTGTCAATAGGTCGTCAGCCACTTGTCCTACTTTGTCCTCAGCTGTCCACAAATCAAACACGGGCGTACGATTGCCTATTAGTAAGTACGCCATTGCAGCCAATATTGGGATCCAAGCTGCGACAATTAAACGGCTTTTGACATCAGGGGTGACCATAGGTGTTATCTGACGCTGCGCATCTAATAGCTGACGCTCCAGCTCCAGCTTTTGATTTTGATAATGGCTATTATTAATAGTACCGCTGTCTTTATCTGTTTGTAGCTCAGCTAAACGTTCGCGAAATACTGCAACATTAATATCTAGCAGTTGATTGTCTATTGGTTTGGACTGCGAACGCGGTGCTCGTAGCCATGGCATAATAGCAATTAGCGCAAATATAAGAGCAATCAGCAAGCTTAGAGTTACAAATAAGCCAAAAGTAGAAAATAGGGTCATTTTTTGTCCTCTATGCTAGTAATATCGTGGTCGACATTCTCAGCTTGCGATAATAGACGATCAAGCTCAGCCTTTTCCGCAGAGGTCAAGGCAGCAGTACTGTCCACTGTAACGCCGCTTTGACCACTGGCGACAACTTGGCGACGCTTACTTTGCCAAAACCAGCCGATGATTAAGACGAGCAATAACAGTGGTGGAAAAAACCATAGGATCCATGTCGATGGTCGCATAGGCGGCTTGTAGCTAATAAAGTCACCGTAGCGCTCTTGCATATAAGCGCGTATTTCAGCATCACTACGTCTATCTTTAATTGAATCATAGACTTTTTGCTTTAGATCCTGTGCAATCGGCGCATCAGAGGCTGCAAGGTTCTGATTTTGGCATTTTGGGCAGCGAAACTCTTCTATTAATCCACGATACTGAGCTTCTTGCTGTGGTGAATCAAAATCGTATACGTCAATAGCTGCGTTTGCCGTCATGTTAAGCAGACACGCTAGTATTAAGCTTGCTAGTTTTAAAATTATATTGAGTTTTATTTGAGGAGCTCTTATTCGAGTAACGTTCATTTGCACATCTCCTCAACCTGAATGAGATCAGGACTATCGTTGTTCTTATTAGCCTCATTAAGTACGGTCAGGCACGGCTTAACACGCTGTTGCCAATTGGCTTCATTAATCTCACCAACAATATGCTGACGAATGATGCCATCTCCATCCACAACAAAGGTTTCGGGCGCACCAGTTATGCCTAAGTCTAGAGCAAACTGACCCAATGAATCCTGAATAGACATAGAAAATGGATCACCGCCTTGGTTTAAGTAACTGAGCGCATTACCAATCTCATCCTTATAATTCACACCAACGATATCAATGCCGCGCTCTTCTAGTTGCATTAAAAACGGATGCTCAATAATGCAAGTTGGGCACCACGAGCCCCAAACATTAAGTAAAAACGGCTTATCTGGCAAATTATTATTGGTGATAGTACGGGTAGTATCTGCTAATAACGGCAGCTCAAAGGCAGGAACCGGACGCTCAAGAGCGGTATTGGTCACAATGTCTGTTGGTTTACCTAAGCGCATGTACAATATAACTACCAAACCAAAAAAGAGGATAAGCGGAATTAAGAACCATAGCTTCATCTGCTTTTTTTTCATTGCCTTTGGGTTACGCTGCTTACTGTTTTGGCTATCTTTTTGCTCAGGAGTGTTATTCGACATAGTCATTTATTTCTCCTTTAGTGTCGACATCGTCGATGCTGAGATTGCCTGCTCAATAGCTACCTCATTGACTCCATCAGTAGCCAAACTACCAGTAACTAGCAACGGAGCTTTAACTTTTTTGATGCGGTATCGTTTATCAAGCATACTAATTAATCCACCTAGAGCCATGATAATTGCCCCTAACCAAATCCAGCGAATTAATGGTTTTACATAAATCCTTAATGCCCATTGGTTACTACCATCGGCAATAGGTTCGCCCAGTGCGACATAAACATCGCGCATAAGACTGGGGTCAATAGCGGCTTCAGTCGTTGGCATCGTGCTGATAATATAAGTACGCTTTTCTGGAGTCAGTTTCGCCACTTCACGACCGTCTTTGGATACCACGACTTGCGCTTGCGTTGCATCAAAGTTACTACCCTTTATTTCAAAAAATTCAGTTACTTCAAAATCGTAACCTTGAACATTGACTGTATCGCCAATACCCATTGCTACGTCACGCTCAATACTCAGGCTACTAGTAAAGGCTATGCCAATGACAGCAACCAATACGCCAATATGAGCAGTCTGTTGACCCCAATAGCTCAGACGCAACTGCCGCAAACCGTTAAAAAGATTAGGCGCATTCTTAGTTTTATCTTTAAAATCAACTGCCATCCATAGCAGTGCCCAAAAGCTAACGGCTAAAGTCACACCAATATTAAGCATAGACGATGGATTAACAAAGTAAGTAATAATGGCAGCTAATACTAAGCTACTAACGGCGATGACCATGCCTATACCCAGTAGTGGACGGGTGTCTTTTTTCCAGCGAATATTTGAGCCCATACCCATAGCTATTAATAACAGCCACGTTAAAGGTACAAATAATGCATTAAAATAAGGAGGGCCAACGGACACTTGTCCTAAACCAAAGGCATCAGCGATAATAGGGTAAAGGGTGCCGAGCAGCACCACTAAGGTTGCAATCAAAATGATGGCGTTGTTGATCACTAAAAAGGACTCACGTGAAATCAGCTGATATTGACTTTCAACGGTTAAACGCCAACCTCGAACGGCAAACATTAATAGACCACTACCGATGATAATGCCAAGAATAGCTAAGATAACCAAACCACGCGTCGGATCAGCGGCAAACGAATGCACTGAGGTAAGGACTCCAGAGCGTACCAGGAACGTGCCAAGCAAGCTTAAGGCAAAGGCGAAAATAGCCAGCATAATGGTCCATGCTTTAAACACCCCGCGCTTTTCAGTGACTGCTAATGAATGCAGCAATGCTAAGCCGACAAGCCAAGGCATAAACGAGGCATTCTCTACCGGATCCCAAAACCACCAACCGCCCCAGCCAAGCTCGTAGTAGGCCCACCACGAGCCCAGTGCAATACCAATGGTCAAAAACCCCCAAGCCGCGAGCGCCCATGGACGTGACCAGCGTGTCCAAGCAGCATCTAAACGCCCTTCCCACAATGCCGCCATACAAAATGCAAAAGGTACTACCATACCCACATAGCCCATATATAACATGGGCGGATGAATAATCAGACCGAAATCTTGTAGGACAGGATTTAAATCAGCGCCATCGACCGCTAGATTGGGTAAGGTACGCTCAAACGGTGACGAGGTAAATATCAGCATCGTTAGCATCATTAACTGTACACCGGCCAAAATAACTAATACCCGCGCACGCATTGATAACGGCAAGCCGCGACTAAAGTATGATACCAGTGCACACCATGTGGCCATGATGGTCATCCATAGCAGCAAAGAGCCCTCGTGTCCGCCCCATGTCGCCGATAACTTATAGTACCAAGGCAACAGCGTATTGGAATGCTGCGCGACGTAACTGAGGCTAAAATCATTATAATAAAAACCTGCTATCAAAGCGCCAAATGACGTTATCATGGCGGCAAACTGTGCCCAAGCTAAGCTAGGGGCTAGTCGTTGCCAAGCAACTTGGTTATGAATAACACCAATAGTTGGCAGAATTACCTGCAATAACGCCAATACAAAAGCGGTAAGCAAGGCAAAATAGCCCAATTCTGTAATCAACATACGGTCTAACCTTATTTACTCTAATGCGGTTGCAGTTTACTGTGGCGGTGGAATTTTTATTATTAGAACCCACCCCCGAAATCTGCTGCTATCTCTAGTTTTTAATTGATTTCGAAGGGTTTTATTTAACTACTTTAGGCGGATTTACCAGTGGAGGCGCTCCCTTAAAGCGCAGTAAACGTAACGCATTAAGAGTAACGAGCACTGTTGCTCCAGCATCAGCTAGAACCGCAATCCATAGTCCAGTAATGCCGAATACGGTCGTGATCAGAAAGACGCCTTTGAGACCCAAAGCGAAAATGACGTTCTGATGAATGTTGCGCATGGTGGCACGTGAAAGTGCGATGAGATGAGCCATATCCGTAACACGACTTTTTAATAATGCGATATCGGCCGTCTCAATGGCCACATCGGTACCACCACCCATCGCGATGCCAACATCGGCAGTTGCTAGCGCTGGCGCATCGTTAATACCATCACCAACCATCGCTATTTTGCGGTTGTTCTTCATCTCGTTAAGCAGGCGCAGTTTGTCCTCAGGCAACAGCTCAGCTTCCCATTCCACGTCTAAATTACTGGCAAGTGCTTGAGCGGTTAAGCGGTTGTCGCCTGTTAGCATGACGGAGCGCACACCCATCGCTTTGAGCTGAGCCACACCTTCATGAGCGTCGTCTCGTAATTCGTCTCTTAGCGCGATTAATCCAAGCACTTCACGGTTTTGCTCATCGAAAAGAACAGAGACGGTCTTACCCTCATTTTGCAGCGCCTCAATTTGCGCCTGTTGTGTGGATGAAATCAATGCCTCATCGGCTGCGTAAACAGGCGAACCGATAGCTAGCGCGCGCTCCGCGACAGTTGCGTGTACCGCTTTACCCGCAGTAGCAGAAGCTTTGGAAGCCACAGGTATAACAACTTTAGCGGCTTCAGCATGGCTGACAATGGCTTCAGCAAGTGGGTGACTAGAACCAGTCTCCACACTGGCAAAAAGTGCCAATATCTCATCTTGACCTTGAGAATTCTGACCTTGAATACTTGAGTCCTCTTGTGTAAAGGCAACAACATCGGTCACGCGTGGTTTGCCTTCAGTTAAAGTGCCTGTCTTGTCAAAAGCGACCGTCTTCACTTGGCCGATAGTTTCTAAAGCACTACCGCCTTTGATCAGCAAGCCACGGCGCGCACCAACAGCAAGACCAGAGGCGATGGCAGCGGGTGTTGATAGTACAAGAGCACAGGGACAGGCAATCAGCAACAGTGCTAGACCGCGATACAACCAAGTCGACCAATCTCCACCCATGGCTAACGGTGGAATGATAATAATTAGTGCGGCAATAGCCATCACTGCCGGTGTGTAATAGCGACTGAATTTCTCAATAAAACGGGCAGTGGGTGCTTTGGAGGCTTGGGCTTGCTCTACCAGCTCAATAATGCGCGAAATGGTGTTATCGGCGGCTGTCTTTTCTACGCGCACTTGGAGCACACCATCGATGTTAATTGACCCTGCAAATACATTGTCACCCATCGTCTTGGCAACAGGAACAGACTCTCCCGTCACGGGCGAATCATCAAGGCTGGACGCACCTTGAACAATGGAACCATCAGCAGATACCCTATCTCCAGGACGCACCAGCACAAGGTCATTCACTTGTAATGAAGTCGCTGGAACGTTACGCTGCCCACCTTGAGCATCAAGTAAAATTGCACTTTTCGGAACCAGCGATGATAAGGCTCTGATGCCAGCGCGAGCGCGATCAGCAGCGATACTCTCAAACAGTTCACCGATTGAGAACAAAAAGACAACTGCTGCGGCCTCTTCAGCTTCACCAATGATAAGTGCGCCAAGCACGGCGACGGACATCAGCGTTTCAATTGAAAAGAATGAACCTGTTTTAGCCAGTGCTAAGGCTTTGCGCGCAAATGGAAAAACGCCTACAATCACAGCGATGGCAAACACCCATATCCCATAAGCGGGCAACAGTAGTGACAGTGCATAAGCGCTGCCCATCAAAATACCGAGGCCAACAACCTGTTTGCCTTTTTGAGTTTGCCACCATTGCTTATCCTGCGGAGCCATCTGATTGTCGCTGTCAATATCAATAGCCGATACAGTTTGTTGACCAGTATTGGCAGAGATGCCGAACCCTAGGCTTTTGATTGTTTTTTCGATATCACTAGCCTGAGTCGGCGCACCAGGGGCTAAATTTAGCTCTAGCGTTTCTGTAGCGAAATTCAGCTGAACATCAGAAACCCCAGGCATACGTTTCAAAGCTGTTTCAATCTTGCCGATGCAACTGGCACAGTCCATACCTTCAATATGATATTTCATAATAATTTACCCTTTGAATAATGATATTATGAACCCTATAGTGGCTTTAGAGTCAAGGTTATTTATCTACAGTTTCGTAATTTTAATTTCTCTAGCGCTAGTCTTTACAGCCACTTTAATTATTTAAATCATAGAGGTTGTTATGACAATCAAAATTGGTGAGCTCGCTAAACGCACAGGTGCCACAGTAGAAACCATTCGCTATTATGAAAAAGAGCGTTTATTACCCGAGCCTTTTCGTAGCGAAGGGAATTATCGTTTATATAATGAAGAGCACATTGAGCGTCTACAATTTATCCTACATTGCCGTACGCTCGATATGGCTTTAGATGATGTGCGAATCTTACTTGAATACTGGGAGTCGCCTGACAAGGACTGCGGCGATGTGAATAACTTGCTAGATGAGCACATTCATGCTGTGGAAATACGAATGGAAGAACTGATGCACTTAAAGCATCACTTGACCGTTTTGCGCCAGAAATGTGCAAGTAGTGCACCAGCGTCATCATGTGGCATTTTAAACGCGCTTGTCGATAACTCCTGTCATGAGTAATGATATCAGTAGTGTTCATTTCTGACGGATCAAATCATGAAAGGTTAAATACGCCCTGATGTTAAGCACAAAAAAACCCAGCAATGATATTAAGATCACTACTGGGTTGGAGGAAATAACAACTATGTTGTGCTGACTTAGAAAGTCTTATTTATCATTCATAGCAAGGTAGATATTACGATCTGATGCGGATGCGTCATCCACGTATTTTGAATCGCGCCATGTCGTATAAGCATAGACACCACTGTATGGGCTGATGCTGTTCTGACGGAAATCAGAAATCCAATTTTCGCCATCAAATATTTGGATATGGCCATGCGGGCGCTTTGATGAGCGATCATAGACAATAACATCACCTACTTGGGTTGGCATATCATTACTGATTTTGCTAAAACCTGCTTTATCAAGCGTGCCACGAGTGGCGTACTGATAGGCTGAAGGATTGGGTGTAAATTCATAACCAGCTGATTGTAGTGCTTTACGTACGTAACGGGCACAATATCCAGAGCTGCCAGATAAAGCCACTTTTGAGGCGCGAGCAGCAGCGATAGCGGGGGCTGAATTGCTGTCAGGAACCTTATTGACTTGCTGCTGTTGTTTTTCAGCGTATAAGCGGCTGTTTAATGATGAAAGCTGATTCTCTTTTTGCTTGGCCTGCGCACTTAGGTTGCTAATTGCTTGACTAATTTCATCATTATTAGAAACATAAGCACCACTTTTGGTGCTATAGATGTTTTTTGATGAACCGTAGTTTGATGCCACAGAAGTATTGGTGATGGTATTATTTGTTTGAGAGATTGTGATAGCAGCACCACTCGTTTGTGCTATGCCCATACCCAGTACTGACAAAATCAATAAAGCCTGTTTCATAAATCTAATACCTACGGTTAATTCAAAATCGTCTGTTATCAACAACAGCGCAGTCAATTAAATCTCAATAACTCAAGTATATATATGTCATAGTGACTGATACTTCTGCTGCATATTATTCATATAAAAAATGATTATTGGCGATCACAGCTCATTGAAGTCTTACGAAGCTGTTACAAATCAAGCTGCTGACCAAAACACAAAGCCGACTTTAGCATAGGCTGTTTAGCCTGTCATCCCCCTTAAAAACCCCAAAAATACTTTTTTGATGTCGAAAAAATTGCTAATATCCCACATTTTACAATGTAAGTTTGTGTAACATGTACAGAATATAGCTGACTAGATTGACCACAATTTCTACTGTTTTATAAGCAAAAAAACGTCTGAGGGTTAAATCTATAATTTAGATTTAACCCTCAGACGTTTTTCTATTGGATGAAGTAATTACCCTATAT
>NZ_JASDCS010000018.1 GCF_030407815.1 Psychrobacter sp. APC 3281
GAGTATTTGAGTATTTGAGTATTTGAGTATTTGAGTATTTGAGTATTTGAGTATTATTAAGACTTTACTCAATAGTTAGATGAATAGCAACATTTTTAAAAAATAACTATATCTTTGATATCGACTGAATTTCTATGTGAATAATATTCATAAAACTGCATAAATTTGTCAAAGACTGAGATGCCCCAGTAAACTGACTGCTAACATATAAAGTGTAGCTATCAAGTATCAATATGAGCTACTAAAAGCAATACTTTAGCCGCTCATATTCGTTATAATCCGCTCACCAATCAAAAACCACTAATATGAATGAGGGAACCACTATGGTGAAGTGTCACTTATCGACCATCATGGGTGAAAGACGCCTTAAAATTGCCGATATCTCAAGAGATACTGGCATCAATCGTGGCACCATTACTCGCATGTATCATGAAGAAGCCACCCGCGTTGATCTAGATGTCATCGAGTCTTTATGTACTTATCTTAGAATCAATGTTGGTGATTTATACGAAATCATAAATGAGGACAGCAGTGAGTCACCAGCATAAATAACGTTGTCATGAGCTGTGATTGTCTTTAAACGAATAAAAAGACCTACAGAAGGTTATTTTCTCTTGCAATAGATTAAAATATAGGTATAATTTGACCTGTAGTAAGTCATTTTATTTATTATATGTATATAATGGTCTATAGGAGAATACCAATGAATAACAATCTATCTCGGCTCAATAGCTGCACATGGTTTAGTGAACAGACTAAAACGTTAGCCTCTCAGCTGTTATTAAGCTTACAAATACAGCAAGGCGTACAGCTGGCAACCCTACTTGGTGTTGACCCCATTCTTTATAATGATGAAGCGGTTTATGTCTGGGTGCAACGACAGCTAGATGACGGTCTTATCGTTGACGATCATGCGTTAAGCACCCTTGAAACTGCTTTTATAGAGTTGGTCACAGCTCACACTGACCAAGCAGCGTAATGGCTTTAGCTTATATTTACAGACAACTTGTTTAACAAGAAACAATAACCCTTAAAGCCAGATAAAGTGTCATTATCTGGCTTTTTGATATAGACAAAGATAACGACAATCAAACAAGCTTTTTTCAGTCTTATATGTCTCAGAAGACGCACTTTTGGGCAATATGGCTTACTATTACCATATGCCTTTACTCAGTCGGCTCTGCACGCGGCACCCCAGCTATTTTATAATAAACAAAGCCTCTCTCATCTCTCAAAACACTTTTACTGTCTGCTCTAACGCACCAGCTGATTGCATCAGGCTGCGCTTCATTAACATCACAAGCCAAAATAATCTGCTGACTTTGAGCGTTATCAAATGCCTGCTTCCACCCCGTTTCAAGCTCATCGATGCCGCGCTGTAGCTCTGCTTGCTGGTATCTCATCTCTGCAATCTCATCAAAGCTTGGCACATACCAAAATACCAGGGCCACCAAACTTATTATCACAGCCATCGTACCCGCTGCGACAGCGGCTGCAATCCTTTTAATACTCATAGTCTCAATGGACTTATGAATTTTGTCCAAGTCTTTACTAGCTCTACCCTCAACCTGTTCAATCCGCGTTTTGGTGGTGGTCTCAAAGGTCTCAATATCTTCAATAATCTGCTTATGACCAGCTTGGTACTGATTGGTGAATAGGGCTAGATTGTCAGCGCCTGCGCCAAGCTTGTCAGCCACCGCTTGCATGGTACTCACTTGTACCTCTATGCTGTCGTTTTTAGCAGTGACGACCGACTCTACAGCCGTATCAATCTGCTGTTTCATATCGGTGATGATGCCTGCTATTTTGTCATCATAACGACGCGGCATATCATTGTCAGTAAAAGCAGTCACTGCCGCTTGTAGCTGCTTTAACACGAGTTCTTGATACTGACTCAATGCCTGCGAAGTCGTGCTTGCGCTACTACCTAATTCTTCAATGGCAGAAGACACCTCATTCACCTTGCTATCAATACCGCTAAGCGAACGCTCAAGCCGCCTCGCTACCGCATCATCGGCTCGCTTAATCAGCTCACGCAAGGCCCCAATGACCGGAGTCAATGAAGTCACTAGGTTAACAAGTTGATCGTGTATGTCTTGCTCAGTGCGGTCATTTTTATTCATAGTAAGTACTCATTATTGTAATCATCACAACTAAAATGGGCGTGGTGACGAGTAATGGCGCGCTTTTTCTTGAATAGCCTTGTCTATATCCAGCACTTGTGCGGCCAAGATTTGCGCTAAATTTTGCGTGCCCACGCGGATGTCAGGAACCTGCTCAAAACGCTCATTAAGCGCGTTTATAGTATCAATTTTATGACGGTCGCTAGGAAGCGTGCCGAGCGCTTGTAATAGTGTCTGTACCGATGTATCTCTGTCTATCGTCACCCGTTCTGCATCCGTGTCTCGCAAACGCTTTTGCAACGCGGTGACGTTATCAGTATGCTGAAGCGTTTTTAAAACGAGGGCCTCAGCAGCTAACTTTTCAGCCACCTCTATCACAGTGGCAGTAGTATCAATCGCTTTAAAGTCGATCTTATCAATACGGTCTTTAACCCGTACCAGCATATTATCAAACCTGCTCTGATACGCCTTGACTTCTGCCTGTCGGGTACGCGCAAGGGCAGTAGCATCTTGCTCTTTTTGTTGTTTTTCTTGCCGCCGCTTCTCTGCTTCCTCTCGTGCACGCTCAGCCTTTTTCTTAAGCTCTGCTTGCTCATGTGCTTTGTTGAGCTGGTACTGAAGCCTCATCGTACGGTTGCGCCAGTCATCAAGCCGATCTGCGTTCAATTGAGTGGTCTTGGTACGGGTAATCTCATCGTATAAGTCATCATCTTGCACAATCACCGCTTCACTTTGATCAAGAAGGGCAATACGCTGCTCATAAAACGGCGATAGGCGCTGATAGGTTTTTTGACTGGTATTGATTTGCAGCTTTAATTGTTTGATGTCTTCATTATTGGCGGTTTTAAATGTCTTTACATCAGATACAAGCATCTTCAAACGTGCCTCAGCGGTATCATCTATCTCTACCGCTTTAAGAGCACGCAGCGCCTCACGCTCTTGCTCAAGCGCTTTAAAACGCTCAACATCAAGATCTGCCAGTGCCGCGAACTTATGATAGGTGTCAAGGTTGCTCGTTATCTCGATCGCCTGCAAATCCTCAAACGTCTCCCGCCAGTGCCGCTGCAGCTCAGTTTTTTCAATATCAATCTCATCAAGCGCTTTAAAGTCAGTAGCCAGCTTATTCAGCGTTGCGGCAAACGGTTTTAAGGTGGCCTTTAGCGCCTTATGATCATCAATAACTCGATTGTTAAGGGGAATAAGATTTTTTAAAACCGCTTTATTGTTCAGCACCGTTTTATCAATCTGTGACAGCTGCTCTTCAAGGCGGCTAACAGCGCGGCCTGTTTGTAGGGTGTCATCTTGTCTAAACTGATCAACCGACGCTAAAGCCGTCTTTAGTGCCTCGCTTTGCTCTTTCGTATGTATTTTCCGGGCAAGCTCAATCATTTTTTGGCGGGGCTCGCTAAAATCCTGTCCCACCTCCTTGGTGAACCGCTGGGTACTCTTAATGTTTTTATCAATGGTAATAATCTGTTTAGACTGAAGCGCTAACTCTTCATACAGCGCATCAATGGTTGAAAATAAGGCGCTGCGTACCATCTTTTTTTGACTCACAAAGTCGGCTGAAATTGCTAAAAGCTCATCAAGTGCGTGATCATTGGCCACATCACTATGCGTCTGACTGTTATTTTTAGGGATAGCGGGTTCAAGTTCAGCGGCAGGATCTACAAAGCGGATATTACTGAGCTCAATTCGCGCAAAGGGCTTACGCTTTTTATAATGTACTGTGACGCCGTTAACCTCTTGCTCATTGCTTTCTAGGTCAATACGTCCCTTGTCGTCATACTCAATTACCAGACCATTTTTTTCAATGTAAGCATTGATCTCATCAATCGTCTCGTTGTACTCATGAATCACTGAACGATTGCCTTTGAGAATATCCTTATACAATGACTTGCCCAGTTTCATTTTTGGTAAAAGACTGATGCCCAGCTCACGGTAGGATTTCTCACTAATGGTTTTATTCTCAGGCAGTAGCTTATTGGCCATATCCGCCCAAAGGGTGCGTTGATATTTAAGCTCATCGCCGCGCCCGTTTAACCCCTTAGATAAACGCTCCTCCGTTGACCACTGCAGCCAATTCTTGCGTGCTGATAAAGCATAACCCTCAACATCCGCTACTATCTCACGGCTTGAGAGTAAAATATGGGCATGAAAATTACGACTGGTCAGCTCAACCACTTCAACCTCCCCCACATGTTTCTCGTGACTGTGGGGCCGATGAATGGCCACATCGACAAGCACGTTATAACGATCAGATAAGGTTTGAGCGTAGCGCTCGGCCAGAACTATACGCTGATCAGCGGTGATCCCATCAGGAAACATCACATCAATCTCAGTACCCAATTGCGCGTTTTTACGAGTCTCAATGCGTTCGATATCATTCCAAAAACCCTCACGTGTCACTGCTAGATCCCCAGCAAGAGTTGGCGTTATCAACGCCATATGCACCACATTTTTCTCAATAACTTGCGTATATTTAGTGCCATCACTGTCCACTAAGTTTAAGATTTTATCTTTAGCTTTACTGGTATAATCGTGGACGACTCCTGACTGCCCATCAACCAGTTTTGAGCCAGAATTATAAGCCGACTTTGCCACCACGCTATGATTTTTCGCCTTACTAACGGCGCTAACCGACAGATGAAAACCTTTATTATTCATAGCAAAAAAACCCAATATTGAGTGATGATTTTTTGGGGGTTGTAGGGGGTTCGCCCCCTGCCGGACGACGGAGTTTATGTAAAAAAAATAGCGCCCCTTGTGGGCCTTTTTTACATAAACTCCTAAGTTCGCTCTTAACAGAGGGTTAAAATACTACTGCGCCCACGAAACGAAGTGGTCTTGTGTATTTTACTACCTTGCATACCTGTATATGTACTGCTAGGATCAACTCTATCATAGTTGGCTAAAAAAAGGATGAGGTAATGTCAGTAATATCAGATGATTTATTTGCAAATAAGATTAAGCAATTACAGGCTCTTAAAAAAGAGATTGATCAGGACAGGCTTGAAGCACATAAAATATTGGGGGAGTGGTTGGCCAACGCATTAGACGATGATGACAATCATGAACTGCAAGCTATTTTTTTAGATGCACACGATAATGAAAAATATGTCCGTTTGAAAAAGCACCGTGAGTTTTTAAAGTCAATTGCTCATAAGATGCAAGGTGAGGCTAAGATGGTATCAAGCAGTTTTACTTCACATGAAGACAATCAAGATAGTGAGTACGGTTCATTGTTTGATGACGATTCAGCAGCTCAATAACTGTTACTGTTAGCAATAGCCTATTCATCAGTACAACTGAATCGTCTTCTAATTAGCGAAATGCTAGAAGACGATTTTTAGCTGTTTTAAGCGTTTTAAAATAGCTTTAGCTACCATCGTATCGAACAGAGCGTAGAACGCATATAAGAGTATTTTTTATGCGTTTTAGCAATGCTTTAAGATGTGTTTACAGAGGTGTCGATAATGACTATTGAAAATGAAGACAAGTTATCTACAAAAAATGAGACTGATACTGAGAGTATGAAAACAGCGTTGGCCAGAATGACAGATGAAGACATTCAAAATATCTTTGACCGTGCTTTTGAAGATTTTCAAAGATCAAAGCTTAATCCGAACTATGAGAATAAAGATTGATACCGAGTAAATTGACCATAGCGTTTTGAGCTACTGAACAGTTCTATAAGTGATTGGTCGCTCATATTATCATCTCAAATCCGTCAGTTCTTGAGCTTTTTTCCTATTATTTAATATAAAAACATATTTTTTACTTTTAAAGATTTTTAAAGACTTTTAGGAAGCTCTCAGACCTTACCAGTTAAGGGCTTCAAGATCTATAAAGCTACAATCAGCTAGGTTAATGCTACAATCAGCTAGGTTAAAAGCTACAATCAGCTAGGTTAAAAGCTACAATCAGCAGGTATTATGCTACAATTAGATAGATTTGAGTATTAAGGCGTAGATATGACTAACCAAGTTGGTTTATATGAGAAGAAATACCCTGCAAATTGGGTTGTTATGCAAAATCGTATTCTACAAGCGTTTTATGAAATGACACTTGATGAAAAACGGTTGCTGTTGCTTGCTAGTTCAGTAGTGCGTTTGATAGATGCCACTGAAAAAGACACTATAGAGATAACCGCGAAAGCATTTGCAGAGGCTTGCAACATTCAAGTGGATTCTGCTTATACTCAATTAAAAGATGCTAGTGAAACGATGATGAGGCGATTTTTTAGCTATAGAAATGAACGCGGTAGCCGTGTCAATGTACAGTGGGTCATCAGATCAATATATGAAGATGGCTATGTGTCTCTATGTTTTACAGATGAAGTGCTACTGATGTTGAAGGTTTTTGATGAAAATAATCCATTCACTAAATATAAAAAAGAAGATGTACTTAAACTGAAGGGTGAATATTCAATAGATATATACCATCTGGCCAAAAAACATGAGGCAATGAGCTCGTGGACAATGTCACTTGAAGAAATTAGAGAGGAGCTAGCTCTTTCTAAATCTTACGAACGTATTAACAACCTAAAAAGTCGAGTCATCAACCCAAGCGTTGAAGAAATAACAGAAAAGTCAGATATTAAAATCACCTATGAAAACGTCAAACGTGGTCGTACCGTCACAGGACTAAAATTTAATGTAAAAGCTAAGCCCACCAAGAAAAAAAGTCTGGAGGACTTAAATCAGAATAATGAGAATAGAGATATACCATCCTTAACAGTCAAACAGATCGACCGTTTTGCGCCTCTATTGGCTAACTATGCCCCATTTGGTAGCTATGCGCCTTCAGGAAAAAGTACCCAAGAAGTGATCAGCTGGTTACACACTCAATTAAGAGATGAAGCTTTTTTAAAGACCCATAAAAAGCATTTGCTGGCGGTAGGTTATACGTTCCCTAAGCAAAAATCATAGCAAAGAAAAAAGAGTGATTAATCTGGTACTGTCTATACAAATGGTTTATATTATATGTACACAGATAAGCCATTTGTAATGCCATGACGACAACTAATTATAATATCAGGCTCGATCAAGAGCTAAAAGAAAATGCTTTTGCCGTGTTTGAAAGCTATGGTCTAACGCCGTCTCAAGCGATTAAATTGTTCTTGACCCAAGTGGCGCAAACCAATCAAGTACCGCTATCTTTTGAATACCAGAAAGTAACAGCTGTCAGTCAAGATGAATTGCTAATCTATAAAGAGCATACTGACAGAGAGAACAGATAAGTATTAGATTTGAATGGGATGAACAAAAAAAACACCAATCAGCGTAAGCACCGTTTATTATTTGAGGCAGCCGCCCGAGTTTTTCTAGACCTTTTATGCCTGCGTCAGCAAGACAGGTATGAAAATGATGAAAAGCAGTGGCAAGCGCTGGGTACAGTAGACGGTACCGCCGTCCTATTGGTAGCCCATACGCAAACAGAAATAGATAATGGTGAGGTTATACGCATTATCTCAGCTAGACGTGTCAAAAAAATGAAAGGGAGCCAGTGTGAACAAAGTTAGTTATCAAATAGACGAGCTACCACCACTAACGGCCAAGCAACAAGTAGATTTAGAGCATTTAGCAACGCTTAATGATGACGACATTGATCTATCAGACATTCCAGAAGTCACCGACTGGTCAGGTGTTAGCCGTGGCAGTATTAAACCATAAGCGTTCTTTACTGAGGCCAGTATCATTGCCAAATTTAAGGATAAAACCAAGCAAACAGGCGCTAATCATTAATAAATGATAGTAATGCGCTAGAAGAGTACTTAACTGATCGTTAGCCCTAATCTAATGATTGTGACCTCAAGATTACTTGAGGTTTTTTTAAGCCTTATATTGTAGTATGTTGTATATTGTATTATACTATATAAAAAATACTACAAACGCTACATATTTACTCATACAAAATTAAGGACAATAATTATGGCCATTACTACACAGCAAATTCATGCTATTGCTGATCAACTGCACGAACAAGGTATCAAACCTACTTTAGCCGAAGTGCGTAAGGCGCTGGGTGGTGGATCATTCACGACCATCAGTGAAGCTATGAAGTCTTGGCGTCAGGATAACCAACAAGAAGAGCAGCTAAGACAGGTTGAGCTACCAAGTGGTATCACTGAACGCTTACAAACGCTTGGTGCGGATATGTGGCAGACGGCCATTGATATTGCCAATGATCGTCTGGTTAAAGAACGGGAGGCTCTAGAGAGTATTAAGGCCAAGTCGCAAGCTGAGACAGATGAGGCTCAAGAAGCGGTTAAGACCCTAGAGAGTGAGCAGGCTGATTTGTTAGAACAGCTCGATGAGGTCACAGCAACTGCAGAGGCAACGGCTATCACCGCGGCTCAAGTGACTGCTGAACGGGATGTGCTGACACAGACACTCAGCGATACTCAGCACCAGCTAGAACTTGAACGAGCTAAAACAGTGGCAGCTCAGGCCCAACTTGGTGACCTGCGTAGCAGTTTTGATCAGCAATCAAAAGAGCTGAGTGCCAACATATCGAAGGTGGCCACGCTTGAAGCCACTGCTAATAGCGATAAAGCAGAGATCGCGCGTCTGCAAACAGAACTGACAGCAACTAAGGATGAGCTAAAGACAGTCGTTATTGAGCGCAACGAGATAACGAATCTTACAGCAGAAGTGAAAGGAGAGTTAAAGGCCATAATCGCTGAACGTGATAAGTTATCAGGGATTAATGAGCAGCTTACTCAAAAGCAAGCTAAGATTGAAGCAGATCATCAGCTACTGATTAAGCAACACGACACGTTAAATCATGAGAGAACTTTGCTTAGTACTGAGCACACTGCATTGAGTGAGCAGTATGATGAGCTTTCAATTAACTATCAATCAGAACAGGAAAAGAGTAGCTCATTGACTGCAGAGATTGAAAAGATGCGAGAGACAATTAACAATAAATAAGTCAATCCCGTTCTATTCACACTAAGCTTATGAATCCACCATGACAATATCGACTCACTGAATAAATGATGGTTGTATAATAAATATTCTAAATTTTTCTCTGAACTCTCATAGTATATAGCCTAGTGGGCTATATACTACTTAAATTAGCCTAAGTGAATTTATGCTGATTTTGGAGCCTTGAGCAGATTTCAAGGAACACTCACCCTAAAGCAATTATGAGTATAATAAAAATACTCACAAACACTTTAGTGCATTCCTTGAATTTGATGTGATTAGTCATGCCGACTTCATCGCCCATCGCGTCATCAAGACCGTATCACTGTATCAAGCTACGGCTGTTATGATTACGGCTGATAGCACCGCCTAGACACGCTCATAACCGCTACTGTGCTGTCATACGCTAGCAAGGGCGTTCGCCCAATATACCGCTACGATATGCACAAGTAACCACTCATTGCGTTGCTCTGATCCTTTGTCTAGTCACCCCTGTAGGGAGCTCACCCTTATGTCAAACGCAGTCGTCACCGAGGCCTGCCACCCATTTGACGGGTAACGGGTACAGAGAGAGCAGCACGAAAATGTAACGAGCGAACAAGCAGTTTTTAAAATGTATAGCAAATAGAGTTGATATGAAAGCAGATTTTGGATAAAATGCACCTATACGGGCATTTAATGCTGTTCAAATAACGCAGTCTGTGTGCTTATTTGTTCGTTACAGGGTGCGTCAACACACTGTAACCGTTATCTACATTTAAAACTAAATGCCTCTGGGAGTCAACTCCCAGAGGCATTTTTTTATTTGTCATACAGATTAGGTTTTTAATATCTGATTCTTCGTTAGATTGCTTAGGCTTTTCTTGTCGTCATTTAGCGTAAGCATTTCAATTATTTTGAAGTTAGCACTTAGTACATCCTCACAAGACGTTAAGTTTCTGACAATACTGGGATAGTTTACTATGAAGACCGGCTTAGTCGTCAGATGCAAGGTTTTACACGCGCTGTTAAGAAGCGGTAAATCATCTTTCTGAGAGAATACGATAATGAAAAGACAAACCTACACTCCTGAGATTAAAGAACGCGCCGTTCGTATGCTGATTGAAGCATTAAACGATTACACCTTTATGTGGTCATGTCATAAAAAGCACACTAATGAAACTATACTAACCAACATTCAAGACTAAGCTACACATACTAAAGAGCTTGAACATGAGAACAAGAAGCTTACGTAAGCCAGTTAGATTACAGTAAAATCCGCTTTTTTCGCCCAAGGAGAGATAGGACACACAATCAAGTTGTGGCTCAGTTTATTGATAAAAATAAGTGGGTCTACGGTATTAGAGCAATATTGACTGTGCAATATAGAAAATATGCAATAAACTTATTTTCTACCTTTAATAAAATGCAGCAACCTAAACAAGGGTAAATTATGAGTAATTCAGATAACCACAGTCATCAAGCTCCAGACCCTAAAAATATGAATAAAGCTTTTTATATTGGGATTGGTCTAAATTCTGCATTTACGCTCATCGAGTTTATAGTGGGCTACTCAACTAATTCATTAGCTTTAATCGCAGACGCTAGCCACAACTTAAGTGATGTTGCCAGTTTAATAATCTCGTTAATTGGAATGAAATTAGCACAGAAAGCATCTACTACGCTTTATACCTATGGCTACAAAAAAGCTTCTATAATGGCGTCTCTTATTAACGCCATATTGTTAGTTACAATCGTTATAGGTATTGCGTATGAGGCCTTGGGTCGATTTGATACGATACCGGAAGTTGCAGGAAAAGTTATTATTATTACAGCTCTAATAGGTGTATTTATAAATACTGTTTCTGCTTTTGCATTCTACAAAGGTCAAAAAGACGATATTAATGTCAAAGGTGCTTTCTTGCATCTAATGGTAGATGCATTGGTCTCTGTAGGTGTCGTTATCTCGGGCATTATTATTTACTATACAAGTTGGAATATCGTTGATCCTCTAGTTAGCTTGATTATTTCAGTCGTTATACTGTTATCGACTTGGGGTCTACTAAAAGAGAGTATCAAGCTTGCTATCGACGGAGTACCTCAAAATGTTGATCTCAGTAAAATCACTGCTATCTTAGAGAGCTATAATTTTATTCAAAACTTTCATCATTTACATATCTGGGCTTTGAGTACCACTGAGAATGCTCTTACAGTTCATATTGTACCGAAGACCGATATAACGTTTGAAGAGACTATTACTATGAAAGAAAACATCAAGGAAGATTTGGCGCATCAGAATATACAACATGCAACTATTGAATTTGGTACTAAGGCAGATGACAATCAAAAATCGCGTGCATTAAATGAAAGTATCAACTAAAAGATGATAGACCGTATATAGCTATCTCTTTTTAAGTATGAGGCGCGTGCCTTATGTCAACATAATTTTTTCAATCAGTTCTTATGTGATCAATAGTTTAAAACTTTTATATTTACGTGCGTTAGGACGTTACCTAGAAAAAATAAAAAACTTACGCTGATTAAATTATTATGATTAAGTTTACTATTACCCTCGTCTTCTAAGTGTGGTTAGACCTTTGCCAAAATAGCTTATTAGTAATAACAGGGTTATTATTATCAAGATAGGATAATTTCCCATAAGCATAAAGGGCGTGTTACCAACCCGTGCCTGTATCTCACCACGTAGTACAGTACGCTCAAACTGCGGTGCGCGTTTTACAATACGACCTTTATGGTTAATGATAGCGGTAACACCAGTATTGGTCGCTCGAATAAACCAGCGCCCGTTCTCAAGCGCGCGCATTTGTACCATTTGCAAATGTTGCAATGGTCCTGCTGAAGTGCCAAACCAGGCATCGTTAGAGACGGTCAACAAAAAGTCAGTATCGATGGCATTTTTACGCGTGGTATCTGGATAAGCTACCTCATAACAGATAGCCGTCCCTATATTGTGTTCACGCACCTTTAGCGGTGACTGCTGATCACTACCACGACTATAGCTCTTAATATCCTGACTACCGGCCAAACTTGGGAAAATATCGAGCACGCCTTCAAATGGAATATACTCTCCAAAAGGCACTAGACGCTGCTTCTTGTATAGGCCTTCCGCTTCTACACCTCGAGCAATCACGCTATTGTAAAATGGGGGATACTTATCCGTACTGGCATTGAATGCCGCTTTATCCTTATAAGGGATACCAGTTATCCATGTCGTATTGGTCGCATTGGCCATTTCTATCATTTCACTAATAAAGCCCGCAGCCTCATCCTGAAACATCGGAATAGATGATTCAGGCCACACCACCACATCACGTCCCCACTCAGTGCGCGTTAACTTCGCATAAATCTTTAGCGTTTCTACTTGATATTGCGTCAGCCACTTTATATCTTGTGAAATATTACCTTGAATCAATGACACTGACAGATCAGGTGTGCCCTTAGGTTTTGTCCATTGCGGATTGACCAGCCATAATGATGTGCTAATGGCTAATAACAGTACAGAAACGACGGCATAACTACTGCGTCGAAGCAGTAGCTCTACTAAACTTGCAGCCAATAGTATGGCAACAAAAGAGACGGCAAAAACACCAGCAACGGGTGCTAAGGACGATAACCAATACTCTTCAGTAAATGCATAACCAACAAACAGCCACGGAAAGCCTGTGAATAACCAAGTTTTTAACCATTCTTGTAGCACCCAAAGAGCAGCAAATGAAAAGGGTTGTTTGCCTACCATACGGTTAAAGACTAGTGCTAAAAATCCATGAAACAGTCCCATACCGAGACCCATCAATCCAATCATAATCAATGCGAGCCACGTTGGAGTATCGCTATAATCATGGATGGCAGTATAGAGCCAAAAGCCGCCGACGCACCATAGCCCCATACCGTAAGCTTCACCGATAATAAAAGCGCGACGACCACTCATATTTGGTACCAACAGCGCATATAAAATCGCTGGTGACACTATTGCTAGCGGCCAGAACCCATGAGGCGCTAGCGCAAATAAAAAAATAGCCCCTGCAAGCCATGCTGCTACTAGCGTAAACCATAGCGGTAATTGATTTGAGTGAGTACTCAAACGCTTTTGTAGATTAATAGTAGACAGGCGCATCGCAAATTATCCAAAATTATGAGTTTTGAATTTTTAGTCAAAATCCAAAACTCGGATAGACCTGTTAATACTACAGGCAGCATTTCAAAATGAAAACTGCTTATGATACCAGTCCGCACTGCTCAATGGATAAATTTACGTACTCCGTTTGATGGGTTATTATGCTACATTACCAAACGATATGAAGTGTTACTTGACCTTCTATAGCTCACAATATCTACAGTACATGAGAGAGCACTATGACCCCCTTAAAAATAAAATCCAGTCTTATATTCAATCGTTATCTGTCTAAGGGGTTGCGTAGTACGTTAGTATTACTTGCCGCCTCATCACTATTTGCTTGTAGCCAACCGAGTAGTGGCGTATCTGATGCAAGCACAACATCGGCATCAACTGAAGATGTAGTGACTGTTCCGAAGACAGCTGAACCAAACGTTATAAATACTCCTATGATGACATCAGTAAGTAAACCAGACCTACTAAAAAACGTCTCAGCCACTGTCTATAAAGATGCCAATTGCGGCTGCTGTAAAGAATGGATAAGTCATGCAGAAGATAATGGTCTAAGTGCAACCGCGCAAGATGTTGCGGACTTAGCCGTATTTAAAGAGCGCTACAGCGTTCCAAATGAAATGCGTTCTTGCCATACTGTAGTCACTACTGATGGTTACGTCTTTGAAGGTCATGTACCCGCTAAATATATGGCGCAGTTTTTAGAAAATCCGCCAGTACAAGCTATGGGTCTTGCCGTACCTGGCATGCCTGTTGGTAGCCCGGGTATGGAGTATCAAAATAAATTCATGCCCTATCAGGTTATGCAACTCAATAAAGACGGGACGACCCAAGTTTATGCTGATATTGAATCGGTAGAGCAGCAATTATAGTGTGTTAGCAGTTAAGAATACTTTGATTATAGTGTTAGCGTTAAAAGCGAATGAAGCAAGTATAAGACTGTTCTATTGCTTATAAAATGATTCTTCATCAAAAAATTCATTAGCTATTGCGACTTTAAAATTAAAAATAACTTTGAATTTGTAACTTTTGATGACAATGTAAGCGGATTTATCGGTTATTAACCCTTAAAATAGATAAATAACTAAGGGTTAATACAAGAATATACAGGATGTATCGAAACAATTACGTAATATTACATAAGCCAGTAGGGAATTAACATCTATATTAATATTATAAATTATTATATTATCTTAATAATTAGTT
>NZ_JASDCS010000019.1 GCF_030407815.1 Psychrobacter sp. APC 3281
AGAATAGAGAGCTGACGATGACCTACTCTCACATGGGCGAACCACACTACCATTGGCGCTACGATGTTTCACTTCTGAGTTCGGGAAGGGATCAGGTGGGGCCATCGCGCTATTGTCGTCAGCAAAGGGGGTTAGATATGAGTCTGTTGTTTTTATTGTTTGACTATAAATGTTTAGTTTATGGTCGATCAACTTGTAACCTAACTGAATCAAGGTTAAAGGTGATATCGAAATGTTCTTTCTTATTCTATAGCCTGAGCTATACAAGATAGATTAATTAGACTTGCATACAAACCACTTGGGTGTTGTATGGTCAAGCCAAACGAGCAATTAGTACAGGTTAGCTACACGCATCGCTGCGCTTCCACACCCTGCCTATCAACGTCCTAGTCTTGAACGGCTCTTTAGGGAAATCTAATCTTGAGGTGGGCTTCCCGCTTAGATGCTTTCAGCGGTTATCCCATCCGAACGTAGCTACCGGGCAATGCCACTGGCGTGACAACCCGAACACCAGAGGTTCGTCCACTCTGGTCCTCTCGTACTAGGAGCAGATCCTCTCAAATTTCCAACGCCCACGGTAGATAGGGACCGAACTGTCTCACGACGTTCTAAACCCAGCTCGCGTACCTCTTTAAATGGCGAACAGCCATACCCTTAGGACCTGCTTCAGCCCTAGGATGAGATGAGCCGACATCGAGGTGCCAAACACCGCCGTCGATATGAACTCTTGGGCGGTATCAGCCTGTTATCCCCAGAGTACCTTTTATCCGTTGAGCGATGGCCCTTCCATACAGAACCACCGGATCACTAAGACCTACTTTCGTACCTGCTCGACTTGTGGGTCTCGCAGTTAAGCGCGCTTTTGCCTTTATACTCTACGACCGATTTCCGACCGGTCTGAGCGCACCTTCGTACTCCTCCGTTACTCTTTAGGAGGAGACCGCCCCAGTCAAACTACCCACCATACATTGTCCTCGGTATTGTTATACCTGAGTTAGAACCCCAACATGACCAGGGTGGTATTTCAAGATTGGCTCCACCGAGACTAGCGTCTCGGCTTCAAAGCCTCCCACCTATCCTGCACAAGTCAGGTCAAAGTTCAATGTAAAGCTGTAGTAAAGGTTCACGGGGTCTTTCCGTCTAGCCGCGGGTACACAGCATCTTCACTGCGATTTCGATTTCACTGAGTCTCTGCTGGAGACAGCGCTGCCATCATTATGTCATTCGTGCAGGTCGGAACTTACCCGACAAGGAATTTCGCTACCTTAGGACCGTTATAGTTACGGCCGCCGTTTACTGGGGCTTCGATCAAGAGCTTCGCTTACGCTAACCCCATCAATTAACCTTCCAGCACCGGGCAGACATCACACCCTATACGTCCACTTTCGTGTTTGCAGAGTGCTGTGTTTTTAATAAACAGTTGCAGCAGCCTGGTATCTGCGACTGCCAACAGCTCAAGGAGCAAGTCCTATCACCATCAACAGCGTACCTTCTCCCGAAGTTACGGTACCATTTTGCCTAGTTCCTTCAGCAGAGTTCTCTCAAGCGCCTTGGTATTCTCTACCTGATCACCTGTGTCGGTTTAGGGTACGATTCGTTTATAACTATTGCTTAGAAGCTTTTCCTGGAAGCATGGTATTTGCCACTTCGCTGTACAAGTACAGCTTGCTATCAGATCTCGGTATAGAATAGCCCGGATTTACCTAAGCTATAAACCTACATCCTTTCACCTGGACAACCAACGCCAGGCTGACATAACCTTCTCCGTCCCTCCATCGCATTATAAACAAGTATCGGAATATTAACCGATTTCCCATCGACTACGCCTTTCGGCCTCGCCTTAGGGGTCGACTCACCCAGCCCCGATTAACGTTGGACTGGAACCCTTGATCTTCCGGCGTGCGAGCTTTTCACTCGCATTATCGTTACTCACGTCAGCATTCGCTCTTGTGATACCTCCAGCATGCTTTACAACACACCTTCACAGGCTTACACAACGCTCCCCTACCACTTGAAAACAAATTCAAATCCGCAGCTTCGGCTCCTAGTTTGAGCCCCGTTACATCTTCCGCGCGGGCCGACTCGACTAGTGAGCTATTACGCTTTCTTTAAAGGATGGCTGCTTCTAAGCCAACCTCCTAGCTGTCTATGCCTTCCCACCTCGTTTCCCACTTAACTAGGAATTTGGGGCCTTAGCTGGCGGTCTGGGTTGTTTCCCTCTCCACGATGGACGTTAGCACCCACCGTGTGTCTCCCGGATATCACTCATCGGTATTCGGAGTTTGCATCGGTTTGGTAAGTCGGTATGACCCCCTAGCCGAAACAGTGCTCTACCCCCAATGGTGTTCGTCCGAGGCGCTACCTAAATAGCTTTCGGGGAGAACCAGCTATCACCGAGTTTGATTAGCCTTTCACCCCTATCCACAAGTCATCCCCTGGCTTTTCAACGACAGTGGGTTCGGTCCTCCGGTGCCTGTTACGGCACTTTCAACCTGCTCATGGATAGATCACTCGGTTTCGGGTCTATACCCTGCAACTAAACGCCCTATTAAGACTCGGTTTCCCTACGGCTCCCCTAAACGGTTAACCTTGCTACAGAATATAAGTCGCTGACCCATTATACAAAAGGTACGCGGTCACCCAACAAGTGGGCTCCCACTGCTTGTACGCACACGGTTTCAGGTTCTATTTCACTCCCCTCACAGGGGTTCTTTTCGCCTTTCCCTCACGGTACTGGTTCACTATCGGTCAGTCAGGAGTATTTAGCCTTGGAGGATGGTCCCCCCATCTTCAAACAGGATTTCTCGTGCCCCGCTCTACTTAATATGTTAACTCTAATGTTTCGAATACAGGACTATCACCTACTACGGTCAGCTTTCCCACGCTGTTCTTCTACATTAGAATTAATCGGCTTCTCCCCGTTCGCTCGCCGCTACTAGGGGAATCTCAATTGATGTCTATTCCTAAGGGTACTGAGATGTTTCACTTCCCCTCGTTCGCTTCCTAATAAATTAGGATACCTACCTTATGGTAAGTGGGTTTCCCCATTCAGAAATCTCCGGATCACAGGATATTGCCGCCTCCCCGAAGCTTATCGCAGGCTGTCACGTCTTTCATCGCCTCTGACTGCCAAGGCATCCACCATGTGCGCTTCATTACTTGACCATACAACCCCAAGTAGTCTTTCGACTTCTAAGTGTCATACAATCTAATTATGATAACGATATCACCTATGTTTATACGCTTGATTCAGTTCTCTTTACTTTTTTTAATAACTCACCCCTGGGATAACAACTGATGTCGTTAAGAGGTGAGTTATTAAGGTTAAGAAGTGCGCGTGAACACGCTCTTCCTAACCCAGACTCATATCTATGTTTTTAAATAGTCTCTATGCTCTCGTCGAGTCACAGATTCTGTATAAAACAGAAAGAAGTAATCAATCACAATCACTTGTTTCTATTTAATACCTATTTATTTATTAGCATCTAAAGCTTACTTAACCGTCTTAGTAGTGGTGGAGCCAAACGGAGTCGAACCGTTGACCTCCTGCGTGCAAGGCAGGCGCTCTACCAACTGAGCTATGGCCCCATTGTAAAATGGTGGGTCTAGGTGGACTTGAACCACCGACCCCCGCGTTATCAACACGGTGCTCTAACCAGCTGAGCTACAGACCCTAATACGTTTGTTAAAAACGTAAGCTTAAACTAAAGAACAACTTGTTGTGAATTCTTGCTGACCGAATGCGTCTATAAGGAGGTGATCCAGCCGCAGGTTCCCCTACGGCTACCTTGTTACGACTTCACCCCAGTCATCAACCACACCGTGGTGAACGCCTCCCCGAAGGTTAAGCTATCCACTTCTGGTGCAATCAACTCCCATGGTGTGACGGGCGGTGTGTACAAGGCCCGGGAACGTATTCACCGCGGCATTCTGATCCGCGATTACTAGCGATTCCTACTTCATGGAGTCGAGTTGCAGACTCCAATCTGGACTACGATAGGCTTTTTGAGATTCGCATCACATCGCTGTGTAGCTGCCCTCTGTACCTACCATTGTAGCACGTGTGTAGCCCTGGTCGTAAGGGCCATGATGACTTGACGTCGTCCCCGCCTTCCTCCAGTTTGTCACTGGCAGTATCCTTAGAGTTCCCGGCTTAACCCGCTGGTAACTAAGGACAAGGGTTGCGCTCGTTGCGGGACTTAACCCAACATCTCACGACACGAGCTGACGACAGCCATGCAGCACCTGTATTCTAATTCCCGAAGGCACTCCCGCATCTCTGCAGGATTCTAGATATGTCAAGACCAGGTAAGGTTCTTCGCGTTGCATCGAATTAAACCACATGCTCCACCGCTTGTGCGGGCCCCCGTCAATTCATTTGAGTTTTAACCTTGCGGCCGTACTCCCCAGGCGGTCTACTTATTGCGTTAGCTGCGTCACTAAGTCCTCAAGGGACCCAACGACTAGTAGACATCGTTTACGGCGTGGACTACCAGGGTATCTAATCCTGTTTGCTACCCACGCTTTCGAGCCTCAGTGTCAGTATGATGCCAGGAAGCTGCCTTCGCCATCGGTATTCCTTCAGATCTCTACGCATTTCACCGCTACACCTGAAATTCTACTTCCCTCTCACCTACTCTAGCCTAACAGTTTCAGATGCAGTTCCCAGGTTAAGCCCGGGGATTTCACATCTGACTTATCAAGCCACCTACGCTCGCTTTACGCCCAGTAATTCCGATTAACGCTTGCACCCTCTGTATTACCGCGGCTGCTGGCACAGAGTTAGCCGGTGCTTATTCTGCAGCTAATGTCATCGTCTCCGGGTATTAACCGAAGAGTCTTCTTCACTGCTTAAAGTGCTTTACAACCAAAAGGCCTTCTTCACACACGCGGCATGGCTGGATCAGGGTTTCCCCCATTGTCCAATATTCCCCACTGCTGCCTCCCGTAGGAGTCCGGGCCGTGTCTCAGTCCCGGTGTGGCTGATCATCCTCTCAGACCAGCTACAGATCGTCGCCATGGTAGGCCTTTACCCCACCATCTAGCTAATCCGACTTAGGCTCATCTAATAGCGAGAGCAGTAAACTGCCCCCTTTCTCCCGTAGGTCGTATGCGGTATTAATACGAGTTTCCCCGTGCTATCCCCCACTACTAGGTAGATTCCTAAGTATTACTCACCCGTCCGCCGCTCGACGCCTGGTAGCAAGCTACCATCGTTTCCGCTCGACTTGCATGTGTTAAGCCTGCCGCCAGCGTTCAATCTGAGCCATGATCAAACTCTTCAGTTTAATCTTGCTATGAAGCTCTTTAAAGAAGCTTCTAAACTTGGCTCATCTAATCTGGCAAAATCGCTAAAAATTATGTTCGTAATGAATTAACTTTGAGTTTTTCTGCTGTCTTAAATGATAATTTTTATAGTTAATAATCTCTCCGAAAAGAAAAGATAGTCAACTTTATTTTTTAGCATTCTGAATCAGCAAAAATCCACACAAGTTGTTCTTTAGTTATGCTTTTAAATAATGTCTGACACTGTCGTCCAGTGCTAGTATTTCAAACTAAACAAGTCAGCCAATGTGGCTTATCCTATTTAGCGAGCTGACCATCATATCATGTTTTAATAGTCTGTCAACTTCTTTTTTTAATTTGTTTCAACAAGTTAACTGGGTTATTAATGTGTAATCACACTAGCTACTTCCAGCTCGTCTTGATGAGGTGCGTATTATAGACG
>NZ_JASDCS010000020.1 GCF_030407815.1 Psychrobacter sp. APC 3281
AGGTCATCGTCAGCTCTCTATTCTGAAATATCCCCCGACATTAGCTTGTCGGGGGTTTTTCTTTGTGTGTGGTTTGGCGCCAGTGCTTGGTGGTGGAAACTTTAGCGCTAGATACTTCGGTCAAGAATCCAAACTTTCCTACGTACCATTTTGATGTGATATTATTTATTCACTTCTAGAATCTACAATCTGTCATTTATTTTGGAGCATATTATGGGCGTTTCACTCTACTATACTGCTGAACGTTCTACTCTCTTGACTCAACAAGAGCAAGAAAAGGTTGCATCAATAGTCGATGAATATAATGAAAATTTCGAGGATGCAGAGGATGCGGAGACTTTTGATCTCTATGCATATGATGATAGTGAGTCAGAGGTAATACTAGCAGGAGCTACAAAGCTACCTTCTAGTTTGGATGTAAAAGATCTTATATATACACTAGAACATTGGCTACAGTGTCTGACCGAGATTCGCCTCGCGGTAACTGATGCAGAATGGCATGTGCATCTAGATGATAACGATGCTATATGGGTAGATGATAAATGGCAGATGGAAGAATAACGCTTTATCACTATTATTATTTATATAACTGCTTAGAGCAGCTTCTATGAATTCATATAGTATCTATATAAAAAAGCTCTCAACTGGATAACAGGCTGAGAGCTTTTTTATGAGGAATTATTTTATTTTGCTTACTTTTTACTATTATCTATATAGACAATTCAAGTATCAAAAGTATATCTATAATATGAATATATCCTTCATAATTCGCTCAAAATGATTTGACTTCTATCATTATAGCTGCTAATTTTAAACAGTACTTTTATTACAGGTATGTAAAAAATATATCTAAACCTTGTAGCCAATTTAATCTAGGATGAATCAAATTGTCTGCTCGTAACACCTTACTCCTATTCTCATAATTATCAAAAGGAATTGATAATGAAGTTAGCTCCTCTTTTTTCAATTGGTGCTTTAGCCGCTATTAGTCTTCTTGGCTGTTCTAACCAATCTGCTGATACGACTGATGGCTCATCAGTGACTTCTCAAGAAACTACTGTGCTACGGTTTTCACATTTTTGGCCAGCAACCTCATCTATCAGTAAAGAAGTTTTTGAGCCTTGGGCAAAACAGATAGAAACAGATTCTGACGGTCGTCTAAAAGTTGAGCTGTATCCATCGGCGGGCCTTGCTAAAGCAGACGTTACTTACGAATCTGCTGCCAAAGGTACGATCGATATCGGTTCACAAGCGCATGGTTATACCAATGGTCGCTTTCCTTTGACTCAGATTACTGAGCTTCCAGGTTTATCAAATTCAGCAACTCAAATGGGCTGTATGCTACAGACCCTATATGATGATGGTACTTTAGCGAGTGAGTACGAAGACACGCATTTATTGTTCATGTATGGCGGTGGACCTGGCGCACTTCATACAACAGATAAGTTGATTCGAACGCCTGCAGATATGAAAGGTATGCGTATTCGCCGTCCTTCAGCTGTGGCAGGTGATATCATCGAAAGTGCAGGTGCTTCACCAGTCGGTTTACCTGCAAACGATATGTATACCTCTCTACAACGCGGTGTCGTTGATGGTTTAAGTTTCCCTTGGGAGGCGGTAACAGCATTTAAAATTGATGAGATTACCAAATATCATACCAACATTCCTTTCTATAGTTCAGCGCTTATGGTCACGATGAACAAGGACAAATACGACAATTTACCTGATGATCTAAAACAAGTTTTGGATAAAAATTCAGGAATGGCGTTGGCCAGTAAAGTTGGTGAAGTGTTTGATAAACATGACCAGATGGCAATCCAAGCTGCTAAAGATAAGGGCGATGAAATTGTCGAAATTCCTGATCCGTTAAATGATCCAGATTGGAAAGGGCCACTTGAAAGAGGAACCCAAAAATACCTAAGCGATATTAAGGCTTTGGGTTTGGATGCTGATGGCGTCTATGAAAAAGCAAAAGCTGCCAGTGCTGCCTGTAAGGTCTAACCTATTGGAGGTGTCACATGGCATTTTTAGTCAAGCTCAGCGTCCTAATCTCTAGGTTATGCCAGTTTATCGGTGGGGTGAGTCTCATCATCATCGTCCTAACCACCATGC
>NZ_JASDCS010000021.1 GCF_030407815.1 Psychrobacter sp. APC 3281
TTATGCCAGTTTATCGGTGGGGTGAGTCTCATCATCATCGTCCTAACCACCATGCTCGACGTCGTCGCACGCTACATATTCAAACTTACCGGTGGTGAGTTTGGCTTTACCGTCAAAGGCAGTGTAGAGATCGTCTCCTACTTCATGCTATTTGCATTACTCGCTGCCTTTGCCGCGTTTGTCGAACGCTCACAAATCATCGTCGACGTCTTCACCCAGAAAATGCCACAGTCTATCAAAGGCTACCTTATGGGTATCTTTATGATGGGCTTCTTTATTATCGGCATCGTCTTCTCATGGGGACTCTACGAGAGCGCCATTGACGCCTTAGAGTATGGCAAAGTCACCCAAGATCTTCGCATATCTATGATGCCTATCTATATGGTTAGTGCATTCTTAAGCATCCTACTAGCCATTCGCTCATTGATCGAATCCATCAACATCTTTAAGACAGGCGAATTCTTTGACGCCGAGGAGACAGGCGCATGAGTCCAGAAATTATCGGTGCGATTGGCCTAGTGGTCATGATCCTGCTTGTCGTCCTACGCGTGCCCGTCGCACTTGCCATGTTAGGGGTAGGCTTAGTCGGTTTTGGTGCGGTCACCGCGCCTAGTGGTGCTCTGCAAATGCTCAAAGACATTCCCGTTGATGTCTTAGCAAAGTATGACTTTAGTGCCATTCCCTTATTTATTCTGATGGGCGTGTTTGCGACTCACTCAGGTATGGCAGGTAAACTGTTTGAAGCCACCCGAACCATATTTGGCGGGGTAAGGGGTAGTCTGGGCATTGCAGGTATTGGTTCATCCGGTATCTTTGCCTCTATCTCAGGATCATCGCTTGCCACTGCCTCTACCATGACCAAAGTAGCGCTACCGCAAATGGAGAAGTACGGCTATCAGCCAGGCTTTGCCTGCGGTATCTTAGCCGCTGGCGGTACGCTTGGTATTATGATTCCGCCCAGTATTGCGCTACTGGTCTATGCCATCTTAACCCAGCAGTCAGTGGGTGACATGTTTATCGCTGGGTTCCTACCCGGTATGCTCGGTATGGTGATGTACTCACTCACCGTCATGGTGATGGTACGCTGGAAACCGCATCTAGCAAAGCGTGGTGAGAAAACCACGTGGAAAGCCAAGCTACTGTCGCTGACTGGTCTGATACCGTTTAGCTTTATCTTTATTGTGATTATTGCCGGTATCTTCTTTGGGTTATTTACTCCAACAGAAGGCGCCGCAGTAGGAGCGTTTGTCTCATGGGCTTATGCCTTTGCTAAAGGTATGCGTTTAAATGGACTCAAGCAGTCATTGATTGAGACACTAGCACTCTCTGCAGTGGTGTTCTTTATGCTATTAGGTGCAGAGGCATTGGGGTATTTTATCTCAGTCTCACGCTTGTCTTATACCTTGGCATCTTGGATCGGTGGGCTAGCGGTCAGTCCAATGATTGTCCTAATCTGTATTCTGTTCATGTACTTTCTATTAGGGCTGTTCATGGATGCCTTAGCGATGCTGGTAATCACGATACCTGTAGTATATCCCATCATTCTAGCGTTAGGGTTTGATCCGGTCTGGTTTGGCATCATTGCGGTATTGACGGTGGAGCTTGGTTTGATTACGCCGCCAATGGGGATGAATATCTT
>NZ_JASDCS010000002.1 GCF_030407815.1 Psychrobacter sp. APC 3281
TGACGGCAATTTATCTCATTTTTATCACCATTTTTAAAATGAGGACACGCCCTAGTACCACTCACTAATTTTTTATACGAATAGTTTTTATAAAATAGTATGAGTAGACAAGGCAGACGTTATAATAAAGTAGTTGAGACTCATTATCAATATAAATGATAATGGTTTTTATTAACAGTACTTGCTATATTAAAGGCAACGTCTCATTTGATAAAAATATAAGTTTCATAGTAGTGAAATTGAGAAGTAGGGAAGGTTCATAGAAATGAGCGTTCTGAGAGGTAAAACTACTAAGCAATATCAAGTGTCAGAGATGTATTAAATAGCGAAAATATTGTAAATTATTATTGATAATAATTATCGTTTGCATTATTATCTACGCCATTCTACTCTGAGTAATAAACATTAGGCTGTTATGAGTTCAACGGATTTAGACGCGCCACCACTTAAGTCGTTATTGCTAGCTATTGTTGCAGTACTAGGACTCCATGTGCTTGCCGCAATTGCACTAGTGGCAATAAAAACGCCTGAACTCAAACCTGAGCCAAAAAAAGAGATGTCACCACTTGAGATAAAGTTTGTGTCATTACCGGCAAAAACGGTCTCAACTGAAGTAGAAAAACAAACAGTCACAGCAAAAAAAGAAGTACCGCCTGAGGTACAAGTTCAGCCAGCGCCGCAACCTGAACCAACGCCTAAAGAGGCGGTTAAACAACCAACAGAGACACCAGTAAAACCAAAAGAGCCTGTTGTAAAAAATATAGAGCCGAAAGTGACGCCTGTGATAGCGTCAGAAAAGCCTCGTCCTGATACCAGTCAAAAAGTAGCCCCAAAAGAGCCGCTACCGAAACCAAAGATTGATAATTCAGCAGCTGAAGCACAGCGCAAAGCAGCTGCCCAAGCTGAATCAGAGCGTCAAGCCAGAAAATCTGAGCAAGAGGCGCAAGCTAGGGCAGAGCAAGAAGCCAAAAGAGTCGCTGATGCCAAAGCTGCCGCTCAAGCGAAGGCTGCCGCAGAGGCCGCCGCTGCACAAGCAAGAGCTGAGGCGGAAGCAGCAGCTGCTTTAGCACAGAGTAATGAGCCTGTGAGCTTCACTGCTAGCTCAGCCAACTGGGCATCTGCGCCAAACTTTAGTTTTCCTGAGCGCGCTGCACGTAGAGCCCGTTCTGGTGATACGCTCAACGTTGTCTTGGTATTACGAGTCAACAAGCAAGGCGGTATCGATAACGTGCGAGTTGCTCAATCATCAGGTAATCCGCTAGTAGATAAAGAAGCCAGACGTCAAGTGCGATCTGGCAAGTTCAAACCCTTTACTAAGAATGGCGTACCCGTGGTAGGTGATGTGACCCTACCGATCAGTTACGCGGTTCCTTGATAGCTCATACTTTATAACAACGTATTTATTGATCATTTTTCATTATAAAACTAAACATGATATTTACCTCAGTATCATGTAATGGCATTACACATTAAGGAGTCTGACATGGACTTTATGCAATACTGGCAGATCAGCGACATGGTGACAAAAACGTTGTTCTTTTTGTTGCTTGCGTTATCTATTCTCTCTTGGGTGACAGGTATCGTCCGCGTATTGCAAAGCCGCAAACTGGCGACCAATGTAGCAGATGATTTGAGTCAGCAATTACAAGCCAGACAGTCTGACTTGGCTGGTTCTGATGCTGCCACTCGCCGTTTGGTAACTGAGCAGACTTTGCTCAAGCATATCGGTCGCTATCGTTTTGCTAGTGAGCGTGGTCTGCCGATTCTTGGTACGACGGCAGCGATTGCACCGTTCATCGGCTTGTTTGGTACGGTATGGGGTATTTTCCATGCATTACACAACATCGGTATGAGTGGTCAGGCAGGATTGGGGCAAGTTGCAGGGCCAGTCGGTGAAGCACTGATTATGACAGGTCTTGGTATTGCAGTAGCGATTCCAGCCGTGGTGTTTTATAACCTTGCAGTACGTATCAATCGCCGCATAATGTATCAAGCCAATGACAGAGCCCATGATTTATTGGCGCAATCAACGGGTCTTGTGGATACTACCAAGGTAACTGCGAGCCATGCTACTAGTGCCTCACAAGTGCATGCTGCACCAAGCAGTCGTTCAACGACGAGCGAGACTCAGCATACCAGCAACTACAGTAATTCTGTGCCAAAGCAGCTATAGATAGTACTAGTTCTACAGATACTGATTTTGTAAACGTTAGGTCCGTAAACATTAAGGCTGCAAGAGCTAGGTCTGTAAAGGCTCAAACGACAAGTCGACAAACCGTCAAAAAGCGGCTTGGCTGTGTGAAAATAACCAAAAGCATTGAGAGTAACTATGGCATTTCAATTGGGTGATGATGACGTACGAAGCATGGATGAGATGAACCTCATTCCGCTTATCGATATCATGCTGGTATTGATGATTATATTTTTATTGACAGCGACCGTGTTGAATCCGACAGTGCCTTTAGATTTGCCAGAGACTAGTGCCGCGCTCAATGAAACGCCGCCAGAAGCGATTCAAGTCAGCATTGATAAAGACGCGGGGATATTCTGGGATAGTGACCCAATCAGCATGGAAGAGTTAGAGACACGCTTGCAGCAACAAGGCGCGACTGGTAAGAATCCAGCGGTACAGTTACGTGCAGATAAAGAAGGCAAGTACGATACGGTCGCTCAAGTCTTGGCAGCGGCAAGTAACGCTGGACTGACCAAAATCGCATTTGTGAATGAGTAGCTTAGTAGCTAAATCTTTAAGAAATTAAGCATTGAATAGTTTAAGCACTGTGAGTCAGTGCTAGTAGCTTCGGCTTCATATTAGAAAACTGGCTAGATAAATCAATAGCCCGACCAGTAAGACAACCAGCACCGCTATAATAAAAACAATTAAAATAATAAAATTTTCTCCAACCTCATTAACTACTTAAACCTCAAATTAAGTCGTTAGTGAGGTTTTCTTTTTTTACCAGCCATAGCCAAACGGACGATAGCCGTAACCGAAGCCTGCATGTCTGTAGCCAAATGGGTAAGGTGAGCGTAAGTAGTCGAGATCGCGCTGACGAATATAATAGTAGCGCCCTTGAGAGTAAGCTTCTTCTAACTTCTCAATACCTTCTAACGGACAGACAGGTTGCCAGTCATAGCCTTCGCGACCGAGCTTATAAGCATTCAGCTCGGTACAGTAGTTTTTGAGACCTTGTTGACGGCCTTGTTCCCATTGGATACGGTTAGGACTAGCACCGCCTATACTGGCGCAGCTATTGGTATAGTGACCAAAGTAAGCACCTGAACGTCCTTGCGAGCCATCAGCGTAGCCGACTTCTTGCCAGTTGCTGCTTTGACACTGCTGCGGGGTTAGGCTTCGAGTCGTGGCACAGCCCGATAATGTTAGTACGACCGCGCCAAGTAGCGATAGGCTCATGCCTGTTTTGCTCATGACTTTATTCATCAGCTTGCGAGCGTGATAAGCGCCCGATGAGTTTGACTCAATAAGATAATTCATAATAAACCTGCGCGCGTTTAAAATTATGGTTTATCATAGCACTTTTTTGAGCTGACCATTTTCGTATCTGGTTTTTATAGCGTGCTGTGATCAGTAAGTTTATATACGCTAAATAGCTGATTTAATAGTGTAACTTGCTAAATTGTCATATGCTTTAAAAGTACTCGTTGCACCGCGATTGGACGACAACGCTTGATTTTTAATGGTTCGTGCTCATTATAAGCCCTTATATATCGTTGTTTGTTATCGTGCTAATCGCAAATCTATATGTACTATGTATAAATAACGGTTCATTAGCGATATTTATCGCTATATCTCTTAGTATCTTTTTCATTTAGTCAAAAGGCCAGACCATCATGGGAACATTGATTGGCGTTATCATTGTACTATTCGTATTAGGGAGTATGATGGCGCTCAAACCGAACGGTATCGATCAGCGTTTGGATAAGCTGCGTATGACCGCGCGTCGTTTACAGCTCAATCCAAAGCTCGTTTCGTGCCCTGATTGGATCAAAGGCCGTGACAATGAGTATGGCCGCGGTATGCTTGGGCAGTACTGCCTGATATTTGAAGACACTAAACTGCCGCATACCCGTTATCAAGTGATTGATGGGCAGTGGCGACCAGAAAGCAGTTTTGTCGATACCAGTACAGATGATAAGACGCTTACTATTCCCAGTGCGATTCGTTCTAGTCAAATTAGCAATAATCCAGTAGTCAAAAAGACTGATTTTAGCTTGGATCAAGTGCCGTTAGAGCTGCCAGTAAGTATCGAACCGTTTGTTAAAGGTCTATTGACCAAGGCCAATAGCATTATTATTTATTGGGAAGATATTGCTTATGTACGTCCAGCATCTAATCCTACGTATCATCAAAAACGGATCGAAGCGGACTTATTAGTGCTCAAAGAAAACCTTGAGAAATGGGCGCTACAGATGCAAAAACAAGCATAAACCTAGTAAAGCGTTTTTTCGTCTCCATTAAAGGGCAATATGCAAGCGGTTTGTCATATTCAAATTATTTAAAGTTGACAGTTTAACGCTTAGCAGTGTAACGTCTTTATAACTATATCTTTATTTTATGGTTATTATTTGTTTTATAACCTTTTTTATCAGCAGCGATTATTACTATAAATAGCTGAACCATGGTCAAACCGTGAGTATCAGCTTCCATAAATTGCCGTGCTGCTGAATTTAACCTTACTTTTAATTTACTTATATTATGGTGTCGTCAAACATGGCAAAAACCACAACCAAAAAAAGTCCAGCACCAGCTGCTGACAGCCCAAAGGGTAAGTCTTTGGTGATTGTAGAATCACCAGCCAAGGCAAAAACGATTAATAAATACCTTGGTGATGACTTTATCGTACGCTCAAGTATCGGTCACGTCCGTGATTTGCCGGTCAGTGCGAGCAAAAGCGCAAAGAAAGCAACAACCGCTAAAAAAGATGACACTCTGACCAAAGAAGAGAAAGCGCAGCAAGCACTGGTACGCCGCATGGGTGTAGATCCAGAGCATGACTGGGCGGCAGTCTATGAAGTACTACCAAACAAAACCAAAGTCATCAAAGAGCTTAAAGCCTTAGCTAAAGACGCTGACAAAATCTATCTAGCAACGGATATGGATAGAGAAGGGGAAGCGATTGCTTGGCATCTAAAAGAAGTCATCGGTGGCCCTGATAATAAGTATCAACGTGTGGTCTTCAACGAAATTACCAAGTCAGCTATCCAAAGTGCGTTTAAACAGCCTTCAAAATTAGACATTGACCGCGTGAATGCGCAACAAGCGCGTCGATTCTTGGACCGTGTTGTTGGTTTTATGGTATCGCCACTATTATGGCAAAAGATTGCCCGAGGACTGTCGGCAGGTCGTGTACAGTCAGTCGCTATGCGCTTGGTCGTCGAGCGTGAGCATGAGATTCGCGCGTTCATTCCAGAAGAGTACTGGCAGATTCATGCTGATACGCATATCGCTGATGGCAATCCTAAAAAAACCTCAGACGCTGAGCAAATCGGTATCCGCTTAGAGGCGACCAAACAAGGTGGCAAAACTTTAAAACTTGGTAATAAAGAGCAGACCGATAAAGTGTTAGAGGTGCTCAAAGCAAGCGATTTTATCGTCAAAGAGCGTGAAGAGAAACCAACGCAATCACGCCCAAGCGCACCGTTTATTACTTCGACCTTGCAACAGGCTGCTAGCACGCGCTTAGGATTCTCTGTTAAGAAAACCATGATCTTAGCGCAGCGTCTATACGAAGCGGGTCATATTACTTATATGCGTACCGATTCGACATTCTTATCAGGCGATGCGCTTGCTGCTGTCCGTGGTCATATCGAAGATAGCTATGGCGCAAAATATGTGCCAGAAAAACCAAATTTCTATGGCAATAAACAAGGCGCACAAGAGGCGCATGAAGCGATTCGTCCTTCTAATGTTAATATGAAATCAACACAGCTCAAAGGTGTTGAGCGTGATGCAATACGTCTATACGAGCTAATCTGGCGTCAGTTTGTGGCGTGTCAGATGTTACCTGCCAAATATCTGTCAGTGAACCTGTTTGTAGGCGCAGATGATATCGAGTTAAAAGCGCGCGGTCGTACCATGGTGTTTGATGGCTATACAAGAGTTATGCCACCGGCCAAGACTGATGACACCTTGCTGCCTGATGTCAAAAAAGGCGATAAGTTAAACCTAGATAAGCTAGATCCGAGCCAACACTTTACTAAGCCTGCGCCTCGCTATACAGAAGCCAGTCTAGTAAAAGAGCTTGAGAAAAAAGGCATCGGTCGTCCATCGACGTATGCCTCAATTATCTCAACCATTCAAGATCGCGGCTATGTGAAGCTTGAGAATAAGCGTCTGTTTGCCGAAAAAATGGGTGATATCGTTACCGATAGATTGACAGCTAGCTTCCCAGATTTGATGGATTATACCTTTACCGCTGCGTTAGAGGACAAGCTCGATCATGTGGCAGAGGGTGATCAAGACTGGAAAGATGTGCTTGATAACTTCTATGGTGAGTTCAAAACGACTCTAGAGCGTGCCAAAGAAAAAGACGGTATGCGTCCAAACGATCCGACCGATGTACCAGATGTCCATTGCGATATTTGCGATCGTCCGATGCAATTGCGTACAGGGTCAACAGGTGTGTTTTTAGGTTGTACTGGCTATAACTTGCCGCCAAAAGAGCGCTGTAAAGGTACCAAAAATCTAATGCCAGTCGAAGCATTCGCCAATCTAGATGATGCGGAAGGTGATGACGAAGCGGCAGAAGTTAAAGATTTGATGGAGAAAAAACGCTGTCCGAAATGTGGCACGGCGATGAATGGTTACATCGTAGATGGTGGCCTCAAACTACACATTTGCGGTAACAACCCTGATTGCGATGGTTATATCCTAGAAGAAGGTAAGTTTGAAGTACCTGGCTCAGATGCACCAACTATTGACTGTAACAAGTGCGATGGGCAGATGGAGCTTAAAACAGGACGCTTTGGTCCGTACTTTGCTTGCCAGAACTGTGATAATACGCGCAAGGTACTAAAAACAGGTGAAGCAGCGCCGCCGCGTATGGATCCAATCCATCTGCCAGAGCTAAAGTCGACCAAGCATGATGATTATTTCATTTTGCGTGAAGGGGCGGCTGGGATGTTCTTAGCAGCGTCTAAGTTCCCGAAAGTGCGCGAAACACGTCCGCCAAAGCTGGCTGAGCTACGAGAAATTAAAGATAAAATGGAAGACAAGTTCCAGTATCTGTTTGCAGGGCCAGATGAAGATCCTGAAGGTAACCCAACTATCTTGCGCTGGTCACGTAAGAAAAAAGAGCAGTATATCGGCTCTGAGAAAAACGGCAAGGCCACGCGTTGGGGGGTTTACTGGCGTAAAGGTGAATGGGTAGAGGAGTAACTATTGTTAAATCCAATATAGTGCTTTTATAGCGTCAGACTCATTCAATGTACTACAGGTACAATTTGCATTGGTCTTTCTTTTATTGGCTTCAACAAACCTAATGGTTACTTCCAATAAAAAACCCTCTTATAATTTAAGAGGGTTTTTTTGTGCTTGTAATATTTCTTCTAAGCTATTTCTATATTTATAGAATTAACCTAAATTAATAGGTTTGGACAGCATTAGTTTTTTACGATAATACCGCAACCAATACGATCGCCTGCATTACCTGAAGGCTGACTGGTATAGTCGTCAACGCCAGCATGTACGATAAAGGCCAAACGATTTACGCTATATTTACCTGCTTCAGTCGCTGCGATTTTCTTGTTCACATAGTTAATAGTAGCAACACCATTTTCATTAGCAGTTAAGTTTGGCAAGTCACCAGCATGACCATTCATGTCATCTGGATTAGAGTGTGGCTTGTTGTCTGGGTTGAAGTGACCACCTGCTGCTTTACCCATGACGTCACAGCTGCCTGTTTCGTGGATATGTAATGAGACAGTTCTGCCTGGCTGTAGGTTAGTAAGTTTACCGTAAACTTGGACGCCGCCATCGACTGGACGTAAGAAAACTTGACCAACTTCTTTCTTCTTGCCATCTACTGTTTGTATGGTTGATTTTAGCGTTGGCTGTGCTAAAGGATTGCCTGTTTGCATTTGGCTTTCTACCGTTTGGCAACCAGTTATTGCTAACGCTGAACCGCATAATAGGGTACTTGCAAGTAATGTCTTGTTCATTATTATCTCCAATCGTTTGAGTTGTTATTTTTAATATTCATTAAAGTCATGAATATCTATCGTTATTGTTCTATAAAAATCGGTAGCAATATTCGTTAACATCGGAGTCAGTATAGCCAAGCTAACTCTATAGTTATTCATCAAATGCGCAACAATCAGTTAATAAATGTAAGTATCGTATGGGTTTGAAAAACGAAATAGCATAAATAATTTTGAAATTAAATGGCTTTAAATGCGTGAGAAACCTACTAAGAAGGCTATGAACTACGAGCAAATGAATAACAAGCAGGTACAAAAAAGCCGCCCATCATTGTGATAAGCGGCTTCCTAATCTATAGGACGAGTTTAATAAAGGTTCAATTAATTATGCAGTGCTTTACCAGAGGTTTTATCAACGGTCACTTTGGCAGGTTTGATTGGTGTTGGCATACTCACCAAAGCAACCTTTAAGATTTCCTCAATCGTGGCAACTGGCTGAATGGTTAGGCCTTCTTTCACGTTATCAGGAATATCAGCCAAATCTCGCTCATTAGTCGCTGGGATCAAGACGTGCTTGATACCACCGCGATGTGCCGCCAGCAATTTCTCTTTGAGACCGCCGATACGTAGGATTTTACCGCGTAAGGTAATCTCACCTGTCATCGCAATATCTGGACGAATAGCAATACCTGTCAACGCAGAGACTAGCGCTGTCGTCAGTGCACCACCAGCTGATGGGCCGTCTTTTGGCGTGGCACCTTCTGGCATATGCACGTGGACGTCTGTTGTTTTAAACGTCTCGTAATCAATACCTAAGCTATCACCGCGAGCACGAACCACGCTCATGGCTGCGCGAATTGACTCTTTCATCACATCGCCAAGTGAACCGGTAAAGCTAAGCTCGCCTTTCCCTTTCATGCCGACCGCTTCGATGGTCAATAGCTCACCACCGACTTGAGTCCATGCAAGACCAGTAATACGACCAATCTCAGGCTCTTCTTCAGCCAGACCGTAGTCATACTGATGCACACCTAGATAGTCATCAATGTTTTTGTCATCGACTGTCACTAGCTGACGTTCTGCTTTTTTCGGAGCACGCGCGCCATGATTTTCAACCGAACCGCGAACCACTTTACGGCAGATCTTGTTCACTTCACGCTCAAGGTTACGCACACCTGCTTCACGTGTATAGCTACGCACGATGCTATGCAATGCTGCTTCAACAATCTCAATCTCACCTTCTTTGAGACCGTTTTGCTTAATCGCTTTTGGCACTAGGTATTTTTGTGCGATATTGACCTTTTCTTCTTCGGTATAACCCGGCAAACGAATGACTTCCATACGGTCAAGCAGCGCAGGCGGAATATCCATACTATTAGCAGTACAGATAAACATTACTTGCGACAGATCTAAGTCCATATCTAAATAATGGTCGTTGAACGTATCGTTCTGTGATGGATCCAATACTTCAAGCAACGCTGATGCTGGATCACCGCGGAAGTCTTGCGCCATCTTATCGATTTCATCCAATAAAAACAGCGGGTTTTTGACTTCTACTTTTGCAAGTGACTGAACGATTTTACCTGGCATCGCACCGATATAGGTACGGCGATGACCACGAATCTCTGCTTCATCACGTACGCCACCAAGCGCCATACGCACAAACTTACGACCAGTGGCACGGGCAATTGATTCACCCAATGAGGTTTTACCGACACCCGGAGGACCGACAAGACATAGAATCGGGCCACGAAGCTTTTTCACGCGTGATTGCACGGCGAGATATTCTAAGATGCGGTCTTTTACATCTTGTAGACCGTAATGGTCTTCGTCTAATACCGTCTTAGCTTTGTCTAGATTGATAGATACTTTGGTCGTCGCATTCCACGGTGTGTCCAAAATCCATTCAATATAGTTGCGTACTACTGATGACTCACTTGACGCAGGTGGCATCATTTTGAGCTTTTTGAACTCTTGCTCAGCTTTTTTGCGCACGTCTTCTGGCAGGTCAGCATCTTCTAAACGCTGCTCTAGCTCTGCCACATCATCTTCACCATCGAACGCGCCGTCATTCATATCTGACAGCTCATTTTTGATGGCTTTCATCTTTTCATTTAAGAAATATTCGCGCTGATTGTCTTCCATTTGCTGACGGACAGCATCTTGGATATCCTGCTCGATGTTTTGCTCAGCACTTTGCTTGACTAGATATTCAGTCAAGGTATTGATATGTGTTTTGATATCGTCTTCTTCTAGGAAAGACTGTTTAATATCAAGGTCCATCGATACACGAGTCGAGATGAAATAAACCAACTCAAGCAAGTCGTCAATACGTTTGGCCACACGAGTCAGCTCACGTGCATTGCGAAGTCGCGCATCTGCATAGCTTTCGAATAATGTAGTTAATGCTTGAATGGTATTTTTCTGTTGACTCTCATCCATGCTGACATCGAGATCGGCACGTTCAAATCTCGCCATCAATAAATCGTCATGGCCTTCTATATTATCAACACGAGCGCGGTATTGACCTTCGATCAATACTTTAATGCAGTTCTCATCGCTATCATGGGGCATGGTGCTGACGATGCGGCACACCGTACCGTACTGATACAAGTTATCTTGATCAATATCTTCGGTCAGTGAGTCTTTTTGCGCGACTACCAGTACTTTGTTGCCATACTCAGCTTGTGCCAGCTCAACCGCTTTCACCGATGGCGCACGTCCCACAAACAATGCAATCTGCATGTGTGGATAGACGACGACATCGCGTAATGCCAGTAGTGGCAGATAGCTTTCATCTTCATTGTCTTTGACAGTGTTGGATGAGGCATTTAACGCATCCGTAGATGCGCTTTCTGTCTCATTGTTCGCATCAGCACTGATGTTAGCGTCAGTGTCAGTATTTGCATCAGACGTCGTGTCAGTGTTCAGGGCAGATGATACATCGATGTCGATGTTGTCTTTATCAATATTATGTTCACTCATATGTTTTTCCTCGTTCCCCAGACTTGTAAAGTCAAGTTCGTGGTTCATGTTTAGATAAATGGTGCTCACGAAAAAAATTGCAAGGCTGAATGGTGAAGTCGTCTGCTTATCTTTGTTAAATAGTTGTCTGAGCGCCCAGTAAACAATGTTATCGATGTTATCAACGATGTGTCGGTAATGATGTATCGTCAATAGTGTGGCTGGTCAATGAATGATAAAAACAGTCAGAAATCATAGAAGAAGGTGTAGATGCATAGGTAACGTTTGGCTGTCCGTATTGATGCCTAATCGGTTCTATGCGTAGGCTTTATACCCAAAATAAGGTAAACTGGCGCGCGTCTAAAACAGGCTCTCACATTGAAACGTTTTAGACAACAGGGCGATATTCATTAGTTTCAATATTCATAGGTCTCAATAAGACCAAAGTATAAAGAACAAGGGGCAACACATGGCCATCAATGCAGTATTGCTAGCAGTTATTATCATGCTAGGACTGTCACTTTCGCGAGTGCACGTGGTGCTCAGTTTATTAATCGGAGCGCTGGCAGGTGGACTGCTAGCAGGGCTTGGTATTACTGATACGCTCAATGCTTTTCAAGAAGGCATCCGTAATGGCGCAGAGATTGCGCTGTCGTATGCACTGCTTGGGGCGTTTGCGGTAGCGATTGCTCATTCGGGCTTGCCGCAGTCATTGGCAGGCGCGGTTATCAAGCGTATTGATGCTGCGGGCACGAGTGGCATGATTAAGTATATGCTGTTTGCAGGCCTCATTACCATGAGCTGTTTTAGCCAAAACTTAATCCCTATTCATATTGCCTTCATTCCATTACTGGTACCGCCACTATTGTTAGCATTTAATCGCATGCAGATTGATAGACGCCTGATTGCTTGTCTGATTACGTTTGGACTGGTCACCACCTATATGTTTATTCCTTATGGCTTTGGTGACATCTACCTCAATCAGATTATGCTAAAAAACGTGGGTGAAGCGGGTATCGATGTTGCCAATATTTCTGTGGTACAAGCCATGGCAATTCCTGCGTTGGGTATGCTAATTGGTTTGCTGGTTGCCGTATTTATCAGCTACCGTAAGCCACGCGCATATCAGCAGATTGCGATAGATCAGCAAGCGCATGATGCCGTCGTAGAAGGTGATGCATTAAGCAAAACTGCTGCTGGTGCACAGTCGCAAAGCAAGCTGAAGACACTGGTTGCACTGGCTGCTATCGTGACTGCTTTTGTGGTGCAGTTATATACTGACTCGCTACTACTTGGCTCGATGTTTGGCTTTGGTGTGTTTATGGCGACCGGCGTGGTGAAGTGGCGTGATGCTGATGGCGTCTTTAATGACGGTATTAAACTGATGGCGATGATTGGCTTTATTATGATTACCGCGCAAGGCTTTGCTGAAGTAATGAAAGCGACTGAGCAGATTCAGCCATTGGTCGATGGGGCAGCGTCACTGTTCGCCGGTAATAAAGCGATGGCGGCATTTATCATGCTATTGATTGGTTTGATTGTGACCATGGGCATTGGTTCTTCATTTTCTACCATTCCTATTTTGGCCGCGATTTATGTACCGCTATGTATCTCGTTAGGGTTTTCGCCATTGGCTACTGTGGCGATTATCGGTACGGCTGGCGCGCTGGGTGATGCGGGTTCGCCTGCGTCAGACTCGACATTGGGGCCAACCTCTGGTCTAAATATCGATGGACAGCATGACCATATCAAAGATAGTGTGATACCGACTTTCTTACATTACAATATTCCGCTACTGGCCTTTGGTTGGATTGCAGCGATGGTGTTGTAGGTTGCTTTAGCTAAAATATAGTTTTATAAAAAGCCATCGTATAGATGGCTTTTTTGCTTTAAGGTGGGAATAGAACATAGCACATAAAAAAGGATGAAATAATGCAGTTCAAAGAACACATGAGCGCGACGCAGCTTGAGAATATAATCAATGACAGAAAGCATTTGAATCCGAAAAGAGCAGAGACACTTCTAAGGATTCTTGAAGAGAAAGTACAAGATACCACTCCATCTGAAAATTTTGAAGAAGCCTACTATATCTTTAATACAGAAGAGGCTATCTTTTATGGGGTACAAGGCTCGATATCTTCCTTAACGTACGTGTTTTTGAATAAGGATTTTATTGTAAATGTAGATATAAGAGGTAGTCGTCCCTATTCCGTAACATTGAGTTTTCATGACAACATTAACAAACCAACCGATGAAGACCAAAGAGAAGTTGTTAACCAGTTATTTTATATTATTGAAAATGCAGAAGTTTTTTTACTTGAAGACATGACTAGAGACAACACAACTATTGAGTTTGTAGGGGTATAACATGAATATTGACAATGTCAGTATCTCATTCTGAGTGTAATTAAAGTCGAGCGCACCAAAAATAAATTGATGATAGTTATTGGTGTGCTGGGTGCACTTTACTCAAATCAAAGACCATCATCATCAAAATCTCTAATCTCACCGCTTAGACTACTCAAAAACTCATCGCTTTGCGCCAGCAGTTTATTTAGACGATCTTCATTGACGAGCTGTGTCATTTCTTCAGCGCTAAACGGTTGCTCTTGACTGTAGTAACGTATCTCTCTAGCGTCCTCATTGCCTAATGTCTGCAAATACTCATCCACACTGTCTGCACTGGAATCAGCAGCGCTAGAGTCTTTTTCAAATTGTTTATCGTCTTTCATTAAAACCACCTTATGCCGCTTGGCGTAATTAAGCCATCTAATGGCACATCCCACGGTTGACGCGCTAATTGTTCAACCACTTGAAAATCATAGCACCAGCCAATTTTTAACGGCCTTGATGCCCCTGATCGATAGCTTTTACCAAGCGTCGTATCATAAAACCCGCCACCCATGCCCATACGATTACCATTTAGATCGACCGCCACTAATGGACAAATAATCACGTCTAGTTCTGCCGCCCATAACAAAGCGCGGCTGTGTTTTTGTTTCATGCCGAGCTGATGAATGCGGGTAGGAATATTAAGCAGTTTTGAATGATAAATTGGTACAAAGCGCAATCGCTTATCGTCATTGCCATTACTAGTACGTCCAAGTGAACCGACAACAGGTAAATAAGGTAAATAGCCTAAGCACTGACACCAGTCCAATATTGGCTGAGTAGGTAGCTCACCAAAGCCATCATAGTACAGTCCAACACGCGCATGTGCTGGCAAGCGCTGCTGTAGTTTAGTTAGATGTAAGCTTGCAGACTGAGCAAGTTGTCTACGTTCTCCATCGCTCAACTGACGGCGTTGGCGAGCAAAGTGTCGTCTAGGTGGGTTACTGATGACAGGTTCGGATGTTTCAGTGTTTTTTGAGTCCAAATTATTTGGAACAAGGTTGTTTGAATCAAAGTTATTTGGCTCATGTCGTATTGGTTTAGGATGCATAGTTTCAGAGTGCATAATTTTAGAGTGCATAGGTATCTTATCCAATGAAGTATCAGATTGGTGATGACAGGCGTTTTTAGACATTCTTTTTTAGGTATCGCTCAAGGCGATTTGTGAATATTCAACACGCCTTAGTCATGCTATCATAACGCCACTTTACATCGTATTTCCGTTTATGTGCAGCAGCTGTTGCACTTTTTATCGTTCAGTTATTTAACAACAAACCAGTAAAGAGGGTAGTTATGTCGACACAGAATCAGGCAACTCGTACCGAAAAAGACACCATGGGCAACGTAGAAGTCCCAGCTGACGCTTATTGGGGTGCGCAAACTCAGCGTAGCCGCGAAAACTTCAAAATCGGTGGCGAGACGTTGCCGCGTCCAATGATTGAAGCGATGGCACTGGTCAAAAAAGCCGCTGCGATTACCAATGCAAGCCTAGAGCGTATCGAAGGCGACAAGCGTGATCTCATCGTACAAGCCGCTGACGAAATCATCAATGGTGGTCTGGTCGATCAGTTCCCATTGGTCGTATGGCAGACGGGTTCTGGTACCCAGTCAAACATGAACATGAACGAAGTATTGGCCAATCGTGCCAACGAAATCGCTGGTTCTGAGCGTGGCAGCTATACGCCAATTCACCCAAATGACCATGTAAACCATGCACAGTCTACCAACGACAGCTTCCCAACGGCGATTCGTGTGGCTGCTGCGCGTCAAATCAACAGTTTATTGATTCCAGCAGTAAAAGCACTACGCGATACGCTAGCGGCAAAAGCCAAAGAATTCGATAGCATTGTAAAAATCGGTCGTACGCATTTACAAGACGCGACGCCTTTGACCTTGGGCCAAGAGTTCAGCGGCTATGTCAGCCAACTTGACCATTCATTAACTCGTATCGACAATGCATTACAAGGCTTATATGAATTGCCACTAGGTGGTACTGCGGTTGGTACTGGTCTAAACGCCCATCCTGACTATGCAGTAAAATCAGCTGAGCAATTAGCGACTTTGACTGGCTTGCCATTCGTCACGTCACCAAACAAATTCGAAGCACTGGCCGCTCGTGATGCAGAAGTATTTGCATCAGGCGCACTAAAAACACTAGCAGGCAGCTTAAACAAAATCGCTAACGATGTACGTTGGTTGGCATCTGGCCCTCGTTGTGGTCTGGGTGAGTTGACGATTCCTGAAAATGAGCCAGGCTCTTCTATCATGCCAGGTAAAGTTAACCCAACGCAGTCAGAAGCAATGACTATGGTTGTCGCTCAGGTTATGGGTAACGACACGACTATCAGCATGGCTGGCGCGTCAGGTAACTTTGAGCTAAACGTGTATAAGCCAGTTATCGCGTTTAACTTGTTGCAGTCTATCAAGCTGCTTGGCGATGCTTGCAACAGCTTCAACGAAAACTGTGCCGTTGGTATCGAGCCAGTAAAAGACAAAATCGATGACTTCTTGCACAATTCATTGATGCTAGTAACGTCATTGAACCGTCATGTTGGTTATGAAAATGCAGCTAAAATCGCTAAGACTGCTTATAAAGAAAACAAAACTTTGAAGCAAGTTGCGGTTGAGCTAGAGCTATTAACTGAAGCGCAGTTTGATGAGTGGGTAATTCCTGCTGATATGGTACATCCTAAGTAAGCAGTAGACCAAATAATGACCTGCTACGGCGTCAGACTCGCTTAATGTACGATAAGTACTATTTGCACTTGCCTTTCTAGTAGCAGCATCATATTTGTTTCACTGAGAACTTAGAAAAAAAAGACCTTGTCACTTCTTATATGAGAATGTGGCAAGGTCTTTTTTTTGTTTTCTGATTTGGCTATGTTTTTTTATTCATCCAAACCAGTAGGATGCCATAGCAGTTAGAGCTATATTAGACCCCTTTATTTTTAAGCGAATATAAAATGATAGGAAATCTACGTGACTATATAAAGAAATTCACCACGTCTCAAAAATTTGGAGTTTATATAATATTTTTTTTTGATTTATCTGGGTTTGTTTATGAAGATTTGGGGATATCGCTTGATAGCCGACAAGTTAGCGGAAGATCCAAGTAACTTCAAACAAGGCTGTATGTATTATGAAAGTACGTTTATTGATAAAAAAATAAATATGAAGATTTTGACTGTATCTATAGATGGCTATAAAGATAAACATGTTGCAATCTTTGCGAGAAGTTTTCGTCGAAATCAAAATTGGGAAAGTGCGACATACAAGGGGTTTGTTGATTATATAGAAGCACATCGACGAGACTGCCATCCTGTAGAATATATAGAATTTCCTTTACTGATAGGGCGCGAGATTTATATCTATAATTATTTAGGTGATTTTGGTAACACCATTAGTCCCTCCAATATTACCAAGGACTGATACTATGACGATTGTTAAAAATAGAGTGTTAAATAAAAAAGACCTTACCACATCACGCGGTAAGGTCTTTTTTATATCAAACTTCTAAGCTCAATTAAAACTTATAAAGCAAACCAAGCGTCGTTGCCGCTTCAGTACGTGAATCGACCATTGGGCTATCGTACTGCTCATTTGGTACATAGCTCACGCTTTGATTGACAAATCCTGCCCAGCGCTCATTAAAGTCATAGTTGGCACTGATGTTGATATACGGATTCAAGCTAGAGTTAGATTTATAAGCGTCAACGCCTGTCTCTGCTGACTCTTTTTCACTGACACCATAGTAGTATTCATTGTAGTCAGCATCATGATATTCAAAGCCAATACTTGGATAGACCGTTAGCTTGCCTTTAGTAATTCTAGAAAGGTAGGTCAAGCGAGCTGTGTTACCACCACTACGATCTAATACATCAGCACCTATTTGCGCGCGGATGCCGCCAATAGCAGTACGACGCTGATAGCTTAGACCTGCTTCTGCTGATGATTTACGCTCATCCAAGCCTTGTAGTGCACCATTAGCATCATCAGGTTCAAACTCAGAACCCGCAAGCTTGGCATAGGCAGACAGCTGATTGACACCATCATTGATCAGGTACGCACCAGCTTGTGCACCGCGTACATAGACCTTGTTGTTGTCATAAAATGCACCTGGTAGCACGCGCACTTCAGTACTGTCTTCAAGATCATAGGCTGATTTGACTGCCATGACATTGACCCCAACGCTGAGCTCAGCATCTTTGTCAGTCGGCAAGTTGTCATTAAAAAGTGCGGCGTTAGACATGCTAGCCACACTAAATAGTGCAGTAACGGTGAACGCGCTAAACATAGTACGTGTAGAGATATTAGGTAGCGCTGCAAGTTTTAACATAATTGGATCTCGTAAGTGAGTATAAATAACTGAGTGGTGCGATTAAGCAAAACGTGTTCAAAAGAGTAAGTAATAAAATGAATCAGTAATATAGGTCAGTATGCTGTTTTTGGAGTCTATATAGCAATGATAGATAAGTATGAGCATTTACTCAATGGCTTTTAGTACTTGCAGTAATTGCTGATGAATATCTTGCCACCACCAGACAAAACCAATGCTGATAAGTAACATCGTAAGCCATGGTAATAGCTGCCAGATAACGGAAGGTTTTTTAAGTGCTTCGGGTTCAATACTATTATGAACAGCTTCATGACTTAACGGTGAATTGTTAGCAGTAACGCTTTTAGCATATATGTCTGCTGTATTTGTTTCATTGTTGGCAAACACAGTATCTTGCTCAGTAGAATCAGAATTAAGATGAGGCGATTGGCCGATAGAAGTAGCGTCATACGAGCTTTGATTATCGTATTGTGCACGATATTGACCGCTATACTGACTATCATAGGGTGTGTTGTCATGAGTACTGTATGAGTAGTTGGTTTGATAAGCGTTTAACGTGGGCTGCTGCTGAATCGCTGCATTCTGTATAGCAACGGCTAGACGCTGACGGTAGCCAATGGCAAAAGCCAATGCAATCACTAGACCCGTGATTGCGCCACCGATATGACCAGCATTATCAATACCCGGTACGGCAAACCCATAGACGAGGTTGATGCCCATAATAAATATCAGGCTTTTGAGGTTAAGCACCATGCCATTGAGCGATATTTTAAACAGTGCTGCGATTAATAATGCCGCGCCAATACCCATGATACCGCCAGACGCCCCAGCTGATAGTCCAGGCTGTCCCGTACCATCCAAAATACTTTGCCATGTGACATAGCTATTGAGCAAGTTACCACCGATTGCCGCCAGCAAAAATAATGCCAAAAATTTGGCTGAGCCAAACATCGGCTCGGCAATCTGCCCAAAGAAATACATGGCAAACCCGTTAAACAATAAATGCATCAGACCAATGTGCAAAAACGCACTACTGACCAAGCGCCAAGGATCATCACCCATGGTGAAAGGTAAGGCATTGGCACCCCATTTGAGCAGCGCTTCAGTGGAGGGGTTATTGGCATCGACGCCCGTCAGTACCTGCATAATAAATAGCCCAATAAAGCTGGCTAGTAGCAGGGTAGTGACGGGCGCTGTTTTTAATAGTTGTTGAATGGTCATAAAAGCGATACATCATCAAAATGTTGTATATATAGTATAAAGGGTATGGCCAGATAATGTTATTTATCCGCAGGTCATCATGGTACAAGTTTTCATAATCTTTATGGCTGATAGCTTTTAAAACTAGATAGTTCTTAGAAATCGAAAGTTCTGAAAAACGGATAGCTTTTAAAACTAGATAGTTCTTAAAAATGAATAGCTCTAAAAACGACCAACTTTAAGATTCTCATAAGTGCCTTTTACCAAGATATCATCCGTAACTTTATTGATATCGGTATGACCGCAGAATGCCATTGAGATATCACACTCTTTATAGATAATTTCAAGCGCGCGGCGTACGCCATCTTCACCATAAGCGCCCAATCCATAGAGAAAAGCGCGACCAATCATCGTGCCTTTCGCTCCTAATGAGATGGCTTTTAGCACATCTTGACCAGAGCGAATGCCACTGTCTAACCATACCTCGATATCGCTATTCTCAGCATGGACGGCTTGTACGATGTCAGACAGCGCAGAAATAGAAGACAGCGCACCGTCTAATTGACGGCCACCATGGTTAGAGACGACCAGTGCATCGGCACCGCTACGGGCAGCCATGATGGCATCTTCAGGTTCCATGATGCCTTTGATGATGAGCTTGCCACCCCACATGTCTTTGATACGCGCCACATCATCCCAGCTCAAACGTGGATCAAACTGCTCTTCTGTCCATGAGCTCAATGATGACAAGTCTTCAACGCCTTTGGCATGACCGACGATATTGCCAAAGCTACGACGTTTGGTTCCTAGCATATTCATACACCATTGCGGCTTAGTCATTAGGTTGATGATGTTGGTAAGGGTCGGTTTAGGCGGTGCAGACAAGCCGTTTTTAATATCTTTATGGCGTTGACCCATGACCTGCAAGTCGGCAGTTAATATTAGGGCTGAACAATTGGCATCTTTGGCTCGTTGAATCAGATTGGCCATATAGTCTTGATCGCGCATGACATATAACTGAAACCAAAACGGCTTGCTGGTATGAGTGGCGATATCTTCGATAGAGCAGATGCTCATGGTCGAGAGCGAGAAGGGCACGCCAAATTTTTCGGCAGCACGCGCGGCATGAATCTCGCCATCTGCCCACATCATACCAGTGAACCCAGTTGGAGCGATAGCGACGGGCATATTGACGGACTCGCCAATCATTTGTGTCGCTAGACTGCGATTGTCCATATCGACCAATACTCGCTGGCGCAGTTTGATACGGTCAAAGTCAGTTTCATTACTGCGATAAGTGGTCTCAGTCCATGAGCCTGAATCGACATAGTCATAAAACATGCGCGGCACTTTGCGTTCGGCGACTCGGCGCAGGTCTTCAATCTCTGTTATTTTCTTTAAGCCAGGTTTTAAATCTTTCATGATTTCTCACCACTTTATCATCGTAATAGGGCCTCTTTGTTATAGGTCTAATGCTATTAAGCGAGCAGCTGCTGCAAATCCATCACCGAAAACGGATAGTTTAATCGTTTGGATGGTGTCAAAATCACAGGAATAGTGGTGGCAAATTCCATCATAAGTGCCTCATCAAAGTCTGCAATATCGACATGTTGGTAGCTAATCGGTTGTACCGCCTGAAACTGAGTAATTATTTGCTCAGCGATATCACATAAATGGCAGCCCGAGGTGCCGAGTAGCCACCATTGATTGTTATTTTCAGCGGTGTTGAGGCTGGGATTTGCTGCAATAACACGCGCTCGTAATACTTCTATATTATCATCGTGCATGGGTAGTCTCTTATCTTCATACTGATTGCAAAGCGCTGATGCTCAGTACGCGCTTATTTAAAACATAAAATACTTTAACGGTCATTACATCATAAAGAAGTGGGGTAAATAATGACAGCGATTGTGAGATTAGGTAAGATGACCTGCTATTGATCGTTATTAATGACTAATGCTCCACAGTTAATGATTGGCTATAAATAGCCCGTTTACAATCATTGATTCTTAGTTGATGTTTCATAGTCATTAATAGAGTATCTACCTTATCTTATTACTTTTTTAACCACTCGGATATCGCGCATGGCAAGTTTTGGCACATTTATCAAACGTCTGTTATTGGCAATTATGCTATTGGTTGTCGCATTCCATATATTGGTCGTTGGGCTACTATTAATTTGGAAAACACAGCCAATTAACAACAGTATGTTTATGTTGACGCATCGCCTAACGGGCGGCACAGTCACTCAGACATGGGCTGAATATGATGCAATTGCCAAATCTGCCAAGCAAGCGGCGATTGTGAGTGAAGACTCGACGTTTAGTCAGCACAGTGGTTTTGACTTTAAAGGTATCAAAGCCGCGCAAAAGAAAAATGAAGAGACAGGTAAAATGTCTGCTGGTGGCTCAACGATTACACAGCAATTGGCAAAGAACTTGTTCCTCACCTCGCATCGCTCTTATGTGCGTAAAGCGGAAGAGGCTGTCATTACTGTGATGATTGAGACGCTATGGGACAAGCAGCGCATCATGACCGCTTACCTAAATGTGGCGGAGTTTGGTAATGGTATCTATGGTATAGACGCGGCAGCGCATCATTATTTCGATAAGTCTGCGGCCAATCTAAACCGAGATGAGTCAGCGCTTCTGATTGCGATGCTTACCAATCCAAAGTACTACGAAGACAATCAAGGCGATAAGCGTTTGCGTAACAAGCAACGTATTATCAAAAAACGCATGAAAAATGCTGTATTACCGCAAGCAGCTTCGTAAATATAAAGCATGAGGGTTGGGCTAGGGCGTGTCCTCATTTTAAAAATGGTGATAAAAATGAGATAAATTGCCGTCAAACAAGGAAAATAGTGCAGATAATATCGAGATATTGACCAACTATTTGACGATGTTTGGCAAAATTTAGCTGTTTTTAACCCATTTAGAGGACACTCGTTTGAATTGAGGACACGCCCTAGATTATAGGATCGGATGTTGTAGGATCGGCTATTTCGAATAAGACTAGGACATGCCCTAGAAAAGACAGAACGATAAAAGATGATGGCGTATCGATAACGCAAAAGGAGTAGTGACGTGGTAGAGATGACTAGTAATCAGGGCAGTGGTGATGTTAACGATATGATTGACGTTAATAATGTCAACGAGGGCGCTAATGACAATATTAATAAAGACATCAATATAGATAATAGCCAGAACGACTTGGCCGAAATCGAATGGCAACGCTCAGCAGATGGCAGCTATTCACCTAGCAGTTATATCAATCGTGATTTGTCTTTACTACAGTTTCATCTGCGGGTATTAGCGCAGGCATCTAGTTCGCGTCACCCATTGCTTGAACGCTTATTTTTCTTGATTATTTTTTCGTCCAATCTCGATGAGTTTTTTGAGATTCGTGTCGCTGGCATCATGCAAAAGCTCAACATCGGTGATGTATCGACCAGTGCTCATGGCATGCGTCCTAGCGAAGTGTTAAACGAGATATCTATTATTACTCATGCCGCAATCAGTGAGCAGTATCGTATTCTCAATGAGGATATCTTACCCGCCCTTGCACTCGAAGATATCCGCTATCTCAAACGTGATGAGCTAAATGCTGAGCAGTCTGCATGGATGAAGCGCTATTTTACGGAGCAAGTCGTACCCGTATTGACGCCGATTAGTATTGATCCTGCACATCCATTTCCGCGTCTCGTAAATAAAAGCTTAAACTTTATTGCTACATTGGAAGGTAAAGACGCCTTTGGACGCGATATTAACTTGGCGATTGTGCCTGCGCCGCGCAGTCTGCCGCGTGTGATTCGTCTGCCAGATGAGCTGACTGGTGGCAAAGAGCATCATGTAATGCTATCGGCTATCATTCATGAGCATATCGGTGAGCTATTTCCTGGGATGAGTGTGACAGGCTGTCATCAATTTAGGCTGACACGTAATGCCGATTTAGATTTGGCCGATGATGTCGAAGATATTGCCAAAGCACTAGAAGGCGAGCTTGAAAACCGCCGCTTCGGTGATAAAGTACGTCTTGAGGTCACAACTGATTGCCCAACACATATCAGTGAGTATCTGCTCAATGAGTTTGAGCTGCATGACAATCAGCTATACCGTGTCAATGGCCCAGTCAACCTAACGCGTTTGCTATTTGACTTTAATATTCCTGCACTACGCTACCAGCCATTTACTCATGTCGTGCCAAAGGCATTTCGCCGAGAAATGGATAAGTCAGATAAATCGACCAGTATGTTCGCCGCCATGCGTAAAAGCGATGTGCTGGTTCATCATCCTTTTCATGCTTTCTCACCGATTATTAATTTACTTTGGCAAGCGGCCAGCGATCCTAAAGTATTGGCAATTAAACAAACGCTATATCGCTCAGGCACCAATTCAGAAATTGTCAAAGCACTTGCCGCCGCTGCTCGCAATGGTAAAGAAGTCACGGCTGTCATCGAGCTGCGCGCGCGTTTTGATGAAGCGTCTAATATCGCAGTTGCCAACTATCTACAAGAAGCAGGCGCGGTCGTGGTCTACGGTATCGTCGGTTATAAAACTCATGCCAAGCTTATGTTAATCGTACGCCGCGAGGACGACCGAATCCGCCGTTATGTGCATTTGGGCACTGGTAACTATCACGCGGCAAATGCTAAGGTCTACACAGATTATGGTCTGTTTAGCGCTGATCCTGATATCTCAGAAGACGTTCACAAGATATTCCAAGAACTGACCGGTATGGGTAAGCCTGCCAACCTCAAAAAACTGCTACATGCACCGTTTACTTTGCATGAAAAATTGATGAGCTTTATCGATGATGAAATCGCTCATGCCAAAGCGGGCAAACGTTCTCATATTATTATCAAAGCCAATGCGCTCACTGAGCGCCGCCTCATTGATAAGTTATATGATGCCTCGCAGGCAGGTGTTAAAATTGAGCTTATTTTGCGGTCTATGTGTTGTTTACGTCCACAAGTAAAAGGACTCTCCGAAAATATTACGGTACGCTCTGTTATCGGTCGGTTTTTGGAGCATACGCGTGTTTATTATTTCTATAACGATGGCGATGAGCGTCTATACTGCGGTAGTGCAGACTGGATGGATCGTAACCTGTTCCATCGCGTAGAAGTGGCGTTCCCGATTGAGAACAAGAAACTATTTAAGCAGATTTATCAGGATGGCTTAATTAACTACTTACAGGATAATACGCAAGCGTGGACACTTGATGGCACTGGCGTTTGGCAGCAGTTACAGCCAGCAGCAGGTGAGGAGCCACACGTCGCACAAGAGCATTTATTAAAAACGATTAATCGTGTCGAGGAATCTAGCTAATTCGTAACAGTACCTTTAGGCGATAATTAGCTATTCAATTATCTATCTGGCCAAGCACTGGTAAATACTGGTGCTTGGTTTTTTTGTGCTTACCAATTGCAAAAGTTACAAACTGACTTGCAACCTCACAATTATTCACATATTGATACGGCAGTACACTGGTGCATTGCCCAAGGTCATACCTATAATTAATATCAATTCTGACGCTACTTGATAAGTATTGGTTACTCATTTGGGCGTTGGTATAAGTTCAAAATGTATATCTATTTGACTGTCTAAAGCCGTCTAATCAAATCATAATAATAGGAAATAAACCATGAGTACTACTAACGATGACAATTCAGATATCAAGCAAGCTGCAGAACATGTAAATGGTCAGGAAGTTGAGAAGAACTTAGCAGAGAACAAAAAAGTCGACGCCCCTGAGTCGTTAAGTGAAGAAGAGCAAACGCCTTTTATCGACGATGATTTACGTACTGATAAGTAATCTATAACATCGAACATCGACCTAATAACCAATAATAAAGCGAGGGATACGCCATGACTATGCAAGAACCAGTAGCAACAGACACAGAAGAAAAAGTAATCGTGGATGACCCTGCTGCTAATGAGTTAGAAAACCCTAAAGATAGCTATGCAGGGCGCAAGCACAAGCCTGAAATTGATGGCCCTGAGCAAGACTCACAAGAGACTGACGAAGTTTATGCTGATCCACGTAAAGAAGAAGACCTTCCAGCTGGTGGCAAGAACGCAGCAGAACTAAGTGCTTACGACTTGAGCCAAAAAGGTAATGAGTAAAGGAGTATAGCTAACAGCGGGCTAACCAAATCGACAAAATTATAAATATAAAAAGAGGATATGATAATGCAAGCCAAAGACTCAGCAATAGACAAGACAAAGGTACTAGGATCTGATGATCATAGTGCAATTGAAAGAAATACTACCGAGAACAAAGGAACTGATACTTTTAATGAGTCTGTTGTCGACTCAGAACACGTAAATGATAATGACAATCCAGCACGCCAACCAGATCGTCGTGATCAAGAAGGTAGTACCGCATTTGATGACAATATCAATGAAGATACTGTCGGTAGTGCAGCACCAAAGAGTGAGGGTATTAATGATTTAAATCGTTATGCCAATATTGATAATGCACAAACCCGTATTTTAAATCCTGATGAAAAAGATTAGATAGGTTTAAATCTTGAAAGATATATAGCGTTTCTTGGATTAGACGAGTAATTATTATAGTAGGGAGTACCAATGAATAACTCACATAATGAAAGCGTCAATAGCGATCATAACTTAAAAGATGCAGATGATAATAATGGTATTGTCCCTGATGATGCATTACAGAAAGCAAATCCAGCCGCAGCAGAAAAAGCTACGGAAGATCATGATCCGCATAATGTCGCTAAGAGCAACAAACAGTATGATAGTCCACTGATGGAAGATAAAAAGATAGGCATTTGTACATAAACAGAAAGGCACTGTGTTTGGTAAGAGTATATAACTCGTATCAAACGTAGTGCCTTTTTTTGCTTACTATATTTTTACTTTCTACATTATATAGGTAGTAGGTTTAGGTAAGGCGTGGGTTTTAAGCAGGTGTACCACTATGAAAACGTAGCTCAGCATCTGGGCTACTTATTAATTCAGCCTCTACTTCTTTAAAGAAAGCGACACGCTCGTCTATATTCTCATCCGACAATGATTGAGCGAGTGCAAGATAATCTTCGAAATGACGGCTCTCTGACTTGAGCAGATAACGATAATACTTCGCTAAGCGTTCATCATTAATGACTTCGGCCAACGCTGCAAAACGCTCACAAGAGCGCGCCTCAATAAATGCGCCAATTATTAATACATCAACCATCGCTGCTGGCTCGTAGGTGCGCTTGTGCTTCAACATACCCTTAGCATAGCGTCCAGCACTTAGATATTTCCATTCCTGCCCGCGCTCATTCATGATACCCAGTACTTGCTCGTAGTGCAGCATCTCTTCACGTATCAGCTGTGCAAGTTTACGCTGCAAGTCATACGAGAACTCATAACGAAATATCAAATTCATCGCAGTGCCAGCGGCCTTTTTTTCGCAGTTAGCATGATCTTGAATGATCATAGGTAGGTTTTCAATCGCGGCATCTACCCAAGCTTGCGTGGTTCGAGCGCCCAAAAAGTTATAGACAGGAGATAAGTCTACCTTTATAGGAGTGCGCAGATGCATAATATCGATACTGTCTTCTTCAGGCAGCTCTTTTTCGATTAGATCTGCTTCAGCACTATTATTTACAGTTTGAGAGATGTTTTCTTCGATAGATTTTTTCTCGACACTATCGTTATCTATCGTATTTGCTGTTGGTTGTAATGTTGCGAGGTCTTGTTGATTGATAGTCATAGTCTAAGGAAGCTTTATTTATGAATGGTGATATGAGTAATTATATCGTTAGTTTGACCTAGATACGATGCTAAATAACTGACAGTCATTAATAGGTGTTTATTAATAGATAACGGTTAAGCATAATTAAAGGTATCAATGATTACTTACTGTTTATATTAACGTTGCTGCACCTATTTCCCAGATGATGATTATAGCTCCTAGAGTAGGCCACTTATGCATTATCATTATTAAACAGCCTAAGTATTTACTTAGTGAATGGTGTTTCCTTGTTAATTTTATTATTTGATAGTAGGATGAGATTTTGCTCTTTAAGCATTTCATCTTACTTTTATAATTCACTCTTAGTAAAGAGTAAGTCTAATATTAATAGGTTGCCTTTTACTAGAACATGAATTTGTAGATATATCTTCTCAGAAAAATTAGAGAATCAAAGATTCCACAACGAATGAGATATGAACGTTTAAAACCTCACAAGATTAAAAACTCTTAAACAGTTACTGTCACAACTCAGTATTAGTACCCCTCACGAACAGATAAGGATAACAATATGAGCCAGTCTTCTAACACCAGTCGTATTCAAAAAGGCAGTCTTGCCATCGATCAGCAGTTATATGACTTTATTGAAAACGAAGTATTACCGAAAGTCGGTGTGGATTCAGACGATTATTGGTCAGGTTTCGAAAAGGTTATTAAAGAGTTTACCCCGCGCAATAAAGCACTATTAGAAACTCGTGACAAGATTCAAGCGCAGATTGACCAATGGCACTTAGATAATCCTGCAAAAGATGGCGAAATCGACTATCCAGCTTATAAGACATTCCTACAAGAGATTGGTTATTTGCTACCTGAAGGCGAAGCATTTACGGTTGATACCAAAAACGTCGATGACGAAATCGCGCACATCGCAGGGCCGCAGCTAGTCGTACCAGTTCGTAATGCTCGTTATGCGCTTAATGCGACCAACGCACGATGGGGTAGTTTATACGATGCTTTGTATGGCACCGATGTTATCAGCAGTGATAATGGCCAAGAAGCGGGTGGTAGCTATAATCCTACTCGCGGCGCTGCTGTTGTCGCTTACGCTAAAGCGTTCTTAGATGAGCACTTCACACTAGCATCAGGTTCTTACAATGATGTGACTGGCTTTAAAGTAGTCGATGACAAGCTTGAAGTCGTACAAGGTGATAGCAGTACCGAGCTAAAAGATACGGCTAAGTTTGTTGGCTTTGTCGGTGACGCTGAAGCTCCTACAGGTGTACTATTAAAGAACAACGGCTTGCATGCTGAGATTCAAATCGATAGTAATCATCCAGTGGGTAAAGACGATCCAGCAAACATCAAGGACGTACTGCTTGAGTCGGCTATGACAGCCATTCAGGATTGTGAAGACTCAGTCGCTGCGGTAGATGCAGAAGAAAAAGTCGAAGTCTATCGTAACTGGCTTGGCTTAATGAATAGCGACCTACAAGAAACCTTTGAAAAAGGTGGCAAGACGCGTACACGTAAGCAAAACCCAGATCGTGAATATAACACACCAGATGGTGGCAAGCTGATCTTACCAGGTCGTTCGCTATTGTTGATTCGTAACGTCGGTCACTTAATGCAGAACCCTGCCATCTTAGTCGATTTGGGCGAGGGCCAAGAGCAGATATTTGAAGGCTTAATGGATGGTTTAATCACGCCACTATTATCACTTAATGATATCAAAGGTAAAAACGAGCTATCAAACTCGCGTCAAGGCTCAATGTATATCGTGAAGCCAAAAATGCATGGTCCTGAAGAAGTCAAGATGGCCAATGACTTATTTAATGCGTCAGAAGACCTATTAGGTCTAGAGCGCAATACGCTCAAAATCGGCATCATGGATGAAGAGCGCCGTATGACGGTCAACTTAAAAGAAGCAATCCGCCAAGCCAAAGAGCGCGTTATCTTTATTAACACAGGTTTCTTAGACCGTACTGGTGATGAGATGCATACCAGCATGAATGCAGGTCCATTTGTACCAAAAGGCGAGATGAAATCGCAAGCATGGCAGCCTGCTTATGAGCAGTGGAACGTTGATATCGGCCTAGAGACAGGCCTACAAGGTCGTGCGCAAATTGGTAAAGGTATGTGGGCCAAGCCTGATGAAATGAAAGAGATGATGGATACTAAGGCTGCTCATCCTAAGTCTGGTGCTAGCACTGCATGGGTACCATCACCAACGGGCGCTACCTTGCATAGCATACACTATCATCAAGTAAGCGTAGCCGATGTACAGGACGCGCTAAAATCACGCGAGCGCGCTAGCTTGGATGACATCCTGACCATTCCATTGGCGAAAAATACCGACTGGACTGACGAAGAAAAGCAGCAAGAGCTTGAAAACAATGCTCAAGGTATTTTGGGTTATGTCGTACGCTGGGTAAATCAAGGCGTTGGTTGCTCCAAGGTACCTGACATCAACGATGTCGGTCTCATGGAAGATCGTGCTACTTTGCGTATCTCAAGCCAACATATTGCCAACTGGTTGCATCATGGTGTGGTTAGTGAGCAGCAAGTGATGGATACAATGAAACGCATGGCCAAGGTCGTCGATGAGCAGAATGCAGGCGATGATGACTATCAATCAATGGCAGATAGCTTCGATAGCTCTTACGCATTCAAAGCAGCCTGCGATTTAGTCTTCAAAGGACGTGCACAGCCTAGCGGTTATACTGAACCATTATTGCACCAAGCACGTTTGGATCTTAAAGCAAACGCTTAGAACAATAGACTAAATATGACAGGCATTTGAGCATACTTGATGAGCAAGTATGCCAGTCAGTCTTGCTCATTTGTAACTGATAAATTTGCTCAAATAGATTATTAACTTCTTAATTAGCGCTATTTATTTTTTAGTAAATAGCGCTTTATTTTGGACTATTATTCGAGGTTTATTATAAAAATTTAAGAATATTAGTAATCATATTAACCAATATTATTCGTATCTAATTGAGTAAGCGGAAGTTTTTTAACAATCGTTCAAATAAAATAAAGCATCTGTTATTCGATAACGCATGTATCGAAAAGACAAAAAAATATGTTGCAAATTATGTCAAAGTTGTTATGCTTGTACTCGAAGTATGAGTTTGGTAACGGATGTTACGCAATGGAAGGATAAAAACTAAAGATTACATGGCAGTTACTTTTTTAATCCCAGTTATGTAAATCATGGTTTTTTTCATCTTACTGTAATAGAACTTCGCCACACTTGTTTCTGACTAATCTCGGTAGCCAGTTACACATTATATCTTTGAGGATTTGTGACGATACCATTATGGGCGCCAGCTAATAATAGCTTGCTCATTACTACAATTGTAAAGTGGAGATACCCCATGAAAAAACTACTTTTAGCTACAGCAATCGCAGCCCTATCTGTATCTGCAGCCAATGCAGCACCAACTCTATACGGTAAAGCTTTCTTAGCGGCTGACTATGAAAATGCTGAATTTGATGGCCCTGCTGGCAACATGTATGACGAAGATACAGTACAGATTAACTCTCATGCTTCACGTATCGGCCTTAAAGGTTCTGAAGCCATGACTGCTAACACTGATGTTATCTATCGTTTAGAGTACGGTACAAGCATCGATGGTGATAACGCTACTTTCAGTAACCGTGATACGTATCTTGGTGTTGTAAACAAGCAGTTCGGTGAGTTCCGCGTTGGTAAAAACCAATCAAGCCTAGCTCGTATTGACAACGTTGTTGTTAACCAAGGTTACTGGGATAACCTAGGCCAAACTCAAAATGAAAGTGAAGTTGTTAGTGCTTTGAACATGGCGGATAGTAACCGTATCAACAGTTCAGTTATTTGGACTGCACCAAAATACAACGGCCTACCATTACAACTGTCTGCAATGTATAGCTCTGATGATGCAAACGGTAATGACAACGCAGGCTTCGGTGTAGCTATGTTGTTTGACCAAGGTACTGGCTTCACTGCTGGTATTGCTTACGATAAAGACCAAAACATTGATGGTGATATCATCCGTGGTACAGCGACTGTTGATCTAGGTAAATACATGGCCGCTCCTGTCACTCTAGGTGCGCTATACCAAGTAGGTGATTACGATTACGGTACTAAAGATGAAAAAGGTCTAGTTGTTAGCGCTCAGATGGGTCTAAATAACTTTGCTTATCCAGCAGCTGTATATGCCCAGTACAACAAAACTGACAACTTAGATGGTCTTGATAATGCTGATTCAGACCAAATCGTTGTTGGTGGTAAATACATGTATAAAGACAACATCATTGCTCATGCCTATGCTGGCGTAAACAATGCTGATAACGTTCCATACATGGATACCAGAGGTGATGCAGACGTAGTCGTAGTTGGTACTGGTCTAGAATACTTATTCTAGTAACAACTAGAATTTGATTTTAAAAAAACTCATCCTTCGGGGTGAGTTTTTTGTTGTGTAGCGTTTTAATAATAGAAAAATGTTTGCTACCAGCACGAAAACATAAGAGTTTCAAACAGTTTGCATTTTTGCCCTATATTTTATGGCGTATTTTTAGTAAAATCCTTCTTTACCAATTACCGACAGAGTACTATGACCAAGTTTATATTCGTGACCGGTGGGGTAGTGTCCTCACTAGGAAAAGGTATCACCGCAGCTTCTCTTGCAGCGGTCTTAGAAGCACGTGGCGTGACTGTCACGATGACCAAAATGGATCCGTATATTAACGTTGATCCAGGTACAATGAGCCCGTTTCAGCATGGTGAAGTATTCGTCACTGAAGATGGCGCAGAGACCGATCTAGATTTGGGTTATTACGAGCGCTTCTTGCGTCACTCAAAAATGAGTAAGAGTAATAACTTTACCAGTGGCCGTATTTATCAGAACGTGTTGAATAAAGAACGCCGTGGTGAATATCTAGGCGGTACTGTACAGGTTATTCCGCATATTACTGATGAAATCAAAAACAAAATCCTTGCCAGTGGCGAAGGGTATGATATCGCTATTATCGAAATTGGCGGTACCGTTGGTGATATCGAATCACTTCCTTTTATGGAAGCCGTACGTCAGATGCAGGTAGAGCTTGGCCGTAATAGAGCCATGCTAATGCATCTTACTTTAGTACCTTATATTGCTAGTGCGGGTGAGACCAAAACCAAGCCAACGCAGCATTCGGTAAAAGAGCTACGTTCTATCGGCCTACAGCCTGATATTTTAATCTGTCGCTCTGACCATCACATCTCACAAGACAATCGCCGCAAGATTGCGCTATTTACCAACGTTGAAGAGCGTGCGGTCATCATGTGTGAAGATGCACAGAGTATCTATCAGATACCGCGTACATTACATGAGCAAGATCTTGATGATCTCATCTGTGAGCGTTTCGGTCTTGATGTGCCTGAAGCTGATTTGAGCGATTGGGACAAAGTGGTTGAAGCACAGTTGAATCCAGAAGGAACAGTGACTGTTGCGATGGTAGGCAAATACGTCGAGCTTCCAGATGCTTATAAGTCTATCAACGAAGCATTGCTACATGCAGGTATCACTCATAAAGTAGACGTGAAGATTGACTACATCGATGCTGAACGTCTAGAAGATGATGATACTTTACTTGCTCAGCTAAATGATGCTGATGCTATCTTAGTACCAGGCGGTTTCGGTGAGCGCGGTACGATGGGTAAGATAAAAGCCATCACTTATGCTCGTGAAAACAGCGTCCCATATTTAGGCATTTGTCTTGGTATGCAGCTAGCTGTGATTGAGTATGCACGTAACGTACTTAACATTAACGCCAACTCTTCTGAGTTTGATCGTAAGACTGCTGAGCCTATTATTGGTCTAATCACTGAATGGTTAGATGAGCGCGGCGAGCTACAGATTCGTAGCGATGATTCAGACCTTGGTGGCACGATGCGTCTAGGCGCACAGCAAGCAGAGCTGGTTTCTGGTAGTAAGCTAAGCCAAATTTACGGTGCTAGCAATATCACTGAGCGCCATCGCCATCGCTATGAGATGAATAATCGTTATATCGAGCCATTAGAGCAAGCAGGTATGACCATATCTGGTTATTCTGCCAAGCAGCATTTGGTAGAGTCGGTTGAGATTTCTGAGCATCCATGGTTTGTTGCTGTACAGTTTCATCCAGAGTTCACTAGCTCACCACGTGGTGGTCATCCACTATTTAATAGCTTTGTAAAAGCCGCTAAGAACCATAGCGAAAAAAAGTAGTTCTTACAACGTAGTGCAAAGTGAAAGCGCTTATTATAAAAAAGACTGATCTCCGGATTGGTCTTTTTTTTGCTTAATTCAAACTGTTGGACATTATTAAAGAGTCAACATCCTCATTAATAATCTCTAATTACGCTTGCATACTTTTTTTAATCAGCCTATCGGTTACAATATGGGATAGAGATATTAATAACAAAATAAGAGGTAATGGCTTCATGGAAAACTTATTGACCGCACAATCACATATCACGCTCAACACTCCTAACAACGATACGATTAAAATTGGTAACGACCAGCTTTTTGTATTGTTCGGTGGTATGAATGTTTTAGAGTCTAAAGAATTGGCATTTGAGATTGCTGAACAGTATGTTGATATCTGCCAGCGCTTGGGTATCGGCTATGTTTTTAAAGCAAGCTTTGATAAAGCCAATCGCTCAAGTCTGCATTCGTATCGTGGGCCCGGTTTAGAGCAGGGTATCGATTGGCTAGGTCAGATCAAAGAAAAATTCCAAGTACCGATTATCACTGATGTGCATGAACCACATCAAGCAGCACCAGTCGCTGAAGTGGCCGATATTATTCAGCTACCTGCATTTTTGTCGCGTCAGACAGATCTAGTGCATGCGATGGCAAAAACAGATGCCATTATTAATATCAAAAAGGCGCAGTTTTTGGCTCCTCATGAGATGCGTCATATCGTCAATAAGTGCTTAGAGGGTGGTAATGATAAATTGATACTTTGTGAGCGTGGTAGTGCCTTTGGCTATAATAATTTAGTCGTGGATATGCTTGGTTTTGATACCATGAAGCAGATGGATATACCGGTATTCTTTGACGTGACGCATAGCTTACAACAGCCAGGTGCACGTAGTGATAGTGCTGGTGGACGTCGTGAGCAGATTACAACGCTTGCCCGTGCAGGTATCGCTACAGGGTTGGCAGGGTTGTTTTTAGAAGCGCATCCAAACCCAGAAACTGCAAAGTGTGATGGTCCATGTGCGCTGCGTATGAGCCAACTAGAGCCGTTCTTACGTCAGCTTAAGAAAATTGATGATTTGGTCAAAGGTTTTGAAGTATTGGATACTCATTGATACGGTACGTGATAAGAGGGCTATATAATGGCAATTCAGATGGCGCAAGTAAGCATCGAAAATATTGACGATGCAGAAGGCTTAAATAGCGTAATGACCGCGCTTAAGAATATCTCAGGCGTGACGACTATCAATTTGGATCCCAAGCATAATGTCGCAACGGTGAGCTATGATGATACAGATACTAGTATCCATGCCTTGACGGCGGCGATTAGTATGGTGGACTATGCGACTCAGCCATTTCCGATTGATTCACCGCAGAACCCGCACCATAACGATTTATAATTACAAATAGCTATTGCTATAAACTTGTCGATTAGACCTTTTAGGTTTTTATTGACAAGTTACTGTCTCGTTAATAGCATCTCGTTAATAAAGCAACAACCAAACGGTCTTGTTGTCGAGGATAATAGGGCTTATGCTTATTTAATGTAGCTTTGATAGTTGCTCTTACTTTGATAACTTAAAAAATATCAAAGTAGGCATTAACAGAATCACTATGAGAGTTGCTCATTACTAATAAAAATAAGGAGCCTAATATGGCAGATCAAACACGTATTATTAAAATTGACGGTATGACTTGTGGCGGATGCGTAGCAAGCGTACATACAGCAACAGCCGATATTGATGGATTAGAAACTATTACCGTTGACCTCGCTGATAACCTAGCGACGATAACCTTTGATGATAGCAAAACCAGTGCAGAGGCTATTGCTTCAGCTATTGACGATGCTGGATTTGAGGCGACAGTTGCTAACTCATAAGTCTCATCTTTTCTGTAAAGAACCAGCTAACATGTTATTACAAGCATGATAGCTGGTTTTTTAATGATTAACGATTATGAGTATTTTAGACAAAGTAGCATTGATACATTGCTACTTTGTCTAAAATACTCATACTGAATACAATATAACCCAATTGCTTTATTTGAATTTCTTGCCCACCCACTGATATTTTATCGTGGTTCCTACAAATTTATAGGCACCATGACGAGTTTTATTTATGAACGATACCACCCGTACTACCAAAGATGAGTCTTATGATGTCGAAACTGATGTTGAGTCCAACACGACACTGACACCGCAACGCGCGCATTTGCAATTGGCGATTGATGGCATGACTTGTCAGGCCTGCGCTTCAAGAATTGAGAAGGTGCTTAACAAGAAGCCTTCGGTGTACGAGGTAAGTGTGAGTTTTGCTGGCGAGACTGCCAATGTTGATTATGATCCAACCCAGACGACGCCCGAACAGGTGACAGAGTGGGTGAATAAAACAGGCTTTGTGGCTAATGTGCAGGCAGCTGATAGCTTATTTACTCAGACTGACAAAGATACTGCCACTCAATATCCATGGCGCTTAATTGGTTTATGGTTATGTTTGGTGCCTTTTTTAGTTGGCATGGCAGGTATGCTGACGGGTTTTGGTATGGCGTGGATGCCGCCAGTCTGGATTCAGTTTATCTTAGCGACGATTGTGCAGTTTGGCTTTGCGCTACCGTTCTACAAAAGCGCTTGGGCATCCATAAGAGGTGGTCTTGCCAATATGGATGTATTGGTGGTGATTGGTACCGTGACGATATGGGCGTATTCGACTTATCTATGGCTTACTCACGGCGATGGGACTTTAAGTAGTCTGTTGCAAAGTGGACATGCGGGCGGACACGGTGCTAGTAATAGCCCAGCCGTATATTTTGAAGCAGGGGTGATGGTTATTGTCTTTGTGCGTACAGGTAAATATCTTGAGGAACGTACCAAGAAGCACAGCCTAAACAGTATTGATTTACTATTGTCATTGACACCTGATGAAGTAGAGCAGCAGCAGCCAAATGGTGAATTTCATAATATTGCATTATCTGGTGTGCAAGTAGATGACGTCCTACGTGCAAAGCAAGGCAGCCGCGTCGCTACAGATGGTACCGTCATAGAAGGCAGCGGTTGGTGCGTGGAGAGTCATTTAACTGGCGAATCAGTCGCACTCAAAAAAGAACAAGGTGATGGATTGCTGGCAGGTGCCTTGGTAGAGAATGGCAGTCTGCTCTATCGTGTCAGTGCAAAGGGCAGTGATACGAAACTTGGCGATATGGTACAAGCGTTGAGTGATGCACAAGGCTCAAAAGCCAATCTAGCGCGTCTCGCGGATCGAGTAACGGCTATTTTTGTACCTGTAGTGGTAATGATTGCGTTGGTTACTTTTGGGGTCACATGGTGGCTAACAGGTATGGTTGATACTGCTTTAATGCACGCAGTATCGGTATTGGTCATTGCTTGTCCTTGTGCACTTGGTTTGGCCACGCCAGCGGCAATTATGGCGGGTATGGGCGTTGCTGCGCGTCATGGTGTGTGGTTCAAGGATGCGCAAAGTCTTGAGGCAGCAGGTAATATAGATACGGTAGTACTCGATAAAACAGGTACATTGACCATTGGCAAGCCTACTATCGTCGATCATGTCATGGTGGATAAGTCGCTTGCTGTTGATGATGTATTGCAGATTGCAGCCAGTGTCGAGGCGCATGCCAGTCATCCATTAGCAACTGCTCTGGTAAACACAGCTAAAGACCGTCAACTAAATCTATTTAATGTGACTGACATCAGTGTGATAAAAGGCGCTGGTATACAAGCAAATATCGAAGGGCTTGGATTAGTAAAAGTGGGTACGGCAGAGTTTGCGAACTTGACGTTGCCAAGATTCATGCCAAAAGTATGGCAAATTGCTAGTACCGTTGCGATTAGTATCAATGATGAGCCATTAGGTGCATTTGCCTTAGCCGATGACTTAAAGGCAGATACGCCGCAAGCAATCGCTGCACTACAAAATGCAGGTATTAATGTGATTCTGATGAGTGGTGATAAGCAGTCCGTCGTCGATCATGTAGCAGGGCAGTTGGGTATTGATAAGGCTTATGGCAAGATGAGCCCACGTGACAAGGCCAGCCAAATTGCACTATTGCAAACTGCTGGTCATAAGGTAGCGATGGCAGGAGACGGCGTCAACGATGCGCCAGCGATGGCTACTGCTGATGCCAGTTTTGCGATGTTTGAGGGGACTGATGTCGCGCAGCATAGTGCTTCTGCACGTCTAATGGGTGAGTCGCTCATGCATATCGATGCAGCACAAAAAATCGCTCAAGCGACGCTACGTAATATTAAACAAAATCTGTTTTTTGCCTTTATTTATAACTGTCTAGGTATTCCGCTTGCTGCGTTTGGGTTTTTGAATCCGATGATTGCAGCCGCTGCTATGGCGCTTAGCTCCATCTCAGTACTTATGAATGCACTACGATTGACACGGTTTAAGACAGAGGTTGAGCTAGATAATACGGTATCCACCTCTCATACGGATAAAGAACACATAGCGAAATAATAGCTATCATATCTGCCTAGGTCTTCTATAAATATAAAACAGATAGCTATCGCATATATGTATCTCTTAGATTGTTTTTATGACGGCAAGTCGGTGTAAGATAAGGGAAGTTTGGTAAAATATATGCTATGATGCCAAGCACTATAGCCGACTATTAATCTGCTCCATACACCTCTAATCGTTAGGCAACGATAGCCACAAGATAGAAAGGTATAAAGGGTTTTTAAAATTACGCGCTATATGATATTTTGCTTTATCTTTTTTGTATGCTAGCTGCCGTTATTTATCTCACAAACTTGGCATGACCAAAGGAATTAACAGACATTATGTACGCTGAAGAAACCAACAACGTCACCGCAATTAAAGACATTCGCGCTCGTGAAATTTTAGACTCGCGCGGCAACCCAACTATCGAAGCTGATGTTATTTTAGCTGACGGTACTGTCGGCCGTGCTGCTGCTCCAAGTGGCGCATCAACAGGCTCACGTGAAGCGCTTGAGCTACGTGATGGCGACAAGACCCGCTTTATGGGTAAAGGCGTCAAAAAAGCCGTTTCTAATGTCAACAGTCAAATCCGCAGTGCCTTGATTGACAAAGATGTGACTGAGCAACAGGCTATTGATGATGCCATGATTGCACTAGATGGTACAGAAAATAAAGAAAGCTTGGGTGCTAATGCCATGCTAGCTGTGTCACTTGCAACTGCAAAAGCCGCAGCCAAGTCACAGAATCTGCCATTACATCAATACATCGCTAATCTACGTAATCAAACGTCGTTGACCATGCCTGTACCGATGATGAACATCTTGAACGGCGGTGAGCACGCGGACAACACAGTTGATATCCAGGAGTTTATGATTGAGCCTGTGGGCTTCACAAGCTTCTCAGAAGCGCTACGTGCTGGTACAGAGATTTTCCATAGCTTAAAGTCAGTATTGAAATCACAAGGTCTAAACACTGCCGTTGGTGATGAAGGTGGTTTTGCACCGAACCTACGTAGCAACGAAGAAGCTATCACGGTTATCATGCAGGCGATTGAGCAAGTTGGCTACAAAGCTGGTGAAGATATTCATCTTGCGCTAGATTGTGCGGCTAGTGAATTTTACAAAAACGGTCAATACGTTTTGGCAGGTGAAGGTAATAAAGCCTTTGATAGCCAAGGGTTCTCAGACTATCTAGTTGGGCTGGCACGTCAGTATCCTATTATCTCTATCGAAGACGGTCTTGATGAGTCGGATTGGGATGGCTGGAAGTATTTGACCGAGCAGATTGGCGATAAAGTCCAATTGGTTGGTGATGATTTGTTTGTGACCAATCCTACAATCTTGCAAGAAGGTATTGATAAGCATATTGCCAATGCTATTTTGATTAAATTTAATCAAATTGGTACTTTGTCAGAAACGCTAGATGCGATTTATATGGCTAAGAAAAATGGCTATGCAACCATCATTTCACATCGTTCAGGTGAAACGGAAGACAGCACCATTGCAGACTTGGCAGTTGGTACCGCTGCTGGTCAGATCAAAACTGGCTCGCTATGCCGTTCAGACCGTGTAGCGAAGTACAATCAATTGCTACGTATCGAGCAGCAAGTACGCGCAAGCTATCGTGGCCGTGAAGAATTTATTGGTCTACGTGGCTAAGAGTTTGACTGGCTCTTTGGCGTATAATATACGTTGAAAAGCCTAGACTCATCAGCTGAAGTCAATATTTAGGCGATATATAATCATTTGTATATCGCCTAATCAGCTTAAAATTTACTATCCTCTTTTATACCGTTTGGCGTTATCACCTTATGAAATATTTTAGCCAATTTATACTACTTGCTCTAGCCGTTGCAGTGCTTTTAGGATTGCAATATCAGTATTGGTTGGGTGAAAATGGCCGCTTTGAGCATAATAAGTTAACAGCTCAAATTGAAGAGCAACAACGTTTGAATGACAATCAAGTTGCAGCAAACAACTTACTACGCACCGATGTTCAAGATTTAAAAACGGGACTTGAGGCCGTAGAAGAGCATGCTCGCTTAGATTTAGGTTTAATCAAACCCAATGAGACTTTTGTCCAAGTATCCACCGCACCAACCACGCACAGCAACTATTAGCTTTATAAATACACTAGCTTTCACGAATACACTAATTTTTACGACATGAATTAATTTTCATGATGCAGCATCATAATGTTGTTATTTGACACCATTCATCATACTTGACACCTGCTTTATTCCTCTTTACATATACTGTCATGGGCTCAAACCATGAGTACACTACTATGAATACAACCCCTAATATACATGCCATGATCGTCGCAGCTGGTCGCGGCAGCCGTTTTGGTGCGTCTATCGCCAAGCAATATACTATGCTAGAAGGTCAGACGCTATTGCAGCATAGCGTGGCACGACTTGCTTGTAGCGATTACATCGATAGGTGTCTATTGGTCATATCAGCCGATGACAGCACGGCTCAACAATTAGAGTTTGCCCTTCCTGTACGCTATGCAGTCGGCGGAGCAGAGCGTTGGCAGTCAGTACAAGCAGGCGTTGAAGCAGTTAGTCAGACAGGTGGTGATGATTCAGATTTGGTGCTTATTCATGATGCAGCACGTCCCGCTGTACCGAATGTAGATATCGATCAAGTGATTGAAGCAGCGATGATGGAGCCTTACGGCGCTATTCTAGCGACACCAGTGGCCGATACGTTAAAAGCTTCCTATCAGCTAGCTACCTCCGCAGAAGAGAGTCGTTCACACTCTTATATCAAATCTACCATTGATCGTAGTAACATGTGGCAAGCACAAACCCCGCAAGTATTTCGTTTAGGTCAATTAAAAAAAGTCTTAAATCATGTGTTTGAGCACAAGCTCAGCATTACAGATGAAGCCAGTGCTTTTGAACAACTAGGTTTACCAATCCGCTTAGTCTCTGGCAGCCGCCAGAATATAAAACTGACCTATCCTGATGATGCGGTACTGTTAACAGCGATTATGGCGCTTCAGTCTTAATTTCAACTCTGCTTCCGCTAACGAGCATCAGTTTTACTCCTTTTGTACTTAATAATGGCCATGATAAGAATTATAGCTTCAGTAGCCACTATATCCTCGTTAAAATTTTCTATACTATTTCAGAAAAATAATGAATTCAAAAATGAACTATTACTAAAGCCTATACCAAGAATATATATAATCTACTTTGGAATATAATATGGTTATTACATATGTTTTTTGTGTCTGAGCGGGCCTATGTCCAGTAATAGGTTGCTTTAATGACCAAACTAACCTATGATGTAACTAACTTAATACAATTAATATAAAAACTTATAAAATCAATAATATATCAGACCGATTCATTACGCTTAGTTATGTTGTCTCTATATTTTTTCTGAAGTTAGTATGATTGTTTTAGCGACATTTACCTGATAATAGGGAGAAGCTGATTGTCAACAATCAACGATTCAACAAATCCAGTAACGCCAGATCTCTGCCAGCTTGTATATATAAGCCGGATTACCTCTACTGGTCTTTCAAGTCCTAGCACGCTTAATGATATCTCAGAGACCGCGGTTGAACGCAATCAAATAGATAATGTCACCGGTATTCTTTGCTATGGCAATGGCTACTTTTTACAGTGTGTTGAGGGATCAGAGCAGGCACTAACCAACCTAAAAAATCGTTTGTTGGTAGATGATCGACATAAAGAATTAAAGATTTTAGATTTTTCTGAAATTACCAAACGTCGTTTTGCCAGTTGGTCATTACGTTCAATTACCCTTGAGCGTTGGATGACTAAAGAGCCTGAGCTTAAAAAGTTAATGCCATTCAAGCCGTATGAGTGGGATTCTAATGAGTGGCAGAAGTTCTTGGACGTGTTGCAGGGCTACTATGAAGAGCAAACGAGAACAGGGAACGTTGATACGCCTCCTGTCAAATACAGCACGCTAGGGGTGACTTTAAGTAAGGTTGTAGGGCAGCATCAGGCGTTCTTTTTAATCCAGACGATATTGGGATTGATGATAGTGGCTACGTTGCTATGGTTACTGCTGTAATCGATAGATATGAATAAAGTTCCCATTGGGCCAAGCTATATTTATAATTAATAAGACAACCAAATAGAAAAAGCCAGCATTCAATTGATGCTGGCTTTTTTATTTAAAAGAATAAGTTGGCTCTTAATGAGAGATATAAAAAAACCCAGTTCATAATTTATTATGAACTGGGTTTTGGTGGTACGCTTGTTAGTCTAATCTAATGCTAAGCAAAAGTGCTAACAAGTGACGCCAAATAGTGGCGTCCCCAGGGGGATTCGAACCCCCGTTACCGCCGTGAAAGGGCGGTGTCCTAGGCCTCTAGACGATGGGGACTAGTAACAACACTTCAACTGCTTTCACCATTTATGCTGAAGTGGTGCGTATTTTAATAGCGTCGGCGCTTCCTGTCAAGCCTTTTTCTACGTCTTTTTAAAATTAAATATCTTTTTTTAATTGCGCGACGAGGATGTAGGTCGTTTCGCTTTAAATGATAGCGAATCCATAAAGAAGTACAGGCGCTAATCGTCAATGCAAGCAGCATATAACCGAGAATGGTACCCCATAACTTGAGCTGTGGATCCATAATAAAGTCCCTCCTATTAATCTTAATAGTGCTTGCTATCAAGACAGTGTGAGCAACTTAAACCATCTATAGGATATAACCACATCGCTTAAGAGTGATATTTTATCATCAGATAGTTATTCATATCGAATAGAACAACTACGTCTGTCATCACTAAAATAGTTCCGTCTATTTATTATGATATCAATCATATCCCTATTGATTGCCAAATCAAGATGTCAAAGTCATCAAGTATTACAAATAGCACTATTATGTATGATTGGCAATATAGGATATGTGACTTATTGACTGTCGCTATCAGCTGGCTCTTCTTTAGCCTCTTCATTATGCAGCGCATTGGCCAACATAGGGTAGTTATTTAGTATATGGCAAAATAGCTCAGCAGTCTTTTGAGTGTCATACAGAGCTGAGTGAGCATTCTTACCATCAAACTCTAACCCTGCTGCTTTACAAGCGCGTGCTAGGACGGTTTGACCAAATGCTAATGCTGATAAGGTAACGGTATCGAATACTGAAAAGTTATGAAATGGATTGTGGTTTTTGCTATTGGTTCGTAGCACGGCTGCATTTAAAAAAGCCAAGTCAAAATGGGCATTGTGTCCAATTAAGACACATTGACGGCATTCTTCGTCACGGCGTACGTCTTTTAACCCTTTAAAGATGCGGCGCAATGCTGTCTTTTCATCTTCAGCAATGGCTTTGCGCATTGGATTTTTAGGGTCAATACCGGTAAAGGCAAGGGCACTTGGTTCTAAGTTTGCGCCTTCAAAAGGCTCGATATGAGCGTTGAAAGCTTCACCTGGATAAAATACACCTTGCTCATTCAGTAAGACGGGGATACAGGCAATTTCTAACAGGGCATCGGTCTGGGCGTTGAAACCTGCTGTTTCCACGTCGACGACGACAGGCAAGAACTTGCGAAAGCGGTCTTTTAAGGCCATAGGCGCTTGCTCATCTGTCGCTGAAGCTGCATCTTCAGCGGAAGTGCTTAGAGTCGTATCAGGACTGGCAGATTTAGGGTTTGATAAGTCTTCGTCAGGCAAGGTCGCTATGTTTCGATTGGTCATATAAAGTTAAATCACTTTTATCAGTCGTACTAATATATTGAATAAGAAATAAGCATCCTATGATACTAATCGTACCTTTGATACAAAGAAATCTACTACAAAGGTATCATTAATATCATAGGATAAAATAATAGGTCGTTTATTGAATGCTAAGCTTTGTGGGTATTAAGCCTTAATTGACCAAGGTAGCGTTTCACCTGCCATTAGGGGAGTCAATGATGCGCCATCAAAATAAGGATAGTCAGTCGGTACTTGCATAGGCGTGTTAACAAGCGTGATGGTGCTTTCATTTAGAGGTAAGCCGTAGAACTGAGCGCCAAAACGACTGGCAAAACCTTCAAGCTTATCTATTTTTCCAACACTATCAAAGGCGGTCGCATACAAAGGCAGCGCCGTGGCTGCACTATAGCAACCGGCACAACCACAAGCGGCTTCTTTTTTATCTGTCGCATGTGGCGCAGAGTCAGTACCCAAAAAGAACTTTGGATTGCCACTAGTGGCCACATCTAATAGCACTTTTTGGTGGCTTTCACGCTTTAAAATAGGTAGGCAATAAAAGTGCGGTTTGATGCCACCAACCAATAGATGATTGCGGTTAAACATCAAATGCTGCGGCGTGATAGTGGCAGCAACATGGTTGCCTTGTGACAATACAAAATCTGCCGCATCGCTGGTAGTGATGTGCTCTACTACTATTTTCAACGTAGGGAATTTCACGATAATTTGTGCTAATACTTCGTCTAAGAAACGCTTTTCGCGATCAAAGATATCTATATGGTCTTGAGTAACTTCACCATGAATTAGCAATGGCAAATTGTACTTTTCTAGTGCTTCAAAGACATCAACGCAAGCATTAATATTGGTGACACCGTCTGCGGAGTTGGTAGTCGCCCCAGCAGGATAGAGTTTGACAGCTTGTACGATACCTGACTGCGCTGCCAACTCGATATCTTGGGCAGTGGTATTATCCGTTAAATACAGAGTCATACGCGGATCGAAAGCTGACTTGCGCTCAAGACTTAAGTTACTTGCTGCTAATTGATCCATGATACGTGTGCGGTAGGTAATAGCATCCTGCGCATTTTTGACTGGAGGCACCAGGTTTGGCATACAGATGACACGGTTGAAGCTGCTTGCTGCATGAGGTACGGTCGTGCTCAAAGCGAGATCGTCACGCAAATGAATATGCCAGTCATCTGGCTGAAGGATGGTCAATTCTCTAATCGAATCAGTCATAGTGTCAAAGCGCTCTATATCGTCAAATAAAGGAAACAAAAGGGAGTGATACTGTGGGTCTATCATAACAGATTTGCCCACTTGACTAAATATAAGGCTAGATATCTGTACATAATTCATCGAGCTAAGATTAATATCTTATCTTTAAACGATGTTTAAATTCTGGTGGCAAAAATGAGGCTGACCAGAATTTAAGTCAAAAGCGCATGCCTTATGGCAGTTAGACTTTTGCCCATAGTAAATATGATGTACACTGAGCAGGTAATTATCGTTCGACTTGCTTTCGATTTGATCGTCGCCTTTTCTAAAACTATATTTCATAATGGGAGTTCTTCATGGCTCAACTTGATCCAAAAAATATCAATAAAATCGTCTTGGCTTATTCAGGTGGTCTTGATACCTCAATCATCGCTAAATGGCTACAAGAAACTTATGATGCGGAAGTAATCACCTTTACCGCTGATATCGGTCAAGGCGAAGAAGTTGAGCCAGCACGAGCCAAAGCTCAAGCAATGGGTATCAAGCATATCCATATCGAAGATCTGCGCGAAGAGTTCGCTCGTGATTATGTATTCCCTATGTTCCGTGCTAACGCCATTTATGAAGGTGAGTACTTATTAGGTACGTCTATTGCCCGTCCATTGATTGCCAAGCGCTTGGTTGAGATTGCTAAAGAGCATAACGCCGATGCCATCAGCCATGGCGCGACTGGTAAAGGCAATGACCAAGTTCGTTTTGAGCTAGGTGCGGTCGCTTTGTCACCAGACGTAGTAACTATTGCTCCTTGGCGCGAGTGGGATCTATCAAGTCGTGAAAGCTTGATGAAATATGCTGAAGAGCATGATATCGCCATTGATTATGCGGGCAATAAGAAAAAATCTCCTTACTCAATGGATGCTAACTTACTACATATCTCTTATGAAGGCGGTGTCCTAGAAGAACCGTATACCGAAGCAGAAGATGATATGTGGCGCTGGTCTGTCAGCCCAGAAGAAGCACCTGATGAAGCACAGTATCTAGAACTAGAATACGAAAAAGGCGACATCGTTGCTATCGATGGCGAAGCACTTAAGCCTTATGAAGTCATGATTAAGCTGAACGAAATCGGTGGCAAACATGGTATCGGCCGTTTAGATATCGTTGAAAACCGTTACGTCGGCATGAAGTCACGTGGTTGCTACGAGACGCCAGCGGGTACTATTATGCTAAAAGCGCATCGCGGTATCGAATCACTAACGCTTGATCGTGAAGCTGCCCATCTAAAAGATGAGCTAATGCCACGCTATGCAAAAATTATCTACAATGGCTATTGGTTCAGCCCTGAGCGTATGATGCTACAAGCATTGATTGACAAGTCACAAGAATACGTCAACGGTACTGTACGTGTAAAACTGTATAAAGGTAGTGTGAGCGTTGTTGGTCGTAAATCTGATGACTCATTATTTGATGAAAAAATCGCCACTTTCGAAGATGATGCGGGCGCTTATGATCAAAAAGACGCAGAAGGCTTTATCCGTCTAAATGGCTTACGTTTAGCTATCGAAGCTAGCCGTGGTCGCGATTTATCTAAGTAAGTTTTTGGGCTACTGATAGTCAACTCTTAACTTAGATCGCACAAAAAAAGAGACTCTATGTTGATAGGGCCTCTTTTTTTATGGTTAATAAGTGATTGCTAAAACGGTTGCTTTGAGGATAGCTATTTCAAAAGTAAAAGGCTTTACTCAGCTTTTTCTGTCTCTGCAACGTTAGATTCATCTTCGTCTACCATTACAATGGCCACATCTTGCTGTTGCCGCTCATCAATGGCATCTTGTTCTAATACTTCTTCAGTTGCCAGGATCGCACCGTCAGACTTTTGCGATTGGTACTTTAAGGTAGCGAGCGCACCAAGGACACCAACGACAAGTATGATGATAAGAATAACAGGATTTTTCCATAGCGGTGTAGAAGCCTCATACTCGATGGGCTTTTCACTAGTGGTGGTCGGTGTATTGTCGTTATTGCCACCGATTAATCCTAAACTTACTAAAGGCGGTTTAGGCGGATTGGCTGGTTCAGAATTAACGCGCAGTCGATTTCGGCTGAGATAGATATCTGAAATTTTGGCCAACTGTAGCAGCCAGCGCTGGTGCGGTAAGGCAACGGCATGCATCTCGGTAAATACTAACATATCATTGTGACGACCTTGCTGTAGATTGTCAGGTGAGCGTCCAATGGCTTTTAGATAATTGCCTGTTGCCATTTGCATGTCTTGCACAGGTTCATGGTTTTCAGGTTTGAATCCGGACAGTTCATACCAGTAGGGATCAAAAGGAGGTGGAGTGCTTGATAACTGCTCAGTATTTAGTAACGTACGCTTTGCATTACTCTCTGAGTTGTTCTCTATCGCTTCAACAGCTTCAGTAGTTGATTCGGGCAGGTCACTATTGCTTTCTGTCTCAGCAGATGAGGTATGCGTATGCTCTGGGCTAAATCGGGCTGCTGATAAAAACTGTGGTTGTAGCGCAAACCATTTATTGATTTCATCACTGTCTAGTTGACTGTATTCTGTCAGGATAGCCAATTCACGCAGCACAATCACGCACAATGAGGTGAGTAGAGTTTGAGCCTGCTGCATCGTTGCATCAATCTTCTCAGCGATATGTTCGCTTGCCTTTATGACACGAGCATTATCACTAAATACAGCATCTGCCGCATCGTGACGATGGTAGAGTGTGGCACTGATGGTTGCAAAGTTCATTGAGTTATACTGTCGTAACTCTTTGACAGCACTACGACCAAATAGCTTTTTGCTGACTGCTTGTCCCTGATGACGCTGCTGATAGGCGAGCAGCGCACTTACGATGGCTTGTAGACTGGCATCCATCCCTAAGCGAGCTTGCGGTAGAGAGAGTTGTGCCGCATCGGCCAAAAGTGACAGCATAGGCTGGGTATCATGATATAAAAAATCATACATCGACACACGTGTCGGTGAAATAGTCGTCATAATCTGCTAGCATCAAAAAGTGTGCCCCTATATTACGGTGCCAAATGTCTTGATACAATCCCTTGATAATAGAAATTTTCAATCATTTTACTAATAAACTTGATAGTAATCTGATGAATGACTGATAGTCGGAAGCATTTATGACCAATAATAAGACCCTTGATAAGCAACTCGTGATTAATATCGCTGAGCAAACATTGACGCTGTACCAGCAGACTGAGGTTGCGAGATACGTAGTCTCCACTGCAAAGAATGGAATTGGTAGTCAGCAGGATAGTGGTTGCACGCCGCTTGGTAGGCATATTATTGAACAAAAAATAGGTGGTAGCGAGCCTATGAATGCGGTATTTGTCGGGCGTGTGCCGACAGGTGAGATATATGATGCCAATCTTGGTGAGCTACATCCCAAGCGTGACTGGATATTGAGCCGTATTCTTTGGTTAAGCGGTCTTGAAGAAGGGTTAAACAAAGGTAGTAATGGGCAAGGTGGTTGCGATACTTATGAGCGCTATATCTATATTCACGGTACACCAGATACTGAACCAATGAGTATTCCGCTATCACATGGCTGTATCCGTATGCGTAATAAAGATATTGTAGAATTATTTGAGCAAGTAGAAGAGGGTATGCCTGTTACGATTGTTGCTGACTAGGTCGTGTTGCGCACAAATTTAGCTATGGCGCTGACAGAAACTATTTAAACACAATAAAAAAAGACAGCTGGTTATATAACTAGCTGTCTTTTTTATGGAGCGGTTTTACTTTATGAAAGCAGTATCTGTCACAAAAATAATATTACTACTTCTACCAAAACGTTGAGCTGTCTGCAAATTTTGCTAAACGTGCATCAATATGACTCTGGTCATCAGTCAGTATGGCCGTAAACCAACCCGCACCATATAAAGCATTAGTATCTGTTGTTGATTTTAACTCATAGAACTGCTGATATTGATTATCATCGTTCAGTTGTTCTAATGCTTTTTGTGCTTTTATTAGCCGTTTTAGCCAACGTTTGGTTTTCTTCTTAGCTTTTTTCTTACTTAATAAAGGCGTAGAAAACTCACTGATGTAACGCAAATCTCTTAACTGATTGAGCAGCTCGCTTTCAGGTTGGTCATTATCAGGAGTGTCTGTGCTTACATCTAGATCTACGTCTACGTCATTGCTCACAAGCTCAGCAACACTTACTTCATTACTTACTTCGTCAGATTTTTTATTGGTTTTAAGGCATTTCTTATATTGTTTAGAGAGGACTTTCGTTAGCTTATCGCGGGCAAGCTGATCAGTCTGAGGTTCAATGCTTGGGTCGCTCATAGTAAAGGCAATCAGCTCTAGTAAGGTTATCTGAAAGTCATTGGCTTGTAGCGTATTGATAGGCGTAATTTTGATATTTTCAATATCTGTTGTCCAGTCAACGGCAGGCGCGCCACATGCTTGTAGCTCAGGTTCGATCTGTGCATTGATATAAGCAAGTTGATAGTAATCGCTAAGCAAGTTCGCAGTTTGCTTTAGTATCGGCAGCCATTCAGGATTAATCTCATCAGAGAAGTCAGTAAATGCTTTCAACGCAGTACGCAAGCGATCAGTACCAATCCGTAATTGTAGAATATGATCGTCATCTATACTACCAGCGACGATAGCGCTGCTGTTTGGTAATATCTGCAATAAGCAATTGTGTACGACCGCACGTATAAAAGCAGGTGCACTACTGTCTTTGTCTATTTGCAATTGACTTAGGTTTGCGCTGACCGCTGGACTGTGTTTTTGTCCATTAATAAGTAAGCCGCCGTTTTCAGCTTTGGTCACGGTAGATAGACACAGCTTGTAGCGCTTGCACCATGTTTTGGCAGTCGTAAATAAAAAATCTAAATCTCCTGATACCAATTCAAACTCTATCTCTTGAATAGTTTTGCGTAGCGAGTCATCAGTACCATGGATGATTTCTCCCTGATCGTAAGCCATTTCGATGCAATTATCGGTTTCATCTTCATTACTTTCTGTTAGCAACCGCGTAGTGCGCTCGACGTCAGTCACATAAAGTCGTGTCAGATTTTTTGCCAACTTTTTAAGTTTAAAGTCAGCCAATGCTGCAGCGATTGGAGTGTCTTCATATATCGTCAAATCAGGTATCAGCTCATTATTATCGAGCATCGCTTGTACTTGATCATTATCGAGTACAGCATTGTGCTCCAAGCGTGCAGCAATTCCATCACCACCAGCTTTAATGGTTTGTACCCATGTATCGCCTTCTTTGCGAATACGCAGACCGATACCTGCCTGTGCAAGCTGTTGGTCAGGCGTATCGTAATAATGTGCAGCCAGTTGCGTCACTTTTGAGGATTTAACGTGCGTTTGACGCATTAAACCCTTTAGCCGTGACTCTGGTACCAAAAACTTCAGCTCTATCTCTTGCATATTAGCTCCTAATAATTCTGACTGATGGCTCTGATCGATGGTTGTGATAAACAATTATTAGTCTACCATTCTCTGATTATTTAAACCGCAATAAAAAACCGCCCTACATGATGTAGGGCGGTTTTTTGATAAATATTGCTAGTCTGTCGGTTATTAGAACTGGTTCATCGTGTTCTTGCCGCCGCCAGCTTTCAGAGCGTTATCGCCTGAGAAGATTTCTTTGTGGTCATCGCCAAGGTCAGAACCAGCCATTGCTTGGTGCTTAACACAAGAGATGCCTTCGCGGATTTCTTTACGCTGTACGCCAGCTGCATAAGCAAGCATGCCTTCTTCACCGAAGTAGCCTTTAGCAAGTTCATGAACGCTAAGAGCAGTCGTGTGGTAAGTCGGTAGCGTGATTAAGTGATGGAATACACCCGCTTCACGTGACGCATCACGTTGGAAATTCTTAGCGGCTACGTCAGCTGCAGCATCAAGTTCAGTACCATCGTAATCAGCGCTCATCAAGTCATCTTTATTGTATGCAGAGATGTCTTTGCCTTCTTCTTCCCACTGTGCGATAACTTGCTTACGGAAGTTAAGCGTCCAGTTGAATGATGGGCTGTTGTTGTATACAAGCTTGGCTTTAGGCTGTTGCTCTTTGATACGGTCAACCATCATTTTGATGTGCTCTACGTCTGGAGTCGGTGTTTCGATCCATAGTAGGTCAGCGCCGTTTTCTAGAGCAGTTACACAGTCAAGTACAACACGGTCAATGTTAGTCTCTTCACGGAACTGATATAGACCGTTAGGTAGACGAACTGGGCGTACTAGTTTGCCGTTGTGCTTAAGTAGGCTGTCGTTTTCTTGAGCATTTTCTAGCGTTACTTCTTCCATTTCGATGAAATCGATGTATTTAGAAGCAAGGTCGCCTGGCTCATTTGATACTGGAATTTTTTGTGTTAGTGATGCGCCTTCAGAGTCAGTACGAGCAACGATAACACCGTCTTCAACACCAAGCTCTAAGAATGCATAACGGATAGCGTTTAGCTTAGAGATGAAGTCTTCATGCGGTACCGTTACTTTACCAGCCTGGTGACCACATTGCTTAGCATCAGATACTTGGTTTTCAACCTGAATAGCACAAGCACCAGCTTCGATCATTTGCTTAGTCAATAGGTAAGTAGCTTCTTCGTTACCGAAACCTGCATCGATATCAGCGATGATTGGCACAACATGTGAATCAAAGTTTTCGATTTTTTCTAGGATAGCTGAAGTATCTTGGCCAGCTTCTTCAGCAGCGTTTAGCTCACGGAAGTAGTCGTTCAACACTTTAGCATCTGCTTGACGTAAGAAGGTGTAGATTTCTTCGATTAGCTTAGGTACTGAGGTTTTTTCGTGCATAGATTGGTCAGGTAGTGGACCAAACTCAGAGCGTAGGGCAGCTACCATCCAACCTGAAAGGTAGATGTAAGTTTTAGAAGTCGTACCGAAATATTTTTTCTTAGCGTACATAGTTTGCTGTGCAACAAAACCATGCCATGCACCTAAAGACTGCGTGTACTGAGACGTATCATTGTCATAATCTTCCATGTCTTGACGCATGATTTTTGCAGTATATTTTGCGATATCCAAACCCGTTTTGAAACGGTTTTGTGACATCATACGTGCAGCATCAACTTCGCTAATGTTCTGCCAGTTGCCGTGCTTTTGCTTTAATTCACGTACTAAGTCGATCGCTGATTTATATGCAGTTGACATCTATAGTCTCCTTGGTGGGGTGTAAAAACAAATAAATTAATTGTTAAAATAATGGGTCTGTCGTTTTACTAAAATCCGCTTTACTAAAACCTTTGTACTAAAAAGTAATATTCAAAATTTGGTCTATCGTTTATCTATCGAAGCTCTATTTACCCTAAACAAACCGCTAGGCTATTACAAGAAATTTGCTGAACTCAACAGTTGAAAATAATTGCTGGTTTATAAATATTTATCGATTCTCACTATATATCTAAAAGGTATCTGAATACTTAATAGGCAGTGATGTCATAATTGGTAGCAAGAGATGTTACAATAATGAGGTCAATTAACCGTATTTAACGACTGATAAAAACCATTAATATATTACTTAGCGACAATATTTAATCGGATAAAAACAGCTTATGAACCTAACGTTCGTCCTCTATGCTGCAAATCCTTTATAGAACTCACTATAACCACCTTACCAAGATTTATCTAATTTATGATAGTTATCTTTGGTATTTCTGTATGATATAATGTTTATATAACATGGTCTTACGATAGGTTGAATGAGTTATAATGAAGGTCTATCAGAAAAAACTAGAACGAAATTAGTAAAAAATAATGAAATTATGCTGTTACAGCGCACAAATCACCGTAGCAGCACTACAAATGCCAGCCTTAATATGGCGTTTATTCAAAAGCCAAGAGAACCAAATATGAATTTGCAGCGGGTTGATTTAAATTTATTAGTCCATCTAGATGTGTTGCTACGAGAAAAAAACGTCACTCGCGCAGCCGAGCAGCTTGGGATTACTCAGCCTGCTATGAGTAATATCTTGCGCCGCTTGCGTAAGCTGTTTAATGATCCATTATTGGTACGCTCATCTGAGGGTATGACGCCGACTGAACGGGCCCTTGAGCTACAGCCACGTATCCGCGAGATACTTGCTGATTTGACCCAAGTGTTGGAGCCGCGTACCGAATTCCGCCCTTATAGTACCTCTCGTGTGTTCCGTATCATGACATCGGATTATGCCGAAGCGACCCTAGTGCCTAAGCTGGTAAAAGCACTACGTTCTGAAGCGCCTAATGTAATTTTGGACTTTTTGACTCCATCAGACGTCTCTTATCGAGATATGGAGCAGGGACGAGTTGATTTAGCGATTAACCGTTTTAATGAGATACCTCAAAGTTTTCATCAGGTTCTAGTATGGCGTGATACTTTTAGTTGCTTGTTATCTTCTGACAGTCCTTATGCCAATCGTTTTAATCTGAAAAACTATCTAAAAGCACAGCACGTTTGGGTATCTAAAACAGGTATGGGCGTGGGTTTTGGGGTCAATCCAGAGAAATCTGGTGGACTAGGATCTATCGATCAAGCCCTGCAGCGCCTTGGGCAAAAACGCCAAATTAGTGTCTTTACTCGACATTATCAAATGCCTGCCATGCTTGCAGCAAATAAAGATTTGATAGCGACTTTGCCCACGCGTGTGGCAAGAATGCAGGCAAATAACGACAGTATCATGATGGAAGATCCGCCGTTCTTTATTCCTGAGTTTGAGCTTACGATGGCATGGTCTCCTTTGTTACAGCATCATCCAGCCCATCGCTGGTTACGTCAGTTAATTATGCATGTGGCACGACAAGTTGTCGCTGAAGAAGAAAATCCGCCTCAAGAGATACCTGTCATTAATCATTTGTTTTGATTGGTTTGTGTGAGTTGAATCTATCTACTATTAAAGTGACATATTTCCTATTATTTAATTTTTTAGTAAAAGCATTTTTCTTTAGCTCCCACTCTACATAGTTATTAGACCAGCCGTTAGGCTGGTTTTTTATTTTCTAGAGATTAATAGTTGATATTTTACATTTAGATAGACTTAATAAGTCAGTCACACTATTAACATCTTCAACACACTTCACAATATATTGTAAAACTCTTCATCAAATAGCTTGTTAAGATAACGGCAGATAGAAAACGAGCTACCAATAGATTGTGCTATCGACGTAAATTTAATAATTAAAACTGTCACAGCAAAACAACTACAAGTGGCAATAAACCCGATTATAAATCCCAAATATAAATTCGAATAATAAGGACAGTAACTATGTCAGACATTACTACTATTAACCCAACCACGGGCGAAGAAATCAGTAACTACAATTATATGAGCAACGACGAAGTCAACAAGATTGTCGACGCTTCACATAACGCATTTCTAGAATGGCGTACAGTAAGTCACGAAGAGCGCGGCCGTGTCATCAAATCTATCGGTGACAAGCTGATGGAGTATAAAGAAGAGCTGGCTAAGCTAATGACTGAAGAGCGCGGCAAGTTGTATAACCAGAGCATGCAAGAGATTGATCTCTGTAAAGCTATCTGTGATTACACTGCTGAAAACGGCGTTGCTTCTTTGGCTGATGATGTACGCGATATCGAAAGCATGAAGAAAGGGCTAGTGACGTACCAACCTATCGGTATTATCTATGGCATGCAGCCTTGGAACTTCCCAGCGTATCAGGTATTCCGTTATACCATCGCAAACTTGATGGCAGGTAATAGCGTCCTGTTAAAACACGCATCTAACGTTACAGGCTCTGGTCTATTAATTGAAAAAATTCTTCACGAGTCTGAATTACCAAGTGATTTGTTCCGTACGATTATCATTGATCATGACCAGTCAGAAGCATTGATTGGCAATGACAAAGTACGCGGTGTGACACTAACAGGTAGTGACAGTGCAGGTGCCCTTGTTGGACAGCAAGCAGCTAAAGCGATTAAGAAAGCTGTATTAGAGCTAGGTTCAAATGATGCGTTCATCGTGTTAGAAGATGCTGACATTGAAACTGCTGTAGAAACTTGTACTCAAGCACGTTTAATCAATAACGGTGAAACCTGTGTAGCAGCCAAACGCTTTATCGTAGTCGATAGCGTATATGATGAGTTCCGTAAACGTATCGTTGAGAAGTTTGAAGGTACCAAAGCGGGTGATCCAATGGATGACAGCTCAGATATCGGCCCATTAGCACGTGCAGATTTACGTGAGCAGCTACATGAGCAAGTAGAGAAAAGTGTGGCTAAAGGGGCAACGATTGCTGTTGGCGGTAAGGTACCTGAAGGTAAAGGTAGTTTCTATCCAGCAACTATCCTAGAGAACGTCGAAAAAGGTCAGCCTGCATACGATGACGAACTATTTGGCCCTGTCGCTTCATTGATTCGTGCCAAAGATGAAGATGATGCAATGCGCATCGCTAATGACAGTCGTTATGGTTTAGGTGGCGCGATTTTCTCAAAAGATGAGGAGAAAGCCGTTCGTCTAGCACGTGAGCAATTCGATACAGGTATGGTCTATATTAATGGTTATGGTCTTGCCAATCCTGCACTGCCATTTGGTGGCGTGAAAAACTCAGGCTATGGCCGTGAGCATGGCGGCTTCGGTATCAAAGAGTTTGTCAATATTAAAGCGGTTCACGTATTCTAAGAATGAACTAATTAGACGAATTAGCTAAATAGATAACTATTTACGATTTTACATAATAGTAAATAATAAATAGTTATCAAATAAAAAAGCCCAGTTGCTCGTAATGAGTAAATGGGCTTTTTATTGCGCTATATAAAGTGGTATTGAAAGCAGCTTAATAAGCTGAGATTTTTATCCGTCTATCAGCAATTGCAAAGGCAACTTAGGTAAATAAGTTTCCGTTTGCGATGATGTATTATTTACTTCAAGTGATAATACATTTTTTGCTAGGAGTAAAATAGTCCAAGGTAGCAGCTGATGTTCAAGCTTCTGTACCCGTGACTGTAAGCTCTCTACGGTGTCGCTGATATCGATATTCAATACGGCTTGAGTCAATACCTGACCTGCATCAAGCTCCGCGGTCACTTTATGAATACTACAGCCGTGACGACGTTCACCCGCTTGTATGACCCGTTTATGAGTATCTAAACCCTTATAAACCGGAAGTAGAGAAGGATGAAGGTTAATCATGGGCGCTGGTACATTATCGATAAATGAGCCACTTAATACACGCATAAACCCAGCCAAGACGATCAAATCAGGTTGCCACGCTATTAGCTGCTTGTTGGCATGGGTTTCAAATGTCTTGATACCCATACGTTTACCACTAGCAACGTGTGACAATGCCGCAACTGGAATATTGGCATCTTTAGCACGTGTCAACGCATAAGCATCTTCACGGTTACTAATGACACCAACGATTTCAATCGGTAGCGCACCTGCTTGCATTGCATTGATTAACACTTGCAGGTTGCTACCACTTCCTGAGACTAGAACAGCAATACGCAATGGTTTGATAGGCTGGCTTGCGTTATTAATTGACATTAACGGTACACCACTGCATCCGCCTGGTCATCAGTGCTGCGTTTGACCATTTCACCTATTTGCCAAGCTGTCTCGCCCGCGTCAGTTAAAGTCTGAATAGCAGCTTCAGCTTTGTCTTTTGGCATAACGATGACAAAACCAACGCCGCAGTTAAAGGTACGGTACATCTCGCTCTGCGCGATATTACCTTGGGTCTGTAGCCAAGTGAATAGCTCTGAGAACTGCCAGCTATTAGTATCGATGCTAGCTGCTAGGTTATCAGGTAGTACACGTGGCAAGTTATCCGTTAGACCACCACCTGTGATATGTGACATCGCATGTAAAGCTGAGCTACCAAGCGTATCTTGTAATGCCTTGATGGCTTTTACATAGATACGGGTAGGAGCCATTAGAGCATCTTGAATAGGCTGACCGTCTAGTTGCTCGTCGCTGCTCGTAACATCCACACCGTTAACTTCGATGACTTTACGAACCAATGAGTAGCCGTTTGAGTGTGCGCCACTTGAGGCAAGGGCAATCAGTACATCGCCTTCTGCGACATTTTCACCAGTGACGACTTCTGCTTCTTCAACCACGCCTACACAAAATCCAGCTAGATCGTAATCGTCGTCTTGATACATACCTGGCATTTCAGCAGTTTCACCACCGATGAGCGCACAGTTAGCTAACTTACAACCATCACCAATACCAGTCACGACGGTCGCCGCTACATCAACATCCAGCTTACCAGTTGCATAGTAGTCTAAGAAGAATAGTGGCTCTGCGCCGCAAACCAATAGATCATTGACGCACATCGCGACCAAATCAATACCAATCGTGTCATGACGGTTCAGCTGTAGCGCCAGTTTTAGTTTGGTGCCGACGCCATCAGTACCAGAAACCAATAATGGCGAGGTATAACCTGTCGGGATACGGCACAACGCACCAAAACCGCCAAGTCCACCCACGACTTCAGGACGAGTAGTGGCTTTTGCAACGGACTTGATTCGCTGAACCAAAGCATCGCCTGCATCGATATCAACACCGGCATCTTTGTAGCTTAAAGAAGGCTTGTCACTCATAGTCATCTCACAGTTGGGGATAGATAATTGGGATTAGAAGGTAAAGTAATTGAGCACGCAAAAATCAGCGTTATAAAGTTCAAAAGCAAAGTTTAAAGACAGTGCGCGCATTATACCCAAAAACAGACCGTACTCGCAAAGCAACTTGCCAATATTTGACTAAGATTTGCATTAAGTGGCAAATAAGCCGTTAAGAAACAAAAAATGACTGATTTTTTGTTGTACTCTGCGATAATAGAACGCTAAATTTATTGTCAATAATGACCTTAATACAAGTTCAAATGTAATTGACAGAATAAAAACTACTAAACATAAATTTATTAAGAATCAGGCTTTTTAGGAACGTTGATACGTCTCAGTTTAGCTAGCTAAAACTAATGAGAAAAGAAGGAAATTCGCCTAGTGATACATCGTGATGGCTGTAGTTATATCATTTAGAAATCGCTATTACTGACTCCCTGTCACTTTTTTAACCTCGTCCAACTATAGGATTACTTGCCATGATGAACCAACCAATAGATCCTTTTTTTCGGCGTTTATTTATTGTCGTGGCGTTAGTGGTGGCTGTGTTTCTCTTGTATTTAATGATGCCCGTCATCGTGCCTTTCGTTTTTGCCTTCATATTGGCTTATCTATTTAACCCTCTAGTCAAGCGCCTATCAAAATATATCAAGCGTTGGGTCGCGATTATTATCGTCTACTCGACGATTACTTTAGGGATGGCGTTATTATTATGGTGGTTGGTACCGACATTGTGGCATCAGCTGCAAGCGGCGTGGGATTATTTGCCAAAGATATTTAATTGGTATAACCAAGTCGTACGAGAGTGGTTCAATAGTAATACTCGTATCAAACTGCCTGAACTAGAGTCGAAAGAATTTTCTGATACCCTCGTCGATTATATGCAAACGAATTATAAGTTCGCTGATGCTAGTACCATGATGAGCCAAATACTGACCTCAAGTATGAACTTCATCAATAATGCAGGTCTGATTGTATTGGTGCCTATTTTGACCTTTTATTTTCTATTTAATTGGGATCAGCGTTTGCATAACTGGAAGATGGCGATACCAGGGGCTTATTGTCAAAAAGTGACTGAAATAGCTAAAGAATGTGATCTGGCATTGATGGCATTTATCAAAGGTCAATTGCTGGTGATGGTGTTGCTAGGCGCTATTTATGCTGTACAGTTACAGCTCATTGGGCTAGAGCTTGGGCTTATCATTGGTATGGTAGCAGGCATTGCTAGTTTTGTGCCGTATTTAGGATTTGGTATTGGTTTTATCGCGGCTATTATAGCTTGCCTATTTCAGTTCGGATTGGACTGGACGTATTTGTCATTGGTCGTAGGTGCGTTCTTGATTGGACAAGCTGCAGAAGGTTATATCCTGCAGCCGTTACTCTTAGGTGATAAGATTGGTCTATCGCCATTATGGGTCATATTTGCCGTATTGGCAGGTGCCAGTCTATTAGGTTTTGTCGGTATGCTTATTGCCTTACCAGTGTCCGCTGTCTTAAATGTCCTGTTCCGCCATTTATACAACTACTATCGGACCACTGACTTTTATAAAGGCCGTAAACAACTGGCACTGTTTGAAAAAAGATAATTATCTTATTATTGAATACACTAGATAAAGCTTGATATGCAATATCAAGATAGGAACGCAATGATTGATAAGGCTTAATGGGTAAAAGACTTGTCAGTCATTTTGTAAATATGTTATATATAGGCGCAGTGTTGATAGTATCAGCCGTTTAGGTACCAGTTTTGCTAACGTTTTTTTCGATAAAGCGACTAACCAATTTTTGCAAAGGCTATAGGGCCATTAACTACAGTTGTATCGGCTAGTATTGATAGTAATGAATACAGCTCAAAGCAACCTGTCTTTTTTATTGTATTTTTCCATTGCACTACGCAACACGAGTTGATGATTCATGGCAGAAGCACAGCTAAGTCTCAATCTGGACATTAAGCATGATGCAAGTCTCAGCGACTTTGCCGGTCCCGGTTGGATGTCGATTATTGATGCAGTACGGCAGTTACATGTCGGCCTGATCGGTCAACTATATCTGTTTGGTAGCCCTGCTACAGGTAAGTCTCATTTGCTGTCTGCTATTTGCGAGTCATTTATCGAAATGGACAAATCGGCTATCTGTTTGTCCCTTAATGAGCTGATTCATACAGATGTCCACGTACTATCATCGTTAGAAAATTTTGATCTCATCGCCATTGATGATTTGGAAGTGCTTGAGCAGAGCAGCCAGTGGCAAGAAGCTTTATTTCACTTAATTAATCGTAGCCGAGAAGGGCAACGCCAGTTGTTGTTTGCCGCCAATAAACCAGCTGACGACTTACCATTTCAGTTAAGAGATTTAATGACGCGTTTGGCACAAGCACCGTCCTTTAAAGTGCCTACTGGTCATGATTTGGCAGACAGACAAGCATTACTACAGTCTATTTTGCGTCGGCGTGGATGGCAGTTTGACGATCGAATTATTAATCACTTACTGACCGATGGACCGCATCGTATCGGTGCCATGATGGAAGTACTTAATTATATTCAACCAATGTTTTCTAACCTTGGTCGCAGTAATATCTCAAAAGCAGTCATAAGTGATGCTCTGCGTACCATCGATGAGCAGACGCTTGCCGCGGAGCTGGCGGATATCGCTCAAGAGACGCAAGTAGATAACGACACGCCTGATCAAGACCAACATACGATGCCACTTGATTTTTAGCAGCAAGACTTTTAGCAGTAAGACTTTTAGCAGCAAAAAATGAATAACCGTAAGAATACGAATCTTTTGTCCAACTCGCTTTTACTATTAATGGAATAACTTATGAAATCGAATACTTTTTTGCTAAAGAAATTAACGATAGGCACGTTGTTGGTGGGGGCTGCCTCGGTCTCTATGTTGTCACAGGCAGCGGTTACTCTACAGGTTGATGACCATATCAAAGTAACTGCTATTAATGGGCAGGAAATTCAGCAGAGCGCTTTTCAGCCGCTACAAAAAACTTTTACGTTACAGCCTGGACAACATGCTATTACTGCTAAGTATGACCGTTTATATAACTTGCGTCGTGATGAGCATGATTATTTGCGTTCAGGTAATGTCAGTGTGACGGCACAATTGGCCGACAATCAAACATATCGTCTGACTATGCCTGATCAACCAGAAGATTATGAAGCTGCTAGAGAGTATGCCAAGCAGCCAACGCTCGCTGTGCAACAGAATAATACTGTCATTGCTAGCCAGCAAAGTATGGCCGGTAACCAAGGTGGTCTATTTTCAGGCCTTGGTAAAGCGCTGGGCGGCGTGTTCGGCGGTGCAGGTGATGCAGAGTTACAGAACCAACGTGCTATCGCCTCTTTAGATCAACCCGTAGTAAATTCTACTAGTAACGTCAACACTGGCACGACCACTGTTAAGCAAGCATCTAGCGTAAATACTTCTACCAGTACGTTAGATACGTTTATGCAAGTATGGCTACAAGCTACGCCTGCTGAACGTGAAAAAATGCGTCAATGGATCGAAAAATAAAACAGTCTTTTCTAAAAGATAGACAATAAAAAAGCACCCAATTAGGTGCTTTTTTATTATTTAGGATTTGATAATCATTAGAATTAGTAAGGTCAAGCCGAATAAAAACTAACGACTATTAACCCAAAAACGCGTTATACATCCATACCAGTTTTTCTTGCTCTTGTACGTAAGCATCGATTAGGTCAGCTGAACCTTGGTCTTCGCTCTCTTCTGCTAACGCTGATACTTGGCGTTGCTCTGCAATTAACGCTTGTAAGCCAGTGACTACGCCTTTGACGCAGCTTGTGCCATCTTTAACATTTTTATCTTCACTGATGCTAGTATGTTGTGTGAAATCACTATAAGCGTGAAGTGGTGTACCACCCAAAGTTAAGATACGCTCAGCGATTTCATCGATTTGAAGTTGTAGTGACGTATACAGCTCTTCAAATTGTGGATGCAAAGTAAAGAAATGCTCACCCTTTACATTCCAATGATAGCCACGTACGTTTAAATAAAACACGTGATACGTCGATAGTAGATTGTTTAACTTGGCGATGACTTCGCTCATGTCTGCCTTTTCTAGACCGATCTGGTTAGTAGCATTATTAGAATTACTCATAGTGTTGTCCTTATAGTGTGAGTGTAGTTATATGATAATAAATAAAGAAGAATAAAGACTCTAATCAATTGAAATACAGCGAAAATACTTTAGTTTTTATCTGTACCTATCAATATAAACTCTATCTCTATCTCTTCCTTTGACGCTTATAATAATAGCAAACTATTATTAATAAGTTAAATATAATAAATGCAATTTTACGATTGGTTTTATAAAACTATAATTGAGTCTCTCTATCGTTTTTCTAAACGATAGAGATAGCTAATAGCCATTATGCTGGCGGCTGCAAGTTTTCAGGATTTAAGCCTTTGACCGGAACGACTTCTTGTAAATGTTGACGTACCGTATCGATAGGAAACTTCTGTGCTTGCAAGCGTTTCGGTACGATTTGGCTACCTTGCTGACCTTTTAGCTCAAACATCATAAAGATATAGTCATCAGTCTCGTCCCAACTCTTGATAGAGGTCCAAGGAATAACCGCTTGTTGAGTCGCGCCCGCACGCATTTGCATACCGCGCATTTGCGAGTTTTTCATCATATCAGGCTGGTTGCTTGGCATCGCCATGACTAGACCATGCTTTTGCACACCCAACTTCATCTGGCGCATTTCATCTGGCATCTCTTGGTCAGCGACTTGTTTGTCAAACTCTCTTTTTACGTACCATTTAAAACCTAAAGTACGTGCCAATAGATAAATCACCACACCAACCAGCATTAACCAAAAGATAATGGTTGAATAGCCTGTTACAAAGATAAGTCCTGCAATAGCAAGTACCACAACCACTGCCATGATGATCCACTCTTTGGTCTTAAAGCTTGATAAACCAAAAGACGGGCTGGCACTGGCAAACAGTTCATACTGTGCTTGGTGGAATTCAGCCTCAGTTAGGTTTAAGGCGACAGGTTGGAGCGTGTAAGGATACAGGGCCATAAAGGTTTCTCAGATGCTTATGTTAAAAGTGTTGGGTTTACATCGCCAAAGCCAAGTCATGATGTACTAGTTGACTGTAGGTAAATAAAGGTATGCGCTTATCTTACCGAAAAGTACTCTTAAATGAAACATATAAGCAAGACTGTTCACGGATAGATGTCATATTAATGACGTAGTTCACGCTCTATACTCAGCTTACTAAGACTAGACGAAAGCAAAAGTGAGCAATTAAAAACATAATAACTTGCTATAAGCGATTAGCATAATGAACAAAAGCTAGTGAGAGTCAGCCAAAAACAGGGAAAAGTAGCCAAAGATATCCAAAACATGGTCAAATCTGCCGTGTCTTGGTATTATAGCGACTACAAGATATGTTGATATAAAACATAACGTCATAGCCAGTTATCACAAAGACCGTGATAGCGATGTGCTAGGCAATTACCCTATTAATAATACTTTCAAACCTTTTACTCACCTTTAGTGTTACAGGCAACTACTATGATTGATCCGAAACTCTTACGCGGCGATTTAAGCGACCTACAACAGCAGCTAGCCACCCGTGGTTATGAGCTTGATATGGAGTTCTGGCAGACGATTGAAAACGAGCGTAAGTCTCTACAAGTCAAAACCGAAGAGTTGCAATCGCGCCGTAATGCTGGTGCAAAGCAAGTAGGTGCCCTAAAAAAATCAGGCGAAGATGCCAGTGAGCTATTGGCTGAGATGCAAAGCGTTAGCGGTGAGATTAAAGCTGCGGAAGACGAGCTACGTACGCTACAAGAGCGCATCACTCAAGCGGCTTTGCAAATTCCGAATATTCCGGCGGCGGATGTACCAGTCGGTACGTCAGAAGATGATAACGTAGAAGTGCGTAAGTGGGGCACGCCGCGTACGTTTGATTTTGAAATTCAAGATCATACTCATATCGGTGAGACGCTTGGTATGCTGGACTTTGAAGCAGCGACTAAGTTAACTGGTAGCCGTTTTAACGTGCTCAAAGGGCAATTGGCACAATTGCATCGCGCACTAATTCAATTTATGTTGAACACGCACACGATGAAGTACGGCTATCTTGAGACTTATGTGCCTTATATCGTTAATAGCGATAGCTTAAAAGGTACGGGTCAGTTGCCTAAGTTTGAAGATGATTTGTTTAAGCTAAGCAATCACACGAATAACGATGAAATGGATTTTTATTTGATCCCAACTGCTGAAGTACCAATGACCAACTTGGTACGCGGCGAGCGTTTGGATATCAAAGAGCTGCCTTTAAAATTCACGGCGCATACACCATGTTTCCGCAGTGAAGCTGGCTCACATGGGCGTGATACTCGCGGCTTGATTCGTCAGCACCAGTTTGAAAAGGTTGAGATGGTCAATGTCGGTACTAGCGATCAGTCTGATGACCTATTAGAAGCGATGACAGGACAGGCTGAATATATCTTGCAGCAGTTGAACTTGCCATACCGCACGGTAAAGCTGTGTACTGGCGATATGGGTTTTGCCGCACAAAAGACCTATGACATCGAAGTATGGCTACCAAGCCAAGATACCTATCGTGAAATCTCTAGCTGCTCTAACTGTGGTGATTTCCAAGCGCGCCGTATGGGTACTCGTGTCAAAGATGGTAAACAAACCAGCTTAGCTCATACTTTAAATGGTTCAGGTCTAGCGGTTGGTCGTACGCTACTAGCAGTGATGGAAAATCATCAAAACGCTGACGGCAGCATTACGATTCCAGAAGTATTACGTCCGTTTATGGGCGGTGCTGAGACTATTTCAGTTTAATGAACTGACTATAAGTAATGAGCTGCTTGTCACCTAGGTCACTTGCAGCTTGTTATTTATAACTTAAATCAAAGTCCGTCATTGCTTATCGTTTAACAAAACTGATGTGAGTCATTGCTAAATATAAACGGTCTTGTGACTGCATTTTTGGCTAGGCTCATAGCAAATATGTTAATATTGCATTTTTATTTTATAGCCTATCGACTGAGGACGCCTATCGCGTTTTTGGTGGATTATCCTTTGAGTAAACTCTCCTCTTATCTTTATACGACTCATTCGAATATTAGGACACTCTATGCCAGCTCCAATTAGCGAACGTAAACTAGCCAATGCCATCCGTGTACTGTCGTTTGACGCGGTTCAAAAAGCCAACTCTGGACATCCGGGTGCGCCAATGGGTATGGCTGATATTGCCGAAGTTTTGTGGCGCAAATTTTTGAAGCACAATCCAGCTGATCCTAATTGGCACAACCGTGATCGCTTTGTACTGTCAAACGGTCATGGCTCGATGCTTATTTATTCATTGCTACATTTATCAGGTTACGATGTGAGCGTTGATGACCTTAAAGGTTTCCGTCAGCTGCATTCAAAAACCCCAGGGCATCCTGAACTTGGTTATACGCCTGGTGTAGAAACGACGACTGGTCCACTAGGACAAGGTATTGCTAATGCCGTTGGTTTTGCAATTGCAGAAAAGACGCTAGCCGCACAGTTCAACCGTGACGGTCATAGCGTCGTCGATCATCATACCTATGCGTTCTTGGGCGATGGCTGCTTGATGGAAGGTATCAGTCATGAAGTTTGCTCACTGGCTGGCACGTTGGCGCTTGGCAAATTGGTATTCTTCTATGATGATAACGGTATCTCTATCGACGGTAATGTCGAAGGTTGGTTCACTGATGATACCGAAGCGCGCTTTGAGTCTTACGGCTGGCAAGTTATCAAAGTTGACGGTCATGATACTGATGCAATCACGCAAGCAACGGAGCAAGCGATTGCAGAGACTGCTAAGCCAAGTCTAATTATTTGTAAAACCACGATCGGTGCTGGTAGCCCGAACAAACAAGGTCTAGCAGCCAGTCATGGTGCGCCACTTGGTGATGATGAAATTGCCTTGACTCGTGATGCGCTGTCTTGGAAACATGCCCCATTTGAATTAGATGATGAAATCTATGAAGCATGGGATGCTAAAGCTAAAGGCGACGTACAGCAAAAGAACTGGGATGCGGACTTTGAAGCATATAAGAAAGCCTATCCAGAGCTTGCAGCAGAACTATCACGCCGTCTAAATGGTGAATTGCCTGCTGACTTTGCTAGTCAAGCGCAAGCCTATATTCAGCAAACTCAAGAAGCGGGTGGTGATGTTGCTAGTCGTAAAGCCAGCCAAAATGCTATCAACAGCTTGCAGCCATTATTACCAGAACTATTGGGCGGTTCAGCCGACCTAGCTGGTTCAAACCTTACGCTATTTAAAGGTGCTAAAGGCATCGAAAAAGACGTTGACGGTAACTATATCTATTACGGTGTACGCGAGTTTGGTATGACTGCGATTGCCAATGGTATTGCATTGCATGGCGGCTTTATCCCTTACGTAGCGACGTTCCTGATGTTTATGGAGTACGCACGTAACGCAGTACGCATGGGCGCACTAATGAAGCAGCGCGTCATCCATGTCTATACGCATGACTCTATCGGTCTGGGTGAAGATGGCCCAACGCATCAGCCAGTTGAGCAATTGACTAGCCTACGTACTACGCCAAACCTACGCACATGGCGTCCGTGTGATGCGACTGAATCTGCAAGCGCTTGGGTAGAAGCAATCAAGTCTGAAAACAACCCATCAGCATTGATCTTTAGCCGTCAGAGTTTGCCACATCAAGCACGTGATAGCGAGCAAGTAGCGAACATCACCAAAGGTGGTTATGTACTTGCGAAAGAGCAAAGCGAGCTACAAGCAATCATCATCGCCACTGGTTCAGAAGTTGGCCTAGCGATGGAAGCGTATGAAGCGTTGAGCGCAAATGGTGTTGGCGTCCGTGTGGTATCTATGCCATGTGCAGAAATCTTTGTAGAGCAAGAGGCTAGCTATCGCGAAGCGGTATTGCCTGCTAATATTCGTGCTCGTGTCGCAGTCGAAGCCGCGCATGTAGATTACTGGTACAAGTTCGTTGGTCTAGATGGCAAAGTCATCGGTATGACCACTTATGGCGAATCTGCTCCTGCCAGTGATTTGTATAAAGAGTTTGGTATTACGACTGATGCTGTGGTCGAAGCGGTAAATAGTTTGGTGTGATAGACCTAACTTAGTTAGCGTTTTAAAAAAAGAGCTGCCGGAGAAATCTGGTGGCTTTTTTTATGGTAAATTGAGCTAAGCTTTCAAGTTTTTACGGAAGTTTAAATTTTGCTTATTGCCTAAGTTGTTTATAAGAATCGTTCTTTAATAGTATGAGTTTATCCTACCATTGTTTGAACCTAATCAAGATTTGATAAGGAAGTGTCAGTTTGGAATTTCATGAGATTAATTGGATTGCGACAGCAGCATGGGTGCAAGCTATTGGAAGTATAATAGCAATTGGCATCGCAATATGGGTTCCCTTTAAGCTAGCTAAAGACTCACAAAAGAAACAAGAAGCTGAGAAGATATCTCTCTCAAGAGTAGTACAAGTGTCTTTACTACCAGATTTATATAGATTACGTTCATGCACTAAAGATTTTCTAGATTTTCAATCAGGGGAAAAATCTTTTCTTGGTGTGAACAGAAGCCCCGAAGATTTTAATGAGGACTTTTTTAGTTTGGTGAAAGAGTACGCTAATATTTTAAAAATTGCATCGAAAAGTGGAGTTATACAAGAGCAGTTAACAGAGCTTATGTCCATTGTCTTCCAAACAAATGAACTTCTTGCAGAAAATACTAGGTTACAAAGAGATGGCTATCATGCAGCTTGGACTAATCATAAAGATCTATTTATTGAAGCTGCAGAAAGTATTAATGAGCTATCAGACAAAGTTATTTTAAGTATTGAGTCACTGTATTAGCTTTAGTTGAGAACAGCGAATAAATTCTGAAATTTGAGAATTTTCAAGATATATAAACTTTAATAAGGCTTTTTTTGAGATTTTCTTATGTCCCTAAAATCCTCCTTTAAAGGCTTCCTCGGTGAAACCGTCATCAATGTTGCTATGTGGCTTAAACTTGAAAAAGATGTTTATCACCGATTAAACGGTATTACCTTGCCACGAGCTAATGGTGGCAGTACCCAAATCGATCATATCATCGTTTCTGTATACGGCATCTTTGTCATCGAAACCAAAAACTATAAAGGCTGGATATATGGTAGCGAGAACCAAAGACAGTGGACACAGTCTTTTCCAAATGGCAGTAAGTATAAGTTTCAGAACCCACTACGCCAAAATTATCTACATATTAAGACGCTCGCAGATTTATTAGGCTTAGAGCTTAGCTACTTTCATTCGATGATTGCTTTCATCGGGGAGTGCGAATTAAAAACCCGTGATGAGTTGCCTGAACACGTATTGACGAGTGGTATGGTCTCTTATGTGAAGAAAAAGCAGGATGAATTCCTGACTGAAGACGAGGTCAAATCCATTGTTGAGCAGATTAATAGCAATAGATTTAGTAAGTCTTGGCGCACCAATCGGCACCATAAAGCCTACCTAAAAGACAAGTATAACCCCTCAAACAAACAGCTTAGTGGTAACGCTAATGATAGACCAGTTGTTAAGACTGCTAGTAAACCTACACCTGAGCCGATAGTAAAAGAAACCGCTAAACGAGCTGTTCTAAAAAGTAGGGAAGTACATGGATGGTCTGGCCAAACTGAGATTGAAACTAGCGAGTTATCAATTGATAGTTTGAATACTCAGCAGGCAATTATACCGCCTACCAGCATGTCACATGATATGACCAATAAAGTGTTTATGACGCCGTTTGAGATTATAGAGTCTGAGCCGCAGGTGGAAGCACCTGAGATACCTGAAGAGACAGACGATGTAACTAATCTTGTTCAAACACCAAACTGTCCAAGATGTAACGGTGAGATGATCAAGCGCGTGGCAAAAAAAGGCCAGCAGCAAGGGCAGGCCTTTTTTGGTTGTAGTCAATTTCCTAAGTGTTGGGGTGTGGTGAATATTGATTAGTCATTAATCATCTCAACCTTAGTTCACCTTAACCATATATCTCTTCCAAACGTAAACAAGCCACCAATCGACCATCCCATTCGCGCAGTTGTGGCTCTACCTCGCTGCATTGCTGCTTGGCATAGGGGCAGCGTTTATGTAGCGCACAGCCACTTGGTGGATTAAGCGGACTTGGTAGCTCACCTTGTAGGGTCAAATCATTTTTATGGCCGTTTACCGTTGGTGCCGCAGCCAATAGTGCGATGGTGTAAGGGTGTTTTGGCGCATTATAAATCGCTTCTTTGGGGCCGTGCTCAACAGCTTGACCCAAATACATCACCATTACATCATCAGCCACATGGCGTACGACCGACAAGTTATGCGAGATAAAGACGTAAGCGGTGCGATACTCATCCTGCAAATCCATAAATAGATTTAGGACTTGGGCTTGGATTGATACATCGAGCGCGGAAGTCGGTTCATCAGCGACGACGATTTTAGGGTTGAGCATCATCGCGCGGGCGAGGGCAATACGTTGGCGCTGACCACCAGAAAACATATGCGGATAACGACCAGCGTGTTCGGGACGTAGACCGACATGTCTCATCATCTCGTTGATTTTGTCGCGCTTTTCCTCTTTAGACAGTTTGGTATGGATATCTAATGGTTCTGTTAATTGATAGCCAATGGTATGACGCGGATTTAAGCTACCATAAGGATTTTGAAAGACCATTTGAATTTCAGTACGCAACTCTTTTAGCGCTTTTCTACTATAGCCAGTAGTGCCTTCATCATTGATAAATAGCTCACCATGTGTGGGCGCCTCAATCAGCGTCAACTGGCGGGCAAGGGTGGATTTTCCGCAGCCTGACTCACCAACGACTGCCAATGTTTTGCCAGCTTCAAGCTCGAAAGAGACACCATTGAGCGCTTTTACGTAGGCTTTTGCTTTGCCCAGACCTTGTGATACTGGATAGTGCTTGTGTAGATTGTCTGCTTTTAGGACCACTTTATTACTCATACTTGTGACTCCAAAGTAGCAGCGTGAGAGGGGCGAGAGGTAATATTAGAATCAATACAACGCACCTTACCATTAGGCGTATCTAAAATAGGTGGCGGTACTTCGCAAGCGGGCTCCTTATACGGGCAACGAGGAGACAACAAGCAACCAGCTGGCCTATCATATTGACTGGGCACAACTCCTGGTAAACTGTTTAGCCTATCTTGACCAATAGCCAACTCAGGGATGGCTTGTAGCAATGCTTCAGTATAAGGGTGAGCAGGCTTTTGGAAAATCTCCGGCACGGTACTGGTTTCGACCACTTGTCCCGCATACATAACCGCGACATCACGCGAGTTTTGTGCAACCAGACCCAAATCGTGGGTGATTAATACCATGGCCATTTGTTTTTCGCGTTGCAATCGGCTCAGCAAATCCATGATTTGCGCCTGTACTGTGACATCCAGGGCCGTGGTTGGTTCATCTGCGATAAGTAGTTTTGGCTCACAAGCAATGGCCATCGCAATCATAACCCGTTGACTCATACCGCCTGATAGTTGATGCGGATATACCTTAAGTCTGTTTTTGGCATCGGGCATCTCGACCAACTCTAGCAGTTCTAAGATACGTGTTTGTACGGCTGCGCCTCGCAAACCAAGATGCTTGCGTAGCACTTCACCTAGTTGCATCTCAACCGTAAAGCTTGGATTTAGGCAAGACATCGCATTCTGAAAAATCATAGAGATGTCTTTACCAATGATGCCGCGTCTCTCTTTGGCTGACATACTGAGCATATCTTTATTGTCAAATACCACTCGCTGTGCACGAACGGTCGCAGAAGGTGGCAACAGGCCCATCAGCGCCATCATGGTGACCGATTTACCTGAGCCAGATTCACCAACGACAGCGATGACCTCCCCTTGGGTAATCTTTAATGACACATCATCCACTGCGCGAAAGGCACGCACCCCTTGTCCAAAAGTAACCGACAGGTTTTCAATATCTAACAGCAATGGTGCGTCTTTTGTTGATGCGCCATTCATAGACGTATGAGTGATAGGCGTATTAATTAATGGTTCAGTCATCTTAGGTCACCTGCTTTAATTTAGGATCTAGCGCATCGCGTAAGCCATCACCGGTCAGGTTAATCGATAGTGCAGCTAAGAAGATAGCGACACCCGGCCAGATTGCTAGCCAAACATTACTTTGAATATATTGACGCGCCGTACCTAGCATCGCGCCCCATTCGGCATCAGGTGGCTGTACGCCAAAGCCTAGGAAACCAATCGCACCTGCTTCTAAAATAGCAGACGAGAAAATCATCGTTGCCTGTACGATAAGCGGTGCCATACAGTTGGGCAAAATAGTGATAAACAACAATCTGAGCACGCCAGCACCCATCACTTGTGAGGCGATAAAGTACTCACGTTGTAGCTCTACCATCGCAGTCGCACGAGTCAGACGAATAAAAGGCGGCGTACAGACCAGTGCGATCGTAATAATCGTATTGGTCATAGAAGGCCCTAAGATAGCAGCAATGATAATCGCCAATAGCAAGCTCGGATATGACATCAGGATATCATTGACCAGCATAACCGCTTTGCCCCAGACCTTTGGCCAAAACGCTGCACTTAGACCTAAAGAAATACCAACCAACATTGCCAAAGTCGTTGCGCTTAGACCGATAAATAACGAATAACGTGCGCCATACATCACTCGAGACAATGTATCTCGGCCCGCATCATCAGTACCTAGCCAAAACATCGCATTGCCACCATCTAAAAAGGCAGGCGGCAATTGCTCTTGACCGGTGAACAGCTCGTAAGGATCATGAGGCGCAATAGCAGGGGCGAGTATGGCAACTAGGACCATCAATGCCAGTACAATAAAACCAATCACAGCGCCTTTGTTTCGGCAGAACGTCGATAAAAATAGCTGCCAAGATGACGGCGGTGTGGCTGCCATCAGATTGACATCAGAGGGGAGAACAGAAGGCTTCATGAGCATTTCCTATAGTGGCTAGCGCAGTGACATTTTTTAGAATCTTATTCATAAAAAAGTACTAAGCATTGCTAAAACTTCACTTGAGCGCTAATCATCACTATTTATAATGTGAGTATTTATCAATGTTAAATTAAGAAGTATGGCGGATACGTGGATTGATCAGACCATACAAAATATCAATAAATAAACTAACCAAAATCAGAGCGGTGGCGACCAATAAAATACCATTTTGTACAATAGGGTAGTCACGAGTGAAAAACCCATCGAGTAGCCAATTACCAACGCCTGGCCAACTAAAGATAGTCTCGGTAATAATGGCACCTGCAAGCAATGTCGCCATCTGCAAGCCAACGACGGTAACCACAGTAATCAAGGCGTTACGCATTACGTGGACTAGTATCACTCGGCGTGGAGATAAGCCTTTGGCTCGCGCTGTACGCACGTAATCCTCATCTAGTACCTCTAGCATCGCAGAGCGTGTCATCCGTGCAATCATCGCTAACGGAATGGTCGATAGAGCAATAGAGGGCAATATAAAGTGTTTGACCACGTTCCAAAACGCGCCAGGTTCTCCCGAACTTAGTGAGCCGAGTAACCATGAACCATACAGTGGTTGCACATCTAAAAACTGTGCGACAGATATCACCCCAGCGACGGGCAGGAGACCTAAATAATGAGCGAAGATACCAGTCAGGATAGGGCCCAATAAATAGATAGGCATAGAGTAACCTGCCAACGCGCCTGACATTAGGGTGTAATCAATCCATGTACCACGGCGCAAGGCAGCAAAGATGCCTAAGCTGACACCAATGACACTAGCGATAACAATAGCGCATAATGCCAATTCTAGAGTAGGAACAAAGTGGGCAAAGAAGTCTTGTAGTACGGGCGTACGAGTACGAAAGGACTGACCGAAATCACCCGTTAGGATGCCAGTCAAATAATCCCAATACTGGGCGACGAGCGGTTTGTCTAATCCTAGCCTTTCTAAGGCACGAGCATGTAGCTCGGGATCGACCATACGCTCGCCCATCATAATCTCGACGGCATCTCCAGGTACGAGACGAATCAGAGTAAAAGTCGATAGCGTTAGGCCAAGATAGACGGGTATTAGAATGGCAATACGACGCAGAATATAAAGTAGCATGGGCTGCTCAATAGTTGTGGTTCAATGATTAGAGTATTAGCGATGATGAAGAGATCCGTGACAAATCGCTTAATTCATATTGTTCATATCATTCATATAAGTGCGGCTGGAGCAGAGTATCTGACCCAGCCGCACTTATATGAATGAATAAATTGCTTATGTTGTAACGGAATTAATCAGTCAAGGTTATTCAACTTTTACACCATCGAAGCGTATTGAGCCAAGTGGGCTGATTTTATAATCGACAACGTTTGGTGCGGTGAATACGGTCACTACCGAGTGTGCCATTGTTGTCCAAGGAAGCTGCTCTTTGAATATCTGCTGAGCTTGCTCATATTCACTGACACGCTCATCTTGATTGTTAATCTGACGGGCATTGGTCACCAAATTATCGAAGTCTTTGTTACACCAGCGCGAGTAGTTATTACCACCGACTGCGTCACAAGACAGTAATGAGCCAAGCCAATTGTCTGGATCACCATTGTCGCCAGTCCAACCTGCTAGAATGACATCAGGCTCGCCTTTAGCAGCGCGCTTGAGGTACTCGCCCCATTCATAAGTCACAAGCTTGGTATCGACGCCAATCTTCGCCCAATCTGCTTGTAGCATTTCAGCCATTAGCTTGGCATTTGGGTTGTACGGACGCTGAACTGGCATATACCATAGATTGATAGCTAGGTTGTCTGCGCCAGCTTCTTTGATCAGTGATTTTGCTTTTTCAACGTCGTAAGGCGCGTCTTTAAGTGACTCGTCATAGCCCCACTGCGTTGGCGGCATTGGGTTGGTCGCTTTGAGGCCTTCGCTCTGATAAACCGCATTGATAATAGCGTCTTTGTTGATCGCCATATCTAATGCTTGACGCACTTTAAGATCGCTCAGTTGAGGTTTTTCTACGTTATAACCGACATAGCCGACGTTGAAGCCAGGCTGATCGAGAACGGTGGCTTTACCTGACTTTTTGACAGATTCAATTTCAGCAGGTTTTGGATAAGCTGACACATGACATTCGCCCGCTTGCACCTTTTGCGCGCGAACCGCTGAATCTTTGGTGATGACAAACACGAGGTTGTCGATATAAATGTCGTCTTTATTCCAGTAGTCTGGGTTTTTGGTATAACGAATTTGCGCGTCTTTTTGATATGAGGTAAAGACGAAAGGTCCAGTACCGACTGGCTTAGTATTGATATCAGCAGCATTACCAGAGGCTAGCAATTGATCTGCGTACTCAGCAGAACCAATATAAGCAAAAGGCATCGCTAGGTTCTGTAGGAACGGCGCATTGGTTTCGCTAAGGGTGATTTTTACCGTATAGTCGTCAATCTTTTCGATATTAGAGATAATATCAGGTAGTCCCATGCCGACCGAATATGGGAATTCAGCAGGATAAGCTTTATTAAATTCAAAGTCTGGGTCAGTGATACGTTCTAGCGTAAAGACAATGTCATCCGCGTTGAAATCGCGAGTCGGAGTAAAGTAGTCAGTTGTACCGAATTTAACTCCTTTGCGTAGATTAAAGGTATAAGTCTTGCCGTCTTCGCTAATATCCCAGCTTTCAGCAAGTCCTGGCTGAATTTCAGTTTCCGCTCTTTTGAATTCTACCAAGCCATTATAAATAGGGAAGGCACTCGCATCAAAATCCGTACCTGAAGTATATTGCGCTGGATCGAATCCAGCAGGGCTACCTTCTGAGCAATAGAGCAATGTTTTGGGGGCTTTAGCATCTGAGCTAGCGGCAGAATCGTCGGTGGTTTTGTTGTCTCCACTACAGGCGCTGATACCTAAGACAAACGCCGCCAACATTGTAAGTTTGAAGAGTGATTTTTGCATTATTACATCCTATGTAATGGTAGGTAGGTACTCATGTATCCATATGTTCGTACTCGAGCATGAATACGATGAGAAAGCGTTTAGTGACCTCTAAAGTATCTATCTATGCAGTATTTTATATATACAAAATAAAACATATTAAATGTTGTTATAACTTTAAATTATATAGATAGAAACTAAAAATATAAGTAAGTCGTTCGAATATACTCTCTTAATCTGTGGTAATGCAAGCGATAAATAGACTAATTTTGATAAAAAATGCACGGTTTTACCGTATTTAGCACCAATAAGATATTAAATACTAGATTCTACGGCTTTATGTTTATTTATTCTAAGTAGCAAAGAGACACGCTTTTAAATCGCTAACCAGTTACAATTTTACTCATTGTTAACAATTAGAAATAATAAAGTTATGCCTCTTTAAAATAATTAGCTATAAGCAGTTTGCCTAACGCAGCATTAAACAGGGCTATGGTTCGCCTTAATGAGATCGGCTATTTTTTCGGCAATCATAATAGTTGGCGCATTGGTATTGGCGCTAATAAGCGTTGGCATCACTGAAGCATCGATAACTCGCAATCCACTCACACCTCGTACCTTTAATTCCAAATCAACCACGGAGCTGTCATCCGAGCCCATGCGGCAAGTACCTACCGGATGATAGATGGTATCTGACTTATTTCGGATATAGCCGAGCATGCCGTCTTTTTCGAGGTAAGGGGCAGGATAGTCTTCAGTGATGTACTTAGCGAGTGCGGACTCTTGCATGATGGCTCGAGTACGCTCGGCACCGGCTACCATATACTCTACGTCTTTTGGATGCGACAGATAGTTTGGATCGATCAATACGGCATCGGAGGGGTCGGCTGAGTCCAATCTGACAGTACCTCGACTTTCAGGTCGTAAGTAGCAACTGTGACAAGAGACAGCGAAGCCGCGCCTGAGATCGCGACCATGTTCGATCACGCGCGAGATGACAAAGTGCAGCTGAGTATTTGGCCACTCTTTTGGGTCATCACCGACGCTAAAGAACGCACCTGCTTCTGCATAGTTGGTAGACAGTAACCCTGTACCGTCTTTTCTCCACTGCCGAATACTTTTGGTTAATGTCGAAATCGATGCCATGCCAATACCGATGACGTCAGTCGTATTGACCTCATAATCAAAGACGACATCTAAATGATCCTGTAAATTGCCACCGACCTCAGGTGCATCTACCACCACATCAATACCATGAGACTGCAAATGCTCTGCAGGACCGATACCTGAGAGCATCAGGACTTTGGGTGAACCAAACGCACCACCTGATAGGAGGACTTCATGACGCGCCGTGACAGTATGTTCGACACCGTCTTTTTCGTAGACGACGCCTGTCGCTTGATTGTCTTCGATAATGACGCGGTTAGCCTGCGCATGAGTAATGACAGTTAGGTTGGAGCGGTTTTGTACAGGATGTAGATAGGCGGCCGCGGCAGAGCAACGTTGGCCTTGTTTTTCACCATGGAAATGAGTGACTTGATACAATCCTGTACCATCTTGCTTTTCGCTATTAAAGTCAGGGTTGTGATCTAGGCCGTTGGCAATCGCAGCTTCTACGAATGCCTTAGAGATGTCTCGTGGACTGAGTAGGTCGCTAACATGCAGCGGCCCGCTATCACCATGTAGCTTATCGCTACCACGAACATTATTTTCAGCTTTGATAAAGTAGGGCAGTACATCGTCAAATCCCCAGCCAGTACAGCCTTGCTCTACCCAGCGCTCATAATCTAGCTTACTACCGCGTGTGTAGATCATGGCATTGATCGCTGATGAGCCGCCCAGACATTGTCCACGTGGCTGAAAACCTTTACGGTTGTTAAGGTGCTCTTGCGGGGTGGTGTGAAAGCACCAATTGTTCAGTTTGAGCGGTTTACCAGGAACCATCAGAATCAGTCCAGCAGGCACGCGTACTGCTAGATCTTTGCCATCACCGCCGTATTCTAATAAACAAACACTGATATCAGGATTTTCAGTGAGACGGCTAGCAAGCACGCAACCCGCAGAACCACCACCGACGATGACATAGTCAAATGTTGTGTCAAATTCCATTTTATATTCCTTATAGCATCCATGCTAATTAAAATAGGGTACGCTTTACAGTAACTATTATTCTGCTGAAATAATAAAATAAAAATGACTCTGCGGTATCTGTTTGCATCAATATCATAGGACAAGCGAAGACTGTTATATTCGGTATGTTATTTAAAATTAATGCTACTTAATTTTTCATCGAACGTGCTTATATCGCACAGATTTCTGAGCGTACGATAAAGCGTTTGCCTTCAGGGATTTCTAACGAAAAACTCGCACCGCGACCATTGACAACATCAATGGTGAGATCAGTATGCTGCCATAAATTGTACTGTGCCTTACCCATATAAAATGGACAGCCAGCAAGTTCACCAACCAGTACATCTTGACCACCCACTTTGAACTCTCCTAATGGGTAGCACATGGGTGAGCTACCATCGCAGCAGCCACCTGATTGATGAAACATTAGCTCACCGTGCTTGGATTTCAATAGATCAATTAACGCTTCACAAGACTCTGTTGCTGCAATTTTCATAATCAACTCCTATGCTATCAGTGTCGAAAAACTATATAATTCTAAGAAATTATTATTCAAAACATGGCTTTTTACAACTTCTTAAAGCGAAAATGCAACCTATCTTGCGACAGATTGCATTTGTTTTCTAAGTACTGTCATGCGTTCACAGATTAGATTAAAAGAAACCCATTTTTTTAGGGCTGTACGAAACCAGCATGTTTTTGGTTTGCTGATAATGATCGAGCATCATCAGATGGTTTTCGCGGCCGATACCTGATTGCTTATAGCCACCGAATGCCGCATGTGATGGATATAGATGATAGCAGTTGGTCCATACGCGGCCCGCTTGGATACCACGTCCGAAACGATAGGCTTTATGTACACTACGAGTCCAAACGCCAGCGCCTAGACCATATAGCGTATCGTTGGCAATTTGCATGGCTTCTTCGTCGTCTTTAAAGGTGGTGACAGCGAGTACAGGTCCAAAGATTTCTTCTTGGAACACGCGCATGTCGTTGGTGCCTTCAAAGATAGTTGGCTTAACATAATAGCCGTCTGCTAGGTCGCCATCGTGTTTGGCTTGATCGCCACCGACTAGGACTTTTGCACCTTCTTTTTTACCGATATCAAGATAAGATAAAATTTTCTCTAACTGATCTGAGCTGGCTTGCGCGCCAATCATAGTCTCAGTATCTAGTGGATTGCCCATTTTGATGTCTTCGACACGAGCGATACAGCGTTTGATAAATTCGTCGTAGATGCTTTCGTGTACGAGTGCACGTGATGGACAAGTACAGACCTCACCTTGGTTTAGGGCAAACATGACTAGTCCTTCAACCGCTTTGTCCAAGAAGTCATCGTCTTCGTCCATGACATCAGCAAAGAAGATATTTGGGCTTTTGCCACCAAGCTCTAGCGTCACTGGAATGATGTTTTCGCTGGCGTACTGCATGATGAGGCGACCCGTTGTGGTCTCACCAGTGAAGGCAACTTTGTTGATACGTGGGTTTGAGGCAAGTGGTTTACCAGCTTCAACACCAAAGCCATTGACAATGTTTAACACGCCTTTAGGTAAAATGTCAGCGATACCGATCGCTTCTAACATATATAGTATCGAAGCAGGCGTTTGCTCAGCAGGCTTCATAACGATACAGTTACCAGCGGCTAGAGCAGGGGCAATTTTCCATACTGCCATTAGAATAGGGAAGTTCCATGGGATGATTTGCCCGACAACGCCAAGCGGCTCATGGAAATGATAAGCAATGGTGTCTTCATCAATTTGACTGATACCGCCTTCTTGTGCGCGGATGGCACTGGCGAAATAACGGAATTGATCGATAGCTAGCGGAATATCTGCCATCAAGGTTTCGCGCACAGGCTTGCCGTTTTCGTAGCATTCAGCAATAGCGATCGCTTCTAGATTGGCTTCCATACTATCTGCGATTTTTAATAATAAATTCGCACGTTCAGCGACGCTGGTTTTGCCCCAAGCGTCTTTGGCAGCATGCGCGGCATCTAGGGCTTTTTCGATGTCTGCTTCTTTTGAACGGGCGACTTGGCAAATGGTTTTACCATCGATAGGACTTGGGTTGTCAAAGTACTCGCCATCGACAGGAGGGGTCCACTCACCATTAATAAAGTTATCATATTTTTCGCGGAATTGGACGGGACTGTTTTCAGTATTGGGATAAGCGTATAACATTAACCACTCCTTGTTGTGTATTATGGTTATTTAAAATATGGTTACTTACGTATGACCATTTAAAAATACATTCTTGGTCTTCCTAACCAAGTTATCATCCTATCGTACTGAGCTTTTTAGCAGAACGATAATGACTTTTTATAATGATATATTTTGTATCGTATAACTTTAAGTTATGTGATATGAGTCGGTTAAAATGGTTCGCAAACGGTATGCAGCTGTTATAATTGTAAGCATCTACTTTGGCTTGCTATGGTTACTGAATTAATCATGGCGGCTTTCTTTTTGTACTATTTCTTCTTCATAATATTGGTTGGTTTGGATCTATGCGTCAATCTTCTGCTCTTGATATCCTAAAAACAGGTCAAAACGTCTTTTTGACCGGCTCAGCAGGTTCAGGTAAGACTTATACTCTCAATCAATACATCGATTATCTACGCGCCCGCCGTGTTCCTGTTGCGGTGACAGCCAGTACGGGTATTGCCGCCACGCACATGAACGGCACGACGATTCATAGTTGGTCAGGTATCGGTATCAAAGATGAGCTCACTGATCGAGATTTGTCTACCTTATCACGCAAGCAGTTTTTAGCAGACAGGTTGAAGGATACAGCGGTCTTGGTCATTGACGAGATATCAATGCTACATGCCAAGCAGCTTAACTTGGTCAGCCAAGTGCTCAAGCATATTCGCAAAAATGACAAAGCGTTTGGCGGTATTCAGGTCGTAGTCGCAGGAGACTTCTTTCAGTTACCGCCGATTGGCAGTAAAGGTGAGACAAATCGTGAAAAGTTCGCCTTTATGTCTGAGGCTTGGCTCGATGCCAAGTTCCATATTTGCTATTTGTCTGAGCAGCATCGTCAAATCAGCGATGCAGCCAATGGCGGACTCGATTTAGACGATATTCTTAACCAAATTCGTCGTCAGGAAGTGACCTTTGAGGCGATTGCCGCTTTAGAGGCGACTTATGACCAAAGTGTCGATATCAAGCGTACGCGTCTGTATACCCACAATCTCAACGTCAATAAAATCAATGACAAAGAACTGGCGTCTCTAGATGGCGAGATGATGCGTTTTGAGGCGACGGCGACAGGCGATAGTAAGCTGGTAGAAACGCTAAAAAAGACCGTACGTACCCAAGACGAGCTGATTCTTAAAGTCGGCGCCAAAGTGATGTTTATCAAAAACAATGCTGAGCTTGGTGTCTCTAATGGGACGATGGGCGAGTTGATTGGATTTGCTGCTGTAAAAATAGATGATAAAGACAGTAATGACGCGTTAATCGAAGACGATAGCAGCGATGAAGTTGATGAGGATGCTGCTGGCGAAAAAACGACAAAAGGTAAAAAGTCCGCTGCTAAGAAAGATAAAGAAAAACCAAAGTCGAAGAAACCAACGACCCAAAAAATGCCTGTCGTGCGGCTTAATTCAGGACGAGAAGTTATCGCTGAGCCTGAAGAGTGGATTATCGAAGATGAAACGGGTGACGTGCTGGCAAGTTACTTACAAGTGCCGCTCTGTCTGGCATGGGCGATTACCATTCATAAATCGCAGGGCATGACCCTCGATGCGGCTGAAATCGATTTGTCGCGTACTTTTGAGTTGGGACAAGGCTATGTGGCATTGTCACGCCTCAAATCGCTATCAGGTCTACAGCTGCTGGGTATGAACGACATGAGCTTGCAACTCGATCCATTGGCTCGCGGCGCAGACAAGCGGTTTTTGGTACTGTCTGAAGAAGCGGATGCCAACTATGCGATGCTAGATGAAGAAAGCATGCAGCAGGCACATGAAAAATTCGTGCTGAAGTCAGGTGGGACATTGAGCAAGTCGGTAATCGATGCTTACGCCACGCTACAAAAGAAGCGCCGCGAACAACAGCAAGCGAAAATCGATAAAAAACAGAAATTAGGCAATCAGGTCTCTGACAAATCAGACAGTACTCTACTTGCGACCAGAGTGTTGTTAGAAGAGAGTTTGACCATTGCGGAGATATCACAAGCCCGTCAGTTGTCACAGTCGACTATTATGCGTCATATTGCTGACCTAAAATCACAAGACCCCAGTCTTGCCTGCGATCATCTGCGTCCAGATGATGAGGTAATGACAGCCGTTGGTAACGCCTATGTCGCTATTAAAGTCGCTAATAATCCAAATGACTTCAATGATGACGGTAGTATCAAACTGCGTCCGATATTTGATCATCTTAAGCAAAGTATTGACTACAATACCATTCGCCTCGCATTGATTTTTATCACCCCATAGTTTTGCTGCTTATAATTTTATTGCCTATAACTTTGTTGCCTTTATTTTTATAGGCTTTATTTTTGCTATTTCTTAGTATTCAGCAGTCATTAGCGCACTCAACGTGATAACGCTCAGTTTTTACCCCCATTTATAGCGATACCCTTTATGTCCAATGTTATGCCTGATTTTTCGAGCGCTACTTATCAATTGACCTCTGACCCGATAGCGGCGACGTTCCGTACTACTGGTGAGCATACACAGCCACTGAGAGTCGCTATCAATGGCTTTGGTCGTATAGGGCGCAATGTACTTCGTGCTTTGCTAGAGCGCTTTGAAGTGTTGGGCCGTGCGATTCATGTGGTGGCAATCAATGACTTAGCACCAGCGGATATCTTGCTGCATTTACTCAAGTTTGATAGCACCCATGGCCGCCTCAGTCGATTAGGAGTAAATGCTGAGATTGTAGAAAGTGAGTCAGGTGATACGAAAAAAACCGAACTCTGTCTGACTAAAAACAATCTGACCTACTGCATCAATATGCTATCAGAGCCTGATCCCAAAAATTTACCTTGGCAGGCGCTGGGTGTCGATGTGGTTTTAGAATGTACTGGGCATTTTCGCTCGTATGAGCAGGCGACGCTACATATTGACGCTGGCGCGCAACAAGTAATCATCGGTGCCGCCCCATTTGACGATGTGGATGCCTGTATCGTCATGGGCGTAAATACCGATGCGCTCACGCTTGAGCTACCGATTATCTCTAGTGTTTCTTGTACCACGCAGGCTTTAGTGCCGTTGATTGATACGCTAGATAAGGCATTTGGTGTGCAGTCCGCTATGATGACAGAGATTCATGCAGTCACTGCGGATCAGACGGTACTAGATCAAGCACACCGAGACCCAAGGCGGGCACGCGCTTCTGGCTATAATATTATCCCAACGACATCCAGTAGTATCGCTGCCACAGAGCGGGTGTTACCAGCCATGGTCGGCAAGATAAACGGACATTCGATACGGGTTCCCACTATCGACGTGGCTGCGATTGATGTCACTTTCGTATTTGATACGCCAGATGTCGATGTCGAGACAGTACGAGAAGTACTTAAATCTGCCAGTCAGGCGCATTTGCATGACATCATGGCTTATACCGATGAGCCATTGGTATCTAGTGATTTTATTCATCAGACTGAGTCGCTTATCATTGATGGTCAGCAGCTTATGCAAGTAGGTGGTCAGTATAAGGTTTTTGCATGGTATGATAATGAATGGGGTTATGCCAATAGGCTGCTCGATATGTGCTTACATCTGGCCTCAAGCAAGCGATAATGCACCAATTTACAAGTATTCGAAAATTAATTGAATTTTTTTAGTTTAGGGGCTTGCATTATAAAATGATATCTATATAATGATGCACCAATGGAGACGTGGCAGAGCGGTTGAATGCACCGGTCTTGAAAACCGACAAGGGTTAATAGCCCTTCGAGAGTTCGAATCTCTCCGTCTCCGCCAAATTCGAAAAAGCCCCTATCAGCAATGATTGGGGCTTTTTTTTATGGTATTGATAAAAGTATTAATTAGTACCTTCTATAAAATACTCAATAGTAGGTTGTACAGCTACTTCACTACTTCACTAACGAGTTTTCAAATTCGATTGTCTGATCGTCTACTAAGATAAGCGTACCTTTATTAATCTCGATAGTGATGCCACTAGCATTTTTGATAGCGCGCATGACATTGATATCCTCAATGCTGCTTTCAATAATGATCTTGCCAGACTGTTCTGTTGCGATAGGTGGATCAAACGTTGTCAAAGGCACATTAAAGTTTTTACCTTTTGTCAGATTGGCATCCTTCATGGTCAGCGTCCCTTTAAAGCTTTTTATCGCGCTTTTGCCATGATTGGATAGCATAAACTGCATTTTGACCTGATTTAAGCTATCGCTATCACTGGTTTTCACAGGGAGCAGGGCGACAGGGTACATCTGTGCAGTAGCGTGAGTCGCTTGACCTTTGACAATTGGGCTTTTCTTGCCCGTTGGGTTGTTTGGATGCAGCCGCTCGTATTCACGCTGTTGTATCAGCGCTTGCTTGATAGTGGTGCGCGGCATGGCTCCTGATTCATAAGCATCGCTCAATTTCATACGCAGCATATATCGGCTGAGTACTTGTTGATCGGCCTCAGACAATTGCTCAAAAGTTTGTCCTAGCTTTTTTTGCCATTGGTCAGAATCTGTCGGTATGGTTGTTTTACTTGGATCAGTCTGCGGCGATGAGCAGCCAGTCGCAATCACTAGCATTGCTACCGTCATGGTTGAAAACAAAGTTTTGTTGAAACGCTGATGTAAGCCCGTCATCGTACCCCTCCTTGCAGCTCTTTATTATGTTGAAACCTTATAAATAGTCGCGACTATATTCTTAATATACCTTGTTTAAACATCTGTTGTGTTTAGTTATGGCTAACTAAAACCGTAGATATCTCGGAGTGCTTAAAAACATAGGTACTGTAGATGAGCTGGAAGCAGGGCGTAAGAAGAATGGAGTTAGAGAGATATCAGCAATGCTTTAACTTTTATAACAGCCACAAAAAAGACCAAGCTCGCGTTAGCAAACTTGGTCTTTTTTATTTTAATGTTATCTAGCAGCGTTACTATTAATTAGCAACGATATTATTAATTGTTTAATCGTTGTCTTGTAACTCAGATAGCGGGTGAGTGATGTTGTTATTATGCGTTACTACAATCGCTTCATCAATAATATGTTGGCTAACGCCGCGCTTACGTAGTGTTTCGATGAATACTTCATCATGGGCAAGCGTATAATCCTGATGGTCACGATCCAAGCCCTGACGAATATAAAGACGAATAAGCCCTTGAATGCGCTTAAAGCCCAAGTCTGATGACGTCGTTTCTAATAGCCCAATCATTTCTTCAGACAAACGAATACTAATCGGGCGCATGATTTTTTGCGGATGATCAGAAAACTTATTTTTTATACGTACAGGTATCATAATAAACCATTACTTTTAGTGAGTAAGAGCGAAGCACTCAAACAAAAACGAACCCAATCAAAACTAATCTTACCATACAACAAAAATGTCTAAAAGAACACCACAGCCGTGCTAATATTATTAGAAGTAAATATAAAGGACACAGCAATAAAAAAACCTCCACCAAATTATGATGAAGGTTTTTAGTATATGGCTCTCCAACCTGGGCTCGAACCAGGGACACACGGATTAACAGTCCGTTGCTCTACCAACTGAGCTATTGGAGAATAGTTGGTCATAACAGCAAGTTATTGACGCTTTATATTAAAGCAGTTAATTAGCTTGTTTGCGTTATGTGGGGCACATTTTAGCCAAGTCACTACAGGCTGTCAACCTTATTATGCGTTTAATTATAAATATTATCGCAATTATTGAAAATTAACGCCAATCCCTTATCAGATAGGCTATTTCAAGGCAGAACTTAGTAGAAAATGACGACAAATGTGTTTTAAAAATAAAATGTGCTTTAGAAATAAAAATTATTTTCAGTGAATTTTATATGGCACATGGACAAACGATAAGAATATGGAACTAGACGTCAATTCGGCAAAGTAAAACTGGATCTAATGCTCTATATATTTGAATATGAAAGTGATGCGACACCGTTTGACACAATAAAGTTGCAAGACAATCCTTCACATTAGCAATAGAGTTCTATAAAATACCGACCATGTGGTTTCTTTGCTATGTTTTTTCATAGCATGCGTTGAACAAAAGCGGGTGTTCTAAAGATGAGTCCTACTACGATTGCTTACGGTTATCTGACTATTGCCATTATATGCGAAGTGGTGGGTACGACTTTTTTAGTAAAGTCAGAGCAGTTCACCCGTTTGGTGCCGACGCTCATTATGGGTTTGCTTTATGTCATCTCATTTTATTTGCTGGCGCAGACCCTTAAGACCATACCACTTGGTGTTGCCTACGCGCTGTGGGGCGGACTCGGAATCGTACTGACATCACTCGTTGGTGTGGTGCTATTCAAGCAAAATCTTGATACAGCAGCAGTGGTCGGTATCGCGATGATCGTCGGCGGTGTTGTTGTGATGAACTTATTGTCTAATTCTGTGGTGCATTGATATGGAAAATGCTTATAAGCGTAAAAAACAGCCAGAAGTCATTCGTCGTGCGTTGTTAGATCAAGCAGCACGTATCACATTGGAGCAGGGCTTATCTAAAGTGACGTTTCAGGCAGTCGCTGATGCGGTTGGGGTGACAAAGGGTGGCGTGATGCATCATTTTTCTACCAAAAACGCACTCGTGCTAGAAGTTTTCAATGATGCAATGGCTAAGTTTGAGGCAGAAGTAAACGCAGCAATGGCTGACGATCCTGTTAAGTACGGTTCATTTACCCGCGCTTATATAGATGCCACTATCAGCCTCGGCGAGCAAGGGCAGGAAGAATACGATAACCAAGCGACCTTATATGTACTAATGCTAGGTGATAGTGAGCTGCGTGAGTTGTGGGCTAAATGGGCGAATGAGCAACTAAAAAAACATGCAGCAACGGATAATACCGAGACATTATGTATGGTTCGCCTTGTCGCTGACGGTATTTGGCTCTCAGACTTTTCAGGTATCGATATCGCAGACAAACAATCATTGCGCGATCGCTTGATAAAAATGACGCAACAAGACTTTGATTTGTAAAACGATACTGATTTATAAAATAACTTTTATTTCACTATTTAAAGACTAAATTTCTTAAAGACTAAATTTCGAAACTTAACTAACGACGACATTATTCGGCCTGAGTACTTTTATATAGCTACTTTTGCCAATCGTCCTAAGGAGAATTTATGACTGATATTAATAATTTGACAGATATTATCGATTTAGATCAAGTACAAACAGCCTATATCAACGGTCGCTACCTAGCGGTTGATGAATCGCTGAAGACTTTTGAAGATATCAATCCAGCCACTGGTGAAGTGTTGGCAACGATTCAGCAAACCAGCAATGAGCAAATTGATGAAGCGGTAAAAGCCGCACATAAAGGTCAAAAAGTTTGGGCGGCGATGACAGCGGTCGAGCGTGGTCGCATTTTATCAAAGGCTGTTGAGATATTGCGCGATCGCAATGATGTGTTGGCACTACTTGAGACCAAAGACACAGGTAAAGCCTACTCTGAGACGAAGTACGTCGATATCGTCACGGGTGCTGATGTCGTTGAATACTATGCAGGGCTGGCACCGATGATTGAGGGTCGTCAGATTCCATTGCGTGATACTAGCTTTGTCTATACTCGCCGCGAGCCACTTGGCGTAGTCGCAGGTATTGGTGCGTGGAACTATCCGATTCAAATCGCGATGTGGAAAGCGGCACCTGCATTGGCTGCGGGTAATGCGATGATTTTTAAACCATCAGAAGTGACACCATTGACGGCATTGAAACTGGCAGAAATATTGACAGAAGCTGGATTGCCAGATGGTGTGTTTAACGTCGTACAAGGTAACTACGAAGTAGGTCAGGCGCTGACCAATCATCCAGATATTGCAAAAGTATCGTTCACAGGTGGCGTACCAACTGGTAAAAAAGTCATGTCGAGCGCGGCAAGCTCATCTCTAAAAGACGTAACCTTAGAGCTTGGTGGTAAATCGCCATTGATCATATTTGATGATGCAGATATCGATACCGCTGCTGACATCGCTATGATGGCCAACTTTTACAGTACTGGTCAGGTATGTACCAACGGTACGCGCGTATTCGTCCCTAAAGCGCTACAAGCGAAGTTCGAGCAAGCCATCTTAACCCGTGTTGAGCGTATCAGACTGGGCGACCCTATGGATGAGAACATCAATATGGGTCCACTGGTTAGCTTCCCGCATATGGAGCGCGTGCTTGGTTATATCGAGCAAGGTAAAAAAGGCGGCGCACGTCTGCTAACAGGTGGCGAGCGCGTTACAACGAACGAGCTTGCCAACGGCGCATTTGTCGCACCGACAGTATTCACTGATTGCACGGATGATATGACTATCGTACGCGAAGAAATCTTTGGCCCAGTGATGTCGATATTGACGTACGAGACCGAAGAAGAAGTCATTCGCCGCGCCAATGATACCGATTACGGTTTGGCAGCTGGGGTTGTGACTGCAGATCTAAAACGCGCACATCGAGTCATCGCTCAAATCGAAGCTGGCATCTGCTGGTTGAATACGTGGGGCGAGTCAGCAGCACAAATGCCAGTAGGCGGCTATAAGCATTCTGGTATCGGCCGTGAAAACGGTATCGAAGCGCTCGAACACTATACTCAGACCAAATCTATCCAAGTAGAGTTGAGTGCGTTTGAATCTGTCTTTTAATCAATTTTATTGAGAAAAACCAAGCCAGTAAGGTTGCTTATCAGCTTTTATTTAGCCTTTTTAGTAGACCTTACTGACCCTAAACGATTTATGTTTTTTCAATATTATGGAGTATGTTATGACATCAACCACACCTGAGTATGACTATATTATTGTTGGAGCAGGCTCAGCAGGAAATGTGCTGGCCACGCGTCTGACCGAAGATGCCAGTATTAAAGTACTGCTATTAGAAGCAGGTCGTCCAGATTATCGTTTTGATTTCCGCACGCAGATGCCAGCTGCGCTTGCCATGCCGCTACAAGGGACGACTTATAACTGGGGTTATAAGACAGATCCTGAACCCTATATGAATAACCGTGTCATGGACTGTGGCCGCGGCAAAGGGCTAGGTGGCTCATCACTGATTAATGGTATGTGCTACATCCGTGGTAATGCGTTAGATTTTGATGATTGGTCTAAAATAAAAGGCCTATCAGACTGGACGTATTCGGATTGCTTACCGTACTTTAAAAAGCTAGAAAACTGTGACGCTGGCGAGAACGACTATCATGGCGTGGGCGGTCCTGTTGAAATGACTACCTCAAAGCCAGGAGTTAATCCACTGTTCCAAGCTATGATTGAAGCGGGCGTACAAGCTGGCTATCCACGTACCGAAGATCTAAACGGCTATCAGCAAGAAGGTTTTGGTCCGATGGATCGCTTTGTGACGCCTAACGGTCGCCGTGCTTCAACGGCTCGCGGCTATCTTGACCGTGCCAAACCGCGTAGCAATATCACGATTTTGACGGGTGCATTGACTGACGTAATTTTATTCGACGGCAAGCGCGCTGTCGGGGTCAAAGTCGAGCACGAAGGCCAGACCAAAAACTTCCATGCCGCTCGTGAAGTGATTGTCTCATCTGGTGCGATTGCCTCACCGCAACTACTGCAGCGTTCAGGTATCGGCCCTGGTCAGTGGTTAAAAGACGCTGGCGTGACTGAAATATTGGATCTGCCAGGTGTCGGTAATAACTTACAAGACCATTTAGAGCTATATATGCAGTATGAATGCAAACTACCAGTGTCAATCGCGCCTGCCAATAAATGGTGGAATAAGCCTGCGATTGGCGCAGAATGGTTGTTCAATGGCACAGGTCTTGGTGCGTCTAACCAATTCGAAGGTGGCGGTTTCATCCGTACGGATGAGAAGTTTACCCATCCAAATATTCAGTATCATTTCTTGCCATTAGCCGTACGCTACGATGGCCGCAGTGCTGTGAAATCACACAGCTTCCAAGCACACGTCGGCTCACTGCGCTCACCGAGCCGTGGTCGCGTCAAGCTAAAATCACGTGATCCGAAAGCACATCCAAGTATCTTGTTTAACTATATGTCACATGATTCAGACTGGCAAGAGTTCCGTGCTGCAATGCGTATCACGCGTGAGATCATGCATCAGCCAGCACTTGATCCTTATCGTGGTCGCGCGATTGCACCGACTGATGATCTTGTCACCGACGCCCAGTTAGATGAATACGTACGCAATCATAGTGAGACGGCTTATCATCCATCTTGTACTTGTGCGATGGGTGAAGATAACGATTCGGTAGTAAACGGCGAAGGTCTGGTACATGGTATTGATGGCTTGCGAGTCGTCGATGCGTCTATCATGCCAAACATTATTAGTGGTAATCTCAATGCTACAACTATTATGTTGGCAGAAAAAATCGTCGATAAGATGAGAGGCGTACAGTTGCCACGTTCAACGGCAGATTATTATGTGGCCAATGGTGCACCGCTGCGATCAGAGCCAATGCGTGATTATCTCTCGACAGTGTAGGCTGCGATATAAGCCTGCATACAGGATACTGAATAAATAACGATATGAGAAAATTTCAGCAAAAGGGCCTTTTCAAGTAGAGGCCTTTTCTATCAGCGCTAACGTATTAGAATAATGAATACCGTTCAGGTTGAATTTGTTTATAATTTTATTAGCTTTTTATTTATTGGTACTGCTTTGTCCGTCATGCGGTTGGTTCCACGTTATACGGTTATAGATCATCAGTCTACTATTAGACGATGCCGGACAAAGCAATATCGGACCCTGTTTAATTTACCTATTGAGGTCTTTTATGTACAGTTCGCCATCACAAGATGTGACGAAACCTCTGACCCTAAACAAAACGGTGTTTTTGGGCTCAGCTATTATTTCTATTTTATTGATAATCTGGACCATCGCTTTTCCAGATTATAGTGAGGCCTTATTGAGCGCGAGCATGACTTGGGTATCAGACAAGTTTGGCTGGTATTATATGTTGGTGGTTGCCGCTTATAGTATCTTTGCATTGTTTGTTGGTTTTTCTAAGTACGGTGATATAAAGCTTGGCCAAGACCACGAAAAAGCACAATTTCCGTTTTTAGCGTGGGCTGCCATGCTGTTTTCAGCGGGTATCGGTATTGACCTGTTGTTCTTTGGTGCCTCTGAGCCTTTGATGCATTATTTGACTCCGCATACTGGTCTAGAGCCTGCGAGTGCTGAGGCCATGCGCGAAGCACTTGCTCAGACTTTCTTACACTGGGGTCTACACGGTTGGGGTATTTATGCGCTGATCGGTATGGCGCTGGCTTACTTTGCTTATCGCAAAAACATGCCACTCGCGCTACGCTCGCCGCTAACACCGATATTTGGTGAACGTTTAATCAAAGGCTGGCTAGGCGATGGTATTGATACCTTTGGCGTCGTCTGTACGTTGATGGGTATTGCGACCAGTTTGGGTATTGGGGTATTACAGGCAAATGCTGGCTTGACCCATGTGTTCGGTATCGAATCTAGCAAAACGGTTCAGGCGCTCATCATTGTAGGTGTTGTCGCGGCGGCTGCTATCTCTGCGATGACAGGTGTCGAAAAAGGCGTTCGTCGTCTATCTGAATTCAACATGTTGTCGTCAATACTATTGTTGCTTGCCATATTGGTAATGGGCAATACGGTGTATCTATTAAATACCTTTACTCAAAATATCGGTCAATATTTTCAAACCATCATTTATAAAACCTTTGACGTTTATGCTTATGACGGTGCTGCTGGTGCCGAGTGGAAATCTTGGTGGACGATATTTTTCTGGGCATGGTGGGTTGCTTGGGCACCATTTGTCGGTCTATTTATTGCACGTATTAGCCGTGGCCGTACGTTGCGCGAGTTTGTATTTGGCGTGATGTTTATTCCGCTTGGTTTTATCTTCGCATGGTTCTCTATCTTTGGTAATTCAGCGATAGACTTGGTTGCCAATGGCGCAACAGAGCTTGGCGAAATCGCGGTCAATGATGCGGCAATGGGCATGTTTGCGCTGTTTGAGTACTTCCCTTACAGTGAGGTATTGTCATTTGCTGGTGTGGTTATTGGTCTTATTTTCTTTGTGACTTCTGCTGACTCAGGCGCGTTAGTACTAGCGAACTTGAGCTCAAGAGGTATGACCAATGATACCGATGCTCCTGTTTGGTTACGTCTGTTTTGGGCAGCAGCCACTGGTCTTATTACGTTAGGATTATTGTTTGCAGGTGGTTTTTCTTCACTACAGTCTGTCTCTGTCATTGCAGGTTTGCCATTCTCTATTATTCTTGTGCTTTACATGATGTCTATGTGGAAGTCGCTAAAAGAAGAAGGCAACAAGCGTAAAGCCAGTACAATCGGCACGGCAAATGTGTTGGACAGCGGGAAGAGCTGGAAAGCGCGCTTGCAACGTATTGTGAGCTTCCCAGGCCATGCACAGGTTGAAAAATTCTTGCATACGGTTGTGATGCCAGCGATGTCTGAGGTCGAAAAAGAGTTTAAAGCAGGTGGTCTCAAAACTTCGTTAGATACCAAAAACCTTGCTAGTATCGGTGAAGGTATCGATGCAGGCATGGATCAAGACAGTGGTCAGGTAGATGGTCTAAAACTGCGTGTCGGTCATGGCGATGAAGATGACTTTATTTATGAAGTCAATCTGATTAAAGCTCATCGTCCTAACTTTACATTGAGCACATCTACCAAGCACGCAGAATACTACTACCGTGCGGAAGTGTTCTTAAGTGAAGGCTCGCAAGAGTATGACTTGGTTGGCTACTCAAAAGAGCAAGTATTGGTTGATATCCTAAATCAGTACGAGCGCCATTTGCAGTATCTGCATTTAGAGCGTTAATCAGACACACTTTTTAAGTAAAACTATCCCCATAAGTTGCACGCAGCTTATGGGTTTTTTTATGACTAACTATTTATAAATAACTGTCATTTAAGTTGAAGATATATCCCAAATAAGTGGCAAACAAGCACCGCAAATATAAGGTAAAATTCCCTAAGATTAAATTGATCGACTGATACGCTGCAACGTATTAGCAAAGGATACATTTGTGACCAAATTAAAGTACATAGCGCATTACTCAGAACAGATTCAAACTCAAGCTGCTCAGCTTATAACTGATGGTAGGTTGGGCGAGTATCTGGAAAAAAAGTACCCGACTCAGCATCAAATCCAAAGCGACAAAGCGCTCTATCAATATATAAATGAGATAAAAACCCAATACATGCGTAAGATTGGTCAGCTATCAAATGTCAGTTATAGCAGTAAGCTCAAGGTTTTAAAACATGCCCTAGGTATCCATACGACGCAGTCACGCGTACAGGGCAGTAAGCTCAAATCGCACAATAGTATTACGGTAGCTAGCCTATTTAAAGACGCGCCGCCAGAGTTTTTGCGCATGATAGTGGTGCACGAGCTTGCCCATTTCAAAGAGCATGAGCATAACAAAGCGTTTTATCAATTATGCTGCCATATGGAGCCTGAGTATCATCAATTTGAGCTGGATACGCGACTGTGGTTACACTGGCGCGAGTTGTAGCCCTAATATAGTCAAGTCTATATAAATCTGCTACATCGTCATCCTCGCTAAGCATACTAATGTATAACTTGCACTCGGTTGCCTTGTACTACTTTTAAATTGAATCGACTATAGTATGAATAACAACCTTAACAAGGTTCATAGTGATGTTAACAACAGCCACATAAATATCGTGTTCTTCTCTGTAGCAATCATCTGAGCCGCTAGGGCGTGTCCTCAATTCAATTGATCATATCTAAACGGGCTAAAAATGGCTAAATTTTGCCAAACATCGTTAAATAGCTGGTTAATATCCCGATATGATCTGCGCTATTTTCCTTGTTTGACTGCAATTTATCTCATTTTTATCACCATTTTTAAAATGAGGACACGCCCTAGAATTACGTTATAATCCTAACCACACACGATATAGTCCATAAAAGGTTGTAAACAATGATTAATACCAAAATATATAAAGCCATTTACACCTTAGCCGAAGAATTGTTAGAAGCGGATCGCAGAGGCAATCAAGAGAAATTTGATTCGCTGTATGCTGAACTAAATGCCATTTGTACCGATAATGAAGGCACTGACAAAGACCACCCAGAACAATGGGAAACGCTCGCTGACTTCACAGAAGATTTGGACGCAGCACTGGTCATTTATGACAAAGCATTGGCCAAGGCTACTGCCATTAACTCAAAAGATCATATGTCATCGATTGCTTTTTCTATGGCGGTGCTACAGCTTGAGACAGGTGAAAAAGAAGCCGCTATCCAAAGTCTGCAAAATGCCAAAATCACAGCCAATAAAATTGAAGACAAAGAGTTCAAGGTTGAGATTGATGAGATGCTTACTAAGTTGTTAGCTGAGTAGTTTTGATTATAGCCAATCCTCTACAAATTAAGTACGGTGCCAGTCTCGCCTAGCTTACTACTTGTACTACTTTCACTAGGCTTCCTTGTATCCAAGTTATATTGAATCGATTATAAATAGGGTAATCAGTTATGCAAGACATACCTGTGGTAATCATTGGTGGTGGGTTGAGTGGATTATATGCTGCATTCTTATTAGAGCGAAAGGGCATAGCGTATAGACTGTTAGAGGCGCGTGATACCTTGGGTGGTCGCATTGCAGTTGCTAAATATTCAGATGCACATGCTACTAATAACAGCGCTGATGTCGACCAAGCAGAATCAAGCTCGGCGTTTGACTTGGGACCGTCTTGGTTTTGGCCGGATTATCAAACGCAGTTAAGTAGTCTGATTGAGTCGTTGAATTTGTCACGTTTTGCGCAGTTTGAAGAAGGCGATATGATGGTTGAGCGCGCTGCCAACCAGCCACCTGTGCGTATGCAAGGTTACAAAAGCGCACCACCTTCTATGCGTCTAGTCGGTGGTATGGCTGCTTTAACTGATGCGCTATATGCTCGCCTAGATGCTAGTTGTATTATGACCAGTCAAACGGTAAGGCAGTTGAACAAGACGTCTCAAAATATTGAAGTACAGAGCGAAGATACTTCTGGACATGTGAACGGACATGTGATGACGTTCCGCGCGCAGCATGTGCTACTTGCGTTACCGCCTCGATTGGTAGAAGGCCGGATATTATTTCAGCCAGCGCTACCGCAAGACTTAAGTGAACAGTGGCGCGAGACAGCTACTTGGATGGCGCCCCATGCCAAATACGTCGCTGTTTATGAGTCATCGTTTTGGCGAGATGCTGGTCTCTCGGGTGCCGCGCGCAGTGCGATAGGGCCGCTTACTGAGATACATGATGCCTCTACGCTAGAGGGCGATGGGGCATTGTTTGGTTTCTTTGGTGTTCCTGCTCAAGTACGACAGAGTGTCTCTGATACAGTGCTAAAAGAACATTGCCGTGCCCAGTTAGTGCGACTATTTGGTACACAGGCAAGTACTACAAAAGCTGAATATCTCAAAGACTGGGCAAAAGACCCATTAACAGCGATGTCTGCTGATGCCAGCGGCAACGGTCATCATGCAGAAGCCCCGCCATCCAAACCAAAAATAGGCGTGTGGCAAGACTGTCTAACAGGTTGCGGTAGTGAGTGGTCAGCGCAGTTCCCTGGCTATGTCGCTGGGGCAATTGATGCAGCAACCGTCGCTGTACAAAGCTTACCTGCTACCATTTTGCGCCAGTAGCTATTAGGGTGCTGCTATAAGTTATTACAAAGGCCATCCAACATGACTCAAAAATTCATCATCCAATAGGATAGTCGATGAATGACTCGCTCAAACAAACCAGTACTCAAAAGACCACTTGGCTGGTGCCTTTTGTTTGTCTACTGGCAGGCGGCGCACTCACTGGTATCTCGACCAATGTGGCAAAGTACGCTATCGATGTCGGTCTGACCCCATTAGGATTTTTGTTTTGGTCGATTACTGGTGCTGCTGTTATTTTATTACTAGTAGCGCTCATCAAAAAAGAACTCCCTCCTCTTAATGCGCGCAGCTTAGAGTATTACTTTGTCGCGGCGCTTGTCAGTGTTGCGGCCGCCAACTTGCTATTATTTTCTGCTATTCCTCATGTGGGCGCAGGTTTCGTCGCCTTAATCCTTTCATTGCCGCCACTGCTAACTTATCTTGGTGCGCTGTTACTACGTATAGAGCAATTTTATATTGTCCGTGCGCTTGGGGTCATCGCGGCACTCATCGGGGCAGGAGCATTAGTCGTACATCAATTCACGGCGCCAGATTCTAGTGTGTTTTGGATTTTAATCGCGCTTTGTGGTCCAGTGCTACTCGCTATTGGCAATATATATCGGACGTTACGCTGGCCTGATAATGCGTCTTCTGGTGCACTCGCTCCAGGTATGTTGCTTGCGGCAGCGATGCTGCTAGGTTTATTCGGTATGATCTCAGACTTCTCTATTGCTGTACCTTTAGAGAATTGGTTGCCGCTAAGCATGATAGCTACACAAGCAGGCGTATTTGCTGGACAGTTTTTACTGTTATTCCTATTGCAAAAGACAGGTGGGCCTGTGTTGCTAAGTTTGTTAGGTGCGGTAGGGGCTATTGTCGGCGTACCTGTCGCTATTTTTTTGCAAGGGGAGAGTCCACCAGAAGGTTTATTTTTAGGTGCGACTTTAATTGCTATTGGCGTGTCGTTGGTGACATGGGGCGGTGTAAAAATAGCAAGAGTAAAAGAAGAGGTTTAATAAGTGTGTATAGGCGATAGCATTAAACTATAGAGTTATTAAAACCGTTACTTCCTAATGCGCACTTCTTATCTCGCTCTGGTTATCAGTATCTAGCTTATCAATACCTGCTATGACTCAATAATTGGTTACGATTAACTTAAATCACTTTTTGTGGATATGATAAAAAAGGAGTATAAGTATCGTGGTTATTGTTGTCATGGACTCAGGCTATGAATGCAGCCACGCGTTATCGATTATTAAACAATTTTACGATTCTCATTAGTGTCATCGGGGTAGCGATTGCCTTGTTAGATAGTGGTTTTACACTACCGACGTGGCTCCAGCAAGTATTCCATATTTTCTATTTGGTCATCATCTTCCTTAGTTTTATGGTGACCGCTGGTCGTTACATCTATACCAAAAAGCCATTAACGCTTAATAAAGTCGCCATCTTTGACGCGCTGACTAGCATTGCCATTATCATTTTATTGACCGCGCATTTTACGGACTTAGTACGTTCGGGTCTATCTGCTGCCGTTGATGGCTTTGTCGCGATAAAGATAGCGGTGTTTGTCACCTTCGTCCGCGAACTCTCCGATCATAATTTCAATCTCAATCGTACCTTTCTACATCCTGCCCAGTTTTTTATTCTAAGCTTTTTAGTCGTGGTGCTGGTTGGTGCCTTGCTATTGATGATGCCCAATGCGACGACGCAGCCGCTGTCTTTTGTGGATGCGCTTTTTACTGCGACCAGTGCGGTTTGTGTGACGGGACTTATCGTAGTGGATACTGCCACCTATTTTACGACTTTTGGCCAAGTCATTATTATGGGTCTGATACAAATTGGCGGCTTAGGTATTTTGACCTTTGTGACCTATTTTAGTTATTTCTTTAAGGGCGGTGTCAGTTATGAGACGCAAGCCAGCATCAGTGAGATGTCTTATATGCGCGGTATGGGTGATGTGGTGTCGACACTCAAGTCTATCTTATACGTCACATTTGCGGTCGAGGCGGTAGCGGCTGCGCTGATTTATATCAGTATTTATGACATACCCAATATGGATTGGTCTGAGCAGCTATTTTTTTCAGTCTTTCATGCGATTTCTGCTTTTTGCAATGCTGGATTTTCGACCTTTAGTGCTGGCTTGTATGATGATTCACTACGTTTTAATTATTCACTACAGCTGATTCTGGCGATGACATTTATCTTCGGTGGTATGGGTTTTACCATCGTGGTCAATGTGCTTAGGTATTTACGTTATCGTGCTCAGCGGCTGATAAATCGTCATGATCAACGCTACATCTATCAGCCTTGGTTACTTAATATCAATAGCCGTATTACTTTGATTACTACAGGTGCATTACTACTAGTCGGTCTTATTGGGGTGATGATATTTGAATACAATAATGTGCTCGCTGACCACACGAGCTTCCTTGGCAAGCTCGTAACCGGGTTTTTTACGGCGGCTACCCCGCGTACCGCAGGATTTAATGTCATTGATATGGGTGAGCTTACGTTTCCAACGGTAATGCTGACGATATTTCTGATGTGGATTGGTGCGTCGCCAAACTCGACAGGTGGTGGTATTAAGACCAGTACCTTTGCGATTGCGCTATTGAATACATTAAGCCTAGCGCGTGGTCAGACCAAGATAGAGGTGTTTAAACGGGAAATTGCTGAGATTTCAGTTCGCCGTGCATTTTCTATTATGTGGCTGTCGCTACTGGTCATCGGTACGGGCGTGACACTCATCAGTTATGATCAGCCAGAGCTTGATTTGATTAAAGTGGTGTTTGAGTGCTTCTCAGCTTATAGCACGGTGGGCCTAAGTTTAAACCTGACAGCAGACTTATCAGATTTTAGTAAAATAGTAGTTTCGGTCATTATGTTCGTTGGCCGCGTCAGTATGCTGACGATATTTATCGCACTGCTTAAAAATATGCGCCAACGTAATTATCGCTATCCTACGGAAGAAATTACGATTAACTAATCCGTCGCAAACAGTTAATTAAACCGTCGTAAACAGACTGAGTCGTTCTTAATAAATAGCAAAAAATATTAAAAAAGGTTGTTTAAGTTATGAAGTATATCATCGTAGGACTAGGAAATTTTGGGGCATCATTGGGATCGGCATTGACCAGTCAAGGGCATGAAGTGATTGCTATTGATAGTAGTATGCAACGGGTTGAAGCTTACAAAGAAGTGATTTCGCATACGCTGTGTATGGATGCCACGGACGAGTATACGGTTAGCGGATTACCAATCGTTGATACTGATATTGTCATTGTAGCGATTGGTGAAGATCAAGGTGCCAATGTTATGGCAACAGCGCTATTTAAGACGTTAAAAGCCAAGCGTTTAATTAGCCGTAGTATCAATCCGCTACACGAAAAAGTCCTACAAGCCATCGGCGTGGATGATTTGATTCACCCTGAAAAAGAAGCGGCCAATCGCTGGGCCAAGCGTCTGTCACTACGCTATTTTGTTGATTCGTTTGAGTTAAGCGATAACTTCAGCATGGTAGAGATTAAGATTCCAAATGTGCTGATTGGTAAGACTGTCGACGACTTACAGTTAGAGCAAAAGTTCAATATCCGATTGCTTAGTACGTTGCGCTATGAGTATTATGAAGACAGCTTTGGTCGTACGCAGAGCAAGCCTAGCATTCAAGGTTTGGCGACGCCTGAGCAAGTATTGCAAGAGCGCGATGTACTGGTGATTTATGGCGCCAACAAACATATCAATCAGTTCTTACGTAGTGTGGGTGTGAAAATAAAATAGCAGCTTGCCATTGCAGTAATACCAGAAGGTATAGGGAAATGATTATGAATAAGCGAAGTATCTCTGTCCTACTGATCGCCATAATGACACTACTGTCAGGTTGTGATCAATCAGTGCAAGACCCGAACGTTCTTTTGTCTGAGCATCAAAAAGACCCGATTAAAGAGTTGGCGATTACCTCATACGTGGATCACAGTCAGTTTGGTTACAAGCAAACCTTTTATGTGCCGATTTATTCTGATATCTATACCGATAGAGACGCTCGCAAAGTGCTGCTATCGGCCACGCTGAGTGTACGTAATACCACGCTCAAAAAGTCACTGTATATCAATAAAATTGATTATTACGATACAGATGGAGCATTGGTCAAATCATATCTAGATAAGCCTATCGAGCTACCAGCGATGGCCACGCTCAACTATATCGTTGAAAAAGAAGAGGATAAAGGCGGTTCTGGTGCCAACTTTATCATCGAAGTAGAGGGTGTGGATGAAACGGTTAAACCAGTTATCGAGGCGGTCATGATCGGTAACTTTAGCAATAAAGGATTTGCCTTTAGTACAGAAGGCACGCCCGTGATACATTGATATATGTATAGTCGGTACGTAATTTAGGACATTAAAAGAGCACCGTAGCATAGGCGGAAGTAGTTGCTATTTTGCTATCTAGCGATGCTCGTATAAATGTATTAAACGAATCAACATGGACAGTTCAATTCAAGGAAGAGTTATGTCTGCAACCAAAGAAGAAATCAGCGCCTTTATGGCATTGGAGTTTCCCCAAACCAAATGCGTCGTCGAGGCGGTCAACGAAAATGGCGCGACCTTATCGCATGAGATCGGTGTAAATGAGTTGCGTCCCGGTGGCACAGTTTCGGGACCTGTCATGATGGCCGTTGCTGATGTCGCTATCTATGTGGCGATACTCGGAAGAATCGGTATTGTCCCATTGACGGTGACGACGAGTTTGACCATCAACTTCTTGCGTAAGCCATCAGCAAATGCTCGTATTATCGCCGAATGTACCTTGATGAAAGTAGGCCGCACGTTGATAGTGGGCGAAGTCTCTCTTTATTCAGAAGGCTCTGATGACATCGTGGCTCACGTAGTCGGCACGTATTCTGTACCGCCTAAGCGTATTTAAAGCGCTATGTAATAGTTTGGGTTTCTTATAGAAAGAGCAACTGACTTAAAAGACTGCTTTTATTTTATAAGTTAATGTGCTTCGTAAGATAGCTACACTCACTTACTCACTAGGATCTGATCCTGGTGGGAAGTCATGGCGTAGCTGTGCGACATTGGTAGGGGTCACTATATCTGTGAAGCTATTTAGATCGCTATGCACGTATTGTGTGACAGATGCTATTTGCTCGTCATTCATCATGCGGTAGAATGATGGCATACCGCGCAGGCCATTGATAACGACACTAATAATATAATACTTCGATTGCATCTTACTGTTGTCAGCTAGCGGTGGATAGTAGCCAGCGCCTTGTGCACCTTCACCTTTTTGCATATGACAACCAGCACAAGAGTCATCGTAGAGTTTCTTACCATTGGTCGTGAAAAATCCCGTCTTGCCTTGTGCGCTGCCTTCAAACTTGGCGAGCCACTGCTGCATGCTGCCATCTTCGCTCATTTTTGGTATTGAGCCTATATCGACAATATTGCTGGTGGGTTCAGCCAATTCTTTTTTGGTCATATATACGCCGCCCCATGCGCCCTGATTGCGACTGGCTTGATTGTCAAAATTATTTTTAAATACCATGGGCGCTGTCTGCGGTTTGGCGATAGTAGCTACGTTTTCTGCTTTATACTGACTACAGCCTGACAACGTTGTTAACACTATCGATCCGCCAACCATGAGCATCATTATTGCCTTGCTCGAGCTGAGCGAGCTAGATAATTTGATTGAGTTTGCTGTCACCACGTTCATAATTATTTCTAATGTGCCTAGTCTCATTGTTATCATCCTTGCTTGAACGGCAGAGTTGTTATTCAAAGCTCATTACTCAAAAACTAGCTATCCAAGCTTTTTAGCCTTTTGATGTAAGCGTTTGGCGGCATCCATACCGGATAATATCGCGCCCTCTTGCCATGCAGGAATATGTGAGCAATGCTCACCTGCCAGTACGATACGGTGATTAATCTCGCAAAGCGTATTGTAATACTGCTTACGACTTGATTCGCTCCAGATACCGTAGCAGCCAAGCGACCAAGGGATACGGTGCCATGCGACGGATGTGCCTGAGCGGAACTCTTTGGTATATTGCGGATGAATCTGTTTGCCATAGGCGAGCGCGGCATTGATACGTTCTTTGGGTGTCAATGAGTTAAACTTGTACGACGCCTCTCCAAACCCATACGCACCAAGTAGCACGCCCGAGCCTGTGCTAAACATGTCTTGTGACGGGTAGGAGATTTGCGAGATAGGCATGTCAGTATAAGTGATGCCGCCATAGATCCATTCGTCTTCTTCCCAAAACCGCCGTTTGAACTCCAAACCCACTTTGTAAGAGCTATCATAAGGAACGGCTGCCATTGCTTGCTTCATTGGTGCGGAGACATTGATATCAATCTGCGTCAAGATGGATAAGGGGATGGTGCAAATGCACCAATCTGCGCGCATTGTTTTGGCTGCACCGTCAGGGCTGTTGCTATCGACATAGTCAACGGTGACACCAGTTTCGTTTTGATTGATTTTAGTGACTTTGGCGTTGAAGGTAATCATCTCGCGACACTCACGCGTGAACGCATCACCGATTTTTCCCATACCGCCAACGGGCTGAAACATCGCTGGTTGATGCACATGGACGGTATAGTTGGTATAAATATCCGACCACATACCTGAGTCTAATAATTCGTCCATTGGGATGGGGGTTGATGGCTTGGCATCAGGCATCAGACCACCACCGGGATATACACTATAGCCACGATGCTTACCAGTTTCATGGCTTTTGACGTAACGGTAGTTGTTATCTAACACGCCCCAGCCCTTTAGTCCTTCGAGTAATTTTTCTTTGTCCTCTTTATCAACGGTACTATCGAGACTGCCTTTATTGACGGCTTTGGATAATAACTCTGACACATAACCGCGAATATCGCTTTGTACTTCGCCCAAGCGCTGCGGCGCCCCATCGAAATGATTGGTACGGTGTAGATAAGCACGATCATTGGTTTGGATAAAAGGCTGCAATGCCACGCCGAACTTTTTGCAGTAATGAAAGACCGCATAGTGATGGATGGGCAAGCGCCATGGCCCACCATTGAAGTAATTGCCTTTTTTAAAGTCGCAAGTAACTTCAGCACCGCCCAGCTCCGTGTATTTGTCACCGCTATTGAGTGTCCAGCTACGGCCGCCACCACGATTTTGGTACTCTAATACAGTCACTTTGTAGCCTGCTTTGCGTAACTCATAGGCGGCAGTCAGACCACTCAATCCTGCGCCCAAAATCACGATGCTGGCACCTGCCGGTGCGCCTTTGAGGTTCATCTCCTCTTTAAAGCTCGACTCAGATGCAAACCCTAAGGTAGTCATCGCTTGATACATCGCGGTCGCGCCTGCCGTCTTGCCTATCATTGAGAGCAGTTGTCGCCGCGTGGGAGATTGGAGCAGGTCATTCATAGAATTATCCTTATCGTGCTAAGTCTTTGCGATGTTATTGAAAATACTAATTTATGCCTATTCTTTATAGCTAGCTTTTCTCTTTTATAACACGCGTGACATCCGCCGCGCTGACATCGCTGCTTGGTAGACCACCAAATGTGACTCGTACATGGTTAGTGATACTAGCGATTTGTCTAGGGCTTAAATCTTTTGAGAAACCGGGCATTTTTGGTGCTGTATTAAATGCACCTTTTGCCCCAAAGGCAATGACGCCAATGAGTGCATCAGGTTTTACGCGGCGAATGCTACTCAAACCAACGATGGAGGCATAGCGGGCATCGGGCTGTGCGTAACCATCGACCCCATGACAACTGGCGCAATGGATGAGATATAAATCTTTTGGCGAATTGCTGTTCAGACCGCTATTGTTGGAACTATTGGCAATATTGGTTTTGGCATGCGCCAGATAGTCTTTCTGCTCTAGCAAGTCATAAGTAATCGAGTTGCTGACTGGCTGCGGCAGGCGAGAGACATTGACAGGTATCAAATAATCATCGGTCTTAATGGCTGGAACGACTTTTAAATAGTCAGCCATCGCTATCAGGTCTTCATCAGTGAGATAACGCGTACTGTGCGCCACGGCTTCTGCCATTGGCCCGCCCGCGTAAGCGCGCTTATTAAGAGTGCCTGTACGCAGGTAAGTTACGATATCCATTTCGCTCCAAAGGCCGATACCTGTGTCGTTGTCAGGCGTGATATTTGGTGCAAACCATTTACCAAGTGGTGCGCCGGATAAATAACGATCTTTATCGAGGCCTTGAGTTAAGTTGCGCGGCGTATGACAAGTACCGCAGTGCTCTAAGTTATTGACCAAGTATTCACCGCGCTGCTGAGTTTCAGTTAACCCTGAACGATTTTCAGTAGAGGGCACATTGATGACATTCCATGCCAGCATTAAGCTACGAATATTTAACGGGAAAGGCAAATGAGTGGTTTTTTCAGGTGGTTTATCTACGATAGCAACGGTCTGAAAGTACGCGAACAAGGCGCTGATATCCTCATCTGTCATGCCATGATAAGACGGGTAAGGCATCGTAGGATAAAGCTGATGATTGGGTGCACGACCTTTTCGCAAAGCCTTTTTGAAATAGGCTTCGGTATAGTTGCCGATGCCATAGCGCGTCGATGGTGTGATATTGGTTGAGTAGATATTGCCAATGGGCGTCTCAATCGGCACGCCGCCACTATAGTCATCACGGTGACAGGCCATACAGTCGGCTGTACGAGCCACGTAAGCACCGCGATTGGCAAGCGCACTATTGGTGGGACTGATATTGGGTAAGCTTGTGCTGCTAGGCAAAGTATTTTCTTGGAAACTGACGCCAGCGGCCATCGCTACGGTAGAGGCGCCAAATCCTATGACCACTGAAAATGATAATGCTGGCATGACCGCAAAAAGTGGTTTCATAATGTCCTTCCAATACTGATCAATCATCCCTTATACCTTCTCATAAAATGCCCACAAATCACCACTCATTTCTACTAGGGTGTGTCCTCATTTTGAAAATGGTGATAAAAAGCAGTATCATAAAAAACACTGTCGAGACATCAAAATTGCTACTGTTTAGTAGCCTCAACTTTGATGTTTAAGTCGAGGTTTTTAGTCAGTCCAAACCAAGAGAATTTGTGTATATTCCATTTTGTGCGATCAATCGTGGCAGTGAACTCACCACCGCAAACATCTTTTCTGATGCTCGTGTTTAGATAACAATTAAACTTAGTCGCGGTTAGGCTAAGTGGGTGGGTCTCGCCATGCAGTGTCAGTTGTCCATCTACCCGAGTAACCTGAGGCCTTTTTTTATCTTGATTAAAATGCCATTTCGTCGATTCGAAATGTGCTGAAGGAAATCTCTGCATATCAAAAAATTCAGGCCCCGTTAGACTATTATTAAAAGAAGGGTTGCCCGTATTTAAAGAGTTTATCGGTATGATTAATGAGATATCACCTGATCTTAAGTTTGGATCGTATTGTAATTGACCTTTGATATTGTAAAAGCCACCAGTCGTGGCTGAACTCTTAAAGCGTTCGATAGAAAATCGAATATGAGTGCTGGCAGGATTAATAGCGTAACTGGCAGCTTGACTGCTATTTGCAGCGCCTATGAGCAATAATAAAATGGTCAAAAAAGAATAGATATGCGAAGGTTTTGGCCTAGTAGACAACAAGCGCATAGCTACATTCCTTTACAGGCTATTGATATAGAGGAGCTTATTCACAAGCGCTATCCGTGCGTTTGCTTAACAATAAGCCAGTGATTGTTTATTATTTATACAGGGTTTTTCAAATACTTAGTAGTGCTATTTTAGTAAAGAGATAACGAACGACTCTGTCATGTCTGAACGTCAATTCCAAGTATGGATGCTAAGTACTGATACCTAATTATTGAAGCTGAGTACTTATGCAACAGTACTGATGCATAAGTACTGAACCTAAGTGCTGACTTTAAGTGTTAGAGTGCTCAATGCTAGACAAGCTAAGACCAGTATGTCTTTTATCATCGTTGGTGCTGTGTGCTTCATTTTTAATCGATTGTTTGAAAAATAGGGCTGCGAGCGCACAAGCTATGGTTAATGAAAGCAGCATTGAGACCAATGTATGGCTAAAGAAATGATCACCAAACAGCATTTTATACAGTCCCATTGTCCAGCCTAAGACCGTTACTGATATGACTATCTGGTAGCAGTATTTTCTTAATGTCGGTAAAAAAGCCAGTCCATATAAAGAAAACCCTGCGCTGGCGTGAGCTGCTGGGAAGCATCTGGCAGGCGTTGCTGCTACGATGTTTTGCCAAAGATTGAAGTAGGGTAAATCCCCATTAAAAATAACCAAGTCATTTGGGCAACTAACATGGGTGACGCCTTTGAGCGTGGCAATGGTAGCAGGTACAATCGCCAATATAATCAGTAGGTAGCCAATCTCGCGCATAGGCAAAGGAAGTATAAATTTATCAAGCTTATTATGACTGAGCTTACTGCGATTTAGCTTATTGCAGTTTAGGGCAGTAGCATTAAGCCTTGACTGTCTATACTTGATGATTAAAAGGGCTATGAGGTAGACAGCCAATAGAATCAATAATGCTTTGGGTAAATCATAAAAGATAAATGCATAAGGCTGCGCGTCTTTTTCGAGTAGCCAGTGTCCATTGTTGTAAAAAAGCTCACTGATGCGTACATCTAACTGGCTATGCTCAAAAACTAAGGTGGCCATGATGGTCACGCACAGTAGTTTTAGCCAGTCCCAAGTCATTGCGTTGTTTTCTAAAGTCATGACTACACCTAATAACGTATATACGATGTTGATAGTTCTTAATGCGACCTTCGTTTTATTGTTTACCTAAGATAGCGCTAGCAGCGCGTTTCGCTCTTAGGCGAGTGCTCGGCATGCTTTAATAAAATAGAGCAGACTCTAATAAAATAGAACAGACAACGCCATTACCCATAAAACCATTAACAAACTTAACGCTAAGAACTGCGCCGCAGAGCCGACATCTTTTGCGATTTTTGCGAGCGGGTGTCTGGCAGTGGAAGTATGGTCGACACAGGCTTCGAGTCCTGTATTGAGCAGCTCAACAATCAATGACAAAAAAGAAACGACGACTAGCATCATTTTTATACCAAGTGCAAAAGGCATAACGATGACAGCAGCTAGCAGTACAAGGTTGAGCCACACCACTTGTCTAAAAGCCGCTTCCAATTTATATGCGGCTTTAAAGCCATCTATAGAGTAGTCAGTGGCTTTTATGATGCGGTAAAACCCTGTTTTACCTTTGGCATGACCTGCAAAGCTGTCAGCTGCAAGTGCACTATCATGTGCTGTTTGGTTGACAGAACTATGCTCGGCTGATGGGTCTATAAGGTTGGTATGAGTGATTTGCTTCATAGGGCATTCTTAACGGTCTATTAAAATTAAGATAGCCTGAGTATAAGATGGGAGATGTTAAGAAAACGTTAAGAGGATATAGAGGGATGAGAATAAAGCATAATGGTTGTTTAAATTTGTCGTTTCCCAATCAGTAATTATGATTAGGAAATGAATATGTCTTTGAGCTATCACGAGGTTATTTATAATAAATACTAAAGGTGCTACCACCTGAGCGATTGGCTTGGTGAGTGAGCTGCCAGCCCATATGCGACATGATACGCTGGACGATACTGAGTCCTAGACCTGAGCCTTCAACCTTATGTTTTGTCTCATGCTCTGACGACAGGATTGTTTGCTCGCTATTATATTGAGACTTTAATCGCTCAAACCGTTCATAAAGTAAAGGCATCATCGCTTCAGGAATACCTAAGCCAGTATCAGTTACCGTAATTTTTTCGTCATCGATAGTAATGGTTACTTCGCCATCATCGGTATATTGAAACGCATTTTTTATGAGATTGCCTAGTGCCATTTTTAGGAGTTCGGGACGTACGTAAGCGCTGTATTCCTGCTCAGAAATTATCTGACAAGTGACAGACTTATACCGCAGCAAATACTTCAGGCGCTGCATTTCCGCTAAAGCGATACTGTTGATAGAGGTTTGCGGTGCATCTAACTTTTCAGGCGCGCGCGATAGTAGAAGCAGGGCAGTGATAATCTCAGAAGTTTCTTTGGCAGTAGTGCTGATGCGATTGGTAAACTCATTTAAGTGGCTGTCAGCGTCTAATTGCGAGGCCAACACTTCAGAAGCTCCCATGATAATAGTCAATGGCGTGCGCAGCTCGTGGCTGACATCACCAGTAAACAGTTGCTCACGTTTGAGATATTGCTCTAACTTGTGGTTTTTCTCATCGATAGCCCGTGCCAAGACACCAACCTCAGATGGCAAATGTGTTAAATCGCTTAAGTTGTGATGGTCGGTTTCGACAGCTCGCTTCAAATCCAATAGAGGCTTAATGATTTGTTTGGAAGACAACTGAGAGAAGATAGCGGCGATAAGTAAGCTTAAAATCACGGCTACCTTTAGCGTATCTGCAAATATGTCTTCTAGGTGCTCAAATATCGCCAAGACTGGGTAATTTCCCATCACCATTTCGGTGTTTTCTAGGTAAGTCAAAATATAGGTTTGACCATCTTGGGTGTAGGCGAAAAGATGCAGGTTGGCATGACCTGCTCCAGAGGCTTTATTAACAGTGACAGAAGTCTCTTGCACCGTGTCATTGGCTATCGCTTGTAAACTAGCAGGTGCTTTGTCATAGCGATAAATCTTGATACCTGGGTCAGCGATATAGATAGGCTGGTCACCATACTTTTCTTGGCTAAGCTCTAGCTGCTGCAACAGGCGAGCCTTGACCAAATCTTGCTCTATTCGGCTCTCTGCGTACAAGAAAATACTGACAAAAGCTGCGCACAGTAATAACGCGAATATGAAGTAAGACAGTCTGAACTTATTGGCTATCGAGTCTATATTGAGCATGGCATGGGACAACCTAATAGAAGAAGGCGATATATAACAGGGCTATATATAATAGAGCGACAAATACGATACGGTCAGTCAGTAAATTGGATAATTTTTATTCAATCCATACTGTAATGATGACTACGCGCTTGCCGATTTGTTAGGGTCAACAATTTGGTAACCTACGCCAGGTACTGTGACTATCATAGGTGTGTCAAATGGCTTATCAACCTGCGCGCGCACGCTGTGCAGATGGGTGCGCAGTGCGTCACTACTCGGTATGTCTAGTCCCCATACTTTTTCTTCAATCTCAGTTTTACTGACGACTCTAGGCGCTGCGCTCATTAGGATGTGCAATATTTTAAAGCCAGTTGGGGTAAGCTTCAGTGATTGTCCGTCGCGCATAATGGTATGCTCGCTATTGTTTAAGGACAACGCTCCGACGGCAATACTGTGGGCAAAATGATCGTCCTCGGTGCGACGTATGAGCGCTTTGATACGGCACTCCAGCTCAACCAACGAAAACGGCTTGACCAAATAATCGTCAGCGCCGCTATCAAACCCAGCGACTTTATCTAAGATTGTATCGCGAGCCGTGAGCATTAGCACGGGCGTTTTGTCATGCAACTCTTCTCTGAGTTTTTTGCACAGCTGCGTGCCATCCATACCCGGTAGCATCACATCGAGTAGTATCACGTCATAGCGATTGTTTGAGGCGAGTGTTAATCCGCTATAGCCGTTATGCGCGTTGTCCAACTCAAACCCTTTTGGCTCAAAGAAAGCATAAATATTGGCCACGATATCGGGGTTGTCTTCAATAACGAGTATCTTGTACATGATGCTGACCTAAAAAATAGTGGTGACCTAAAACAATATAGAAACGGATTTAGTTATTTACTTTAAAAAAGGGTTGCTTCACCTTTGACTTCATCGGTGGTAATACCAAAAAAGCTAAGCAATGTCGGGGTAATAAAATCGTGTGACACTGGCTGATTGACCATACTAGAAAGACTTTCAGTATCGATGCTATTGCTATTAGGCGACCAAACTATCGTAGGCACGTGTTTTTGGGTATCTGGTGCGAACTTATAGGGTAGGCCGTGCAAGTAGATATTATTTTCACCCAAACTTTCTCCATGATCACTAATATATACCATTACCACATCATAATCTTGCTCATAAGGCTTTAACGTATCAATCAAATTGTTCAAAAAGTAATCGGTATAGCGAATCGCATTATCATAGCCATTTATCACAGACTGAGCATCACATTTAGACAGCTCATTGGTCATGCAAACAGGGTTATACGCTTCAAACTCTTTTGGATAGCGCTGATAGTAGGCGGGTCCATGATTACCCATTTGATGCAGCAAAATAAGCTTGTCTTTCGGCATCTCTTTCTGTGAGCTGCCTGACTTTACAAGTTCATCAAACCCGTCAAGCATACCGATATCTCGGCATTCAACATCGCAGTTGGGGTTTGTGTCAGCTGTTTTGTAGTCTTCAAAAGTAACGCGATCGGCCACGCCTTTTGAGCTAGAGTTATTGTCGCGCCAAATGACATTGACCCCTTGCTTGCTTAGCGTATCTAATACATTTTCGTTATACTTGGCGGTATCGATATCGTAGTCTGTTCGATTTGCATAACTGAACATACATGGCACTGAATAAGCCGTAGAAGTGCCGCAGGAGACGGCATCTTTAAAGCTATAAAGGTCCGTCTGCTTTGAGAGCAGCGGTGTGGTATTGCGTGTATAGCCGTTCAAGCCGAAATGATCTGCGCGAGCCGTTTCGCCAACCACAAATACCATCAGTTTTGGTTTAGCATTGCCATTAATACTATTAGCAGAGACTACGCGCTTTGCATCTGTCGCATGTAGCGTGAAAGTATCAGGACGCCGCAGCTCATTGACATAGTTTTCGCCAAGTTTGATCGTAGAATAAATAGGCGTGATCGGATTGGCATAAGAACGGACTTGTTTATGTTGACGAAAGAAGCTGGCGTACTGGTCACCAAACGGCAAAATACAAACTGCGATCAGTGCGATAGACAGTATCAAGGTGGCTGTTTTTTGTAGTATGCCTCGCTGCCACGTAGAGCGTTTCAGACGAATTTTGCTAATGATAAATGCTGGTAACACGCCTAATATCAGCAGTCGAATAACCATGCTAGGGGCAAACAACCCCATCGCCTCTGCTTGATCGGTCTCCAGACTGTTGATCAGCATGTTGGTGTCAAATATCGTCCCATAAGCATCGGTAAAATAACCACAGATGGCAGCGATAATCAGTAGCGCAATCAATATGGGCTTAGCAATGGGACGATAGCAAAGTAGTTGTAATACCAGCCACATCAGTCCAAATAACAAACCTATGATGGAGAGTATAAAGCCCATGTTTGTGCTAAATGGATAGACCGCCAGTACCTGCTGAAAAAACGCAAGATTTGCAGTCGCTACCAAGTATACAGCTACGATGAGAATAAGATAACTGAGACTTATCTCACGATCATAGAGCTTACTAAGGTAGCTGGTTTTTGCGTTAGCGTTGGGTGCGTTGATTTTTAGCGCATTGGTTTTGATGACTTGAGGTATGGACATACAGATACTTCTCAACAGATGGTAGGAAACGTCATTCCTTACCATAGCAAGTGGTCTGTTAAGAACATGTTAAGGCGGTTGATGCTAACTCTAATAAGTTAGATGCTGAAGTGCTTTCTGAGATGATTTTATACATTCAAATTAGGAAGAGTTCATCATTGCCATTAACTGGGGTTTGTCCTTTATAGTGATAAAACCATAGTGCATATCGATAAGGTGCTGCTTTTGCCACGATTGAATGATTTTATTGATGGTTTGTCTAGTAGTGCCAAGCATAAAGCCCAGCTCTTCTTGCGATAAGCGCAGATCTATTTTGATATCGTCTCCTATTTGCTTACCATAAGTATCGATCAGTCCAATCAGCATGCTAGCCAATCGCGCTGAGGTATTGAGTGAGGTAGCATCGTCAATCCAATCAAATGCTCGTCGGATTCGCTCGCAGGTTATAAGCGCGAGGTGCTTGTATAAAATCGGATGCAACTGCGCTGTTTGAATCACCAGATTTCTAGGGATAGAGATGAGCGTTACTTTGTTAATCGTCCACGCATCATGGGTGCGAGGATTGTCATCTATGATAGATATCTCACCAAACCACTCGCCACTAGATAGATGCGCCAGTGTCATAGCATGGCCACTAGCGCTCACATTACAGACCCTAATCGTACCCGATACGACAAAGTGTAGCGCTGCATCATCGTTGTCACCGATGGCATGAATCATTTGACCTTTTTGGTATACCTTTAGCACCGCATCGCCTGCCAGTAGTGGCTGCACAATGGCTGGCAATTGACTAAACCATGGGTCGTTATTTAAATAATGATTGATATTCATAAGTGTAATGTTTTTGACAGATTTGGTTTTATGAAATGGTGTAAAGTAATCATTCAGGATATCTAACACAGTAAAGGAATACACCATGCAAACGACTATGCAAACCGCGACATCAACAGATTCAACCTCGAGTGTACACCATAACATGAGCGAACAAGAGTGGCAGATGCGCGTAAATCTTGCCGCCTGTTATCGAATGATTGCTTCTTATGGTTGGGACGATTTGGTATTCACTCACATCTCTGCGCGCGTACCAGGTACTGAGGATGAGTTTTTAATCAATCCGTACGGGATGTTATTTGAAGAGATTACCGCCTCTAGTCTGGTCAAGGTCAATAAAGCAGGCGAAAAAGTAGCACCATCAGAGTTTGACGTAAATCCAGCTGGATTTATCATTCACAGTGCTGTGCATGAAGCTCGTGATGATGCGCACTGCGTCATTCATCTGCACACAAATGATGGCGTTGCTGTCTCAGCGCAAGAAAAAGGTCTACTGCCCATCTCGCAACAATCATTATTTCCACTATCTAACTTGGCATACCACGACTACGAAGGTGTCGCATTAAACCCTGAAGAAAAGGTCCGGTTGGTTGCTGATTTAGGCGATGCTCACTTTATGATTTTGCGTAACCATGGTCTGCTCACCTGTGCCGATACGGTTGCCAATGCGTTCTTATACATGTATATCATGCAAAGAGCCTGCGAGATTCAGATCAAAGCGCAGAGTGGGGGCGGTGCATTGACACCAATACCAGCACAAATATTGGCTGGTATCCAAGCTGCATCAGAGCAAGTGACCAGAGGCGCAAATGGCGACATCGCATGGCCTGCATTGTTGAGAAAATTGCGCCGCACCGACCCGTCATTTGAGGAGTAAGTCGCTAATGATAACTCTTGATGAGTGGCAATGGCAGGGGCAATATGAATCCATTCATGGGCATCAAATATTCACTCGGTATGCAGGGGATAAAAGTGCACCTGTATTGCTGTTAATTCATGGTTACCCTAGTGCCAGTTGGGACTGGGAGGGCATGTGGGACGCGCTAACCGAACATTATTATGTCATCACACTCGATATGCTAGGGTTTGGGTTATCAGATAAACCCAAAAACGCGCGCTATCTAATCAGTGAACAGGCTGATATTTATCAAGTTGTTTTGCAAAAACTGGACGTCAGTGATTATCATATATTAGCGCATGATTATGGTGATACGGTGGCTCAGGAGTTACTAGCAAGACAAGTCGAAGGGAGCGCTGAGCGACACATTGCTAGCGTATGCTTCTTAAACGGTGGTCTATTCCCTGAGACGCACAAACCTATCTTGGTACAGAAACTATTGCTATCTCCATTAGGTCCTCTGGTATCAAAGCTGATTAATAAGCAGAAATTTGCGGGCAGTCTACAGCGAATATTTGGCCCTGAAACGCAGCCCACAGTAGAGGTGATAGATACGCTATGGCAGCTGTTAAATCACAATGATGGATTGGGTGTGATGCATAAGTTGATTAACTATATACCACAGCGTCAGCAATACCGCGAGCGATGGGTAGGTGCGATTATCGACAGTACTGTACCGATGAAATTGATCGCAGGTGCCAAAGATCCTATCTCAGGTCAGCATATGATTGATCGTTATCGTCAACTGATACCCAATGCTGATATAACCAATATGCCTATGTTAGGTCATTATCCGCAGATAGAGGATGCAGCGGCAATCACAGCGGTTTATCTACAATTTAGACGCAGTATTCTGTAAATACAGTTCAATCTAATGAACGCAGGGCATCAAATGGTGCTCTGCGTTTGTTATTCTCTTATTCTCTTTTAACTCTCAAAAAAATGCATCATTCTAAATGAGACTAACATCCGTGAGCGTAGTCACAGAGCTGTGGAAAAGGTTTTTGATAAGATGATCACTAACAAATGGCTAATTATGATTGAGTGGTCTATATGCGTAGTGCTACAAGATACTGATGATTTGATAAAAAAGATATTTTGAAAAATTTGAGGTTTTGGAGCGTAGTCTAAGAGACTATCTTTTAAGTTTATTATGAGAATATAAAGTAATCGAGTAAAGCCTAACAGATATAACTATTCTTAAAGTTTGTTATAAGTAACGCCATTGTATTAGTCTATTTTACGTGGTCTATGAATAGATTCTAGGGATTAATCCACTGGCTCTATTGGGATATACCTAACTTTATACTTAAAAATATAAAAATGGCTGGTTCAAAAACAATTAGCCCACATATAGATGACAACCTGTACTGTGTTAAAAAATATTTTATTCAAAAGTATAATACTAAGAATGATACAATGCCATAATTAAGTATATGGAAACAACCAAGTCGTTTAGTACTGCTTCTCTTTAACATAAATAATATATTTTCTAAGAATACATAATGGTTTTTAAGTTAGCAAGGAAGATTTTTGTCCGTAAAAGAAAAAGATCTTATTTAGGAGAGGATTTTTCTATAGTTGCTGAATCATATCGAAAAGCAGCTGAGCAAGGTCATGTTGCATCTCAATATCAACTGGGTTCACTTTATCAAGAAGGTAGAGGCGTTCGTCAA
>NZ_JASDCS010000022.1 GCF_030407815.1 Psychrobacter sp. APC 3281
TGAGCTATGCTGAAGAAACCGTACAAGTAAACTTGGTAAACTAACGACTCAACGAGGAGTTTACCATGACCAAGAAAGTTAGAACTTACAGCACAGAATTTAAAGCAGAAGCTGTCAAGAAGATAGCGGATAATAATGGCAATATTTCAGCTACTGCAAAGCAGCTCGGGATCGCCATGCAAACCTTATCTAACTGGCAGAATAAAGCCAATCAGGGCAAGCTTGTGGGCACTGAGCAATACGATCCTGATCTTATGAGCGCCCTTGAAGAAGTAAAACGGCTAAAGCGCCAGCTTAAAGTTGCTGAGGAGGAGCGCGAGATATTAAAAAAGGCGACGGCGTACTTCGCCAAGCACAGCTAGTAAAGTACGCTTTTATCAAAGACAATCAGCAGATATTTAGCATCACAACTATGTGCCGTGTATTAAAGGTTAAATCATCAAGTTACTATGACTGGTCAAGTCGTGACATTAGTGATCAGCAGATACATCGTAATCACTGCGAGCTACTAGTCAAAGCCGCTCATACTGAAACATATGAGCGTTATGGTGTAGATCGTCTACATGCGCGTCTAAGTGATCAAGGCCATGACATCAGTCCCTACATGGTTAGAAGTATTAAAGAGGAACACGGCATCAAGTGCCGTCGTCATAAGCGCTTTAAAGTCACTACTGATTCCAATCACAATAAACTGGTCTATGACAACGTGCTGAATCAGCAGTTTGACGCCAAGCGTCCCAATGAGTCTTGGGTCAGCGATATTACTTATATCTGGACAAACGAAGGTTGGCTGTACTTAGCTGGAGTCAAAGACTTATACACTAAAGAGCTTGTCGGCTACGCTATTAACAAGCGCATGACCGCAGATTTAGTATGTCGTGCGCTTAACATGGCAATTAAGAATAAACGCCCAAGCAAGGGGCTAATTGTACATTCTGATAGAGGCAGCCAGTATTGCAGTCACGCCTACCACAAGACCATTAAGCAGCATCAATTCATAGGCTCAATGAGCGGCAAAGGCAACTGTTTCGATAACGCTCCGATAGAAAGCTTCTGGGGCGTATTAAAGAATGAGTTGGTATATCATCAAGACTATAAAACAAGGTTCACAGCCATCAATGATATTATCAGTTATATCGAGCTGTACTACAATCAGACGAGGATTCAAAAGGGTTTGGGCTATCAATCGCCAAGACAGGTGTGGTTTGATTATTATCGTCAAGCTGCGTAACTAAAATCTCCCAAGTTTAATTCTACGGGATTGACGGCAGGGGTCA
>NZ_JASDCS010000023.1 GCF_030407815.1 Psychrobacter sp. APC 3281
CCAAAAAAAGAGGAAATACCCATGGCAAAGGCCAAGTTTGAACGTAACAAGCCACACGTCAACGTCGGTACAATCGGACACGTTGACCATGGTAAAACAACCCTTACCGCTGCAATCGCAACCGTAGCTGCAATCACCTCTGGTGGCGAAGCCAAAGACTATGCGTCTATTGACTCAGCACCAGAAGAAAAAGCACGTGGTATCACGATCAACACCTCACACGTAGAATATGACACAGACAGCCGTCACTACGCACACGTAGATTGCCCAGGTCACGCCGATTATGTTAAAAACATGATCACTGGTGCTGCCCAGATGGACGGCGCAATCCTAGTAGTATCTGCAACTGACGGCCCAATGCCACAGACTCGTGAGCACATCTTGCTTTCACGTCAGGTTGGCGTACCGTACATCATCGTATTCATGAACAAATGTGACATGGTTGATGACGAAGAATTGTTAGAGCTAGTAGAAATGGAAGTTCGTGAATTATTAAACGACTATGACTTCCCAGGCGATGACACTCCTATCGTTAAAGGTTCTGCTACTGAAGCCCTAAAAGGCTCAGAAGAAAAATACGGCCAACCAGCTGTAGTAGAACTACTAAACGTACTAGACACCTACATCCCAGAGCCAGAGCGTGACATCGACAAAGCATTCCTAATGCCAATCGAAGACGTATTCTCAATCTCAGGTCGTGGTACTGTAGTAACAGGCCGTGTTGAATCTGGTATCGTTAAAGTTGGCGACGAGATCGAAATCGTTGGTATCCGTGACACTCAAAAAACCACCTGTACTGGTGTAGAGATGTTCCGTAAACTGCTTGACGAAGGTCGTGCAGGCGAAAACTGTGGCGTACTACTACGTGGTACTAAGCGTGAAGACGTACAACGTGGCCAAGTACTAGCTAAGCCAGGTTCAATCACTCCTCACACCAAGTTTGACGCTGAAGTATATGTATTGTCAAAAGAAGAGGGTGGTCGTCACACACCATTCTTAAACGGCTATCGTCCACAGTTCTACTTCCGTACTACTGACGTAACTGGCGCAATCCAATTACAAGACGGTACTGAAATGGTAATGCCTGGTGATAACGTTGAGATGGGCGTAGAGCTTATCCACCCAATCGCTATGGACAAAGGTCTTCGCTTCGCTATTCGTGAAGGCGGCCGTACTGTAGGCGCTGGTGTTGTTGCTAACGTATTGAACTAAGA
>NZ_JASDCS010000024.1 GCF_030407815.1 Psychrobacter sp. APC 3281
ATAACCTTGCCAAGGTTGGGGTCGAGAGTTCGAATCTCTTTTCCCGCTCCAAATATGGCTTGAAAAAGCGCAAAAAGCCTCACTTCACAGTGAGGCTTTTTTTTATGTGTAAAATCTGTCCTAAGTCAGCTAATAGCGAAAACATAGAAAGCAAAAACTAAAGCTAACTATAAGTAGGATAGAGATTATCAATATTGAAAAATAGATGCGCACCCCCGAATACCTGAGCAAACTAAACCTATAGCAACATAAGGGCATCCAATGCCACCAAAACCCCTCACATTAATCAGTGCCAAGCTCGCCTTTATTATCTCAGCCATCGTCATCGGTATCATGGGTGTTACCATGATTGGCTTTGGCTGGGTGCCGCATTTGTCTCTTATATTGGCCATCTGTGTCCTGCTCGCTATTGGTATGACCAAAGGTCTGAGCTTTGATGACATGCAAGCACAAATGGCCTCAGGGGTCATGCGTGGTATTGGTGCCATCTATTTGTTCTTCTTTATTGGTCTGATGGTTGCGGCGCTCATGATGTCTGGCGCCATTCCTACACTCATGTACTTTGGTTTTCAGCTCATCTCACCTGAGTATTACTATATCTCCGCCTTTATCTTGACCTCCATTATTGGTATCGCTTTAGGTAGTAGTTTGACCACGGCTGCCACACTGGGGGTCGCCTTTATCGGGATGAGTAATGCCTTTGATGCCAATGTGGCGATAGCAGCGGGGGCGGTAGTATCAGGGGCGTTCTTTGGCGATAAGATGTCGCCATTGTCTGATACGTGTACTATTGCGTCCTCTGTTGTTGGTATCGATCTGTTTGAGCACATTCGCAATATGATGT
>NZ_JASDCS010000025.1 GCF_030407815.1 Psychrobacter sp. APC 3281
AGCAGTGACAAATAACAGAAGAACGCATAAGGCAGATAATCTAATACTGGCACCCCTAGCGCCTGACTGATAAACACCCCGCACACACTCCAAGGCACCAATGGGTTAATCACCGTCCCCGCATCCTCAATCGTCCGTGACAAATTCTTAGGATGTAAATGTAAGCGCTCAAACGTCGACCGAAACGCCGTACCTGATAATAGAATACTTAAGTACTGCTCACCGATTAGCACGTTAATGCTTAGTGCCGACATGGCTGCGGCAAATATCGCTCGTCCTGATGTCGTCAATGTGTCCTTAATACCAGATAATAGTGCTGGCAGAATCCCTAATGCCGTTAGTAACCCACCTAAGCTTAATGCCAGTATCACAATCGCCTGAGTAAAGAACATACTCTGTACACCACCACGCGACAGCATTCCACCTACTTCCCCTAACTCTAGTGACTCAGCAGGGGCATAGCCTGCAAACAGATAACCGCCCAGTTGGCCAAAGCTTGGTGAACTATGCACATAAGTAATAATAAGTGCCGCGGCAATCGTACAGATAATCGTATAAATCGCATTAACCCGAAACAGTGCTAGTCCAACCAATATCACAAATGGCAGTACCGAATACCCATGTACCAGACCGCTGTCTATTAACTGTCCTTGTAGTATGGTTACTTGACTCAGATCAGCACTGGTCGTCTGTCCTGAGAACATCCAAAACAATATCACCGTCAGTATCCACGCAGGTACTGTCGTATACATCATATTGCGAATGTGCTCAAACAGATCGATACCAACAACAGAGGACGCAAT
>NZ_JASDCS010000026.1 GCF_030407815.1 Psychrobacter sp. APC 3281
ACTGGCTTTATATACACTTAATATTAAATAGGATTCTAAATAAAACCATAGACTTCATACATTACAATATAAAAATTAGATTAATATTATAAATCTAGTTGACAATGGATCGTATAAATCCCACAGTTTCTCTGATCAGAATGTAATCAATCGAACATGAACATACTGGTATACATTCCAGCGCATATAATGCTGTCGCTTTTCTACAAAAAGTGCTTTTTTTTAAATGCTTCTCTCTATAAAAAAGCCACACTGCTTTATTAGCAATATGGCTTCATACAATAACTCTATAAGCTATAGTTTAGATTCAGCCTACCCCAGCAGCACAAGTGAAATCGCAGGGAACATCACCAAGATAACCAGACGGATTACATCAGAGACAATAAATGGAGCCACCCCTCGGAACATATCGCTCAGCTTAATGTGCGGTGCCATCGCCTTAATCACAAAGATATTCATCCCCATTGGCGGCGTAATCAAACCAAGCTCCACCGTCAATACCG